>CACLWE010000005.1 GCA_902610585.1 uncultured Pelagibacteraceae bacterium
ATGCAAATGGGCATGGAAATGGGCATGGGCATGGAAGGCATGATGCAAATGGGCATGGAAATGGGCATGAATATGAACCCTATGGAAGGTATGATGGGTGAAATGGGCGGCATGATGGGCATGGACCCAGGCATGATGGGCATGGATCCTGGCATGGGCATGGACCCAGGTATGATGGGCATGGACCCAGGTATGATGGGCATGGACCCAGGTATGATGGGCATGAACCCTGGTATGATGGAAGGCTCAGGTCCAATGGAAGGCATGCCTATGGAAGGAATGCCTATGGAAGGAATGCCTATGGAAGGCGAAGGAATGCCTATGGAAGGTGAAGTAGAAGGATTTATGGGCGCAATGTGGAATGGCGTTTTTTATAATGCAGGCCAACAAGCAGCTTTTGAGGCTGCTATGCTTGCTGACCCTACAGGCGGTCAAAACGGCGGTATGGGTGCCGGCGGCGGAGGCGGTGGCGGCGGCGGCGGACCGATTGTACATGAGGCAAATCCAGGAGTACCAGATAACTTTAGTGGAACAGATGGCGTTCAAGATACTTTTGTATTTACTCTTGGAGAAGGTAACGGTGTAGGTCAGGCATTCAATGCGCTTACTATTTCTGCAAATGCTGCTGGAGCTGACTCAATAATGAATTTCAATCCTGCTGATGGAGACAAAATCAAGATTTTTGATACTGATGGTGTTACTCCTATAAACAACCCGCTGGGGTCTAATGTTGTTGCATTAACTACCGTGATGCCTGGAATGGGTCCAATGACTTTACTCCACGTTAATGGATTTAATGAGGTGCTTTATTCTACAGCTGATACAGACTTAGACCAATCAACTATCAGTAATGCCGACTTTACTGTAGCATAGTTGTCTTGTTTTAAAGTCAGAGCCTTTATAGATTTCACTGTACTGTTATAGTATTATTAACAGGTATGTTTTTTATATTCAGAAAAATATTTGCTGACAGAGTACTTTTCTTTAAGATGTTAGTTGCATCTCTTTTTGTGAACCTGTTGGCTTTGGCAACACCTATCTATGTTATCCAAGTTTTGCAGAGATATATTGCTTATGGAGTAATATCTACTCTAATAACACTTTTTTTTGGAATCTTATTTATAGTTATTTTTGAATTCTTTTTTAAAAATATTAGACATCGAATGGCGAGACAATATGAACTTGGCAATGTTACTTATGCCAATCAGGTTCTGAATAAGCTCGTATCAATAAAAACACAGATTTATGAAGTTTCAAAAAAATTTAGGAATGATATCATAAATCATCATCTATCAAATATTCAAAATACATTTTCAGCTACTAACATTGTTTCTATGTTAGATGTTCCGTTTACGTTAATTTTCTTACTAGCTCTATTTTTAATTCATTATCAGCTTGGCCTAATTACACTATTTTTTTTAGGTATGCCGTTCTTGGTTAATAAGGTTTTTAATGAGAGAGTACACAAATTGTCCCAACAATCTGTTCTGGATAATAATAATTCATTTAGATTATTTGAAAATGTTTTAACAAGAAATAGTACTATCAAGTACTTTAATATATTGAAGTTTATAAGCAATTCATGGAACGTGATTGCAAATAGAATTGCAAATACAAGAGAAAATCTCGAAACAGAGAAAAATTTAGTTAGTTCTTTTTCAGGTTTAATTGCATCATTATTGACTGTTTTTATAATTGGATGGGGTGCAACCCTTGCAGTTGATGGGCAAATATCAGTAGGTGCTTTAATAGGTGCTAATATTTTAGCTGCTAGGGCTCTTATGCCAATAAATAGATTAGTAATACTTCAAGATCAAATATCAAGAATGGAAGACTCATATAATGAGCTAAATAAATTTTCAAGCTATGCATCTGATAAGTCTGAGGGAAGAGAAATACAAGACCTTAAGGGCAAAATAGTTTTAGAAGATGCTTTTTTTCAATATCCTGAACAAAAAAACCCGATTTTTGAAAGTTTAAATCTTAGTATTTCACCTGGAGAATTAGCAGTTATTGTAGGTAACAATGGATCTGGAAAATCAACACTTATTAAATCATTATCCGGAATTATAGAGTTTACTAGAGGAAGATTTTTTTTAGATGATATTGAAGTTGGTCAATTAGCTGAGAAATGGTATCGCAGAAATTTGATTTACTCGCCACAAGAGCCAAAATTTGTTGATGGAACTATTAAAGATAATTTAATTGGAGAAACAAAAATTGAGCAAGATCAATTTGTTAAAATATTAACCGATACCAACTTAATTAATTTTATAAATTCAGATAAAAATGGTGTTAATAAAATTTTAGACTCGAGCGATAATCAATTACCATTAGGTATCAAGAAGAGAATGGCTTTAGCAAGAGGGATGGTAAATAATGGAAAAGTAGTACTTCTGGACGAGCCTACAGAAGGTCTAGACAATGAAACAAAAAAATCTGTAAATAAAATTATTAAAAACTTCAAGAATGAGAAAAGAAGCTTAATTATAGCTACTAATGATCAATCGATAATTGATATATCTGATATTTTAGTTGACCTAAACTCGAAACCAAAACCACAGGTAGTAAAACATAAAAAATGACTGAGAAATATTCTAATCTAAATACAAAGTATCAAAAGACTACAAATATGCTTTTTTACTGCTTTTCAGCATTCACTTTTATAGCGATTATTTGGTCGTTTATTTTTCAAATTGATATTGTAAGCAATGCTGAAGGTCAAGTCATTCCTGTTGGAGAAGTGAAAACAATACAACATTTGGAGGGAGGCATTATTGAAAAAATATTGGTAAAAGAGAGTGAATATGTTGAAACAGGGCAACCACTAGTTGTTCTTGCTGCAACTGCTAGCGAAGTAGATGTTGAGGAACTTCAAGTAAGAATGGACACCCAAATAATTAAATCAATTAGACTAGAAGCAGAGATCAATGATTTTGAGGTTCCAATTTTTCCAGACTCATTATCTACAAAAAGGGAAAAAATAATAAATAAATCAATGGAATTATTCCTAAGCAGACAAAAAACTTTTGAAGGAACAATAAAAGAATTTGATACCTTAGTCACAAAAGCACAAACAGATGTAGATATTCTATTAAGACAGGCTGAGATGAGTCAACAATTAATGGAAGAGCAAGTAACATCAGAGTTTGCACATTTAAATATTCTAAAAGAATTGAATAATGCAAAAGGAATTTTGGAAGAAACAATAGAAAAGAGGGAGAATTTTAAAAATCAGTTTGTTGAAGAATCAAGAAATGAACTGCAAATAGCACAGCGAGAACTTTCTCAGTCAGATGAAACAATGAAGAAGTTAAAAGATAGTCTTAATAGAACAACGATTACCGCACCAGTTGATGGCGTTGTAAAAAATTTATTTTTTGTAACAGAGGGCGGAGTAATTAAGCCTGGGGGCTCAATATTAGATTTAGTACCCACAAAAGATAGCCTTATTGTAGAGGCAAGATTACCTAACAGTGATATTGGTTTTGTAAAAGTAAATCAAGAAGCTGTGGTGAAACTATCATCAGCCGATTCTGTCAATTTTGGTCAGATTAATGGCAAGGTCATACAGATTAGCCCTGATACAGAGCAAGATGAAAATGACAAACGAATTGTATTTTATAAAATACTTGTTGAAACTGAACAGGGGTATTTTCAAAGTAAGAATAGAATTTATCAACTGGTTCCTGGTGTAAAGGTAGTAGCAAGTATTCAGATAGGACAAAGAACTGTGGCTAACTATTTATTATCCCCTTTTATGGGTACTATGGATCAGACTTTTCAAGAAAGATAAATATAGTTTGTCTTGTACATTCAAAAACAAGCACTACATTAGGAATATGAAAATACTGATTTGTGGATTACCTGGATCTGGGAAAACATGGCTAGCAGAAAGACTCGTCCAAAATATAGATAATTGTGCCTGGTACAATGCAGATATTGTAAGAACCGCATCAAACGATTGGGATTTTTCAAAAGAGGGCAGATCTCGGCAAGCAATGCGAATGAAAACTTTTGCCGATTTTGAAAAAAATAATGAAAGATACGTAATATGTGATTTTGTAGCGCCAACAAAAGCTGCGAGAGAGTCTTTTGGAGCAGATTATGTAATTTGGCTTGATACAATTAAGCAGGGAAGAGTTGTAGACAATAAAAAAAAGGAATTAAAGAATTCAAAGGACCTTCCATTTGAAGTTGAAACACTTGAGAGCTCTCAAGCGTTTAAAGATACAACCAATATGTTTGAGAAGCCAAATAATGCAAATAAAATTATTACAAGTTTCATGAATGATCAGGAAATTGAAGTTTTAGCGAGAGAAATAACGAATGTTTGATTGGAAAAAACCAACTTCTCAAATGCTTGGTCGTTGGCAACCGTGGCATAAAGGACATACTGAGTTATTTAAAAAAGCATTTAAACTATCAGGGCAAGTCTGCATTATGTTTCGAGATGTTTCAGGTATTGATGCTGGAGTTGATGGTCAGTCAGATAATCCATTTGAGTTTGATGATGTAAAACAACGTATCATTAACAGTCTTGAATTAGAGGGATTTAAGAATGAAAGAGAGTTTATTGTTATAAAAGTTCCAAATATAACTGATATTTCATATGGTAGAGGTGTAGGATATACATTTACAGAGCATGACCTGGGAGAAGAAATTCATAAAATTTCTGCTACAAAAATTAGAAAAGAGATGAGAGATAAGGACGAATTAGTTTAAAATATTGTTGCTCCAAATATTTTTATTTCTCCGTCTTCTGTTCCTAAAACTAATCTCCCAAGATAGTCGCCATCTGAAATAGTACTTTTTTGTTTAAATAGTACCGTAACATGTTCGTCTCTTCTAATGCACCCGAGAAATTCATTCTCTTTCTTTAAATTTGTTATAACCTCGTTATTTGACCATTGTTTTGCAAGCTCAATTTCATTTGCACCAAAAAGCATTCTTGCTGAAAAATCTTTTGTAAACCCGAAGTAATCCTGAGAATTTGAGCACATAATTAAGTTATCCCAGAGGGGGGTAGCAATTTCTAGAATTTCTTTATCGGATTTTTTTAAAAGATCCATTTAGTCGATAAGATTATGCATAGGAGCTTTATTCATACTGAATTCGCCTGACTCCCTGTCTCTTTGTGAAACTGTCAGACAGTGCCAATTTGCATCATCAATTTTCATATGATCGCCACGATAATAATAGCCAGGCCAACGTGTTTCTTCCCTAAACAATGTATGGCTCGTCACACACTGAGATGTAGTAACTCTATGTTTTAATTCCCAAGCTCTCATAAGCTGGTGGTAATCTTCCGCAGCTACATGCTCTAAATCTTCTTCAAGCATCTTAAGGAGATTGGTACCAATTTTTAATAAATTATCATTTGTCATATAAGAAACCCCAACACCGCCTACATATTCATCCATGATTTTTTGTAAACGTTGTAACCCTTGGATTGGTAGAATATAGCTAGGTGATACTGTGCCAGCAGTAATTTCGTTTCTACCTACTTTATAATTTTCAAGAGGTTTGTAGATTACTTCTTTTAAATCTTTGTATTGTTTGTCCGTAACTTTAATTTCTTCATTCTGCATATCATTTACGTATTTTACAGCAGCTTTTGCAGCAAGACGTCCCTCAGTAAATGATCCTGAAGAAAATTTATGTGCACTTCCACCAACAGTATCTCCTGCTCCAAATAAGCCATTGACACTTGTCATCCTGTTGTATCCCCAGAAATAATCGCTTGGTGAAATATCTTCTGGACCACTTACCCAGGCTCCGGAACAAGTAGCGTGTGAGCCCATTACATATGGTTCGGATGTAGTGAGTTCTGGATTAGTATATTTTGGGTCAATATTCTGAGATGCCCATACAACTGCTTGACCGACTGTCATGCCTAGAAAGTTTTCCCAGCCAACTGTTTCCATGTGAGGATCTTGAAATGCTTCTTTGGTAACCATGTGAATAGGGCCACGTCCAGCTTTTACCTCTTCAATAAAAGCGTGGTTTCTCAGACAAGTTGGTACAGGCACGTGATCAATATATTCTCCTACAAGTTTCTTAGTTTCTTCGTACCATTTTTTCTCATAATTCTCACCATTCCCATTTTCTGTGTAAGTTTTAAGATGTAAAAAATAAGCACCTACCGGCCCGTAACCATCTTTAAATCTAGTCAAGACGATTCTATTTTCCATTTGTGTCATCTTAGCTCCCGCCATAATTGGAAGTGCGTAGGCTGATCCATTGCTCCAAGGCGCGTACCAAGTTCTTCCCATTCCCTCACCAACAGCTCTTGGCTTAAAAATGTGCGATGCTCCCCCTGCAGCCACAATAACTGCCTTAGCCCTAAAAACATGGTAATTTCCTGTTCGCATATTGAAACCAACAGCACCACCCACACGGTCAGATTTGCCTTCATCCATCAGGAGATGAGTTATCATTATTCTGTTGTAGATTTTGTCAGCTGATTTTTTTGCAGCCTCAGCGACAATGGGTTTATAACTTTCACCGTGGATCATTATTTGCCATTTACCCTCTCTTTGGTAACGACCAGTTTCTTTATCACGCATTATTGGCAATCCCCATTCATCAAACATATGAACAGTGGAATCAACGTGTCTTGCGATATCGTACGTGAGATCCTCTCTAACTAAACCCATTAGGTCATTTCTCGCATATCGAACATGATCTTCTGGTTGGTTTTCATCCCATTGCATTCCCATATAGCAGTTTATCGCATATAGTCCTTGGGCTACTGCACCACTTCGATCAATATTTGCTTTTTCAACACAAACTATTTTTAAATCTCGGCCCCAGTGTCTTGCTTCAAAAGTAGCGCCAGTTCCAGCCATTCCACCACCTACGATGAGAATGTCACAATCCTCATGAATTGTTTTAATTGAAGCCATTTATTTAGTTTGTTCCTTTTTGGTTTTCTTTCTTTAGACTTGGAAGCCCTGTTTCAATATTAAGTCCATTTGGTTCTGAGTAAAGTAACTGTGAATTTATTTCTTCATTTGTTGGAGGGATTTCATCAGCAAGATTTGGAATATGCTTACCCCAAGGTTTAGTTGTAATAGGCGAAACAAAGTTTTTCTCGTGACCGTTTCGAAATTTAATTCTCCATGATATAGTTCCTTTTTCTTCTTCACGTAGAACTCTTACCTTATGGTGCATTGGCGCAAAATCAGCATATCCTCTTGCATCTATAGCATTTTGAGGGCAGGCTTTTACGCATGAATAGCATTCCCAGCACATGTTAGGCTCTATATTCACTGCACGTCTTGTTTCTTTATCAATATGCATAATGTCCGATGGACATATGTCTACGCAATGACCACAACCATCGCATCTTGTCATGTACACAAATGTTGACATATATTTTCCTCTTCTCGTTGCCTAGTAAATCAGTTTTTATTAATAATGCCTAGGCGATTCTCGTTTAATTCCAAGTCCAAATTGCTTAGGTGCATCAGCTGGGGCAGGCAAGTCATCTCTATACCCATCAGCTTCAGATAAATTCTTTTGAATGGCTGCACCAGGTTTGTAAAACATGTGAGCAAATTTTGACCAATAAACACCACCAAACAATACAATATTAGATAAGCCAAAGAGCACTAAAAACAAGGTATCTAGTATTGGAACACCCGAGGATTGAGTAAATGACCAAGCTAGACCAAATGTTGCCGCAGCTAAAAGCGATAATACAAAAAGATCTGCTCTTATGATTCTATTCCACGGATTTGCCTCAGCTGAGACATCGACCCTTAAGAATAACCAAAACCAATAACCTCCAAGACATGTCATTATAGCGCCAACATGCCATAACAATGATATTTGATAGGGAGCGGCTGTATTTGTATATCCAAATATTAAGATAACAGAAGCAACCCAAAATAATATCGAACCGTACATGCCTAAAAGATGAGCAGCTCTTCTTTGTCCTCTACCTAATTCTGAAGTTGTTAAAATATCGCTAGCAATTGTCTTACTTATAATTTTTGCCTTTTGAGAACCACTCAAATCATTTGTTGCAGATGCTTTTGCTCTTTTAAAATTAATGAAAAAATATTTTGCATTTTTCTTATGCGCCATATCCACTAAAGTACCTATTGCAACCATTAGTACCATTACAACTACAAAGCCTTGTAATGCAATGGCGGGCACAAAGGCCATAAGTTCTTCGAAAGGATTTATATAAATCATAAGTATCAAAACATTATAACAGAATCTATAAATAATAACTATTATTTATACTTTCAAGGCAGGGGATTAGTTTCAAAATTATTATACAAATGTTTCAAATTTGAAACTTTTTGGATATCTTCTCTTAGATTTTTCGTCCCAGAGTCAATTGCTTCTGAACTGAATTCGATAATACAGCTGCTAAAGCTCTTACGATTTTTTAATCGAGAATAGTAGCCTCTTAAATTGCTTAATTTTTTTGTGAATAGACCAATCAGATTAACCTCATCAAGTCTGTGTAATAATGTCATCCAGGTTATATCTGCAATACTAAATTTATCCCCATCAATCCATATCTTGTTCTCTAAATGAACATCTAATGATGTCAAATGTGATTTAAGATTCTCAAATGCCTTTACAGCAACTCTTTGATGTGGAGAATTTTTATTAAAGACTGAGTAGCCTAATAATCGATATAAAGTAAAATTAAGCGCTCTAAACTTTGAAGGATGCTTTATAAAATAATTAAAAAATTTTAAGAAACTAATTTTTCTAAGCATAGAAACAAATAATGGTTGAGTAAGTAGGGACACACAATTACCTGCGTACTCTTTTATTCCTATAACTGGGTCGTCTCCGACTAAAGAACCTTTTTCATTCCAATAATCAACTGTTTCACTCTCCCCAAGTTTATTTGGAAAAGTTTCCATTAAATATCTTATTTGTTCGTGAGACTCATAAATAGGCCGATTGTTGTGTAATAGAACTGGCACAGTTGCTTTTGGATTAATTTTAAGAAAATCTTTGGATAAATTTTCACAATCTTTAGTCTCAATGATATGTACATGAACCGGCAGGTAATTAATTTCATACTCCTCAAGACATATTCTTACCTTACGAGAGCAAAGTGAGAAGTTGTTATGATAAAGTACCCATTCAGAATTTGAGTCTGATACTGTATATTTTTGTTTACCGGCAAGATCTGTGCTTTTAGGATTCTTTTTCTTCATCCCATACATTGTTTAGCAATTGACTGGCTGAAACTGCTGTGGGGAAACCACTATAGTGAGCAACATGCAATATCATTTCTTCAATTTTTTCTTTAGTGATGCCCAAATTTTTAGCCCCTCTTAAATGAGATTTTAATTCATTCTCTCTATTAAGCGCAATCAAAACGGTGAGCGTAATCATGCTTCTTTCTTGCAGCGATAACTGCTCAGTTCGTGACCAGATTGTTCCATACAACATATCAATTATTTGCTTTAGTAAATCCTTAGAGACAGGAGTTTCATCGTTTTTAAGTAAATCCATCTTCTTCAGAATTTCTAATCCTTTTTTTCTATCTTGATCGTCTAATGGCATTTTTATATTTTACTCCTTAATAACAGTGTTTCAATTAAATTCAATTTTCTCTCTAATATTTATTAATACATCATTAATGATAGTCTCAAGACTATCGCTTTTATTAAATTTAAATAAATCGAAAACATATTTATCAGGTCTTAATATAACTCCAGAGCAATCAAACTTTTCACAGAAAATTTGTAAATCTTTATGAGTTTCTTCACACGCAATGTATCCCTCATAGTTTGAATGGTCGTAATTGGGAGTTATATTTATGATCTTAAAATTATGATTTTTTAATAGTTCAAGATTATCCTCTGAGATATTTTTATTGCCCTCAAAATTATTTAAAATAATTCCAAAATTCTTTTCCAGCACATAATCTGTGCTCATAATCCTGCCATCATGAAGACGAACATTTATCTCATTGAAGTAGTATCTCTCTATAGAAACATTTTTAATTTTTGGCATTTTATGAGCGCCAGGTCCTAAACGGTTGCCATTTAAAACAGGAAATATATTTTCTTTACCTCTTAAGTAACTTTGTGTTCTTAGCAATGCATTCCTGATAAATGCTTTAAATTTACTTTTAGCATTAATGATGCCTCCCATTTTAATTGCTCCTCTAGTAATTCGAGCAACATGCGGCCTTCTTTCTGATTGGTAGGTATCTAATATTTTAGGAGAGTATAGTCCCTTTAGTACGCCGTTAATTTTCCACAATATATTTTCAGCATCCCTACATCCAGAGTTCATTCCTTGACCCATAAAAGGAGGCATTTGATGTGCAGCGTCACCGAGTAGAAAAATATTTTTATTTTGCCATTTAACAGCATCAGCTGCATGAAATGAGTATACTGCTGTTCTGCTAAATTCTACTTCATTATCTCCGATCCATTGGTCTATGTATTGTCTAAAAACTTCTTCTTTTTGAATTTCATCAACAGTATCACCTGGCATAAAGGCTATTTCAAATCTAAAGCAATCATCAACTCCTTGAATAATTGTTGTTGGTCGTGACGGATTACAATATTGAATCGCATCAATATCTGTGAAACAGTCAAATTTACTTTTAGTATGCCCGTCCACTACCATCCAGGTCTCATCAGCGTCTAAACTTTTAAGTTCAACATTACTGAGTTTTCGAATTGTACTATTTGCCCCATCGCATGCCAAAAGATATTTACTGTTTGTTTTAAACTCTTCGCCAGTTTCAATATTTTTATAGGAACAATTCACAACGCCATCTGATTGATCAACGCTTAAAATTTCATTACCTGTTCTAATCGTATTAGTCTGATATTTTTTCGCATTTTCTCTATGCGCTTGATCAAATTGAGGTTGATGAATGAATAGTATTGAATGTTGATAATTGTATGTGTCAAAACCATCCATCGTAATTTTTAAAATTGATCTTTTGTTAGCATCTTTGTTATCAACGCCTCTAATTTTTCTTGTCTTTACTTCAGTTAGAAAGTTACAATGAGCCATTGCTCGTTGGCATTCAGCATCCCAAGTAATTGCTCTTGGCAAGGGGAAGGTTTCTTTTTCTTTATCTAAGATTAACGCTTTAATTCCATAATACCCTAGCAAGTTTGCGCAAGTTTCACCCACAGGTCCATAACCGGCTACAATTACATCATATTCAGTATCACTCACGCGACTTAGTATGCAGGTGTATCTTCGGGCTCTTCAATAACTTTATTGTTAATGAATCCCAGTTTTTCAATTTCAATTTTAATTTCATCACCTGCTTTAAGCCAATTTCTTGTCATCACTGCAGAACCAGCAGGTGTACCAGTTGGAATCAAGTCTCCAGGTTCTAGCGTAAAAGCAGTTGATAAGTATTCAACCAACGTAAAACAGTCAAAAATTAAATCACTTGTCGAAGCTGATTGCCTTAATTCTCCATTTACATATGTTTCAAGTTTTAGGTCATGTGGGTTACCAACTTCATCACTAGTTACAATATAGGGACCGAATGGACAATGGGTGTCCCATGACTTACCCATAGTCATTGTCATAGGAGGACCACGCATCTGCCAATCTCTGATTGTAACATCGTTAACGACTGTATAGCCGTAAATAACACCAGCTGCTTTCTCATAAGGTACATGACGACATTTTTTTCCAATAATGAAACCAAGTTCGCCTTCATAATCTAAAAACTCAGAAGCACGAGGCCGATGAACATCATCGTATGGACCGTTAACAGAGCTATTTTGCTTATTAAATATATTTGGATATTTTTCTTGAGCTTTACCTATTGTTTTTGCAGCTGTTTGTGCAACTTCATCTTGATGTTCTTTATAGTTCAATCCAACCGCGAGAATTTTACTTGGTTTAGTAATAGGAGCTTCTAAATGAACTTTGCTTAACTCAATTTTATTTTCACTTTTATCAATAAGGTTTTTTGCAGTATCTAGACCCTGATCTCCAAGAGCGATAAAATCTATCATGTTGTTAGGTAATGAACTATTTGAGAAATCCACTATATGATCTCCATTTATTGCGCCTATGGATGTAGTGCCATTAAATGTAAACGTAACTAATTTCATAAAACTGTATTAATAAATATCTAAAAGCTGGATTTGTAACAAGTTTAAATAATGTATATTATTTTATCATATATATGAAGAAATCTATATCAAGACGCTCTTTTATTAAAAAGTCTGCAGCCTCAATTGCTTTAGGCGGCCTTGCATCCATTTTACATTTACAAAATGCGCCAGCCTATATTAAGCCTAAGAATTATAATATTTTATTAATATTAAATGATCAGGAGCGGGCATGGCCATACATTCCAAAAAGCATTGATTTGCCAGCGCGCAGGTACTTGGAGAATGTCTCTACCTATTTCAATAGATCCTATACCTCAACACCAATATGTTCACCTGCACGTAGCTCTGTCTATACGGGGCAGCATGTTCAATTTACTGGAGTATGGGATAACACAGTCACTCCGTGGGTTCCAGGTTTATACGATAATGTAAATACAATAGGCCATCTTTTAAAAAATCAAGACTATGAAACAGGTTATTTTGGCAAATGGCACTTAACAAACATTACTGAAAGCAACGTAAATGAAAATGCTCTCGGATACGAAGGTATGAAAAAAATGTTTTCAAAATATGGTTTTGATAATTCAGATCAACCAGGTGAGCGTGATTTAGGACAGGGAGGTTTTAAATTTGATGGTTTGACCGCAGAGTCCGCATCAAATTTCATCAGAGATAAAAAAGGAAATGAAAAGCCTTGGTCTGTATTTGTAAATTTTGTTAATCCTCACGATATAATGTTTTTCAGAGCATCTTCTGAAATATTAGGTACAGGATTTGTCGGTGAAAATCAAAAATTTGCACCAGATGATCCATTATATAAAAAAGAACACGATTTTGATTTTCCTAAAAATTTCGGTCCAAGATTAATAGGCACAGATGACTTTGGAACTGAGATTATGAATACAGTGTATGGTGAAATCTCATACGATCGGCCAGATTTATGGAGGAATTTTTGTAATTACTATTTCAACTGCTTACGTGATGTTGATAGGCATATTATGAAACTTATTCATTCTCTTGAGGAGACTGGTCAAATGGATAACACAATTATTTTTATGATCTCTGATCATGGAGAAATGCTTGGACAACAAGGTTCGCGTGGAAAAATAGTTTCTTGGGAAGAGTCTATCAGAGTTCCTACTCTTGTTTACCACCCAGATCTGAAAGATAAAAAATTGTGTAACTCAGTAATATCAAATATTGATATTGTTCCGACATTATTAGAATTTACAGGTCTTAGTAAATCTGAACTTAGAGATAAGTACCCTGAATTAAAAGGTAACAGCTATGCGGAGTTGGTTGAAAATGTCAACTACGACAACATACGTGATAAAGAAGGCCATCTAATTCATGGAGTTCAAATTATACCAGCAGTTTTTGAGGTCGCTGAAAAATTTCGACTTACTGGAATTGCTGAGGGTTTTTATGAAAAAACAAAAGCATTTATGACTAAGGGTAATTTTTTGCCAGATTTTGCACCGCCTCTTAATTACAAAGGCGTTGTGGACAAAAAGTATAAATTTTTAAGATTTTTCTCACCTCGTCAAAATAACATACCGTCAAACTTTGATGAATTGACTAAATACAATTCAGACTATCAATTATATGATTTAGAAAAAGATCCATTTGAAATGAATGATTTGGCAAAAGATGAAAATAATAGAAAATTATTAATGTCTATGAATGATAAATGCAATAGACTTGCAGACAAAGAAATTGGTATAGAAAATCATGTCATTCACTTACCTGGTCCCGATTGGTTTTGGACAGCTTAATATATGAAAGATAAAGCAATATTAAATTTTGATTTATATAAAAAATATAAATCAGAATATGCACCTGACAGTTTTCATCATGTTGCTTTTAAAACTCAAAATTATGATGCAATGGTTGAATTTTATGAAAAACTTTTCGGTTGTAAGCCCATGTATAAAAGCAATGATATTGCTTTTCTGGCTTTTGATGAAGAACATCACCGTATTGCAATTGCAAACACTGAACCAGGAGTTAAGAAATTAGGATTTATTTCAAAGATTATATTAGCATTTAGAAATTGGCTTAATAAAAATATTCCCACAACTATTGGATTAGACCATATTTCTTATTGTCTTAACCCAATCGATAAATGGTTTGATTTTTATCATAAGGCAAAAGAGAGAGGTCTTGAGCCGTACTGGACAATCAACCATGGATGGATAACGGGCATGTATTACAAAGATCCAGACGGTAATCTTGTAGAATTATTTTTTGAGCATTGGACAAATGATGAAGAATATAAAAATGAAATTTCTGCTAGAGGTTTTCCTGAAGAGCCAGTAGGTACGAATATGGATATCGATATACTCTTTCAAATGTATAAAAATGGTGAATCACTTAAAAATCTAACAAAAAAAGGAAACACAGTTCCAAAGGGCAAGAAGCCAGTTGCAGGAATTCAGGCCGCTATCAATATGCGTAAAAAATTTAAATAACTATATGGATCTTTATGATCAAAATCTTATTCCAAGAATAATATTTACGATCATAACAGTTGTATTAACGATTGGAGCCACTATTGCTGATTTTAATAAAACGCATGCAACTCATCCTGATTGGACAGGACACGCTCGCTTTCATGTGGTTTGGCAAGTCTTAGGTTTTTATCCGATAATGATATTAAATCTAATTGTTCTATGGATCAATATTCCAAACTTTTACTATCCATATCAGTTATTCTTTTGGCTTTTCTGGTACGTTGGCTTTGTAGGATCTTTTTTGATCACATTGTTGAGCATGCCATTATTTAAAGGCAAACTGTCTGACCCTGGAGGAAGAACTCCTTTTTTGTATACATTTGGCAGGAAATTTAAATTTTTGCCTGGTAAGGATAAACATTTACCCTTCAAGATCAATGGAGAAGTGAAGACGTATAAAGTAGATGAAAATTTGCACAATTTAGTTTTACCTTCAATAATTGTCGTTATAACTTCTATTTATTTCATAGTTCTATAAAAGAGCACATTCATGTTTGAGTATTTTTTTCCATTATTATTACTGTGCATTATCCAATCTGGCACTCCTGGTCCGAATAATATTATGCTAACGGCTTCAGGAAAAAACTTTGGTTATGTAAAAACAATTCCTCATATGACAGGTGTTGTCTTTGGGTTTTTATCTTTATTGATTGTGATGGGATTAGGATTAATATCTGTTTTTACGAGCTACCCAATTGCACAAACTATTTTGCAAATACTAGGCTCGCTATATTTACTATACTTGTCGTATAGAATTTATTTTTCTTATAGTTCAGATAATGAGGATCGATCAAAGCCAATAACATTCATAGAGTCATCTCTTTTTCAATATGTTAATCCAAAAGGTGTTATGATGGCAATTACGACTATTTCTATTTATACGGACTATAAAAACTTTGAGTTTATAGACAGTTTTCTTGAAGGAATGGTTTTTGTACTTTTGGGTTTTACCATATCTAATACTTTTTCAGTTCTCACTTGGACATCAGTCGGAGTTTTTTTGAATAATTTCATAAAATCGAAGGCTGCAATTAGAAATTTTAATGGCTTAATGGCAACTTTACTTGTTTTAACAGTTATATGGATTAATTATGAATTTTATGGATCTTAATAGAAAATTAATAACTTATTTAGTTTTAGGACACTGCTTTATCATCGCTATATCAAATTATTTAGTGCAATTCCCGATAAATATATTTGGTTTGGATTATACAATTGGTACATTCACATTCCCAATTATTGTTTTAGCAACAGATTTAACTGTGCGACTTTCAAATGCAAGTAATGCACGTAAAGTTATCGGCTTTGCTTTCGTACCCGCTTTCATAATTTCATATATATTTGCTGACTTTAGAATAGCTATTGCGTCTGTTTTAGCTTATTCAATTGGACAGTTACTTGATGTTTTTGTATTTTCAAAAGTAAGAGAAAGAGTAGGTGATGATGGGTTAAATTTGGGCTCTTATTGGTATCTTGCGCCTGTTGTAAGTACCTTTTTTGCTCAATTAATTGATACATATTTATTTTATGGTGTAGCATTTTATAATTCTACAGATGACTTTATGCGCGAAAATTGGGATCTGATAGCATTTAATGATTTCATTCTTAAGTTAGTGGTTTGCTATCTAGCATTTTTACCAATTTATGTTTTAATTCTTAATAGAACTTTTAATTATATAAGAACACGCACTTAGACTAATGATATTTACTTCTATTACACCTGAGGCTTTTGATCATAAAAATATTCCAAATGACATTCATGAAATGAATGATCATATAAAAAACTTACTAGTCAACGCGCCTCCATCACATGAAATACCATTTGATGTCTTGCAGGAAATAAGAAGACAAGGCGGTGGATTACTCGCTTTTCAGCCATACTCTGATCGTGCTGAAAATAGACAAGTAGGTGACGGTGATCAGAAAGTAACAATACGAATATTTAATCATGATAGTCCTGATTTTATCTATATGCATATTCACGGCGGTGGTCATTGCATCGGTGCTGCAGATATGCAAGACCAATCTTTAGAAAAAATCTCAAAAGAGCTGAATTGCATTGTTGCAAGTGTGGAATATCGTCTTGCACCAACCAATCCTTATCCAGCCGCTCCTGATGATTGCGAAACAGCCGCTACTTGGTTGATAGAAAATTCAAAAAAGGAATTTAATACAGAGAAGATTATAATCGGCGGTGAGTCGGCTGGAGCAAACTTATCAGCTGTTACATTGTTGAGATTGAAGAGTAAAGGGTTGCTAGAAACTATTAAAGGCGCAAACCTCATTTATGGATCTTATGATGCCCGTCTAACTCCAAGTGCAATCAGACAAGAAGGTTCTGATGAGATTTTCTTATTATCATATGCAATGATTAGAAAATTCAGAGACTCATATTTTCAGGGAGATGTCGACAAAAGCTTACCTGACGTTTCTCCCATACAAGGTGATTTAAGTGGAATGCCTCCAGCACTATTTACAGTCGGAACAAGAGATTTATTGCTTGATGACTCATTATTTATGTTTGGTCGATGGCTGAGTTATGGTTCTAATGCTGAGATTATAATTGTACCTGGAGCAGATCATGCTTTTAATGCATTTCCATCAGAAACAACTACCTTGGTTGAAAATAAGATTAACAAGTTTTTGCAATCAGTTCTCTAAATTACTGAGATAGTTTTCAGCTACACGTTGCCCTAAGTTGTAATCAGCTTTCAAAATATCAACATTTTTAGAATCTCTTTTAGATTTAAGTCTTGTTGGTGGACATAATTGGATTACTTCACAATCTGAAGGCGGGTTTTGTATGAAATCTAAGGCAGTATTGTAAGTTTTGTCATGCTTAAGCAGAGCTTTTCTAAGTTCGGGGTATTCTTTAGAAAAAAATGCTCCAATATAATTTTCAAGTTTTAATTTTCTCTTAAATTTTTCTTCATAAGTTCTAATAACTATGATGCGTTTGGCGCCGAGCTCATAAGCCTTTCTGACAGGTAGAGGATCGGCTACGCCACCATCAAATTTACGACGTCCGTCTATCATGCTGGGCGTTCTTACCAGTACAGGCAAAGTTCCAGATGCTATCATTTTAGGCATCCATTCATCTTCTCCAAATTCATGATATTCGGCTTCAGCGCTGAGAGCATCAGTCACAACCGCAATGTATTTTTTGCCTTGAACAGTTTTTCTAATTTTTTCCATGTTAGGCTTAAACATTTTCTCGCCGTCTTCGTACATTTTATGAAATTTGATTATGTCGCCACCTGTGAAGATATTTTTATAATCTAAGTAATCTCCTCGCGCAGCATATAGCATCTTTTCTAAATTATTGTCAGTTTCTCTAATGAGGTACCAGCAAAGAACCGCAACACCATTTGATACTCCAATATAAATATCGAATGGATCGTATTTTCTTTTTATAAATGTATCGGTGATTCCGAAAGAAAATACACCTCTTTGTCCGCCACCTTCAACAATTAGAGCTGTTTTTTTATTTTCCATGATACAATAAATTAGTAAGGATATATAAGAAATCAAATGTGTTCGATAGTAATTTTAAAACAAAGTGACTCTGAGTGGCCCATTATAATTGGTGCCAATCGAGATGAAATGAGTAATCGAGACGCTTTACCACCTGGTCGTCATTGGGACGATAGACCACATATTTTCGCAGGCAAGGACATGACGGCGGGTGGTACCTGGATAGGAATTAATGATTTTGGTGTCATCGCTGCAATTATGAATAGAATGAATAGCCTTGGACCTATGGATAATAAAAGAAGTAGAGGTGAATTGGTTCTTGATGCACTAGATCATGCAGATGCATCTGAAGCATTAAATGCAATAATTGAAATCGAAAAAGACTCATATAGAGGTTTTAATATGTTCATAGCGGATAATTTAAATGCATATTGGATCAAGTCAGATGAAAAAAATTCTGTAATTGAATATTTCAATATACCTGATGGCTTATCAATTATAACTGCTTACGATCGAAATGATTTAAACTCTAAGCGTATAAAAACTTATTTATCAAAATTTTCTTTATCGGTTGATCCAAAACCAGGTAAAGATGAATGGCAGGACTGGGAAATGTTATTAGGCAGTACATATTCTGATAACAATGATCCTTTGTCAGCAATGTGCGTGAAAACAGACATGGGTTTTCAAACTGTATCTTCAACACTCATCGCTCTACCAAGTTTTCAACCCAAGATGGGATCGGCAAAGCCTGTCTACAAATTTGCCAATGGCTCACCAGACTCGGCAAGTTTTATGGAAATGGACATTTGAGTTCTGCATTTGCTCTTTAAATTATTGATTTCTATATACTATTTTTCTTAGAAATTACTAAACAAGCTCATATTTAGTATTGTTAGATGATTATGAATTATTATAATCTTCAATCTTATTAATAATTGGAGCTTTTAAATGACTGATTGCTATATTTACGACACTGTGAGAACCCCTCGTGGTAAGGGTAAAAAAAATGGAACCCTTCATGAAGTAACTGCACTGGAACTTGCAACTCAAGTTTTAAATAATATTAAAGATAGAACAAAAATTGATACAGTAGATGTTGATGATGTTGTACTAGGATGTGTTGCGCCAGTTGGTGAACAAGGTGCCTGTATTGCAAGAACAGCAGTGTTAAATGCCGACTATGATCAATCAGTTTCAGGTGTTCAGATCAATAGATTTTGTGCATCTGGTTTAGAAGCTACTAATATGGCAGCTGCACAAGTAATGTCTGGACAGTCACAAATGTCCATCGGCGGCGGTGTTGAGTCTATGTCTAGAGTTCCAATGGGCTCGGATGGTGGCGCAATGGTTGCTGACCCTTCAGTTGCAATAAAAAATTACTTTGTTCCACAAGGTATTAGTGCAGACTTAATTGCTACCAAATATGGTTTCTCAAGAGATGATGTAGATAGTTATGCTGTTGAAAGTCAAAAGAGGGCAAAAAAAGCTTGGGATGAAAAAAGATTTTCAAAATCAATAACACCCGTGAAAGATATCAATGGCTTGACAGTGCTCGATCATGATGAACATATGAGACCTGATGCTACAATGCAATCACTTGGTTCTTTAGATCCATCTTTTGCAATGATGGGTGAAATGGCAGGTTTTGATGCTACTATTCAACAAAGATACCCTGAAGTTGAGGCTGTTAATCATGTTCACACTGCTGGCAATTCGTCAGGAATAGTTGACGGAGCAGCTGGAATACTGCTTGGAAATAAAGAGATGGGTGACAAATATGGTCTGAAGGCTCGTGCTAAAATCAAAGGTTTTGCTTCAACAGGTTCTGAGCCAAGCATCATGCTTACTGGTCCTGGTTATGTTTCTGATAAACTACTAAAAAACTTAGGCATGAGCAAAAGTGACATTGACTTGTGGGAGCTTAACGAAGCATTTGCAGTTGTTGTACTAAGATATATGGAACATATGGGGATTGACCACTCAGACATTAATGTAAATGGTGGCGCAATTGCTATGGGGCATCCATTGGGTGCAACTGGAGCTATGATTCTAGGAACTGTACTTGATGAGTTAGAGAGAAGCAATAAGTCTACTGCTCTTGCCACACTTTGTGTTGGTGGTGGTATGGGAACTGCAACCGTAATTGAGCGCGTTTAATAACTTAAAATTTTAGGACAATAATCATGGCTGATGTAACTTATGAAATAGATAGCGACGGTGTTGCCGTTGTAACGTGGGATTTGGAAAATCGTTCAATGAACGTTTTAAATTTTCAATCTCTTGGTGAATACAGATCAATTATTGAGAAATTAATCTCAGATGACTCAGTTAAGGGTATTGTTCTCAGAAGTGCAAAAGATGCATTCATAGCTGGCGCAGATTTAACTTCATCTGAGGTTTTTGGTTTTGATAGCGTTCAAGAAGATAAAGTGAAAGCTGCAGAAAAAATTTATAATGGCAACATGGATATGCAGTTATTGTTTAGAAGCATGGAAACATCTGGTAAGCCATTTGTAGCTGCGATAAACGGTCATGCTTTAGGCGGTGGGTTTGAGATATGTCTCGCTTGTCACTATCGTGTGGCGATAGATAATGATAAAATTCAGATTGGACAACCTGAAGCAAAAGTTGGTTTAATACCTGGTGCAGGAGGAACTCAGAGAGTTCCTAGACTTGCCGGTGTAACGCAAGAGATTATGGGCTTTCTATTAGCAGGTACTCCGTTAACTCCAAAAAAAGCTCTAAGTACTGGCCTTATTAACGAAGTCACAGATGCAGATAACTTAATTAATGCAGCAAAAAAATATATTGTGGATGGTGGAAAACCAGTTCAACCATGGGACGAAAAAGGTTTTAGGTTTCCAGGGGGTCTTCCTTATACTCCAAAAGGTGCAATGATTTGGGCCGCAGCGTCATCTTCATTGAGAAAAAATTCTTATAATAACTATCCTGCACAAACTGCAATCCTTTCTGCTGTTTATGAAGGTGTTCAGGTGCCGATTGATGCGGCGCTGAGAATTGAAGCACGTTATTTTACAAAAGTTGTAATGGATCCTAGATCTCAAAACATGGTTCGAAGCCTATTTGTAAATATGCAAGCTTTAAGCAAAGGCGCAAGAAGACCAAAAGATTTCGATAAATACGATGTTAAAAAGATTGGGATTCTTGGTGCAGGCTTAATGGGCGCAGGAATTGCCTATGTTACTGCTAAAGCAGGAATTGAAGTTGTATTAATTGATATGGATCAAGCTGCAGCAGAAAAAGGAAAAGAATATTCTACTAAGATTTTAGATAAACAATTAAGTAAGAAAAAAACTACTGAAGAAAAAAAAGAAAAGCTATTAAGTCTCATTACACCTACAACTGATTACTCTCTTCTAAAGGGCGCAGATCTTATTGTAGAGGCAGTATTTGAAAATAGGGATATAAAAGCAGATGTAACCGCTAAAGCAGAAGCGCAAATATCAGAAACTGCTGTATTTGGTTCCAATACATCTACTTTGCCAATTACAGGTTTAGCTCAAAATTCAAGCCGTCCTGCAAACTTCATAGGTATTCATTATTTTTCACCAGTAGAGAGAATGCCTTTAGTTGAGATCATTATGGGAAAAGAAACTTCTCAAGAAACATTGGCAAAAACAATGGATTACGTTCAAAAAATTAGAAAGACCCCAATTGTTGTAAATGACAGTCGAGGTTTTTATACTAGTCGTGTATTTGGTACATATACCGGTGAGGGTGTTGCAATGTTAGCAGAAGGTATAAAACCTGCTTTAATTGAAAATGCTGGCAAGATGACAGGTATGCCAATGGCTCCTCTGGCTCTTTCTGATGCTGTAGCGTTAGATTTAGCTTGGAAAGTTACAACTCAAACTAAAAAGGATTTTGAAGCTGAGGGCAAAGAATTTCCAATAACCCCAATGTATTCAATTATGGAAGAAATGGTTGAAAAGCAAGGTAGGTTTGGAAAGAAAAACAATAAAGGCTTTTACGAGTATCCTGAAAATGGAAAAAAATACCTATGGCCTGAACTGTCTAACCTATGCAAAGAAAGTGACGACCAACCTGATGTTGAGGAATTAAAGAAAAGGTTTCTTTATATTCAAGCACTTGAAACAGCTAAATGCTATGAAGAAAACGTGCTAACGGATGTTAGAGATGCGGACATTGGGGCAATACTCGGTTGGGGAATGGCGCCATGGACCGGAGGTCCACTATCTTTCATAGATATGGTTGGAGTCAAAGAATTTGTGGCTGAAGCTGATAAACTCGCACAAAAATATGGAGAAAGATTTACTCCATGCAAAATGCTTCGTGATATGGCAGCTAAAAATGAGAGTTTCCACAAGAGCGGTAGCTCTAGTCAAGCAGCGTAAATAAGACTACTATAATACTTATAACTTTTACTGATTTGAGAGGATCTATATGGCAAATACTACACCTACGACTAATTCTTTGGAAAACTATTTTTTACCCTTTACTGCAAATAAAGACTTTAAGAAGGATCCAAGATTATTAGACAGAGGTGAGGGAGTATACTACTGGAATCATAAAGGCGACCAAGTAATAGATGCTTCATCAGGTCTATTTTGTGTTCCATTGGGGCATGGTAGAAAAGAAATAGCTGAAGCTGTTCATCAGCAATTATTAAAATTAGATTACTCTCCTAGCTTCCAAGTTTCTCATTTACCTGCTTTCGCATTAGCTGAAAAAGTAGCAAATCTCTTACCGGGCGATTTAAACAATGTCTTCTTCACAATTTGTGGATCTACTGCAATTGACTCCGCAATTAAAATAATTCAGGCATATCAACACGCAATTGGACAATCGCAACGTGTAAGGTTTGTGTCAAGAGAACGCGCATACCATGGTGTAAATATCGGAGGAACCTCATTAAGTGGCATGATTAAAAACCGTGAGATATTTACTGCAACAATGCCTGGAGTTATTCATTTAAGACACACTTGGTTAGAAGAAAATAAATATACAAAAGGTCAGCCGCAACATGGAGCTCATCTTGCTGAGGATCTTCAGAGGTTTGTAGAAATGTATGGCCCCGAGTCAATTGCAGGGTGTTTTGTTGAACCCATTGCTGGCTCAACAGGAACCATTGTTCCCCCTATCGGATATTTAGAAAG
The DNA here is from genome assembly GCA_902610585.1 of uncultured Pelagibacteraceae bacterium. Lineage (GTDB taxonomy): Bacteria > Pseudomonadota > Alphaproteobacteria > Pelagibacterales > AG-422-B15 > CACNXQ01. The sequence goes on from CACLWE010000005.1 coordinate 23,218, forward strand.
ACTGAGAGAAATTTGTGATAAATACGGAATTGTTCTTGTTTTTGATGAAGTAATTACTGGTTTTGGCAGAACAGGAAAATCATTTGGGGCTGTAAAATACAATGTACAACCTGATATGATTACTATGGCAAAGGCAATTACTAATGGAGCGCAGCCTATGGGGGCAGTTGGTGTTTCAGATAAAATTTACAATGCTATTGTTGATAATGGTCCAGAGCACGGAGTAGAGTTTTTTCACGGATATACTTACTCAGGTCATCCGGCCTGTGTAGCAGCATCTCTTGCTACCTTGGATGTATATGAGAAAGAAGATGTGTTCGCAAGAGCAGAAAAGATGTCACCATATTTCATAGATGCAGTGTTTGATGCATTTCAGGATATACCAATTGTTACAGATGTAAGAGCTGATGGAATGATGGCCGCTTTTGACCTAGCAGTTGATAAAAACCCTGGCGTGAGAGGATATGATGCTCAAAAGAAAACATTTGCTAATGGTGTTCACATAAAATTTACTGGGGATGCTGGTATAGTTGCTCCTGCGTTAATTGCTGAAGAAAAACACATAGATGAAATGCTCCAAAGAATTAAAGAGGTCTTAGTAAAATACTAGCATCTTATATGTCAAAGCTTCCTTCACACACAGAGGTTGTTATTATTGGAGGGGGTATTGCTGGTACAAGCATTGCATATCACCTTGCTGAGAGAAATGTTCAGGTCACATTGGTTGAGAGAAAAAGCTTAACTTGTGGCACAACTTGGCATGCAGCTGGATTGGTTGGACAATTAAGGGCAACAAAAAATCTTACTAAAATGGCTAAGTATTCAACGGAGCTCTATCATAAACTGAATCAAAAAAAAGATCTATCCGCTGGATTTTTGATAAATGGTTCAGTTTCTATTGCAGAAAATGAGGGGCGTTATCAAGAAATGAGTAGAGGCGCATCAATGGGTCGAAGTTATGGCTTGGAAATAAATGAAATTTCAATTGATGAAGTAAAAGAGAAATACCCACTTCTCGATACAAAGCATGTAAAAGGAGCTTGGTTTTTGCCTCAGGACGGTCAAATTAACCCGGTAGACATTACAATGTGCCTTGCAAAAGAAGCAAGAAGAATGGGTGCTAACATTATTGAAAATAACAAAGTCATTTCAATCGCACAAGAAGGTGACAAGGTCACAAAAGTTATTACAGAACTAGGTGATATTACATGTGATAAGATTGTTATATCTGCTGGAATGTGGAGTAGGGAAGTAGGTAAAATGTGCGGGGTAAATATTCCTCTGCATGCATGTGAACATTTTTACGCTGTAACTGAATATTCAGAAGATATACCAAAAAATTTACCCATCTTAAGAAACCCAGATGCCTATATTTATGTGAAGGAAGACGCTGGAAAACTTTTAATAGGTGCCTTTGAAAAGAAAGCAAAACCTTGGGGCATGAACGGTATTCCTGAAGATTTCGAATTTGATAGTTTGCCAAATGATCTTGATCATTTCGGGCCTATTTTAATGGAAGCAATGGATAGGCTTCCAATACTGAATGAGCTTGGCATTAAAACATATTTTAATGGGCCTGAAAGCTTCACACCTGATGATAGGTATTATTTAGGCAAAGTTCCTTACAAAGAAAATATATTTGTTTCAACTGGCTTCAATTCAATAGGAATACAATCTGCTGGAGGAGTTGGCAAAGTTATGGCTGATTGGATCATAAATGACAAAAGTAAGATTGATTTGTGGGATGTAGATGTCGCTAGAGTATTAGATTTTCAAGATGATGATGAATATCTAAGAGAAAGAAGCTCTGAAACGCTTGGGCTCTTGTACGCTGTACATTGGCCCTACTATCAATTTGAAACTTCTAGAAACAAAATTAAATCACCACTCTATGGCCAACTTGAAAAAGAAGGAGCTTGCTTTGGAGAAGCGGCTGGATGGGAAAGGCCAAATTGGTTTACTAATAATGGTCAAAGACCTCAATATCAATACTCGTATCATAAACAAAATTGGTTTGAAAATGTAAGGAGCGAATGTGTTGCTGTAAGAAATGATATTGGCTTATTTGAACTTACATCTTTTTCTAAGTTTATTATTCGAGGAGATGATGTAGTTAATTTTTTAAATTATATGTGTGTAAGTGAGATGAATGTACCAGTTGGGCGAATTATATATACACAAATGTTAAATGACGAAGCTGGAACAGAAGGTGACATTACTTTTACGAGAATAAGTGAAAATGAATATATGTTTGTTACAGGTCCAACTGCACATAATAAAGACTATTACTGGTTATTATCTCATTCAAAAAAATTTAAAAATATAGAAATTATTGACGTTACGAAACAATATGGCTGTCTTTCAATAATGGGACCCAATTCAAGGGAGCACCTTCAAAGAATATGTAATGAGGATATTTCAAATGAAACATTACCGTTTGGATTTTCTAAGAAAATAAATCTTGGTGGTACTGAATGTAGGCTTCATAGAATAACATATGTTGGCGAGCTGGGTTTTGAAATATACATTCCTTATAATAATTTGGAAAAAGTATTCGATGTTGTTTATGCAAAAAATGGAAAGAGCCCAGTAAAACTTGCAGGCTATCATGCACTAAATTCAATGAGAATGGAGAAAGGATATCTTCATTGGGGGCATGATATTGGAGTTGAGGAAAACCCTTTTGAAGCGGGTGTTGGATTTTGTGTAAATCTTAATAAGAAGAATCCTTTTTTAGGACAGGCAGCACTTGAAGAAAAGAAGAAGTCTGGTCTCAGTAAAAGAAAAGTAAATTTTGCATTATCTAACAATGACTTATTAATTTATCACAATGAGCCAATCTATTTTGACGGTAAGATTGTTGGTGAAATTTCTTCAGGTATGTATGGTTTCTATTTAGACAAATCATTGGGCATGGGTTACATTTCAAACAATGACAGCTACTCTATTGAAGAAATGATGAGCCATCAAAAATTTGAAATTGAAGTTGCAGAAACTAAATATTCTGCAGAGGGGTCAATAAACTGTTTTTATGATCCGGGCAGAGAAAAAATATTAGTATAGAAAGTATTGTTATGACTAAAATGACCACAGAAGAAGCATTCGTTAAAGTTTTACAAAAACACGGAATACAGCACGCATTTGGAATAATTGGATCTGCATTCATGCCAATTTCCGATTTATTTCCAAAAGCAGGCATTACTTTCTGGGATGTAGCTCATGAAAATAACGGCGGTATAATCGCAGACGGCTATACAAGAGCGACAGGAAAAATGTCTATGTGCATTGCACAAAATGGCCCGGGCATTACTAACTTTGTTACGCCAATAAAAACTGCATACTGGAATCACACTCCAATGCTTCTGGTTACTCCACAAGCGGCTAATAAAACTATAGGACAAGGTGGCTTTCAAGAAGTAGAGCAAATGGCATTGTTTAAAGATATGGTTTGCTACCAGGAGGAAGTGAGAGATCCTACTAGAGTTGCAGAAGTACTAAATCGAGTAATTTCAAAAGCATTCAAAGGTTCCGCGCCAGCACAAATAAATATTCCTCGCGACATGTGGACACAAGTTATAGATATCGAGTTGCCGCCAATAATAAAATTTGAGAGACCATCTGGAGGAAGCGAAGCAATAAAAGAAGCTGCAAAACTTCTATCTAATGCTGACTTTCCAGTAATATTATCAGGAGCTGGGGTGGTCTTAGCTGATGCAATCAATGACTGCAAAGCTTTAGCTGAAAAATTAGATTCACCTGTTGCTTCAGGCTATCAACATAATGATAGCTTTCCAGGTAGTCATCCACTTGCAGTGGGGCCTTTAGGTTATAACGGCTCAAAAGCTGCTATGGAGTTAATTTCTAAAGCAGACGTTGTTCTTGCATTAGGGACTAGACTCAACCCATTTTCAACATTGCCTGGCTACGGAATAGATTATTGGCCAAAAGATGCAGCTATTATTCAGGTCGATATAAATTCTGATAGAATTGGATTAACAAAAAAAGTTTCAGTAGGTATATGCGGTGATGCAAAACAAGTTGCCCAGCAATTACTAAATAGCCTTTCTCCCGAAGCAGGAAACAAAAATAGAGATGAGAGAAAAGCTCTAATTCATCAAACCAAATCTGCTTGGTTACAAACATTGAGTAGTATGGACCATGAAGATGACGATCCTGGAACATCATGGAATGAGGAAGCTAGAGTCAGGGATGCAGATCGCATGTCTCCTCGCATGGCTTGGAGGGCAATACAGAATGGCTTGCCAAAAAATGCAATAATTTCATCCGACATAGGCAATAACTGTGCAATTGGAAATGCTTATCCAACATTTGAAGAAGGTAGAAAATATTTAGCTCCTGGTCTTTTTGGGCCTTGCGGTTATGGCTTCCCTTCAGTTTTAGGAGCTAAAATAGGCTGTCCAAATATTCCTGTTGTTGGTTTCGCTGGAGATGGAGCTTTTGGTATAAGCATGAACGAAATGACATCTTGCGCTAGGGAAGAATGGCCTGCAATCACAATGGTGATATTTAGAAACTATCAGTGGGGCGCCGAAAAAAGAAATTCGATATTATGGTATGACAATAATTTCGTCGGTACCGAACTAGATCCTGAATTAAGCTACGCAAAGGTTGCAGAAGGCTGCGGATTGAAGGGTGTTATAGTTAAAACCATGGATGAGCTGACAAATTCACTCAGAGCTGCGTGTGAAGAACAGTCAAATGGAGTTACAACTTTTATTGAAGTTATTTTAAATCAAGAGCTTGGGGAACCTTTCAGACGAGATGCAATGAAAAAACCAGTTGAAGTTGCCGGCATCAATCCTGATGATATGAGCCAAGATCAGTTAGGGTAGATTTTTTTAATATTTTCTGCTTCTCTTAAGCCTGATTGTAGTGCCATTTGAAGATATCCTGCTGTTTTTACACTTGTTGCTTCTCCCGCAAAAAATAATTTAGAATTAACTGGGGTTGATAAGTTTTTTCTTAACAGTTGATTATTTTCACCAACTTTATTTGTACTGTAAGATCCAAAAACGTATGGATCCAAACCCCATTTTGAAACAAAATATGAGTCAAGCTCTGAAACTTTATCGCCATAAACAGCTTTTAATTCATTCAGAGCAATTTGAGCAACTTCCTCATCGCTTTTATTTTCTAACTTTTTTGCATTTTCGCCTGATATTGTTGCAACAATTACTGGTTCTTTGCAAATAGGCTCTTCATTGATCCAGGCATGGAATTTACTTTCTTTATTGGCAACAACAATAAAATCTTTATCACCCCAAAATTTATGAGTAAATTTTAACATAACTTTATTTAAAGTGCCCCAACCTAGTTTTTTAATTGATTGTTGTTTTTTAATTGGTAATTCGGGTATAAATTTAATTATTTCTTTTTTTAATACCCCTAAGGAAGCTGTCACAATAACAGCATTAGCTTCATATGTCTCATTGCCACTGACAACTTTGATAATATCTTGCTCATAATTAATGTGCTGAATTGGTGAATTTAAAATGATCTTATTATGCAGTTCTTTTTCAAAGTAATATGCAATTTGATCATAACCTCCAATAACAGCCTCATCGTTTGCAAATTCTTCTTGTTCAAATAAAGCTTCTATGGATACTTTATCCGGGTCATCAGCCTGTTCTAATGCAATTTTTTGAATAAGAACAAATAAGGCTTCTTCTTTTATAAACGACAATAAACCAAGTTTTTTCACAAAGTTGAAAATTTCCTCAAGACTTGTTGACGGGCGAAGATATTTTGCTAAGTAGGCAAAAATTCCAACTCGAAATTCAATTTTTTCTAACTCCTTATTTGTTACTTTAATTTTGTTACCTTCTTTATCCAAAACTTCAAAGCTTGCAACAGAGCCTGCCAAAGAACATTTGTGAGACTCTAAACCTAAATCTTCTTTAATTTTCATAATTGGATTTCTTTCAGGGTTGTTGTCGTGTATCCAATTGGCACCCACTTCTAATGGGACACCTAAAGACCTATCAGTATATAACCTTCCTCCAATTCGATCTTTAGCCTCAAGAATTGTTACATCATATCCAGAATCATTAAGGTTTTTGGCTGCTGCTAAACCAGATATTCCCGCACCAACAACCAATACTTTATTTTTTCTAACCATAATTAAAATAAGCTTATATTTTCTGAAATAAATACATTCTCGATCTAGCGCTACTTTTATGGTTAGGCAAAGCTATAAATGGCTTAGAAATATAAATTTTAGAAATCTCATCTGCTCGTTTTTCAATTTCTTTCTTAAAACCAAGCTTTTCATAAATAGCTTCTGATATTGATAATATCAAATGACTTTTATTTTTAGTAAGTCGAATTAATTCTTTTATGGCTACTGGGCCTACATGACCTGACGTCAAAACACCTGTGCATATAACTAAATCAAATTGATTTCCTTTTAAACTTGTTTTTTTACTTAACGACTCGCAAACTAGTTTTTTATATATTTTTTTAGAGCGAGCTACTCTTAACATATCTTTTGAATAATCTATCCCTACGATATTATTGTAACGAAGAGCTTTCAAAACTTCAGCGACATAGCCAGTACCACAACCTGCATCAAGAATTTTTGAGCCTTTCTTTACAGTTATATACTTTTCTAGAATCTGTTTAACTTTACTTGGGTAAGCGTAGCCCCATTCTTTTAAGTCACTGTCATAACCGTCAGCCCATTCCCTATAATGTTTTTTTAGGCGGGTTGAATTCTTTTCCTTATAAACAATGTTTAGCCACTTTTTAACCATAATGAGCTCTTTCCTCTTTTGAATATTTAATAAATAGTATAAAAATTAGTCATATATGTTGATCGGTGTTCCTAAAGAAATTAAGCCGCAAGAAAATAGAGTAGGCCTAACACCTGAAAGTGTAAAGGAACTTATTGATGATGGTAATGAAGTAATCATTGAAAGAACAGCCGGTCAGGGGTCAGGTTTTGACGATCAAAATTATAAGGATGTTGGGGCAACAGTTTTTGAAAATGCGCAAGATATTTTCGACCGCGCTGAGTTGATCATTAAAGTTAAAGAGCCTCAAGATAATGAAATAAAAAAATTAAAAGATGACCAGCTTCTATTCACATATTTGCACCTTGCTGCAAGTAAAGCATTGACAGAAGGATTAATGAATTCCGGCGCAACATGTATAGCTTACGAAACTATAACCGATAACAATGGAAGGCTTCCATTACTCGCTCCAATGAGTGAAGTAGCCGGCAGAATTTCAATACAAGCAGGAGCCAGAGCTCTTGAAATGACAAACAAAGGAAGAGGCGTGTTATTATCTGGTGCAACAGGAGCACCGCCAGCTAAAGTTGTAATTATTGGATGTGGAGTTGTAGGTTTTAATGCCGCTCTTATTGCTCATGGAATGAAATCAAATGTAACGCTTATTGATCAATCTGAAGCAAGGCTCAATGAATTAAAAAATTATTTTAATGATGAAGTCAATACATCAATATCAACACCTGAAACTATAGCCGAAGAAGTTAAAAACTGTGACTTACTAATAGGAGGTGTGCTGATCCCAGGCTCTAGTGCGCCCAAATTAGTATCGGATGAACTAGTTTCTAAGATGAAAAAAGGGGCAGCCATCGTGGATGTTGCAATAGATCAAGGTGGGTGCATTGAAACCAGCAAGCCTACTACCCACGCAGACCCAGTTTATATTAAACATGATGTGGTACATTACTGTGTAACAAATATGCCAGGATGTGTCCCCCGTACATCTACCATCTCTCTAAATCAAGCTACATTACCGTTTGTAAAAAAATTAGCGAGAGATGGGTTAAAAAAAGCATTATCTTATGATAGGAATTTTATGAATGGGCTAAATGTTATAAAAAATAAGTGCACTCAAGCAGATGTAGCAAGAGATCTGAACATCACTTTTACAAACCCTGAAGATTTAGTTGCCTAAATACTTTTTGCTGCCTTTGATAGATTTTTTAATTTAAGCATAGCCATATTCCTACTTAAATATCCAAGACCACAATCAGGAGCTGCTATAAGTCTCTCTTTATCAATATGGTTTAGACAGGACAGCAATCTATCCCTTATCACATCAATTTCTTCCACTTCACTTGAGGCGACCTTTATTAACCCAAAAATTATTTTTTTTGATTTATACAACTCAAGTAGTTTTAAATCATTGTGTCTATGAGCATCTTCAATTGATATGGTATCAATCAGACTATTCTCTAAGGCATCTGCAATTTGAAAATAACTTATTAACGGCGCTTTAGGATAATCATCTGCATCAATTTTATCTGGATATCCACAACATATATGAGTTATCTTTTCACAGTCTGTAACTCCATGAAAACATCTTTCAAGATTATCTATACCAAATTCGATTGCCTCTTTTGATTTTCTTGCAAATAAAGGTTCGTCTACTTGTATATATTTACAGCCAGAATTGACTAATGACTTTATTTCTTTATTTATTGCCTCTCCTAAATCTACTCCTAACATTTTATGATCATTATAAAATTCATTAGCAATCGTATCTGTGATAGTCAATGGTCCAGGTATTGTAACTTTAATAGGGTTTTTTGATATTGACTGACTCAATTCGTATTCTTTATTTAAAAACGATCCATTGAATTCAACTTTATTTGTGATTGTTGGAAGCCAACAATCATAATTGCCTGTTCTCGCAGTTTTCTTTGTTAGTTTTTGAAAATCGATCCCACTAAGATGCCTACAATGATAATGAATATAATTTTCTCGTCTCACCTCACCGTCTGTAATAATATCAATCCCGCACTCAATTTGATCTTTAATAATACTCTGTGAGGCAAGTTTTATTTGAACCTCATATTCTTCTCCCATTTTTTGTCTTGCCTGTTCCCACTTAGATGTTGGGTATTCAGCATCTGTTCCTTTCTCATCTTTGAACCAATCAGGTAAATCTAAGAAATCCGGTTTAGGATAAGCGCCAATTGTGGTTGTTAAAATCATACAAAAAGTCTATTTATAACAATAATTTAGCCAAGAAATAACTGAGCTAAAAAATAAAAATAATAATCATTTTTATCAATACTTTATAGGATAAATCTAAAGTATCTATTTATGGTTAATTTTTATGTATATTTATCATGTATTTAGATAAAGATTTATTTAAAGAAGTTTTATTAACTTATGAAATTTCTTTCAATTTATTCTTTACAGCTACCTCTATATGTATGAAAATTTTTATTAATTAAACAAATAAATTAAATGAGGAGTAGCCGTGAAGAAAATTAATAAAACTCTTAAGGCTGCAAAAGTTTCAAGAAGATCAGTCCTAAAAGGTGCAGCTGCAACTGGTGCAGCAGCAGCTATCGGACCTTGGTATATTCCAAATGCTTTTGCTGCTCCCGTTGTTAATGTTTTAATGTGGGGCGAATATTTGCCGGACTCAGTAGTTGCAGATTTCAAAGCAAAAACTGGAATTACTGTTAACCATACTAAAATAGGTGATAACGGTGAAATTATATCAAAAATGAAAGCTGGTGGTGGAGCCGGATATGACCTTGCAAGTCCAACTAATATGAGAGCTTTGCAATGGGCTGACCTTGGCGTACTTGCCCCATTTGATATGAATCGAATAAACACAAGTGCTGTCAACCCAGGAATGCTAGCTGTTGGTGAGCGTGACTGGAATTTTGGAGGAAAAGGATCTCACTGGGTTCCACAACTTTGGGGTACTGAGTCAATATCTTGGAGAACTGACAAATGGCAACCCGATGGACTTCCAAGCTTTGGAGATATTTGGGAACCTAATCCTGGAATAGATGGCGCATTCATGATGGGTAGAACATACTCAATGATGACTGGATGTGGTATTTGGATGCATCATCAAGGCAAAATGGATTTCTGGTCTTCTTATAACGATGAAGATACAATGAGAAAGAATTGGGAAACAATTACTGAATATTGTATTTCCAAGAAAGGAAATCTTGTGAAATTCTGGTCTGGTGCCGATCCACAGAAACAAGGATTCACATCTGATGGTGTTGTCGTTGGACAAACTTGGGATGGCCCTATAGCAGCAATGATGAAAGCTGGAGAACCGGTTGCGTACCAAACTACCGATGAGGGTGCGTTGGCATGGATCGATGGCATAACGATGTCTGCAAAAGCTGAAAACATTGATGAAGCTTATGAGTTAATCAATTACAGTTTTACACCAGAAACAGGTGGTCAAACTGTGAATGAAATCGGTTATAACTCTGCTGTTAATGGAGCTTCAGACTTTTACTCAGATGAAACTAAAGCTTTAGCAAAAGCAATATACCCGGGGGATACTTCGACCAAGTTAAATCCTTGGCCACCAGAACCGCCATGGTATGCTGATGCAAGAGCTGAATACGCTAACAAATTTGAAACAGCGTAATTAGTTCTCTAGGATTAATTATTAAGAGCGCCCAAGGCATTGTCTTGGGCGTTTTTATTTAATCGTGTTTTTTAGTTAAATCATTATAATTTGTAACAATGAGCGCAGATGTAGAGTTAAGTGATGTTTCAGTAACATTTGGCAGTTTTTATGCTGCCAAGAATGTCAACGTAAAAGTAAATGGAGGTGAGTTCTTCAGCTTCTTAGGACCTTCAGGCTGTGGAAAGACTACTCTGTTAAGGGCTATATCTGGATTTCAAGAACCTTCTGAAGGTAAAGTGCTTATTGACAATAAAGACATGTCTGGAATTGGTCCAAATAAAAGACCAACCGCGTTAATATTTCAAAACTTAGCTCTGTTTCCTCTCATGAGTGTATCAGAAAATATTGCATTTTCCCTTGAAGTAAGGGGCGTATCAAAAGAAGAAAGAAAAAAAAGAGCGGATGAACTTTTGGAATTGATAGCCTTAGAGGGACAAGGAGATAAAAAAGTTCATCAACTCTCTGGAGGTCAAAAACAAAGAGTAGCCATTGCAAGAGCTTTAGCTGTTGAGCCAAAAGTTCTTCTTTTAGATGAACCATTGTCTGCCTTGGATTTAAAACTTCGTCAAAGAATGAGAACCGAACTTAGAGAAATACAAAAAAGAGTAAATATTACATTTATTTATATTACGCACGATCAAGGAGAAGCCCTAACAATGTCTGATCGAATAGCGGTCATGAATGAAGGAGAGCTTGAGCAAATTGGAAAATGCGACGAAGTTTATAACAATCCATTAACACCATTTGTTGCAACATTCGTTGGTGAGAATAATCCTTTATATGGAAAAGTTACAGGTATTGAGGGAGATAAAGCTAAAATTGAAACTGCTGATGGGCAATATTTAGCAACGATGAATGAAAGCAAAAAGTTAAATATTGGAGATGAGTCAATTGCATTTGTTAGACCTGAGTCTTTGTTTATACCAAGAGATGGAGACAACTTTGATAATAAAATTGATGTGAATATTGAAAGTTTTGAATTTGAAGGTAATTTAAAAAATTTTTACGCAAGCCTTAAATCGGGAGCAAAAATTAAATTTTCAGTACCAAACGCCATAGATACATCCTCCATAACTTCAGGATCGTCAATCGTACTAGGTTTTGAATCTTCAAAATCGATAATATTACCTAAAGCATCTCTAGCTATAGACTAAGTCATGAATAATTTTTTATTTACTCAACCATTTTTTAAGAAAAACGGTAAGGCTGTTGCGATATATTTTTTAGTAGCAATAATATTTTGGTTTGTTTTCTTAGTTATCATTCCACAATTTTATATGTTGGATTTATCATTTAGAACCAACGTCCCCCCCTTAGCAAGAGGTGGACCTGAAGATTATTATACTTTTGAGCACTATAGCCACTTTATATTTGGATCTAAGACAGCTACTGATGCTTTTAACTTTGTTGATCTAGGTGTATTTGGAAGAACTATTTTTGTTTCAATGCTTGTTACAATTGCAAATCTATTATTTTGCTATCCAATAGCATTTTATATTGCGAAAATTGCAAACCCTAGTACCGCTAGACTTCTTATTGTTTCTCTGATTATTCCTTTCTGGATTAATGAATTGCTTAGATCATTCGCATTGAGGATTTTGTTTGCAAACGAAGGTGTAATTAATAATTTCTTGACCGGGGTTGGAATACTTGATCAAGGAATCCTATTTATCACTTATGATATCGGCTTATATACCGGCTTAATATACGCTTATATTTTGCTGATGATGTTCCCTCTCTATAATGCAATCGAAAGTTTGGACATTAATCAAATCGAGGCAGCAAAAGATTTAGGTTCCTCATCTTTTAGAACGCATTGGAGAATAGTTATTCCACATGCTAAACCAGGTATTGTATCTGGCTGTACAATGGTTTTCATGTTAACTGTTGGAGCATTAGCAACGCCAGTTGTTTTAAGTAGCCCCAATACTTTATGGTTTCCTCAATTGATATATCAATGGTTTAATATGAATGACAACTGGTCACGAGGATCAGCTTATTCAATCATTTTGTTAATTGTTTCTGTTATTTTTGTACTCACAATGATGCGAATATTTAAAGTTAGGATTGGAGAAATTATTAAGTGAGACCGAGCTATTTTATAAATTTCATGATGGGAATATATATTTTTATATTTTTTGCATACTTATTTGGACCTTTAATCATCATGAGCATTACAGCATTCAACTCTGCAGAATTTCCCTCGATCACACCTTGGGAATGTTTTAGTTTTAGATGGTTTAATGAAGGTAAAATCGCTTATGATGGACAACATCTGGCAGGACTTTTATCTGACTGGAGACTTCACGATGGTATTATTAGCAGTTTGATTATAGGAGCAGGAGTTGTAACTCTCTCCGTACCAATTGGAATGGCCGCAGCGATAGTATTAACTCAAGTGCGTTCGCAGTTGAGGGATATTTATTACTCAATTTCGATTATGCCTGTTTTATTTCCTGGTGTGATAATTGGTATTTCAACAGTCGTTTTATGGGACCGAATAGCAGGCTTAGGAGGAGAGGGGTTCATTGCAGATATTGGAAGAAACGGGATATTTCTAACAATTTTGGCTCAAACCTGTTTTATATCTACTTATTGTTTTTTAATATTTGTTGCAAGACTTCAAAGATTTGATCAGACTCAAGAAGAGGCGGCTTTAGACCTTGGAGCGTCGCAAACTCAAGTTTTTTTTAAAATTTTAGTTCCTTACTTAAGCCCCGCAATAGCATCGGCTGCAGTAATTGCTTTTTTATTTTCATTTGAAAATTATAATACGACTGTATTCAGTATATTATCGGATCAAACATTAACAACTGTAATTGCATCAAAAGTGAGGCTGGGAATAAGTCCTGCATTGAGTGCATTAGCTTTAACAATAATAGCGTTAACTATTATAGCTGCGGTTACCTATGAGGTTTTACGAAGAAGAGCAGAAAAACGTTATGCAGAGTCACAGGAAAAGTTTGTAAAAGAAAAAGCAGCAGACAATAGAATTAATAAAAAATATAAAGCTGGTTTTAAAATTCCAAAGGGAATCACCGCTATATTATTAATAGTGGTTTTTGCTACCTACGGAGCTACCCAAATAGTGAAAAATGATCTATACGGACAATCATGTATTGATGCTGCTGATAAGGAGAAAAAATCCAAATTTCTTGAACAATTGCAAACTTTAGAGTCTAATGAGCTTACTGATGAAGAGCTTTCTGGAGGGTCCTTAGGCGGTAATCAGGATTACGGAGATATATTTGGAGACCCATCATTATTCCAAGATTTTGGAGGATTTGATTAATAGATTATGAGCGATAAAAAAGAACCAATTCAACCAGTAAGTGGAACAGTTGTCCCCAGGTATGCTGGCCCATCTACATTTGCACGTCTTCCCGAGCTGAGAGATGTTGAAGAGTGTGATGTAGCAATTATAGGCGTACCATTTGATGCGGGTACGAGTTATCGTCCTGGAGCTAGATTTGGTCCTCAAAGTGTAAGACAGGCCTCTCGACAACTAAGAACGAATTATCATCCAAACTATGATGTTGAACCTTTCAAAGTGCAACAGGTAGCTGATGCTGGTGACATAGCCTGTAATCCCTTTGATATTGATGAGGCAATTAAGCAAATTGAAAAAGGATCTACTGAGATTCTACAAAAAGTTGGAAGTATTGTAACTATTGGCGGTGACCACACAATTGCATTGCCATTACTCAGATCAATTAATAAAAAGGTTGGTGGTCCGGTTGCCTTAGTCCACTTTGACGCTCACTTGGATACTTGGGACACCTACTTCGGAGCTCCTTATACGCACGGTACACCATTCAGAAGAGCAAGAGAAGAAAAGTTATTTTTGGATGATGCATCAATGCATATTGGAATTCGTGGCCCTCTTTACAGTACAAATGATTTAAAAAATGATCGTGAATTAGGCTTTAAAACAATTCACTGCGATGAATTCCAAACAAACACAATTGATCAAATTGTTAAAAGAATAAAAGATAGAATTGGCAATAATCCATTATATATATCCATAGATATTGATGTTTTAGATCCAGCTCATGCTCCTGGAACTGGAACTCCAGAAGTTGCGGGAATGACCACAAGAGAAATTTTAAATGTATTAAGAGGATTGGCAGGTTCGCAGCTTGTTTCAGCAGACGTTGTCGAAGTCGCTCCAGCCTATGATCATGCAGAACTTACGTCAACCGCTGCAGCAACAATTGTTTATGAGCTAATAAATATTATTGCAAGAAACCCAAAGTAATCTATTTAATTTCAAACCAGATTGGAACATGATCAGAAGGTCTTTCAAGACCTCTAAATTGTTTTTCTATTTGACAGTCAGTTATTCGATCAACAGCACTTGGTGTTGCAAGAAAATGATCAATTCGAAGACCGTTGTCTTTTTCCCATGACCCCCTTGAATAGTCCCAGTATGTGAACTCATAGGGTTTAGAATTATAAATTCTTAGCACATCAGACAGACCTAAATTTATGATTTCTCTGTAAATTTTTATAGAGTCTGGATGATGCAAAGCGTCATTTTTCCACTTATTAATATCAACCGCGTCATCAGAACCTGGTATAATATTGTAATCCCCTCCAAATATAACTGTTTCATGGTTTTCTATTTTATTTTGAGCATATTTTTTAAATCTCTTCATCCAATCTAATTTGTAAGGAAATTTGTCAGTATCAATAGGATTGCCATTAGGGAGATACAAAGAGACAATATTAAAAGGATTTTCTACTTGTACCTGTGCATCAATAAATCTTGCTTGAGCATCTTCTTTGTTTCCTGGTAAGATATCTGTAATTTTTTTTATTGGGGCTTTTGATAAAATAGCGACTCCATTATATGATTTTTGACCCTTTTTAATTATTTGGTACCCAAGTGAAGAAATCTCTTCTTCTGGAAAGTTTTCATCAGTTGATTTAGTTTCCTGAAGCATGACTATATCTGGTTTAACTGTTTTATCTAATTCAATTAAATGAGGTAAACGAACCCTTATTGAATTTACATTCCAACTTACTATTTTTACCATCCGTATTCTTTTATTGTTATTTTAAGATTCTTAAAGTAATGAGTTTATTGTACAATAAAAATTTATGTTACCAATTCTATTTAGTGATGATTTCTGAAGATTTATCTTTTATTTCAACCAATCAAGAAACTTCGAAGGGTAGGCTGTATAAAGAGAATTACAGTCAAACTAGATCAGAGTTCCAGCGAGATCGTGATCGAATTCTTCATTCTGCTGCCTTTAGACGGCTTAAACACAAGACACAGGTATTTGTTTCAAATGAAGGAGATCACTACAGGACAAGATTAACACATTCGCTAGAAGTGTCACAAATTGCTAGGTCAATAAGTAAAATATTCAATCTCAATGAAGATTTAACTGAAACATTATCCTTAAGTCATGATATTGGTCACCCACCATTTGGACATGCTGGAGAAGATGCTCTTTCAGAATGCATGGTTTCCCATGAGGGTTTTGACCATAATGATCAGGCAATTAGAATTGTACATTTGTTAGAAAAAAAGTATTTTGATTTCGAAGGCTTAAACTTAACGTGGGAAACACTTGAAGGACTCGTAAAGCATAATGGGCCGATGACAAAAGATGTTCCAAAAACTATAGAAGCTCTCGATAAAGAGTTTGACTTAAAGTTGAATGAGTTTTCTTCAATTGAAGCACAAATAGCTTCAATAGCAGATGACATTGCATACAACAATCATGATTTAGATGATGGACTAAGAGCAGGTTTTTTTTCATATGATGATCTGGCTGAATTGCCAATGATTGGTGAAATTATAAAAAATTTTCCAAAAAATTATGACTCTTTTGATATGCAGCGCATAAATAATGAAATTACAAGAAAATCAACTTCAATTATGATTACCGATGTAATTAATACAATTAGTGAGAAAGTTAAAAAATCAAAAGTAAGATGCAATGAAGATGTCAGGCTTAATAATGAAAAAATTGCTGACTTTTCAGATAAAACAAAAGAAGAAGTAAAGTATATTAGATCTTTCCTATCAATGAAAATGTATAATCATGATAAAGTAAAAGCAATGACCAGTAACGCCCATCAAATAATATCATCACTATTCAAACTATTTATAGAACAAGATGAAAAATTCATAAAAGAACATATGAAAAAAATTATTTCTGATAAGGATAAACCAAGAGCAGTATGCGACTTCATAGCTGGAATGACTGATAATTATGCTCAGAATTTTTATAATAAATTTAATTAGCTTATGAGAAACATAAATGGTTATTTAAAGAATATAATCGGAGCAGAATTTTCAAAAATATTCAATGTTTCTAATGAAACTATAGATAATAGTTCATTTGTAGTTGAGTACCCAAAAAACAAATCTGATGGTGAGCTAAGTACAAATATTTGTATGGTTCTTGCAAAAGAGATATCGGCAAATCCAGTAGAGGCAGCGAAAACTCTCATTAAATCACTAGAGAAAATTGAGGACTTTGAGATGTTGGAAGTTGCAGGTCCAGGTTTTTTAAATTTTAATATTTCTAAAGATACTTGGTTTAGATTTTTAAGTCAGTTGCTAGAAACGAACTTGCTCTTTAATGAAGAAATTGGTCTAAATAAAAACATAAATGTCGAATATGTTTCAGCGAATCCTACAGGCCCCTTACATATCGGTCATTGTAGAGGAGCGGTTTTTGGTGATGTACTATCAAATCTACTTAAAGTTACAGGTCACAACGTAACAAAAGAATATTACATAAATGATGCAGGTACTCAAATTGATACCCTTGCAAACTCTACAATTATTAGAATAAAAGAAATCATCAATAGCAAAAGCTTAGAAGATTATCCAGATGATTTTTATCCTGGTGAATATCTAATCGATGTTGCTAAAAAAATAATAGACAAACACGGTACATCTATTCTTGAAAACGACAATCACTTTTCAACAATAAAAGGTGAGTGTGTAAATTTACTATTAGAAAACATAAAAGAAGACTTAAGTAAACTATCTATTAATCAGGATATTTTTGTTTCAGAAAAAGAATTAATAACCCAAGGTAAAATCGACAAAACCATAGATGAACTCAAAAATATGAATTTAATCTATGAGGGCATTTTAGATAAGCCTAAAGGTAAACAAATTGAAGACTGGGAACCAAGAAAGCAATTATTATTTAAATCATCTGAATATGGAGATGAAATCGATAGACCATTACAAAAATCAGATGGTGAGTGGACTTATTTTGCAAACGATATTGCCTATCATTATGATAAATACTTAAGAGGATCGACACATTTAATCGACATATTAGGCGCTGATCATGGCGGATATGTTAAGAGAATGAGCGCTTCGATACAGGCCCTAACTAATAATAAAGCAAGATTTACAGCAAAGTTATGTCAAATGGTAAAACTTATCAGTGATGGCAAGGAATTAAAAATGTCAAAAAGATCTGGTGACTTCATTACCTTAAGTGATTTAGTGAAAGAAGTTGGCAGTGATAGTATAAGATTTATGATGATGTACAGAAAAAATGAAGCACCATTAGAGTTTGATTTTAAAAAAGTAACTGAACAGTCTAAAGAAAATCCAGTTTTTTATGTACAGTATGCTCATGCAAGAATTTCGTCTGTATTAAACAATCTTCAATCTCAAAATATTAAATTAAATTTAAAGAATTTTGATGAATGCAATTTTTCTGAACTAAATGATCTTTCTGAAATATCTCTTTTAAAAAAAATCCTGGATTATAGTAATATCATTAATACGTCAGTTTCTCTATTTGAGCCACATCGAATTGCATATTACCTGTATGAATTAGCATCAGAATTTCACTCTTTATGGAGTCAGGGAAAAGTAGATAACAGTAAGAAATTTATAGATGCAGATAATATACCAAGGACTTATGCTCGAATGGCACTACTGATTGCTACTCAGAGAACAATAAAATCTGGACTTGATATTCTTGGAGTTTCCTCGCCAGATGAAATGAAATAAAAAATGAGGTTCATAATTTTCTCTTTAATTTTAGCAATTTTTATTACTGCCATTTATTTTTATACTAAAAAAGAAGAAGAAGAGATTATCGAAATAAAAACCAATTTAAATGATTATAGAATAATACCGAAAGACAAGGGAGGCGTTGATACTCCTGACTTAAATATATACGATCTTGGAGATTAATTTAATAAAATGAAAAAATACCTACCTTTAATTTGTGGTATTTCCGGAGAAAAATTAACAACCGAAGAAATAAAATTTTTTAGAGACCACAAACCTTGGGGAATAATTTTATTTGAAAGAAACTGTATTAATAAGGGCAATTTAAAAAATTTAACAAAAGAACTCAAAGAAATTAATCATCAAAATATTCCAATATTGATAGACCAGGAAGGTGGAAGAATTTCAAGACTAAATTTTAAGGGTGTTAATAAATTTAAATCAAATCTTTTTTTTGGGAAAATTATTGAGAAGGATGTAGACTTAGGGTTTGAATTATTAAGACTTAATACTGAAATTTTAGCTCATACCCTAAAAGAATTGGGAATTAACACAAACACAGCGCCAGTTTTAGATTTACCAGCAGCAAATGAAAGTGGTGTAATTGGAGATCGAGCTTTTTCGATAAATGAAAGGACCGTCTCTAAAGCAGGTAAGATAGTAATTGAAACAAATAATAAATGCGGCATAGCTTCTGTGATTAAACATTTACCTGGGCATGGCCGAGCAAGAGTTGACAGTCATTTTGAAATGCCTGAAGTAGATGAAATTGAAGACGAACTTTTAAGTACTGATTTTAAGCCTTTTCAGAACAACTCCGACGCATTATTAGGTATGACGGCACATATTTTATTTAAGTCTTTAGACGATCAAAATATTGCTACTTTTTCAAAAAAAATTATTGAAACAATAATAAGAAATAAAATTGGCTTTAAAGGGCTACTGATGACCGATGATATTTCAATGAAAGCTATTTCAGATGATGTTGATATAGCTGCTTTAAAATCACTTAGTGCCGGCTGTGACCTTGTTCTTCATTGTAATGGAAACATCAATGAAATTAATAAGATAGCTGAAAGAATTAAGAATGAAGCTGAGCCTATTTTAATACCTGACGATCTTATCAATATCTATCAGACAAAATCTGATTTCGTACATGAAGAAAACATAAAAGCCTACGAATATCTAACCAAGCAGCTTTGATGTATTTTATCGTATATAAGCATCATCTGTTATATAATAAAAGAATCAAAGAATTGAAAAATGGAAGATATTTCAAGTACTTATACTGAACAGGAAGCATCTAATCAAACTAGCCCAGATGATTTGATTGTAAACTTGGGAGAATTCGAAGGTCCCCTAGATCTGCTGTTAACATTAGCTAAATCTCAAAAAGTAGATTTAATGAAAATTTCCATTCTCCAACTCACAGAGCAATACTTGGAGTTTATAGAAAAAGTTCGTAATCGCAATTTAGAGTTGGCGGCTGACTATCTTGTTATGGCAGCTTGGATGGCTTACTTAAAATCCAATTTGTTAATACCAAGAGAAGAGTCAGGTGAAGAATTGAGTGCTGAAGAAATGGCAGAAAGATTGAAATTTCAACTCAAGAAACTTGAAGCGATCCGACAAGTTTCTCAAAAATTAATGAATTTACCAAAACTTGGTACAGATTTTTTTAATAGAGGGATGCCTGAAGGCATAAGGTTGATACGAACGCCTGAATATTATCTGGATTTATACGATCTTTTAAAATCATATGCAGATCAAAGGTACAGAACTGCCTACTCATCGATGACTATTGAAAGACCGCCTGTTTTTGCAATGGAAGATGCGCTTGTTAGACTTCAAAGAATGATAGGTGATGTACCAGAATGGACTCGGCTTGAGAAATTTTTACCACATGAATTTTCAAACGGTAAAAGCGCTAGATCAGGTGTTGCAGGAACCCTGGCTGCAGCAATGGAACTTGTAAGAGAAGGGGTACTTGAAGTACAGCAGCTGGTTCCTTTTGGACCAGTATTTTTAAAAAATAAAAAGGACGATGAATTCATTAATTAAATAAATTATGTCTGATGAAGTAGAAAAAAATAATGTCATGAATTTTCCATCTGAGGATATGGACAATCTTAGAATTCTCGAGGCTCTTCTATTTGCAGCAAATGAACCCCTTGATGCAGAGAGTTTAAAGGCAAGATTGCCGAAGGGTACAAATTTAAACAAATTACTAAATTTAATTGAAGCTCAATATAAAAATAGGGGAGTTAATCTTGTCAAAACTGGCAATAAATGGAGCTTTAAAACTGCTACCGATCTTGCACCAATGATGAAAAAAGAAAAAATAGTTCAAAGAAAACTATCAAAGGCTGCTACTGAGACTTTGGCAATAATCGCCTATCATCAACCTGTTACAAGAGCTGAAGTTGAAGACATAAGAGGAGTTCATTTCAGTCCTGGAACTCTTGATGTTCTTATGGAGTTAAACTGGGTGAGGCCAATCGGTAGAAAGAAGGTACCAGGAAGGCCCATTATTTACGGTACAACTGAGAGGTTCCTAGAGTACTTCCAGCTAGAACAAGTCACAGATTTACCTGGACTTGAAGAATTAAAAGCGGCTGGTCTTTTAGAAAGCCGCCTGCCTCCAAATTTAGACATTAGAGAACCAAAAGAAATTGATCACAGCCAGATAGAACCATTCGGAGAAGATGAAAATATAGATGATCTGATTCAAAGTGGACATGAGGCAGAATAGAAATTAGCCTTAAATTGTGAAACGTCTATTTAAAGCAATCCTGTTTGCAAACATTTTTTTTTATATTTGTACTTCAATATCTTCAGACCCGTTACTGCCAGGTGGCAAAACCTCAAATGAGGTTGAAAATAAAAATAGTTTTTCACTGGTTGCAAGAAATTTAGGAGATAATTTAAAAATCAATTTTCTTGTAGGAAATGCTTTATTTGAGAGAATTTGGGAAGATGCAAAATTCTCAGAAAATATTGCAAGAGATGGTTTAGGGCCTTATTTCAGTGCTCGTTCGTGCGAAGCATGTCATATTTCTGATGGACGAGGACATTTGCCTATAGATGAATCTGATGACGCTGTATCTGTTGTTATTCAAATTTCAAAAAATCAGGACTCAATTTCAGATGGTATTAAAAATCTACCAGATCCCATTTACGGAAATCAAATTAGTGAATTCTCGGTTGAAAGTATTCCAAGAGAAGCGGACATTGTTATTAATTATGAATATGTTCCAATATCTTACAATGATGGTCGTATAGTCGAATTAAGAAAGCCTGTAATTAAAATTAGAAATTTTAATTACGGAGATATCAATCAAGATACAAACTTTTCAGCAAGAATCGCACAACCAATGATTGGTCTAGGTTTAATTGAAAACATTAGTGAAACGGATATTTTGATAAATGCAGATGTGAAGGACATAAACGGTGATGGAATATCTGGAAAAGCAAATATTGTTTGGCATAATCAAAAAAATGATTATTCCCTTGGTCGGTTTGGCTGGAAAGCATCTCAACCTACGGTTTACCAACAAACTGCTGATGCCTTTTTTCATGACATGGGTTTATCAAATAAACTTTTTGAAAATCCATTTAACTGTACTGATGTGCAATTAAGCTGTCAAAATGCAGTCAGTGGAAATAGCGAAAGCTATGATGGCTATGAAGTTTCTAATGATCAATTGGATCTAGTAGTTTTTTATTCATCGCAACTTGGTGTGCCAGTAAGAAGAAACGTGAGAGATATTAACGTGGTTAAAGGTAAAGAAATATTTTTTAAAATTGGCTGCAATTCTTGTCATACTGAGAGATTTGTTACAAAAAATGAGAGTAAACATCAAAATTTAGCCAATCAAATAATATACCCTTATTCAGATTTTTTGCTGCATGATATGGGTGAACAGTTGTCTGATGGTGTTAACGAATTCAATGCCAGTGGCTCTGAATGGAGAACGCCGCCTTTGTGGGGAATAGGGTTGACATCAGTGGTATCTGCAGAATATGGATTTTTACATGATGGAAGGGCTCGAACAATTGAGGAGGCAATATTATGGCATGGCGGGGAAGCCTCTAGAGTGTTAGAAGAGTTCAAATCTTTAGATAAAAATCAAGTAAATCAATTAATTAGCTTTATAAATTCATTATAGACACAAATTATCAAAGTGCGTCATATTTGCTATTGATAATCATTCTCAATAAGTTATATAGAATGAAACTTAGTATCATTCTAAAGAAGGGGAAATTTTATGAATTCAGTATTAAGATTCTTAGCAATAGCTGTAATTACTTTTGTAACAGTTGGCAGTTCATTCGCTAATGAAGTTAATTTGTATACGTCAAGGCATTACGACTCAGATGATGCATTATATCAAAAGTTTACGAACGATACTGGCATCAAAGTAAACGTTATTTCAGGTAAAGGAAAAGCATTAATGGAAAGACTTGCTTCAGAAGGAGTAAATTCTCCTGCTGATGTCTTCATTACCGTAGATGCTGGTAATCTATGGAAAGTTCAAAAAGATGGAATGTTTCAAAGTATCAGCTCAGATACTATCAATTCAATTGTACCTGAAAATTTAAGAGGTCCAAATAACGAGTGGGTTGGAATAGCTAAACGTTCTAGAGTAATTTATTATAATCCAGTAAATGTTTCCGCAGAGGATATGGAAGGGCTTACGTATGAAGATCTTTCAGATCCAAAATGGAAAGGTAGAGTTGCAATAAGAAGTTCTGGTAATATGTATAATCAGTCTTTAGTTGCTTCACTGATTGCCAATAATGGTATTGATGCTACTGAAAAGTGGGCGCATAGATTTGTAGGCAACTTTGCAAGAAAACCTGAAGGTAATGACAGAGCGCAGATTATGGCAGTTGCAAATGGCGAAGCAGATGTTGCTGTAGCAAATAGTTATTACATTGGTTTAATGTTATCCGGAAAAAAAGGTGAAGAACAGCAAGCTGCAGCAAGAAAAGTTGAACTTCATTTTCCTGGCCAAGATGGACGAGGTGCTCATATTAATGTGAGTGGAGCTGGTCTTATGAAAAATGCTCCAAATGCAAATAATGCTGTTAAGTTTATCGAGTTCCTGCTTAGTGAAGAAGCTCAAAGTCACATAGTGAATAACACTTATGAGTTTCCAATGCTTGAAGGTGTTGCACCTAGTGATTTAATAGCTCAATTTGGTTCTGGTTTCAAAGAAGATCAGACTTCAGTTGCAAGCTATGGCGAATTCAATCCTGAAGCTGTTAAGTTGATGGATAGAGTTGGTTGGCAATAATTTAATGTCAACCAGGTTGAGGTAATTTGGTCACCGTCTTTTCTTCTCATTAGTATCCAAGGTCAAATTGCCTCAACAAAAATTAAGGTTATATTAGAGTTTATTGGATAAATAGTATAGGAAACAGCAATTATTTATGAAGTTAGATCTTTGGCAAGTTACACCAGTTGCAACATTTGCAATTTTTATTGCCCCAGTACTTATTGTGCTTTTCAGTTTAGCTGGTGATTACTCTGACAACTGGACACACTTGTACAATTACGTGCTGATTGGATATATAGAAAACTCATTTTACTTAGTTATTGGCGTCTCAATTATGGTTACCATAATTGGTGTTGGCACTGCCTGGTTAGTCACCAACTATAATTTTACAGGAAAAAATATTTTTGAATGGGCGCTAATTTTGCCACTTGCTGTACCACCATATATACTTGCTTACACTTTCACTGGTTTATTCGATACCTTTGGTACAGCGAATAATTTAATAAGGGATCTTTTTGGGCTCGGTGCAGATTTTATTTTTTTTCCTAAAGTAAGAAATGTTCCTGGAGCGATTGTAGTATTTTCCTTCACTCTGTATCCATATGTATATCTTGTGAGCAGAATGGCCTTTATAAATCAATCTAGATCAATTCTTGAAGCGGGTAGAACTCTTGGACTTAGTAAACTAGAAGTATTTTATAAATTAGCTGTTCCAATGATTAGACCAGCAATTATTGGGGGTCTCATGCTCGTAATCATGGAAACTTTATCTGATTTCGGAGCAGTTGATCACTTTGCCATTTCAACTTTTACAACTGGAATATTTAGAACATGGTACGGCATGTATGATATTGAAACTGCAAAGCAGTTAGCTTCATTGTTACTCATATTTGCAATTCTATTAATTATATCTGAACGTTACTCCAGAAAAAATGCTAGATATTCAAATGCCAGCTCAGTCTTTAAGCCGCTTTATTTAACTAGACTGAAAGGTAGTTCAAATATTTTAGCAATATTAATTTGTTTCGTTCCAATCTTTGTCGGTTTTTTATTGCCTGTGATGGAACTTGGGTACTGGGCATTTAATTACAAGTTAGATTTTTTTAATGATACGTTTCTTACGACTGCATGGAATACATTTTACTTAGCAATAATAGCAGCTTTCTTATGCAGTCTATTAGCTGTGCTTATAAATTTTTCAATTAGATATAAAAAAAATAATTACCTGAAGTTTATGAGTTCCTTTTTGACTGTTGGTTATGCGGTGCCAGGTTTAATACTTGCAATTGGCGTTATGCAGCTACTTACATTTTTAGACAGAAGCATTGGAGATTATTATTTTGATTTTGTGCTTACAGGTAGTCTAGTTGGATTAGTTTTAGCTTACATAATAAAATCCTATGCGCTCTCAAGTTCTACGATTGAAGCTGGATATCAGCGTATAAATATGAGAATTGATGATGTAGCAAAAACACTTAAAACATCAGGCTGGTCTCTTTTATCTTCAGTTCATTTGCCATTATTAAAAACTAGTTTTCTAACAAGCATGTTATTGGTAGTTTCAGAAGTCATAAAAGAACTTCCCGCAACGCTTATTTTGAGACCATTTAATTTTGATACATTAGCTGTATATACTTATATATATGCAGCAGAAGAAAGAATGTACGATGCTGCTGCACCTTCTATTGCAATAGTTATGGTAGGGCTTATTCCAATAATAATATTGACTAGAATGATCAGAAGTTCTAGACCTGCATCAAGAGATTAAAAATGGATATAATTCTTGAACTAAAAAATATAAAACACAGCTTCACAAGAGATAATGAAGTTTTAAAAGATGTTTCTCTACAAGTAAATCGAGGAGAGATAATTACAATCTTAGGACCCTCTGGATGCGGCAAAACTACTTTGCTAAGAATTATTGCAGGTCTAGAAGAACAATCAGCAGGAACGGTATCTATAGATCATGAAGTTGTTTCAGGACATTTAAATCACGTAAATACTGAGGAAAGAAATATTGGTTTGGTTGTTCAAGAAAGAGCGTTGTTTCCACACCTCTCGATTATGAATAATGTAAAATTTGGAATAAAAGGTACTAATAAAAATAATACCGAGAGAGCAATGAGTTTATTAAAGTTATTTAGTGTTGAAAGATATGCAAAAAACTATCCTCATGAAATATCAAGTGGCGAACAACAAAGGGTTGCTTTAGCAAGAGCCATGGCGCCAAATCCAAAAATTTTGTTAATGGATGAACCTTTTGGAGCTTTGGATAAAGAATTAAAAGTAAGATTGAGATCTGAAACAAATAAAATTCTTCGTGATAACCTCACTACAACTATCATTGTTTCTCACGATACTGAAGACGCGCTAGCAATGTCTGATAGAGTTTTAACCATGAAAGATGGTAATTTTATTCAAAATGGCAAACCTGAAGATGTCATCTCTATAAGCTCAACCGCATCTCAAAAAAACCTAATTTAATTACCTTTTATTTGATGGTAATTTTTAACTTTTACTAATAAGGTATTAATATATATATATTATTAGAAATAATTGAGGAATAAATGGGTATTAGTTTTTGGCAAATATTAATCGTTGTAGCACTTCTTGTTATACTTTTTGGTAGAGGAAAAATATCTGAATTAATGGGCGATGTAGCTAAAGGTGTTAAAAGTTTTAAAAAAGGCATCAATGACGATGATGAACCAAAGTCAATAAATAAATCAGACGAAGACTCCAAAGAGTAACCTAAAGTAATTGTTATGTTACCTGGTATCGGAGGAGTAGAGTATCTTGTCATTGCAGCATTAATTATCATTTTTGTTGGTCCGAAAGATTTGCCAGCTGTACTCAGATCTTTTGGAAATTTGTGGGGTAAAATCAGAAACTTCTCAAGAGAATTTAGATCCAGTATCAATGAGATTGCAAAAGAAACAGGTGTAGACGATATCAAGTCTAAAATTGAAAATACAAATCCAAAAAACTTTACAGACGAGATGCGTGACTCGATAAATAAAAATATCGTTCAGTCAGAAAATCAGAAAAAAGAAAATGAGTGATACAAAGGAAACGTTAGATGAAGGAAAGCAGCCTTTAATTCAACATCTTGTAGAACTAAGAAGCAGACTTATTAAATCACTAATTTTAATTTCTGTTATGTTTGTTGTTGCATATATATTTGCAGACACAATTTATAATTTTTTAGTTCAACCATATGCTGATGCAGTACAGGGTGAGTCTGGCAGAAGGCTTATATTTACCGCTTTACACGAAACCTTTTTCACTTATTTAAGAGTTGCATTATTTGCTTCTATTTTTGTTTCTCTTCCATTTATACTTATTCAAATTTGGATTTTTGTCGCACCAGGTCTTTATCGCAATGAAAAAACTGTTGTTATTCCATATTTAATTGCAACGCCAATATTATTCTTATTAGGAGCAGCATTGGTTTACTATTTTATTATGCCACTTGCCATTAAATTCTTTCTATCTTTTGAATCCATTGGTGGCCAAGGAACATTACCAATTCAATTAGAGGCCAAAGTTAATGAGTATTTAAGCTTAATTATGCGTTTAATATTTGCATTTGGCATCAGTTTTCAACTGCCAGTTCTTTTAACATTATTAGCAAGAGTTGGTTTTGTAAGTTCTGAAGGATTAAGAAAAAATAGAAAGTATGTGATTGTAGGAGTCTTTGCAGTAGCAGCTATTTTAACACCACCGGACCCAATCTCCCAAATAGGGCTTGGAATACCGATATTATTGCTGTATGAAATTTCAATATTTGCGGTAAAATTTATTGAAGAAAAAAAAGCTAAATCAGAGTAAAATATGCATGATATCAAGAAAATAAGAGAGAATCCCTCAGATTTAGATAAGTTATTAGCCAAAAGAAAGCATCCTCCAGTTTCAAGTCAGATAATTGAATTAGATGAAAAGAACAGAGAAATTATTGGCGAGCTTCAAGTTATTCAAGAAGAGAGAAATGCCAAATCTAAGCTCATAGGAGAATATGCAGCTAATGGAAAAAATGATGAAGCCTCCAAGTTAAAAGCGGAAGTTACAAGTTTAAAAGATAAAATGCAGGAATTAGAGAATAGTCAAAGAGAAAAACAAGAAGAACTTAATACTTTTTTATCGTCTTTACCAAATAATCCAGCAGATGATGTACCAGTTGGTGATGAAAGTTTAAATAAAGAAATTAAGTTGGAAGGTAATAAAAAAGAATTTTCTTTTAACCCAAAAGAACACGACGAATTAGGCGATAATCTCAATATGATGAGTTTTGAACAAGCTGCAAAAATCTCTGGAGCAAGATTTGTTGTACAAAGTGGCTTGATTGCAAGAATGGAAAGAGCAATATCTAATTTTATGTTGGATCTTCATACAAATGAATTTGGATACACAGAGATGAATGTTCCTATACTTGTGAAAGACCAATCAGTTTATGGTGTGGGACAGCTTCCTAAGTTTAAAGATGATTTATTTAAAACAACCGATGATTATTGGCTTATACCAACTGCCGAGGTTCCTCTTAGTAATATGACTAGAGAGTCAATTATTGATATTTTAGATTTACCTAAACGATATGTGTCTCATACGCCATGTTTCAGATCCGAGGCTGGTGCAGCAGGAAAAGATACAAGAGGCATTATGAGACAACATCAATTTTATAAAGTTGAGCTTGTAAGTTTAACATCAGAAGATCAATCAAAAGATGAACATGAAAGGATGTTAAGTTGTGCAGAGGAGGTCTTAAAAAGATTAAATCTTCATTATAGAGTCGTAATATTATCCTCTGAAGATATGGGTTTTGCCGCTCAAAAAACATATGATATTGAAGTATGGTTGCCTGGTCAAAAAGCTTACAGAGAAATATCTAGTTGCTCTAATTGTGGAGATTTTCAAGCAAGAAGAATGAACTCTCGTTATAAAGAAGGTAAAGAAAGTAAATTTTTGCATACATTAAATGGATCTGGGCTGGCCGTAGGACGAACTTTAATATCAATTTTAGAGAACTATCAAAATGAAGATGGGACTATTCAGGTGCCAGATGCTCTTATTCCATACATGGGTGGAATAAATCAAATTTCAAATTAATTCATCTATATGTCATTTATTAATCTTAATGAAGCGAGAATATTAATTACAAATGATGATGGAATATCTGCAGAGGGTATTAAAATACTAACATCTATTGCCAATGAATTTTCAGACGATGTCTGGGTCGTTGCGCCTGAATTTGAAAAAAGTGGCGCATCACATGCTTTGTCTTTTCAAAGTGAATTAATACTTAAAAAGTATGAAGAGAAGACATTTTCAGTTAATGGCACTCCTAGCGACTGTGTTGCAATTGGTATTAGCAGTGTTTTAAAAGATAAAAGGCCAGATTTAATTTTGTCGGGCATCAATAGTGGCTGCAATGTTGGAGAGGATGTTACATATTCAGGTACAATTGCTGCAGCAATGGAAGGCTTAATTAGACGAATTCCATCAATTGCAATCAGTCAAAATTATGAAGCTGGTAAAAAAAATCAAATATCTTGGGATTCTTCAAAAACTTATTTGAGAGATTTACTTGTTGATTTAACAAAAAATGGATGGGGCAAGAATGTTTTTATGAATATAAATTTCCCCTATTGTTCAGCAGATCTGGTAAAAAGCATTCAAATCACGACACAAGGCAACAGAGAATCGGATGATTTGATTATTAGAGAGGTTGAAAAGTCAAAGTTTAGGTTTGGCTTAAGAAGGAGGCTTGAAGACAATGCAAAACTTACTATTGCTCCACTAAATGAAGTTATCGAAGGATACATGAGTGATGTTGAGGCAATAGCCAATAAACACATTTCAGTCACACCCCTTCATCTTGATTTAACCCACCACAAGAGCCTTGAAGTCTTAAAAAAAGGTTTAAAATTAAACGTAAACTAATTATTTAGTTCAAAATCATTGGCTAAGTATGTATATTGCCGTTGAAATTTAAAAAGGAGCGAACCATGGAACAAATGCTGATACAATTAATGCCTTTATTTTTAATTTTTGCGATCTTCTATTTTTTGCTAATAAGACCTCAGCAAAGAAGAGCAAAGGAGCATAAAGAAATGGTTGCAGCTGTTCAGCGCGGAGATAAAATTGTCACTTCTGGTGGTATCCGCGGAAAAATAAATAAAGTCATTGGCGATACTGATGTAGAGGTAGAAATATCCTCCGGAGTAAATGTTGTTATAATTAAATCAACTATTGCTGAAGTAGAGAAAGTTAGTAATTCATAGTAACATAACTAATGCTCTATTTCTCAAATCTCAAAACTTTTTCTGTTCTTTCTGTAATTATAATTACGCTATTTTTTGCTGTACCAAATTTTTTCTCTAAAGATCAAATAAATAGCTTTCCAAATTTTATCCCAAAGCAACAAGTTAATCTTGGTTTGGATCTTCAAGGAGGTTCACATTTATTATTAGAGGTTGATACCGAAGAAATTATAAAAGAGAGAGTAGAAAACCTTAATGCAGACGTTCGAAGAATCTTAAAGAAAAACAATCTTAATTATAGTAATTTCAAGGTTTCAAATGAATCCCTAAAATTTGTTGTGGAAGGTTTTAATAGCGAAATTCAAAAAGAGATTTCTGAGCTATCCATGAGTAACTCTCAAAATATTCTTGCAATGGGAGATCAAACTAATTTAATTATTACTCAAGAAGAAAATACAATTCAGATTAATTTTACTGAAGAATTTATAAAACAATCTGTTTCGAATGCGGTCGCCCAATCGTTAGAAATTGTTCGAAGAAGAATAGATGAACTGGGCACAAGAGAACCATCAATACAAAGACAAGGTTCATCCAGGATAATAATTCAATTACCAGGTATTGATGACCCAGATCGTATAAAGTCCTTGCTGGGTCAAACAGCCAAACTTACTTTTCAATTAGTCGATACCTCAGTGAATTTTGACCCATTTAATCCCTCAAAAGCACCAATTGGTTCAGAAATTTTGGCATCTGATGCAGATGAAGAGTTTAAATATATTGTAAAGAAGCGAATTATGGTTGGAGGAGAAAATCTTGTTGATGCGCAACCTGGTTTTGATCCTCAAACAAATGAACCTATAGTATCTTTTAGATTTGATCGTATAGGTGCAACAAAGTTTGGAAGGGTTACACAGCAAAATGTAGGCAAACCTTTTGCGATTGTGCTTGATAATAAAGTAATTAGTGCGCCAGTAATAAGAGAAGCTATTTTGGGAGGTTCTGGTCAGATTTCTGGCGGTTTTGACTCAGAAGAAGCAAATGATCTTGCTATTCTTTTGAGAGCTGGCGCTTTACCGGCTCCACTTATTATTTTAGAAGAAAGGTCGGTTGGACCTGATCTTGGTGCTGACTCAATTGAAGCGGGTCAATTTGCAGCAATAATTGGTTTTATTGCTGTGATTATTTTTATGATATTTGTCTATAGATATTTTGGCCTGCTTGCAGATATAGCATTAATTATAAATTTATTTATGGTCCTTGGTGTTTTGTCTTTGTTTCAAGCAACTCTAACACTACCCGGTATCGCTGGAATAATATTAACAATTGGAATGGCCGTAGATGCAAATGTTCTGATTTTTGAGAGAGTTAGAGAAGAAATTAGAAATGGATCAAATATGATGAACGCTGTTGAAAACGGTTATAAAAGAGCTTTATCAACTATATTAGATGCAAATATCACAACATTGATTGCTGCAATAATATTATTTTTTATGGCTTCAGGTCCAGTGAGAGGATTTTCTATTACGTTAGCCATTGGAATTTTTACATCAGTTTTCACTGCATTTACTTTCACAAGGTTACTAATTTCATTAAACGTGAAAAGATTAAAGCCAAATTTTGTAGGTCTAAGTAAAAATGCTTAATATTTCTGGAACACAAATTAATTTTTTAAAAGTAAGGGTAATTACCTTTATTCTTTCTGCAATATTGATATGTCTTTCAATAGGTGCTTTTTTTGTAAATGGATTAAATTTTGGAATTGATTTTAAGGGCGGCACACTTATTGAAATCGAAACATCTCAAGAAATAGAAATTTCTGGCTTGAGGGATAACTTAAATACTCTTGAACTAGGGGATGTCCAAGTTCAAGAATTTGGATCTAGTAAAAATTTACTAATAAGAGTGGAGCAACAATTAGGTGGAGATCAAGTTCAACAAGATGTTGTTCAAATTGTAAAAGAAAGCTTAGGATCTTATCTTTCAACAGATATTAATTTTAGAAGAACTGAGGTTGTAGGACCTAAAGTTAGTGGAGAATTAATACAATCTGGTGCCATAGCAATTTTTGTCGCAGTATTTGCAATGCTTGTTTACATATGGTTTAGGTTTGAATGGCAATTTTCGCTTGGTGCAGTTCTAGCGCTTGTTCATGACGTCATATTAACGATTGGAGTTTTTTGTATTACTCAACTAGAGTTCAATCTACCTATCATTGCTGCAATACTTACTATTGTTGGATACTCTATGAATGATACAGTAGTTGTGTACGATAGGGTCAGAGAAAACTTACGCAAGTACCGTTCAAAGGAAATTACAGATTTGTTAAATTTGTCGATCAACGATACTTTATCAAGAACAATCGTAACATCCGTTACCACGCTTTTAGCTTTATTATCATTATTTATTTTTGGAGGTGAAGTGATTAAAGGGTTTACGTTCGCAATGATTTGGGGGGTAGTAGTCGGAACATATTCATCTATCTTTGTAGCAGCACCATTACTTAGATACCTTGATGTTAAACGTGAGTGGAATACAACTTCAGCAGTAGACTCTACGAGATAAACTAGTAGAGATTTTGTGCAACTACCATTGATAGCAACATAGGAATGGAAAGTAATGTGTTCGTTCTTGAGAACAGCATAGCTGTTCTAGCTGATTTTGCTTTTGTATCTGCATCAACTTCAACAATTCCTAATGCTTTCTTTTGATTTGGCCAAATAACCATCCATACATTATAAGCCATTATAATAGCAAGCCACATACCAATACCTATTGTAAGTTCTTTACCATTAAATCCATAAGCCAATGTAAATGTAAGAGCGTTGACTGATCCTTCATGTCCATAGTAAAGAGCAAGAGTTGTAAGTCCTGTGATTAATGTTGCTAAAGCAGCCCATCTGAACCAGAAAAGTGCCGCAGGGGCAATAACTTTTCCTATTGCTGGTTTTTGCTCATCAGGAATATTTGGCATATTAGGAATCTGCACAAAGTTAAAGTAATAGAGAAGCCCAATCCACATCACTCCAGATATGACGTGAAGAAATCTCGAGAGTGAGGCCCAATATAGTTGGTCAAAACCGCCATAGTGGCCTGTAACCATAATCAGCAATAGAATTGCCAACAGAGTTCCAAGAATAACTGTTCTCTGTAATGATTGTAAAATTGATGCCATTAACTATTCATAGCATGTTTTATGCGTGTATGTAAAATATTTATGTAACTATTTTAGGATTTTATTTAAATATTGTCCTGTATAACTTTTTTTGACTTTTGCAATTTCTTCTGGTGAACCGCTTCCTATTATTTCACCGCCACCGTCACCCCCTTCCGGACCCAAGTCAATGATCCAATCAGCTGTTTTTATTACATCTAAATTATGCTCTATCACAACAACAGTGTTGCCCTGATCAACTAAAATTTGAAGTACCTCGAGAAGTTTCTTAATGTCATGCACATGAAGTCCCGTAGTTGGCTCATCAAGTATATACAAGGTTTTACCTGTGGCTCTTTTTGAAAGTTCTTTTGAAAGTTTAATTCGTTGCGCTTCACCACCCGATAAAGTAGTAGCTTGCTGACCAATTTTTATATAACCAAGTCCTACATTTTGAAGTGTGTCGAGTTTCTTTTTAATCATTGGAATTGCTTCAAAAAAAGAACATCCTTCTTCAACTGTCATATCTAAAATATCTGCAATACTTTTATCTTTGTACTTAATTTCAAGCGTTTCTCTATTGTATCTTTTGCCCTCACATTCATCACAGGTGACATATACATCAGGAAGAAAGTGCATCTCTATCTTAATTACACCATCACCTTCACAAGCTTCACATCTACCACCCTTAACATTAAATGAAAATCTTCCAGCTTTATAACCCCTGGCTTTTGACTCCGGCAAACCAGTAAACCAATCCCTTATAAAAGTGAAGGCTCCGGTATACGTTGCAGGATTTGATCTTGGGGTTCTTCCAATTGGAGATTGGTCAATATCTATGACTTTATCAAGCTCTTGAAGCCCCTTTATTTCCTTATGTTTTGCAGGTGTATACCTTGACCCGTTCAATGTTTGGGCGACTGACTTAAAAAGCGTATTAATTGTTAAAGTTGATTTACCACTACCAGAAACTCCGGTAATACAAGTAAGTGTTCCTAGAGGAATTTCGCAATTGACATTTTTAAGATTATTACCCTCAGCTTTTATAATTTCGATATATTTATTATTTAGTGCTTTTCTTCTATTACTAGGTATTTCAATTTTTAGTTTACCAGATAAGTATTGACCAGTAATGCTATTTTGATTTTTTTTAATTTTAGCAACATTACCTTCAGCAACTACTCTTCCACCATTGACGCCAGCAGCTGGTCCCAAGTCAACTACATGATCAGCAGTTGTGATTGCCTCTTCATCATGCTCAACGACAATAACTGTATTTCCAAGATCTCTTAATCTTTTAAGTGTTTTTAACAATCTTTCATTATCACGCTGATGCAAGCCAATCGAAGGTTCGTCAAGCACATAGAGAACTCCTGTTAAACCTGATCCAATTTGTGATGCCAGACGAATACGTTGTGATTCACCGCCTGATAAACTACCCGAACCTCTTGAAAGAGTTAGATATTCAAGCCCTACATTATTTAAAAAAAGTATTCTTTCATTGAGTTCTTTAAGAATTCTAAATGCAATTTCTTTTTCTTTTTTAGTTAATTTTTTTTCAAGTTTCTGAAACCAGATAACAAGTTCTTTAATAGATTTGTCGCATACTTCACCTATGTGCAGTTTGTCTATCTTTACAGCCAATGCAGTCTCTTTAAGCCTAAAACCATTGCATGCATGACATCTTACTTCACTTTGATATCTCTCAATTCTTCCACGCATCCAATCACTTTCTGTCTCTAGATATCTGCGCTCAAGATTATTAATTACTCCTTCGAAAGGCCTTTCATATTCATAACCGTCATCATAAGTAAACTTTAATTCTGTTTCGCCAGAGCCATAAAGAACTATGTTTTGAATTTTTTTTCCTAGTGATTTCCAGGGTGTATCAAGTGAAAATTTATATTTTCTAGCTACAACCTTTAAAATATTTCTAAAATACCCGTATCTCGAGACTGGCCAAGGAGCAAGTGCATCCTCATTTATTGACAGATTTTTATTTGGAACAACTAGATTAGGATCAATTGATAAATCGGTTCCAATTCCATCACACTCCTCACATGCTCCATAAGGATTATTAAAAGAAAATAACCTGGGTTCAATTTCGTCAATTGTGAAACCGGATACTGGACAAGCAAATTTTGATGAAAATAGTTCATTATCTACTTTACCATTTTTGTTTTCGAAGTTTTCAACGATCACCAATCCATCACTTAAATTGAGAGCAGTTTCGACACTATCCGCC
The DNA here is from genome assembly GCA_902610585.1 of uncultured Pelagibacteraceae bacterium. Taxonomy (GTDB): domain Bacteria; phylum Pseudomonadota; class Alphaproteobacteria; order Pelagibacterales; family AG-422-B15; genus CACNXQ01. The sequence continues at coordinate 58,607 of CACLWE010000005.1, forward strand.
AACCTGTTGCCTATCTCATCATTTAGTAGGATACGGTCTACTACAACCTCGATATCATGTTTCTTCTTTTTATCAATTTCAGGTAAGGAATCGAATTCGTATAATTCTCCATCAATCTTCACTCTTTGAAAACCTTTTTTGTGCAATTCTTGTAATTCTTTTTTATACTCACCTTTTCTTCCTCTGATAATTGGAGACAATATTAGAAACTTTGAACCAATTTCTCTTTCTTTTATTCGATCAACTATTTGAGTCACTGTCTGACTTTTAATGGGTAATCCGGTTGCAGGAGAATAGGGTATTCCAATCCTCGCAAAAAGAAGACGAAGATAATCATAAACCTCAGTAACAGTTCCAACTGTTGACCTAGGATTTTTTGATGTTGTTTTCTGTTCGATGGAAATTGCGGGACTTAATCCTTCTATTAAATCAACATTTGGTTTTTGCATCATTTGCAAAAACTGTCTTGCATAAGCCGATAAGCTCTCAACGTATCTTCTTTGACCTTCAGCATAAATAGTATCAAATGCAAGAGAAGATTTTCCTGACCCAGACAAACCAGTTATTATTGTCAGCTTCTCACGGGGTATTTTGACGTTAACATTTTTTAGATTATGTTCACGAGCTCCTTGTACGGAAATTGTCTTACTCATAAGAATTAATTAATCTTAACACTCCTGATTTAAAGATAACCTGTGCATAAACAGTAAAATAGGGATTTTTGTATGTACAGTGCATCAATATCTAGATAAATTACAGTATATGGCTGCTAGTTTAAATAAAGTAATGCTAATAGGTAATCTTGGAGCAGACCCCGTAATGCGTCAGACTCAAGATGGAAAAAAGCTTGCCCAGCTTAGCTTAGCCACATCCGAGTCATGGAAAGACAAGGTTACAGGAGAAAAAAAAGAAAAAACCAGTTGGCATAGAATAGTCATATTTAACGATGGTTTAGCAGGTGTTGTTGAGAGTTACCTTAAAAAAGGTTCAAAAATTTACATTGAAGGCCAATTACAAACTAGGAAATTTACAGACCAGAGTGGAGTTGAAAAATATACTACGGAAATAGTTCTTGGAAACTACAATGGCACACTTACCATGCTTGACTCAAGGAACTCAGGAGGCGGCGATTCAATTCCAGATATGGGTTCAGATATAAATCAAGACATGGGAGACAGTGCTCCGCCTGACCTTGATATAGACGACGAAATACCTTTTTAAGTCTATTTTTTTCAATCGAAAACTGGGCAATTTTCTGATATAATAAACTTAATTTTTATAACAAAATCGTGCTTATTTTTCCTATTTTTTAGGGATTTTTAGCGCTTCAATAGGTAATAGAATTGACTGATTCCAAGGATCAAAATGAAGATCTTAAAACAGGTAAAGAGCAATCTGTAATCCCCATATTAATCGATACAGAAATGCAAAATTCCTACCTCGATTACGCTATGAGCGTAATCGTTAGCAGGGCATTACCCGATGTTAGAGACGGACTAAAACCAGTTCATAGACGTATTTTATATGCAATGCATGAGTCAGGTTATGAGTGGAATAAGCAACACAGAAAGAGTGCTCGAGTTGTCGGTGATGTTATTGGTAAATACCATCCGCATGGAGATCAAGCTGTTTATGATGCGTTGGTCAGACTTGCTCAAGACTTCTCAATGAGCGTGCCACTGTTAGATGGTCAAGGTAATTTTGGATCAATGGACGGTGATAGGGCCGCTGCAATGAGATATACGGAAGTTAGAATGGCAAAAATTTCTAGTTTCCTTCTTGAAGATATAGAAAAAGAAACGGTCGACTTTAGACCTAATTATGATGAAACTGAAAGTGAGCCATCTGTTCTTCCTGCAAAATATCCAAACCTACTTGTCAACGGTGCAGGTGGTATAGCCGTTGGTATGGCGACTAATATTTTACCTCATAATTTAGGAGAGGTCATTGATGCTAGTATTGCTTACCTTAAAAATACCGATGTAACTTTTGAGGAAATAAATCAAATTATAAAAGGTCCAGACTTTCCTACGGGTGGAACAATTATTGGCATAAAAGGCATAAAAGATTCTCAGTCATCTGGAAGAGGCTCAATCATTGTTCAGGCAAAATCAAACATTGAGGAATTTAAAACAGATCGAGAGGCAATCGTATTTACCGAAGTACCTTACCAAGTTAACAAATCATCTTTGCTTGAGAAAATAGCTGAACTTGTCAGAGATAAAAAAATTGATGGTATCAGTGATTTAAGAGATGAGTCTGACCGCCAAGGAGTGAGGGTTGTTGTTGAATTAAAAAAAGGGGTGATATCACAAGTTGTATTAAATAAATTATATAAATTTACTGCACTACAAAGTTCTTACGGGGTTAATTCATTGGCATTGGTAAACAGAAAACCAAAATTAATGAATATAAAAGAATTCATTCACCATTTTATAGAATTCAGAAAAGAAATTATCAGAAATAGGACTCGTTATGATCTCGGCAAAGCAAGAGATAGGGCCCATGTATTGATTGGCCTAGCAGTTGCTGTTGCTAATGTTGATCAAATAATAGAAATAATTAAAAGTTCCAAAGATCCTAATGAGGCAAGAACCTCGCTTCTTAAAACTAAGTGGCTAAGCAAGGATATTGATGATTTGTTAAAGTTAGTTGATGACCCAAGGCAAATTAAAAATGAAAAAGAAATTTATTTAACAGAGGAGCAGGCCAAAGCGATATTAGAGTTAAGATTGCAACGTTTGACTGCTCTAGGTAAAGATGAGATCAAGTCGGAATTATCAGATCTTTCCAATCAAATAAACAAATTCCTCTCAATATTAAGGGATACGGAGGTATTGAATGATGTAATAAATGTTGAGCTAAGTGAAATTAAAAAGCAATTTGCAATACCAAGAAGAACAGAAATTAATGAGGGCGAGGCTACAGATATTGATCAAGAAGACCTAGTTCAAAGAAGTGATATGGTCGTGAGTGTAACAAACTCAGGTTATATAAAAAGGGTTCCTTTAAATATGTACAGAGCACAGAAAAGAGGAGGCAAAGGAAGAGCGGGAATGAAAACAAATGAAGAAGATTTTGTAACTCAAGTTTTTACATCAAGTACTCATGACAATATGTTGTTTTTCTCATCAGGAGGAATTGCTTACAAACTAAAGACATGGAAGATTCCTGAGTCATCACCTCAGGCAAAGGGCAAAGCAATAATCAATCTCTTAAATCTTAAAGACACTGAAAGTCTATCAAGTATCCTTGTGTTGCCAGAAAATAAACAATCAAATGGGAATGAGTATTTAATATTTGCTACATCAGACGGCAGCATCAGAAAAAATAGTTTAGAAGATTTCAAAAGGATTCAAGCAAATGGTAAAATTGCAATGAAATTAGATAATAATAATGCAATCGTTGGTGTAAAACTTTGTAGTGATGAAGACGATATTTTACTATCAACAAAACATGGAAAGTGTATTCGAACTCCTGTTTCAAAATTGAGAACAACTAAAAGTAGAAGTTCAGTAGGTGTAAGGGGCATCAGGCTAACAAAAGATGATAAAATTATTTCAATTTCTGTCATTTCTCATACTGATGTATCGTCAGCAGAAGCAAAAGCTTACTTAAAAATGATTTCAAAGGAAAAAGGAATTCAAGAAGAAACTGAGAGTGACGATAATGACACTGATAACTCTGTTTCTAACATTGAAATATCTAAGGATCGATATGATGAATTAAAAGCGAGAGAACAATTCATTTTAACCGTTACTGAAAATGGCTTTGGCAAAAGATCTTCTTCTTACCAGTTTAGAGTTTCCAATCGCGGAGGATCAGGCATTATGTGTATTGCGACATCAGATAGAAATGGTGATGTTCTGGCTTCTTTTCCAGTCAATAATGATGATGATATAATGCTGATAACTAAAACAGGTCAATTAATTCGCTGCCCAGTAAAGGATGTTCGCGTAGCTGGTAGAAATACGCAGGGAGTAAGTATATTTAAAACAACAAAAGAAGAAAAAGTTGTTTCTGCAAGTAGAGTTGAGCTAGATAGTTAATAAATTACTAGAGGTCTTTAAATAATCATTATATATTCCAAACATGAGTAGAACTGGCATATATCCTGGAAGCTTCGATCCCATTCATAAAGGGCACATTGATATTGTCAATAGGGCTACAAAACTTGTTGATAAATTATATATCGCAGTTGCTGACAGCCCGCATAAATCACCTTTATTTGATTTAGATGAAAGAAAAGAAATGATAGAAAATGAGTTTTCATCAAATGATAAAATTGAAGTAATTGCATTTGATAATTTATTGATTGATTTAGCTAATTCGCTAGATGCAAAGATACTCATAAGAGGTCTTCGTGTTGTTTCTGATTTTGAATATGAGTTTCAGATGTTGGGTATGAATAGACAGTTAGATAATAATATTGAAACAGTATTCTTGATGGCAGATGCTCAACGGCAATCAATTTCCTCTAATTTTGTAAAAGAAATTGCACGTTTGGGAGGAAATATCAGTAATTTTACAAATAAATTTGTTGAGCAAAAATTAAAAGATAAATTCAAATAAATAAAATGAAATTAATAAGAACTTTAATCTTTGTATTTTCATTTTTTATAGCGTTAATCGCAGAAGGAGTTGTCATGGCAAATGATCCAGAAAATTCAATCCAAATAGAGCTGAAAGATGGTAATGTAATAATAGAATTACTACCTGATATTGCTCCAAATCACGTAAATAGAATTAAAGAACTTGCAAGAGAAGGCTTTTATGATGGAGTACCCTTTCACCGTGTTATAGAGGGCTTTATGGCTCAAACTGGTGATGGCGAAAATAGAAATGGAACAGGCGGATCAACCAAACCTGATTTGAAAAATGAATTTGGTGATACACCTCATCTTCGTGGAACAGTATCAATGGCAAGAACAGCCGACCCGGATTCAGCTAATAGTCAATTTTTTATATGTTTTGCCGAGGCTCCACATCTAGACGGCCAGTATACTGTTTTTGGCCAAGTCGTAGAAGGGATGGAGTTTGTTGACAAGATTAAACGAGGAGAGCCAGGCTCTGGAAGTGTAGATGACCCAGATGAAATGATAACTGTAAGGGTCATTTCAGATCTATAATTTTCATGAAATTAAGTCAATTTGACTTTGAACTACCAGATAATCTGATCGCTGAAAGACCATGTGAGCCTCGAGAAGAATCGAGGATGTTGGTTTATAAAAATGAGATATCTGATACGAACTTCAGTAAATTTATTGATTATGTTGGCCATAATGACTTGGTTGTAATTAATAACACAAAAGTTATCCCTATTTTCCTTGAGGGATTTCACTCAAAAAAAAACATTAAGGTTACACTTCATAAAAAATTATCAAGCAATAAGTGGCTTGCATTTTTGAAACGTACAAAGAATGTAAGTGAAAACAGTATCATCAGTTTCAATAATGAGATCTCTTGTACAATTAGAAAAAAATTAGATTATGGTGAGGTTGAATTAGAATTTAATTGTAGTGAGGAAGAATTTGATAATTTTTTGAACCAATTTGGACTTATGCCGCTGCCACCATATATTCAAAAAAAAAGGAAAAGTGATAAACAGGATTTTACTGATTATCAAACTGTATATGCAAAAGAAAAAGGTTCTGTAGCAGCTCCTACTGCTGGTTTACATTTTAATGATGAAATAATAAACAAACTGGTTGAGAGTGATCAATTAGTTGAGATTACTTTACATGTTGGGGCCGGTACGTTCATGCCTATAAGAAACGAGGATGTTGATAATCATGTAATGCATTCTGAGTACGGTATAATTGATGAAAAAACTGCATTGAAAATTAATCAATGTAAGAAAAAAGGTGGAAAAATTATTGCTGTTGGAACAACGACACTAAGACTTTTAGAAAGTGCCGCAAAAAATAATGTAGTAGAGAAATTTAATAGAGAAACTAATATATTTATAAAGCCTGGATATAAGTTTCAAATTGTTGATATGCTATTGACTAACTTTCATTTACCAAAATCTACTTTATTGCTATTAGTCTCCGCATTTGCAGGCACTGAAGAAATATTTAAAATTTATAAACATGCCGTAACAAATAAATACCGTTTCTTTTCATTCGGTGATGTTAGTTTACTATTTAAGAAATGAGCAAATTTAAAATACTTAAAACAGATGGAAATGCCAGAAGGGGTAAATTAATAACCTCTCATGGGGAGATAAATACGCCTGCTTTTATGCCAGTTGGTACAGCTGCAACCGTCAAAGGTGTCTTTACAAAGGACCTAATTGAAACAGGCTCGGAAATCCTTTTAGGCAATACTTACCATCTAATGCTCAGACCAGGATCCGAACTAATAAAAGAATTCGGCGGACTTCATAAGTTTATGAATTGGGATAAACCTATACTCACAGATTCTGGTGGATACCAAGTATTTTCTCTATCTAAGCTAAGAAAGATCAGTGAGGAAGGTGTTAAGTTTTCATCACATATAGATGGAAAAGAAGTAATGCTTACCCCAGAAAGTTCAATGGAAATACAAACTAACTTAAACTCAGATATTGTAATGGCGTTTGATGAATGTACAGCTTTTCCTTGTACCCATGATCAAGCAAAAAACTCAATGGAATTATCTATGAGATGGGCAAAAAGATGTAAAGATTATTTCATAGAAAGAAATAACAACAAATTATTTGGCATCGTTCAGGGAAGCGTGTTTGAGGATTTAAGAAAAGAGTCTGTAAAAGCTCTAGAAGCACTAAATTTTGATGGTTATGCAGTAGGGGGTCTTGCAGTAGGTGAAAGCCAAGCTCAAATGTTTGAGGTACTTGAATTTACTTCGCCTCATCTACCTGACGACAAACCACATTATTTAATGGGTGTGGGTAAGCCTGATGATATTCTTGGTAGTGTTGCTAGAGGAATTGATATGTTTGATTGCGTATTGCCAACTAGAAGTGGTAGGAATGGACAAGCCTTTACTCGTCATGGACCAATTAATATTAGAAATGCAAAATACAAAAATTTAGATGATCCAATTGATAAAAACTCAGATAATCCTGTATGTAAAAATTACTCTGCTGGGTATATACATCATTTATTTAATGCAAAGGAGATGCTAGGTGGCATGTTGCTTTCTTTGCATAATATATATTTTTATCAGAGTCTTATGGCAGATATTAGAAAATCTATAGAGGAGGGTCGCTTTATGTCTTTTTCAAAAGAATTTCTTGAAAGCTATAAATCTTAGTTACTTACCTTTGAATTCAGCTTTTTTCTTTTGAATGAACGACATTACTCCAATTTTGCTATCCTCAGTTTTGCCAGCAATTGTTTGTGCTGAGCTTTCCGCAGCAAGCTGACCTTCAAAGTTATTCGAAAAACTATCCCAATATAATTGTTTAATTAATTTTAAAGCTACAGTAGGTCCTGAAGCTAATGTTCTTGCTGTACTCATTACTTCTTCCATTAGTTTGTCATCTTCAACAACATGATTTACAAGACCCCATTCAAGAGCTTTATCAGCTAAAACTTTTTCACCAATTAATGAAAATTCCATTGCTCTTGCCATACCTATTTTTCGAGGAATTACGTACGTAGAGCTAGCATCTGGAACAAGTCCTATAAATTTAAACGCTTGATAAAAGTATGCAGATTTAGAAGCATAAACTAAATCTCCAAATACACCCAATGAACAACCTGCGCCAGCAGCTACTCCATTAACAGCCGTAATCAATGGAACATTTAGATTTTTTAAATCTATTAAAAAAGGATGGTAAACTTTTTCTAAGGTTTCCCCTGGATCTATATTATCACCTAAGCTTGCTCCTTCAACAAGGTTTGCGCCAGCACAAAAACCTCTCCCAGCTCCTGTTAGGACGGCACATCGAACTTTTAATTCTCCACTATTTATTGATTTTACTTGCTTATGAAGCTCTGAAATCATGTCCATAGTAAGTGCGTTTAGCCTTTCAGGGTCATTCAGCGTTAAAATAGCTATGTCATCAACGATTTCAGTTTTTAAAACATTGGTCATCTACTAAGTATTACATGCATATGAGAAAACAAAAAAGTATATTTTTTTGTTATTTTGGATTAGTTTATAAAACTTGTTTAATAAAGGATAAAATATGGGATTAGGAAACGTATCTATAGGGAGCACTTATCCAGAGGTAAGTAGAGACGAAATGCTCTCAAAATTAAATAAATTAAAACAACCATTTTTAAAAAACTTCAACCCAGATTTAAATGTACGTATTGATCGTATAAAAAGAATACAAACTTTAGTTGAGGAAAATATAGATGCTTTTCACGACGCGTTAAGATCTGATTTTGGCACACGACATGAACAGTTAAGCTTAATGGCTGACACAATGCCTGTAATTAATAATGCAAAAGACGCCTTAAAAAATATTAAAAGTTGGGTTAAGCCTGATAAGCGAAAACCTAACTTTCCATTAGGATTACTTGGCGCAAAAGCTTACGTTCAATTCCAGCCTTATGGAGTAGTTGGTGTTATTTCTCCTTGGAACTTCCCACTAACTCTAAGTATTGCGCCTTTAATAGAAATATTTGCGGCTGGAAATAATGCAATGATGAAGCTCTCAGAGTTTGTTCCAGCAACCTCTGAATTAACTGAAGAACTTATTAATAAATTTTTTAGTGATGAAGAAGTTGTTATAGTAAATGGAGGTCCTCAAACTTCGCAAGATTTTGCAGGATTACCATTTGATCATCTGCTTTTCACTGGATCAACAAATGTAGCTAAAAAAGTTGCATCTGAGGCAGCATCAAATTTAGTACCGCTTACTCTTGAATTAGGTGGCAAGTCACCAGTAATAGTTGGTCCAAATGCTAAAATGAAAAAAAGTGTTGATAAGATAATGATGGGAAAGCTCTTAAATGGAGGGCAAATTTGTATATCACCTGATTATGTAATGGTTCCTGAGGGGCAAACAGATGAATTTGTTGATCATGCAAAATCCCATGTTAGTGAAAATTATCCAACGATAAAAAATAATCCAGATTATACATCCATAATTCATTTAAATCACTATGAGAGACTTCGTGAATTAGTAAAAGATGCTGAGTCAAAGGGAGCTACTATTGTAGAAATAAACCCTGCAAACGAGGACCTTTCGCAACAAGAGCACCATAAAATATTACCTACTTTAGTTTTAAATCCAACGGATGATATGAAGATTATGCAAGAAGAAATATTTGGACCTTTATTGCCAGTAAAAACATACAAAAGCTTTGATGAAACAATAGAGTTCATAAATAAGAACCCTAAAGCGCTTGCAATATATTATTTTGGCGATGACAAAAAAGAAATTGATACTGTGTTAAACAATACTTCATCTGGTCAAGCGGTTATAAACGATGTCTTATTTCAATTTTCTATGCATGATCTACCTTTTGGAGGGGTTGGTCCTAGTGGAATGGGCTCTTATCATGGTTACGATGGCTTTAAGAACTTTAGTCATAAGAGATCAGTTCTGAAGGGTCAAAATATCTTAGATGCGGGTAAGATGATTACAGCTCCATTTACTGAATCTACGGAAAAAAATATAAAAAGGTTATCTTAGAGAATACTCTCAGCTGCTATTTTTTTTGAGTTTTCGACAATAAACTTAAATCTCAACTCAGGTTTTTTGCCCATTAGAGAATCTACAGATTTATGAGTTTTCTTTTTGTCTTTTGATGCAATTTGAACTTTTAATAAGGTTCTATTTTCCTGCGACATAGTTGTCTCTTTCAATTGAGCAGGCATCATCTCACCTAATCCTTTAAATCTATTAATGGTAACGTCTGAATTTTTAAATTCTTTTTTTATTATTTCTTCTTTATGCTTATCATTTACAGCGTAATACGTTTTAGCTCCTTTAGATATTTTGTATAAAGGAGGCACGGATAAGTACAGATGCCCTTCATCAATTAGTTTTGGAAATTCTTTATAGAAGAATGCCATCAATAAGGTGGATATATGAGCACCGTCAACATCAGCATCTGTCATAATTATAATTTTTTCGTATCTAATATCTTTGCTATTAAATTTATCTCCTCGCTTACATCCAATAGCTTGCATTAAATCAGTAATTTCTTGGTTGGCATTTATTTTATCTCTTCCAGCACTGATCACATTTAAAATCTTACCCCTTAAAGGTAAAATGGCCTGTGTTTGGCGATCTCTTGCTTGTTTTGCCGATCCACCAGCCGAGTCTCCTTCAACAAGAAAAATTTCAGTTCCTTTATTTCCATCAATTGAACAATCAGCAAGTTTACCTGGTAAGGTTGTTTTTTTTCTTTTTATATTTTTTTCTATGATTTGATTTGACTTGGATTGCAGTCTTAACTGTGATCGATTAAATGCGTATTGAAATAATTCTTCTGCAGACCTTGTTTTTTTTGTAAGCCATTGTTCAAATAGTTGTCGTGCTTTCATTTCAATTTTACGACCAGGCTCTATACTTGATAACTTTTCTTTTGTCTGACCTTGAAACTCAGGGTTTTCTATAAAAGCAGATAAGATTGATCCAGATGAACCAAAGAGATCTTCTTGATTAATTTGAGATGATTTTTTTTCGTATTTAATTTTTGAAAAATCTTTAAATGCCTTATAAATTCCTGACTTGAAACCGCTTTCATGAGTACCACCCAATGGGGTTTTAATAGTGTTACAATAAGATTCATTTATAGGTTCCATCACATCAAACCAATTTATAATTCCCTCAATTTTACCACTATCAACATCTATCTCGGTGTTGAAATAAAATGGATCTTCAAAAATAGGGTCATTGGGCGTACAAAGATTATTTAAATAATCTTTAATTCCATCGGAGTAATGTAGTTTATCTGATAATGGAATATTTTTTTTGGCGGTTGCCTTACTGCATGACCAATGAATTTCAACATCTGGTATAAGATAGGCTTTAGCTTTTGCCATATTATATATAATTGAAGCATCAAATTCTATTTCTTTGCCAAAAATTTCTGGGTCTGGTGAAAATACTATTTTTGTACCCTTTTTAAGAGGACCTTTTGCGGATGCTTTTAATTTATTTTTAGGAGAACCTTGACTATAAGTTTGTACAAAATATTTTTTATCTCTTGCAATTTCAAGAGTAAGTTTTTTAGATAGCGCGTTTACAACAGAAATTCCAACGCCATGCAAACCGCCAGAAGTTTTGTAATTATTTTTTGAAAACTTGCCCCCAGAATGTAGTGTTGTCATAATGACTTCAACTGCAGGTATTTTAAATTTTGGATGCTTATCAACAGGAATACCTCGCCCATTATCAGAGATTTCAATCGTGTCCTGGGAAACAAGCTTAATTTCTACCTTATTTGCAAAACCAGCAACAACTTCATCCATTGAATTATCAAGTACCTCGCTTACCAGGTGATGCATTGCCATTATATCTGTTCCCCCAATGTACATTCCGGGTCGCTTTCTAACCGGTTCTAAACCTTCAAGGACTTCAATATCTTTTGCGGTGTAAGATGTGTTTGAATTTTTTATTGTCTTTTTGGATGAACTCTTCTTTTTAATTGATTTATTTTTCTTTGATTTCTTTCTCATAACAAACAATACAACTAATAATAGATTCTTTACATTGTGTAATATTTATTTACTCTAACAGCATGAATTTATTAGGATTTTAGTATGCCGGTTATTGAATCAAAAATAATGATTAATTCAGAGTCCTTCAAAAAAAATCAGGAGGACCATCAAAACCTTATTGATGAAATTAGAACTTTAGAACAAAAAATAGCAGATAATTCCGCTAGGTCTAAGGCTAAGTTTGATAAAAGAGGACAGTTGCTGCCTCGTGAAAGATTAAAAAGACTATTAGATCCAGGTAGTTTTTGGCTTCCATTATCCACCCTTGCTGGTTACAAGATTGGCGATGATGATGGCGATAAAAATATTGGATGGGGAAACTCTATTAGCGGTATTGGTTATGTTGCAGGTGTTCGTTGTATGATTGGTGTTTCAGATGCGGGTATTAAAGGGGGAAGTGCATCTGCGATGGGCACTGAAAAGGCGTTAAGAGGCGCTCAAATAATTTTTGAAAATAAATTACCTTTTATTCAGTTAATAGAGAGTGCTGGTGCAAATCTACTGAGACAGACCGATATGTTTATTAAAGGCGGTAGAAGTTTTGCCAATCTTTCTAAAATGTCAGCAATGGGAATTCCGACAATTGGCGTAGTTCACGGTTCATCAACTGCAGGTGGCGCTTACCAGACAGGCTTATCAGACTACATAATTGTAGTTAAAGAAAGATCAAAAATATTTTTAGCTGGTCCTCCTTTATTGAGAGCTTCGCTTGGCGAGATTGCTACTGACGAAGAAATTGGTGGAGCAGATTTACATTTTGCTGTTTCAGGACTTGCTGAATATATGGCAAACGATGATGCACATGCAATCGAAATTGCAAGAGATGTCATGAAGAATATTGGATGGAATAATGATTTTATTTCTACTCAAAAGTCTGAGTATGATGAGCCCGTTTATTCACCTGATGAGTTAACTGGGGTTGTTCCAGTTGATTATAAAACCCCGTATGATTGTCGGGAAGTGATTGCAAGAATTGTTGATGGTTCTGATTTTTTAGAGTTTAAAGAAGGCTGGGGTAAAACCCTTATAACAGGACATGCAACTATTCAAGGTTATAAAGTTGGAATTTTAGGGAACAATGGACCGATATTTTCTGAGAGTGCAAACAAAGCTACTCAATTTATACAAATTTGTTCTCAATCAAATACGCCGCTAATTTTTCTTCAAAATATAACTGGTTTTATGGTGGGAACTAAAGAGGAAGCAAAAGGAATGATAAGACACGGATCAAAGATGATACAGGCGGTTACTAATTGCACCGTTCCTAAAATAACACTTAGGATTGGAGCCTCTTTTGGTGCGGGAGAATATGGAATGGCGGGAAGATCTTATGATCCTCGATTTTTGTTCTCATGGCCAAATGCAAAAATGAGTGTAATGGGAGGGGAACAGGCTGCTAGAACAATGGCTCAAGTAGCTCTTGAAGGTGCCGAACGAAAAGGTCAAGACCCCAAAAAAATTTACGGAGAGAACCTTGAAATGCTTGAAGGTATGAAGCAGAAAATAATTGATCAATACCGTGAGGAAGGTGAGGCAATTTTTTGCTCAGCAAGATTATGGGATGATGGAATAATTGATCCAAAAGATACAAGAAAGATTTTAGGTGAATGCTTAAACATCATCAGTGATGGCGATAAAAGAGAATTAAAGCCAAATACTTTCGGCGTTGCAAGAATGTAGTTAATTTTTTCCTGGAAGAATATCGAGATATTTTGAAATAATGCCTAGCATTACTTCATCTGATCCACCGCCAATCGAACCTAAACGTCCATCTCTATATGCTCTTGAAATAGGCGACTCATTCATATAACCCATTCCACCCCAATATTGTAAGCACTCATCATTAACTTTTCTAGAAAGTCGTGTCGCCTTTAGCTTTGACATTGAAGCTAGCTTTGTACAATCACCACCATTTACATGTATCTCAATTCCTTTCCATGTAAGAGCCTTTAGAGCTTCAACTTCCGTCATAAGCTCAGAAAGTTTATAATGAACAATCTGATTATCTAGAATTGGCTTGCCAAATGTTTTTCTTTGTCTTGTATAATTAATAGTTTCATTAATAGCTAATTCACAGCCAGTATAGCCAGCAATAGCTGCATAAAGTCTTTCCTCTTGAAATTGCATCATTTGATAAATAAAGCCTTTACCTTCTTCTCCGACTAAATTTTTTTGTGGCACTCTTACATCATCAAAAAATATTTCAGCAGTATCAGACGAATGCATGCCCATTTTTTTTAATTTACGATTGATAGTTACACCTTTTGCTCTTTTGCCATCTTCCTTAAGGGGTACACATATAAGAGATTTGTTTAAATGTTTATTCTTATGGTCTGTTTCAGTGTTTGCAAGCATACACATCCAGTCTGCTTGAGTGCCATTTGTAATCCACATCTTTGATCCATTGATTACGTAATCATCGCCATCCTTAACTGCATGAGTCTTAATAGCAGCCACATCAGAACCAGCACTTGGTTCAGAAACACCAAGGCAAGAAACAAGATCTCCAGTAATAGACGGTTTTAAAAATTCATTGCATATCTCTTCACTGCCGAAGCGCGCCAATGCCGGAGTTGACATATCTGTTTGTACACCAATAGCCATTGGAACACCGCCACATTTAATATGTGCCAATGCCTCATTAAGAACTGCTCCGTATGAATAGTCTAATCCAGATCCACCGTACTTTTCAGGTTTAGTTACTCCAAGAAATCCTTGATCACCTAATTTTTTGAATAGCTCATGGGCTGGAAAAATTTCATTTTCTTCCCACTCGTCAACATAAGGGTTAATTTCATCTTCAACAAATTTAAGAGCTGATCTCTTTAATTCTTCGTGTTCTGTTGTTAATTCCATTTTAATATATATAGCATTTTATTTGCAAAGGTCACCCTTTAGAATTCAACTAATTGTCACACACTAAAATAGTTTTTGTATTCAATAGGATGAGGAGAATGTTCTAGATCATATACATCTTCCATTTTCAGGTCTATATATGCATCAATTTGGTCATCAGTAAAAACTCCACCTTCAGTTAAAAAAGCTCTATCTTCGTCAACCGCCTCAAGTGCCTCTCTAAGAGAGCCGCAAACAGTTGGCAATTTTTTAACTTCTGCCTCAGGTAATTCATAAAGATCTTCATCAGCAGCATTTCCTGGATCAATTTTATTTTTTATACCGTCCATTCCCGCCATTAGCATTGCTGAAAATGCCAAATAAGGATTTGCTGAGGGATCTGGAAACCTTACTTCAACTCTTTTTCCTCTCGGATTATCTGAAACAGGTATTCGACACGAGGCAGATCTGTTTCTTGCTGAGTATACAAGTATTACAGGAGCCTCAAACCCTGGTATCAGTCTCTTATAACTGTTTGTGCTAGCATTCGTAAACGCGTTAAGTGCCCTTCCATGTTTTATGATTCCACCAATGTAGTGCAATGCCATCTCGGATAAGCCTGCATATTTATCTCCTGCGAATAGAGGTTCGCCATTTTTCCATATAGATTGGTGTGTGTGCATTCCAGTTCCATTATCACCTTTAACTGGCTTAGGCATGAATGTAGCAGTTTTACCAAATGCATTAGCGACCATGTGTACGCCATACTTATAAAGCTGCATAGCATCGCCCTGTTTAAGTAAAGTATCAAACTTCAGTCCCAATTCATGTTGACTTGGAGCAACTTCATGATGATGTTTTTCCATCTTCAGTCCTAAATTTTTTAATTCTTCAAGAAATTCTGTTCTTATATCTTGTGCGCTATCAACAGGCGGTACAGGAAAATATCCTCCTTTTACATCTGGTCTGTGTGCCAAATTACCACTTTCATAAGAGCGTCCAGAATTATATGGACCTTCAGTACTATCAATTTCAAACATCGATTTATTCATATCAACTTGAAATTTTACATCATCAAATATAAAAAACTCTGCCTCCGGGCCCATATATATAGTATCGCCTATTCCACTTGCTCTGACATACTCTTCTGCTTTCCTTGCAGTCCCTCTTGGATCTCTTTCATATGGTTCTTTTGAAACTGCATCCAGAACATCGCAAAAAACAATTAGAGTTGGTTGAGCAGTAAAAGGATCCATCACTGTTGTGGACAGATCAGGCTTTAGTACCATGTCGGACTCATTAATAGCCTTCCAGCCCGAAATAGAGGATCCATCAAAGAACACCCCGCTGTTTAGGAGATCATCGTCAACTGCTGTACCATCCATTGTCAAATGTTGAAGCTTACCTTTTGGATCGGTAAATCTCATATCGAGATACTTGACCTCACCATTTTTAAATTTCTTTAGTACTTCGTTCGCAGTACCCATATGATCCCCTAATTATGGAATTTATTTAGTCAAAGTCCCAACTATATGTGATACAATTTTGTATGGATCAGCATTTGATGCTGGCCTTCTATCTTCAAGGTACCCATTCCAATTATGTTCAACAGTATAAACTGGAATACGTATACTAGCACCTCTATCACTCACACCATAAGAAAATTTGTCGATACTTTGTGTTTCGTGAAGGCCGGTAAGCCTCATATTATTGTCCGACCCATAAGCTGAAATGCCTTCTTCATGAACTTTTCCAAGCTTATCGCACATTGATGTGAACAATTCTTCTGATCCAGAAGATCTCATTTGTTCGTTTGAAAAATTAGTATGCATGCCAGATCCGTTCCAATCACCAGTTTTTGGTTTTGGGTGGAAGTTCACTCCGACGCCGTGTTCCTCAGCAGTTTTCATGAGTAAATATCGACTAACCCATAAGTCGTCAGCAGCCTTTATTCCTTTTCCAAAACATTGATATTCCCATTGTCCAAGAGCAACTTCAGCATTAGTTCCAGTAAGTGTAATCCCAAGATCAATACAAGCTTTTAGATGTGCATCTGATATTGCTCTACCAACAACATTGCCAGCTCCAACACCACAATAAAATTCACCTTGCTCTCTTGGCGTACCATCTTCCCAGCCAAGTGGCTCACCTGTTTTAGCGTCAGTTAAAAAGAATTCTTGTTCAAAACCAAACCACCATTCATCAGTAACAACTTCCGCTGCCGCCGCTCTAAAGTTTGATGGATGAGTTGTATGGTCTGCAGCCTGTACCTGAGTCATTACTATATCGTGCCCATTTGGATTAGAATAAGTTTGAACAGGTAGAAGAAGACAGTCTGAGCTACCTCCTTCAGCTTGTTGAGTAGAAGAACCATCAAATGACCAGTCCGGTGCTGATTTTTCTTCTGTTGCTTTTACTTTACTTCGCATAAAAGGCTCTGGTGTATAACCATCAAGCCATATGTATTCATAAGTTTTCATATCTGACATTAATTTCTCCCTGAATTAAGTTTATAATGCGTCCGAACCAGTCTCGCCTGTACGAATTCTCATAACTGTTTCAACGTTCGAAACAAATATTTTACCGTCACCTATACGATTTGTATTTGCCGAAGCCCTTATTGCTTCGACGGCCGTATCGACAAGATCATCTTGTAAGATTATTTCTAATCTAATCTTCGGAAGAAAATCACCATATTCAACACCAGTGTTAACTTCAGTAAAACCTCTTTGCCTTCCTAAGCCTTTGGCTTCAGATATGGTGATCCCACGCACCCCAACTTTTTCAAGCGCTTCTTTTACGTCATCTATCTTAAATGGCTTTATAACGGCTTCGATTTTTTTCATTATGAGTTAACTATAGAGTTTTATATATTAATTTTCTGAAAGAAGTTAAAATTAATGATAGAATGTATATATAATGTTTTTATGCCAAATTGACATATAGATTTAAATATAAATGGATATATAATTTGCATATCCTTATTTAAAACATGCACTTAGAGGCGAATTCTAATAAATGACTCAATTCATTCTTAGTAATAAAGAAATGGCAAAGGCCGACCTTTTAACTATTGAGTCTGGTATTTCTAGTCTGGATCTAATGTTTAACGCGGGTAAAAAGGTTTTCAATAATCTTCCAATTAAAAAAGGTAAAAGGGCGCTCTTTATTTGTGGCCCGGGAAATAATGGTGGTGACGGCTATGTTGCTGCGGACCTTCTTTTAAAGCAAGGCATGGAAATTGATATTTACTGCCCTATTAGTAAAGCCAGGGAAAGCAATGACAATTTATATTATAAACAAAAACTTAATAACTCATTATTTGTTTCTAAAATTAAAAGTATAACAAATTATTGTTATGTAGTTGACGCTTTGTTTGGTACAGGACTATCAAGGACAATGTCTGGTGATTTAATAACTTTAATTAATAATATTAATAATTCTAAATTAGATGTTTACTCCGTAGATATTCCATCTGGCATTAATGGCGATACATCTACTGTTCTTGGTGATGCTTTCAAAGCCTCAAAAACAATTACTTTTTTTAATAAAAAAAAATGTCATTATTTATATCCTGGAAAAAAATATTGTGGAGAAATAGTAGTTGAGGATATTGGAATCAAAAAAAATGTATTTGATAAAATCATGCCGAATATAAAAAAAAATGATCCATCATTATGGATTAAAAATTTTCCATTTCCAGTTTCAAGCGATCATAAATATTCAAGAGGAATGCTTATAATTAATACTGGTCCTCAATTTCAAACTGGAGCAGCTCGATTAGCTGGTCGATCAGCTATGCGCGTTGGGTCAGGAGCAGTAACAATGGTCTGCGATGAAGAAACAGCAAAAATATTAGAACCCCAAATCTCTGTTGAATTGCTATCAGTGATAAAAGAAAAAAACGATTTTCAAAAACTTTTAAAAGACAAAAGAGTTTCAAGCGTACTCATAGGCCCTGGGAATGGAATAAACGATGAAACTAAAGCAAGAACTTTAATGGCACTAGCTTTTGTGGATCATTGTGTAATTGATGCAGACGCAATTACATGTTTTGAGAGTAATCCTGAAGAATTATTCATAGATACTTATCCGCATACAATACTCACACCTCATGAAGGTGAATTTAAAAGACTATTTGGTGACGGTATTGCATTAATGGATGACAAAGTGCTCAAGTGTGTTGAGGCAGCCAAATTAGCAGGAAGTATAGTTTTACTCAAAGGTGCTGATACAGTCATTGCTGACCCTAAAGGTAATGTTGTAATAAATTCAAGCGAAGCTCCATATCTAGCAACAGCGGGATCAGGCGATGTTCTTGCTGGAATCATCGCTTCACTTGTTGGAGATAATAAGATGAATGCTTTTGATGCGGCTTGCGCTGGAGCATATATTCACTCAAAACTTGGAGAAATGATAGGTCCAGGACTTATAGCTGAGGATCTTATTGACAACATTCCTCTGATCATTAAAAAACTGCACTCGTATGTCAAAGATATTAAATAAAACAATTGTAGCCTTAGTTTTACTTATGCTTCTGCTAGTTAGCACACTTTATGCAGAAGAGTCTTACATTTTTAAAACAAATAAAACTGAATTTATTGGTTCTGTAGCAAAAGAAAAGAGAGACAAAAAGACAATTTCCTTTGTTGGGATTCCCTTTGCAAAGCCTCCAGTAGGTGACCTGAGATGGAAAGCTCCCAGGGAATTAGATAGCTATCCTGATACATTTAAAGCAACCACTCTACCGAATAGGTGTATGCAAGTTAGTAACTTTTATGATTCAATGGATGGCATTGAGGGTGGGTCAATCATAGGTTCTGAAGATTGTTTGTACTTAAATATATATCTTTCTGAAAAAGCATATAAGAGCAAAGAAAAGCTGCCAGTTGTATTTTGGATTCATGGTGGCGGCAATACTTGGGGATATTCAGCTTCAAATATATTTACATCAGGCGATTTTATTTTAGATCATGATGTAATATTAGTCACAACAAACTACAGGCTAGGACCTTTTGGATGGTTTGCGTACAGCGGGTTAAATCAAGACTCAGAAAACCCTTTAGATAGTAGTGCTAATTTTGGAACATTAGATATTATAAAATCCCTTGAATGGGTGAATGAATATATTTCCTTTTTTAATGGTGATCCAGAGAACATAACAATTTTTGGAGAGTCTGCCGGAGCTCGAAATGTGATTTCTCTTATGTCTTCACCATTAAGCAAAGATTTGTTTCAAAGGGGTATTTCGCAAAGTGGCTATCTTGGATCAGATTCACTTGAATACTCTGAAAACAATGAAAGGGCTGGTTCTTTGAGTTTACTAAAACACCTTATTAAATCTGAAAATCCAAATATTGCTGATGAAGAAATTTCTAATTTTATGGGCAATAAATTTCTGTCCAAAGAATTTTTGAGATCAGCAAATGCAAACGATATAATTTCTTATTATCGGGTGAGAAATGATACTGGTGGATTAATAGATGTTCCAAATGTAATCCCAGACGGCGTTGTTATACCAATGAAAGGTATATACGGGGTATATCGTGATGGCGAAATGCACGATAAACCGATGATATTTGGCTCTACAAGAGATGAAGACAAACTTTTTATGTTCGCAAATGATGCATTCGTTGAAAGACCTCTTGCTTTTCTTAGACCTATTTCAGAATATTTCGATTTATACGTAAAGCCAAAAGATCCTAAATTCTATGATGTATATGCAAGATACATGGCAGAGTCATGGAAATACGGTGCAGTAGATCTCCCGTCTGACTTCACATCTTTAAATAAGAGTTCGAATGTATACGCATATAGATTTGATTGGGATGAGCAAAACAGTGACTTAGGTTTAGATCAGATAATTGGCTTTAATATTCCAGGTGTGAATATAAATCTTGATTTGCCGAGGTTATTAGGTGCTGGTCACGCAATGGAATTAGCTTTTATTTTTAAGTCTGGCGGTTTATTGGGTGAGAGTTTTGATGCAATTAATGACATAATGTATGACGAAGATAACAGAGAGACAGATTTAGATTTGGCAACAAAAATGGGAAAGTACTGGGTAAATTTTGCATATGATGGAAATCCAAATTCTATACCTTATGATGTAGATACAGAATGGATGCCTTGGGATGCTCAGAAAGGGAATGAGAGGTTCATAGTTTTTGATTCAGTAAATGATAAAGGCATTGCAATGTTTAATAACACTTTATCGGCTAATTCAATTCTTCAAGGAATATCTAGTGAGAGCATAACTGTTGATCAAAAGTGCTATATAATTGATAAAATGTTTAATAGAACAACTCTTACTGACGAGGAAGTGAATGAAATATATAGAACCTTTATGAGCGGTAAGTGCGCTAGGGCCTAAATTTTGTTTAGCTCAACTTTATAGTTATCGACGATAGTAATTTCCTGAATACCATCAATGTGCATCTTAAATTTCTTATATTCTTCTTTTTCTTTCACTTTTTTTCGAGCTTCTTTATCATCTTTCGCACAGACAAAGATATTAGTGTGCCCTTCGTAAAAGCCATCTGAGATATTAGGATCATAAAAACCTGTATGGACTTGGAACAATTTCATATTATTTAATAATTAGATCATGAAAAAAGAAAACTTACCATCTAAAATATGCCCAGTTTGTAATCGTCCTTTCAACTGGAGAAAAAAATGGAGGTTGAACTGGGACAGAGTAATATACTGTTCAAAAAAGTGTGCTGGAATAAAAAAGGCTTAGACGATATTTCTTTTTCTTCCTTTATAAAAAGAATTTATATTATTTATTAATTGATCAATTGCTTTTTGCAAGGTTTCATTTGATGCCCATGCAGTATGGGGTGTCCAAATGAAATTTGCTTCCTTTAATATGCTATAATAAGCATGAGACTTTTTTGGAGGCTCACTAGTTGTGACATCAACTCCAGCTCCTGCTATGATTTTTTGTTTTAATGCTTTTGCTAGATCATTTTCATTAACTACACCACCCCTGGCAGTATTAATTAAGATCATATTTTTTTTCATTATTTTTAATTCTTTAATTGTTATCAAGTCTTTTGTTTTCTTATTCAAGGGACAATGAATAGATAAATAGTCCAGAGATGATAAGAATTTTAAGAATTTAGTTTTTTTATAATTTCTTACTGAAAAATAATTAATATTCATTCCAAATACTTTAGCTATTCTGCCAACTTTCATACCGATTGAACCTTTTCCAATTACGCCTAATGTTTTGCCATGTAGGTTATTTATTTCTCTACTAAGTAATGCAAATACTTTTCTTTTTTGCCAAAGTTTCTTGTCTATATCTTTCTCGAGACCTTTAATATTTTTAGAAAGCGCAAGCATGAGAGTTAAAACGTGTTCAGCGACCGAGATAGAAGCATAGTCTCTTAGATTGCATATGGAGATGTTATGTTTTTTGCAGTACTCTAAGTCTATTATATTCGTTCCCGTTGCAGTTATCGCAATTAGTTCTAAATTTTTTGCACTAGATAAATTATCTCTATTCAGTTCAATTTTATTGGTAACAATTATATGTGCTTTCTCAATCCTTTTTTTGACTTCATTTACTTTTGTAAAATTATGATTTTTCCACTTATGATTAAAATCAAGTTTTGGAAATAAAATATTAGACGGAAAAGTGGATCTATCTAAAAATACAATATTTTTTCTCATAATTAATGGTCAAAACTATAGCATCAAATTTAAATATTTTACTGTATTCATCTAAAAAATAGTCTATTTTGCATTTTCTATTAATCGCGGATATGGTGGAATTGGTAGACACGCTGGTTTTAGGTACCAGTGAGGCAACTCATGGGGGTTCGAGTCCCTCTATCCGCACCAATTTGTTAGTAAGAAGATAATATGAGTTATAAAGAAGTATTGAATAAGGGTTTGAAAAGAGCTTATGAGTTTACAATTGAATCTGTAGATTTTAACGCAAAGCTAGAGTCAAAGATTCAGGAAGTAAAAAAATCAGTAAAAATTGATGGCTTTAGACCAGGTAAAGTTCCAAATAATATTATTATGCAAAAACATGGTGATGCGATTAACAATGATGTTTTAAATGCTGTAATAAATGAAAATGTCTCAAAAATAATTCAAGAAGGAAAACATCGTCCAGTTTCTCAGCCGAAAGTTGATTACAAAGATAAAGAACAAGAAAAAAAAGATGTTGATAAAACCTTTAAAATTGAGTTTGAAGTTTTTCCAGAAATAAAATTAGCTGATTTTAGTAAAATAGAAATTGAGTCAACCTCGGTAAAGCTTGATAAAAAAGAAATTGATAAACGAATAGACTTAATTGCTAAATCTCAAAGAACATATAAAGAGCAAGGCAGTGATTATAAGGCTAAGAAAGAGGACTCTGTCTTATTAGATTATGAAGGAACCATCGATGGTAAGAATTTTGATGGAGGTAAAGCAGAAAGCCAGACAATTGTAATTGGCTCTGGACGATACATAAAAGATTTAGAAGATGGCCTTGTGGGTCTAAAGAGTGGAGATAGTAAAAAGATAAACGTCAAATTTCCTGCAGATTATTCAGCAAAAGAATTACAAAATGCTGATGCTGTGTTTGATTGCAACATTAAAAAAATTAGTTCACCCGTTGAGTCAAAGGTAGATGATGAATTGGCAAAATCAATGGGCGCAACTGATTTAAAGGATCTAAAAAGTAAGGTCGAAAATCAAATGCAAAGTGAGTACTCAGATCTAACAAAAAATCTCGATAAAAAAGTACTCTTTGAAAAGCTTCAGTCAGCGCACAAATTTGAGTTACCTGAAGATCTTATAAATGTTGAATTTCAGAACTTATCTACAAATTATTTAAATTCACAAAGTCCATCTTCGATAGATCATCAAAAAGAAATTAAAGATAAAAAATTAACTCCTGATAACGAGACTAAATTTAAGGAAGATGCAAAAAATAGAATTGAATTGGGCTTAATTCTTCAAGAGGTTGGGAAAGTAAATGAAATCTCAGTGACGCCAGAAGAGATGAATAAAGCCCTTTTTGAGTACGCAAGCAATTTTAAAGGACAAGAACAAAAAGTGATTGATTATTATAGAAATAATCAGGATGCAGCGATGCAACTTCAAGCTCCTCTATATGAAAATAAAATTGTAGACTTTATACTGTCGAAGGTTAAATTGAAAAAAAAGGACGTTGATGTTGATTCGTTTATCAAAATGTATAATAACGTCAATTCAGTTGGAAAGACTGAAGTGAAGAAAAAAATGGCAAAGAAAAAGACAGTTAGGAAAAAAACTAAGAAGTAATAATGATTGATAATAAAATTTTTGATCAATTGGTTCCAATGGTCGTTGAACAGACGGGAAGAGGGGAACGTGCTTTTGATATTTATTCAAGATTATTAAAGGAAAGAATAATATTTTTAGTTGGGCCAGTTAACGATCACATGGCCTCTTTAGTTTCAGCTCAGCTTTTGTTTCTTGAATCTGAAAATCCCGAAAAAGAGATATCATTATATATAAATTCACCTGGAGGAGTTGTAAGTGATGGATTGGCAATTTACGACACAATGCAATTCATACAGTCTCCAGTCTCAACTCTTTGTTTTGGACAGGCTGCTTCAATGGGCTCATTCTTGCTTGCAGCAGGTGAAAAAGGAAAAAGATATGCTTTACCTAATAGCCGCATAATGGTGCACCAGCCATCTGCTGGCTTTCAAGGACAAGCAACTGATATAGAAATTCATGCGAAAGAGGTCTTGGCGATGAAAGCAAATTTAAACAAAATTTACGCAAAACATACAGGCCAACCCGTTGAAGTAATCGAGGAGGCGCTTGAAAGAGATAACTTTATGTCACCGGAAGAGGCACAGAAATTTGGCATAATTGATAGCATTCAAGAAAAAAGAATTGAGCCAAAAACTGAGAAATAGCCTCAAATAGTCATTTTAATCCACTGTTTATAAACACTTTTTTTTTAAATTAATTGTTTTTTTTCTACAGAAATGTTTTTCTTACTAATTATTGATTCGCAGTTTGTTAAAAAATTGAATTATGAGTGAAAATAATAACGATAGTAAAAGCAAGAATACGCTTTATTGCTCTTTTTGCGGCAAGAGTCAGCATGAAGTAAAGAAGTTGATTGCGGGGCCAACTGTATTCATATGTGATGAGTGCGTTGAGTTATGTAACGATATCATTCAAGAAGAGAATAAGGAGACTAAGGCAAAATCATCAAGTAGAATTCCAACTCCTAAAGAAATCTGTGCAACTTTAGATGACTTCGTAATAGGACAAAAAGATGCCAAGTACAATTTGTCTGTAGCTGTGCACAATCATTATAAAAGAATTGAGCATTCCAATTTCAAGTCTGATGTAGAATTGTCTAAATCAAACATTCTCTTAATTGGACCTACTGGTTGTGGTAAAACTTTATTGGCCCAAACTCTAGCACGTATCTTAGATGTGCCATTTACAATGGCAGATGCGACAACTCTCACTGAGGCTGGATATGTTGGAGAAGATGTTGAGAATATCATTTTAAAATTATTACAGGCATCTGACTATAATGTTGAAAGGGCACAGAGAGGCATAGTTTATATTGATGAAATTGACAAAGTTAGCCGAAAATCCGAAAACCCATCAATTACAAGAGATGTTTCAGGTGAGGGTGTTCAACAAGCATTACTTAAAATAATGGAAGGAACAGTTGCTAGCGTACCACCACAAGGCGGAAGAAAACATCCGCAGCAAGAATTTTTACAAGTAGATACAACAAATATTTTATTTATATGTGGTGGGGCTTTTTCTGGGTTAGATAAAATAATTAATAAAAGATCAAAAGGGTCAGGTATCGGATTTCAAGCAAATGTGAAAAGCTATGAAGAGAAATCTGGTGGTAATAGTTTAAAACATTTAGAGCCTGAAGATTTGTTAAGTTATGGTTTAATACCAGAATTTGTAGGAAGACTACCTATTGTCACAACTCTTACAGACTTAGACGAAGAGTCACTAGTGAAAATTCTTCAAGAACCTAAAAATGCACTAGTAAAACAATATCAAACATTATTTAATATGGAAGATGTTAAACTAATACTTTCAAATGAAGCCCTTGGTGTAATTGCAAAAAAAGCAATTGAGAGAAAAACTGGCGCAAGAGGACTTAGGTCTATACTAGAGAGTATCTTGCTCGATACTATGTTTGAATTACCCTCTCTTGAAGGCGTTGAAGAGGTTGTGATTAATGCTGAAGTCGCAGAGGGCCGTGCTCGCCCGCTCTACACTTACGCAGACGGCAAAAAAGCTTCAGAAACAAGTGCTTAGCCCGTAAATCTTTTATTCCTTGAAAATTAGGAATTTATACACATTTAAAGAGTAGAAGAAAAATAAATAACTTTACTAGTTTTAGTATTGATCATCTTATTGATAAAAGGATTATCGAGTCGAATATGGTAGAAAATAACATTCCAGTCTTGCCATTAAGGGACATAGTTGTGTTCCCTCATATGGTGGTTCCATTGTTTGTTGGTAGAGATAAGTCAGTTAAGGCGCTAGAAAAAGTCATGGCTGGTGATAAACGCATCATGCTCATCACTCAAAAAAGTGCTTCAGTGGATGACCCAAAAAAAGATGACCTTTTTGACTTTGGAACAATTGCAAATGTATTACAGTTATTAAAGCTACCTGACGGTACAGTCAAAGTACTTGTCGAAGGACTTCAAAGAGCTTCGATCAACATATTTACTGACAATGCGGATTATCTAGTTTCCAACATTGATCTTATTGATGAGAACAATGATAGCTCAGATAAAAAATTAAGAGCATTATCTAAATCAATAACAGATCTTTTTGATAAATATGTAAATTTAAATAAAAAAATTCCTCCTGAAGTACTTGGAACAATAAACGAAATTGATGATTTAGCTAAGTTGAGTGATACAATTGCATCACACTTATCAATTAAGTTGTCTGATAAACAAGAGATATTGGAAGCAATCGACCTTACCGAGAGGTTTGAAAAGATAATGAATTTTATTCAAGCAGAACTCGATGTTATGCAAGTTGAAAAAAAGATTAGAGGTCGTGTAAAAAATCAAATGGAGAAAACTCAAAGGGAATACTATCTAAATGAGCAAATGAAAGCCATCCAAAAGGAGCTTGGAGAAGGCGATGATGGTAAAGATGATATTCAGGAGTATGAGGAGAAAATCGAGAGCACAAAGCTATCGAAAGAAGCAAAAGAAAAGTGCTATTCAGAAATTAAAAAGTTGAAATCAATGAGCCCAATGTCTGCTGAATCCAGTGTTATAAGAAATTATTTAGATTGGATATTAACAATACCATGGGGTAAAAAGACAAAAGTTAAAAAAAATATCAAATTCGCAGAAAATGTTCTTAACGAAGATCACTATGGTCTAGAAAAAGTTAAAGAGAGAATACTAGAATATTTAGCTGTGCAGCAAAGAATAAAGAAAATGAAAGGTCCAATTTTATGTTTAGTTGGAGCTCCAGGCGTAGGTAAAACTTCATTGGGCAAATCGATTGCTAGAGCTACAGGAAGAAAATTTGTAAGAATGTCACTCGGAGGAGTTAGGGATGAAGCTGAGATTAGAGGGCACAGAAGAACTTATATAGGATCTCTGCCTGGAAAGGTTCTTCAGATGATGAAGAAAGCTGGATCATCTAATCCATTATTTCTATTAGACGAAATTGATAAGTTAGGAGCTGATTATAGAGGAGATCCTTCATCAGCTTTATTGGAAGTGCTTGATCCAGAGCAAAATAATTCGTTTAACGATCACTATCTAGAAGTTGATTATGACTTATCCGATACAATGTTTATTACAACTGCCAATACATTAAGGATGCCTCCTGCACTATTAGACAGAATGGAAATTATTAGAATTGCAGGTTATACAGAAGATGAAAAAGTAGAAATTGTAAAACAACATTTAGCACCACAGATGTTAGAGAAGCATGGTTTAAAGAATGGTGAGCTTATATTGGATGATAGTGCGATAACTGGATTAATAAGATATTATACTAGGGAAGCAGGTGTAAGGAGTTTAGAAAGAGAACTTGCTAACATCGCTCGTAAAACAGTTAAAAAAATTGTAGCAGGTGACATTGGATCACTAACAATAAACAAAGATAACCTGCATGAGTTTGCAGGTGTTAGAAAATTTAAATTTGGCGAAATTGATAATGACGACCAGGTTGGAATAGTTACAGGTCTTGCTTGGACAGAAGTTGGCGGCGATATATTGCCAATTGAGTCGGTTATAATGCCTGGAAAAGGCCGCATGACTATTACTGGAAAATTAGGCGATGTAATGAAAGAGTCTATTCAAGCCGCAAAATCATATGTTCGTTCAAGATGCATTGAGTTTGGAATAAAACCAACTATTTTTCCGATACGCGATATCCATATTCATGTTCCAGAAGGTGCAATTCCAAAAGATGGTCCATCCGCTGGCCTAGGAATGGTTACTTCCATAGTTTCAGTGCTAACAGGTATACCTGTTAGAAAAGATATTGCTATGACAGGTGAAGTAACACTTCGTGGAAAGGCACTTGGGATTGGCGGTTTAAAAGAAAAACTATTAGCTGCTCTCAGAGCTGGAACAAAAACTGTTATAATTCCAAAGGAAAACGAAAAAGACATGGCTGATATACCAGATAATGTAAAAGATGGACTGGAACTAATATTCGTTGATAATGTTGAAGAGGTATTAAAAATAGCTTTGACAAAGCCTCTCCTGCCTATTGAGTGGGATGAGGAGGATTCACCTAAGTCTTCTGGTGATATATCTGAAGATGATGCTGACCAAGATGTGGATAATCCAATAACACATTGATTTAATTATATTATATTAAATATAAATACCTAAATTTTAATTTTTAGCAGTTTTCTTGGGCTTTTTCTTGACTATATATAGTAGTTCAGGTCTCATAGTTATATTACGAATCAAAAACTCCTAAACAAGGGGGGGGTTATGAACAAACAAGACTTAATAGCAAAAGTAGCTGATGTTACAGGAATGCAAAAATCTGACTCAGAAAAGGCAGTAAATGCAGTTTTTGACCAAATTACTGATGTTCTTAAAGCAAGAGGAGAAGTAAGATTGGTAGGCTTTGGCACATTTAAAACATCAATTAGAAAAGCATCTCAAGGGCGAAATCCACGTACCAATGAGGTCATTCAAATCCCTCAGTCAACTAGACCTAAGTTTACTGCAGGTAAAGGTTTGAAAGAAGCTGTTAATAATGCTGGCGATGGAGGAATGTAGTTCCTTAATCGCTGACTAAATTATTTAAAATCCGATCACTCTTTAATAAAGCGTGGTCGGATTTTTTTATAAATATCTGTGAATATTAACTAAAATAGATATATAACAGTCTTTCCGGGCGATTAGCTCAGCTGGAAGAGCGTCACGTTTACACCGTGAATGTCGGGAGTTCGAACCTCTCATCGCCCACCATTTCTTCCCACGAGATGGAGAAAAATTAATTTGTGGGGGTGTAGCTCAGTCTGGTTAGAGCGCCTGCCTGTCACGCAGGAGGTCGCGGGTTCGAGTCCCGTCACTCCCGCCACATAAATTAAATTTTTAATTTTTTAATAGTATTTTTCTCTTATTTTTTAAATAAGATATAATGTTAGTATTTTTAAAATAAAATATTGTCGTAAATTATGAAATATTTTGATAAAAAAAATAACCGATTAGTTTGGCTTTCTGGTATTGCTGACGAAGAATTTTGGGATAATACTTGGTCTACTTTCACTGATGATTTAAAAAAATCATCAACAACTAAAGATCCCTGGGTAATAAAAAATACATATAAATATTTATCTCCTCCTGCCTCAATACTTGAGGGTGGATGTGGAGTCGGTCATAATGTTTTTCATCTTAATAAATTGGGATACAAAGTAATTGGATTAGATTGGGCACCAGATATTGTAAGAAAATTAAAATTAATACACCCTCATCTTAGTATAGAAAAAGGCGATGTAAGAGCGCTTAATTTCGATGATGATCAGTTTGATGGATATTGGTCATTGGGCGTAATTGAACATTTCTTTGATGGATATAACGATATAATAATGGAAATGAAAAGAGTCGTTAAAAAAAATGGTTATATTTTTTTAACAGTTCCATGTTTTTCACCTATAAGAAAACTAAAGGCAAAAATGGGATTATATAAGAAACTGGACGAAGCGACTGACGTGCAAAAAAAATTTTATCAATTTGGAATTCCCGAAAAAGAGATAATAGAAAATTTTGAAAAAAGTGGTTTTTCGCTTGTTAAAAAAAAGAAGATGCAGGGACTCAAAGGTCTCAAAGACGAAGTATTAATTCTTCATAATATATTACAAAAACTTTATGACAGTAAATCAAGATTTTTTTATTTAGTAGGCTTAATTATTGAAATTTGTTTTAGAAACTTTACAAATCACGCAGCATTTTTCGTTTTTCAAAAAAAATAGAAAATTTAAATATAAAATTTTTAATGCCCATTTAAGTAGAGACTATCTTTCCTTGCAATATCAACTAATTGCTTGTTTGCTTTTATTTGTCTTTAAGATTATGCTTATATTATGATAGAAAATTTTGAACATTTATATTTACTCATACTTCATATTTTAATGACAGCGTTATTTGGCATTTATACTTTCAGAGCACTTTTTAAGCCTGAGGGAATGGTTAAGGAGTTTAATATGGATCAGAGTAGTGTGTATATAGTTAGAGTCCTTGGAACATTTGTGGCACCATTTTTTTTAATTGGTATTTATTTGATTTTTCGACCAAATGGGCCAGAGGGGGCATGGGTTTACTATAACTTAATCTTTATAAACTTTGTAATTCTCTCTGTTTATGATGTGGGCGTTTTTCTCAAAAAAGTTGATAATGATAAAGGCACCAAAAATTCAGTAACTGACTTGGCGGTTAATACATTTACACTTATATCGTCAATTATCTTAATTCTTGGATTGTCAAATAAAATTTATATTTGATTACCTAAAATTTGACTTCTAAGTTGAATTGACCCTTCGAGTATTCTTGTGGTAGGACGACTAAAATAGGAATCAGCATCAAATGAATACACTCTGTTTTCTTTAAATGGATTTAGGTGATTTAATCGATCGTCATGAAATAATTGTGATGAAAAAGTCAAATTTTGCTCAAGATTATAGCCACAGCAAATTAAGGCAATCGCATATGGATCTGAATCGACTATTTCATCAGCAGACAAAATTCTTGATTGGTCACCTGTTTGTCCAATTGCTGAGTTAAAGCCAGCTAATTCAATTTGTTCTGGAACCCAATGACCGGCAGAAAAATAAGGGTCTATCCATTCTAAACAAAGAATTCGGTGATCATACTTTGTTTGACGTTTAAGTATTTCTCTTTTTTCTCGAGCTTTATCTATGTGATTTTTTGCTGAGATTATTGAATTAAGTTTATTTCCTAGCATTATTATATCGTCGCAGATGCCATCAAAGGTTCTTCCAATTAAAGAAATTATTTTTGTCGATGAAGGCAAGGTGCATAAAGTTCCTTTTAATTCAACTTCGATTTGACCACTGGATATGGAGCAGACATCGCATATACCCTGGGTAACAATGAAGTCAGGCTTTAAATCATTTAAACGTTCAGTATTTATTTGATATAGGGAATCGTTAGTTTGAAGTGTTTCACGCACTTGAAAGTCAATATCGCTCTGAGATCCATGAGGGTTAATTAACGAACTCGATAATTTTTCTAGTTTATTGACTTCAATTGGAAAATTACATTCATGACTGACGCCGACCAAACTAGAACCTAGACCCAGTTCGAATATTATTTCACTAGCACTTGGAGTTAGGCTTACAATCCTCATTCGTTAAATTACTCGTGCTCACCGTCTTTGCTTCTGAAAAATTTTAAGTCATAAATTTGAGGTTTTTTTTCAGCTGTGAAAAATACGAACATTGTTATAAAAAGTGCGGCAATTAATAAAGCGTGGGCGATTGCTGTAAAACCAAACACAAAAACACTGTCAACGATATAAAGCGAAAATACACCGCTCCACATAAATGCTAGAATTTGCATGATCATATGACGAATTTTAAGATTTGTTATATTTTTTAATGGACTCACATTTGAATCCATTATGGGTGACCAAAAACTTTTAAATATCTCTAATATTTTTTTCACTTAATTCCTATTGAAATAGAGTCGCCGTATCTTTCACATCCTTTAGAAATTTTTTTCTAACTTTGTCAGCAACAAAGGGTACTGCAAAGTATCTTTTGTAAAGAATGCTTTTTATACCACATATGTGAAAAACACCCCTTTTCAAGCGTCTAATTGGCAAATTGAGAAAGAATGTAGTTATTGCCAATCGAGGGGAGCCATATGTGCAAAATATTATTGCTTTTTTGTTACCTAGATTACCTTGAGGGTAACCATAGTTGCCAACCAGCTGTTTAAAAGTAAATGCCCATGGAGGAGCTAAAACTTTATCGATCCAACCCTCCAGGATTGCGGGCATTCTAAAATTCCATATTGGAGCAATTAATACAATTGTATCACTTTGTTCTATCCTTCTTCGATGATCCAAAACATCTGGTCCAGGATTACCTCCAGCAAATACAGGATCAAATTTTTCTTTATATAAGTCAACCATATCCACTGAATGTCCAGCTTTCTTTGCGCTTTCAATAAACGTATCTCTTATTGCGGCATTAAAAGAGTTATCGTCGTAATGACCGTATACGATAAAAAATTTTTTAAACTGTCTTTCTCTCATTTTGTATATTCCTCACTTTTATTATGGTCTGATTCTCTAACATTTTATTGTAGAAATTTTGTATTTTTGGGTAATTTTCAAGAAAATGATCCTCCTCTAACCAAAATAGTAATGTGAACAAGTAAAAATCAGCTGCAGACAATTCATTTCCAATTACAAATTCTCCTATTTTATCTTCAATAAAATTTAAATATCGATGCAAAATATTCTGCGATTTAGTTATTAAATCCTCTGAGTTTTTATCTGAAACGTAATGATCTGGATGATAAAAAAGTAGAATAATTGGGTAAAACGATGAAGACATGAAAGCCATAATTTGATGAAATTCATTCATTTCAGTTTCTGTACTAGGTAGCAGGTGATTTTCCCTTTTAAGCAAGTGATATACAATAGCTAAGCTCTCAATTAAAAATTTTCCATCTGGTAGTTTCACCATTGGAACTCTTCCGAGGGGATTGATTTTTAATATTTTTTCATCACTTTTAACATTTTTTTCATCAACCTCAATAAACTCATAATCAATTGAAAGCTCATGAAAAAGATACTCAATTATATCAGAACCCGTTTCTGATCTGCCATAAATTTGGTATTTCACTAAGGTGATCCGGCTTTGGCGTGATTGACACTAATAGAATAAATTTTTCCTGATTTTATTGCTTTGGCTGCATCCGGATCTGAAGCGTCTGCAGTACATACAAACAAAGTGTTGCCGTTTGATCCGCCCAACATGCACGCATATGCTCTATTTGGAGTAGCAATCCTATCTGTTATTTTTCCACCTTCTTCATACCTAACCACTTCTGAGGTAGTTGGAGAAGCTATCCAGATACCCATCTTTTCATCCAAACAAATACCATCTGGGACAGGGTAAGGTATTCCTTTACCTTCTTTTGGAGTAATTTTTAAAAAACGCATAGTTTTTGTGTAGTAATAAAATAGATTAGGCATCATATAAGCCCATACTCTCCGATTAGAAAGATCACCATCTTTATCTATATCAAATGCAGTAAGTCTTCCCGCATAGGTTTCACCAATAATAAGTTTTTTACCATCAGGTGTAATTACAGTTCCATTTGGAAAGTCTAAATTTGAAGCAGCAATTGAGGCGTTTCCATCAGGATCGACCTTTATAAGAATAGTTGGCTTTATATCTTTTCCGTGATGTATTGATCCAAAATTACCGACATAGGCATTACCGTTTTTGTCGACCACCATGTCATTGCACCTAAAAGTTGTAAGTTTTGACATATCTGAATGCTCAGTAAGATTGCCATCTTTAAACTTTAGTAGTTTTCTATCGAGCATAGAGACAATAATGAGATCACCATTTGGCAACCACCCCAGGCCAGACGGTTGTTTAGGTACATCGACTATTTTTTCGACATTTCCCTCCTCATCTGCGGTCATCACAGCATGATGGTAAAAATCTGAGAACCAAAGTTTGCCATCTTTCCATCTTGGACCTTCAGAAAAGTGAAGGTTATCTGCGATTAATTTGAAATTATTATCCATATTTCCTAATTTTATTGATTATTCTAATTCAAAACTATTATATGGCTATTTACCAGCAAATTAAGTGTATAAAGATACTCACTAAACTTTTTGAGAGTTTAATTGATGTTAAGAGTCACTGATCAAAGGTCAAATACTGTTGAAAAATTAGGAAATTTTACATTTTTTTGTATATTTTCGAATAAGTTAATTTAATTTTACTCTGTTCTTTTATAAATTTAGGTAAATTACCTTAAAAATTAATCGCTAACGGTCGGAAACACAATTTTTCCCATATTTTCTATTGTTTTCGAATGATTTGAATATATATTCTCGGTGATACTAATACGATTCTAAAATATGGACATAGCGATAGCTGATTATTTGCCAATACTAATTTTTATGTTTGTAGCGTTAGCGATTAGCTGTCTATTTGTTTTGGCAAATTTCTTAGTTGCAGTAAATAACCCTGATCCTGAAAAGAATTCTGCCTATGAGTGCGGATTTGAGCAGTTTGGAGACTCTAGAATGAAGTTTGATGTTCGTTTCTATTTAGTCACATTACTTTTTATTATTTTTGACTTAGAAGTCGCGTTTCTATTTCCTTGGGCTGTTACATTTGGAACCTTGGGCTTATTTGGCTTTGTTTCAATGATGGTTTTCCTAGCTATACTAACAATTGGTTTCATATACGAGTGGAAAAAAGGAGCATTGGAGTGGCAATAAATACAAACATTGAAGAGACAAGTCCAGAACTAGAAAGACTAAAGAAGTTGTATGCTGATAAGGGGTTTGTTGTCACCAGTATCAATAACCTTATTAACTGGGCTCGAACAGGCTCTTTGCATTGGATGACATTTGGATTAGCCTGTTGTGCTGTCGAAATGATGCATGTAGGAACACCGCGCTACGACGTTGAGCGTTTTGGCGCAGCTCCAAGAGCATCACCAAGACATGCAGACGTCCTTATAGTGGCAGGTACGTTGACAAATAAAATGGCAGCGGCATTAAGAAAAGCTTACGATCAGATGCCAGAACCTCGATATGTTATTTCCATGGGAAGTTGTGCGAATGGTGGAGGGTATTATCACTACTCATATTCTGTTGTTAGAGGTTGTGATCGAATAATACCTGTCGATGTTTACGTGCCAGGGTGTCCACCTACAGCAGAAGGCTTGCTTTATGGATTATTACAGTTACAGAAAAAAATAAGAAGAGAAGGCAACATCAAAAGATAATGAGCGAGCAAATTGAAATGGCGAAAGCTGCCATTGAAAAAAACTGTAAATTGAATGATATAGATGTAAATTTAGGACAGTTACAACTATCGGTTGATCCAGCGAATTTAATACTGGTTATTGATTTTGTTAAGAATGATCCAAGCTGTGAATTTAAGCAAATTACAGATATTGCTGGAGTGGATTTTCCAGAAAATGAAAAAAGATTTGAAGTTATTTATCATTTTTTGAGTTTTAGGTTAAATTTACGGTTAAGAGTAAAAACTCAGATAAGTGAAGTGGAGTCCTTGCCCAGCATAACATCAATCTTTCCTGCAGCTAATTGGTTTGAGAGAGAAGCATTTGATATGTATGGAATAACTTTCACGGATCATCCTGATTTAAGAAGAATTTTAACTGATTACGGTTTTGAGGGATATCCTCTACGTAAAGATTTTCCATTAACAGGTAATGTCGAAATCAGATATGACGAAATTGATAAAAAAATAGTTCACGAGCCTGTTAAGCTGCAGCAAGATTTTAGAAATTTTGACATTCAAAGTCCCTGGGAAGGAACAAAGTATTTAGATAAGGAAGCAAAAGAAAGTGAGTAATAATAAAACTGTAACTGTTAATTTTGGACCAGTACACCCCGCAGCACATGGCGTTTTGAGACTCATTCTTGATCTAGATGGAGAAATTGTAGAAAGGGCTGACCCGCACATCGGGCTTTTACATAGGGGCACTGAAAAACTTATCGAACATAAAACTTATCTTCAAGCAATACCATATTTTGACAGACTGGATTATGTTGCACCCATGAACCAGGAGCATGCTTTTGCATTAGCAATAGAAAAATTGCTAAATGTAGAAGTGCCTTTGAGAGGACAATATATTAGGGTTTTATTTGCCGAAATTGGGCGTCTCTTAAGCCACCTACTAAATGTTACCACAACAGCAATGGATGTGGGGGCTATGACACCAATCACATGGGGTTTTGATGAAAGAGAAAAGCTATTAGATTTTTATGAGGAAGTATCTGGATCTAGATTTCATGCAGCCTATTTTCGAGCAGGTGGTGTTCATCAAGATTTACCTGACGGATTAACTGATAAGATATTTAATTTTTGTAATAATTTCCCAAAAGCAATTGATGATATTGAAAGCATGTTGACTGAAAATAGAATATTTAAACAACGAAATGTAAATATCGGTAAAGTATCAAAGGAAGATGCTGTTGATCGTGGTTTTAGCGGATTCATATTAAGAGCATGCGGTGTACCATGGGATTTAAGAAAGTCTCAACCGTATGATTGTTACGACAAACTTGAATTCAAAGTTCCAGTTGGTCAAAACGGCGATTGTTATGACCGTTATCTATGTCAGATTGAAGAAATGAGAGAAAGTACGAAAATCATGCTTCAATGTCTTGATCAGATGCCTAAAGGAGAAGTGATCAATAGAGATTCCAAAATTGCAGCGCCCAAAAGGGAAGATATGAAACAATCAATGGAAGCCATAATCCACCATTTTAAATTTTTTACTGAAGGCTTTCATGTACCTGAAGGAGAAATCTATTCTGCCGTTGAGGCTCCCAAAGGTGAATTTGGGGTATATTTAATTTCTGATGGAACCAGCAGACCTTATAGGTGTAAAATTAGAGCCCCTGGATTTGCTCACTTGCAGGCATTTGATTTGCTCTCAAAAGGCCATCTTCTAGCAGATGTCCCTGCAATTCTTGGATCAATTGCAATAGTTTTCGGTGAGGTTGATAGATGAGCAATCAAAAAAATGCCTTTCTGTTTAATACGGAAAATGAAATTAAGGCAAAAGAAATTCTTCTTAAATATCCCACTGATAGAAGGCAAAGTGCAATCATGCCTTTGCTTGATTTAGCGCAAAGACAAAATGAAAACTGGTTGAGCAGGGATATAGTTGAGTATGTAGCGGATTACTTAGAAATGCCTTTTATTAAGGCTTGGGAAGTAGTTACTTTTTATTCAATGTATTACACAAAATATAATGGTAAATATTTAGTACAAGTTTGTGGAACAACACCTTGTTGGTTAAGAGGTTCAGATCAAGTTATAAAAGCGTGCAAAGAAGTTATTTCACCAGAACCAAATACAGTTTCAAGCGATGGTTTATTTTCATGGATGCAAGTTGAGTGTCTTGGTGCTTGTGTGAATGCTCCACTTGTTCAAATCAATGACGATTATTATGAAGATTTGACTTACGATACAACGAAAAACGTTTTGCAATCTCTTATAGATGGCTCGCCACTGAGTATAGGTTCACAAAGTGGCCGTAAAAGTTCAAAGGCAGTGTCTTAATGTTAAAAGAAAAAGATAAAATATTTACTAATTTATTTGGCGATGAGCCTTTTCATTTAAAAAATGCACAGGCAAGAGGTGATTGGGATAATACAAAAGAACTTATTAAAAAAGGAAGAGAATGGATAATTGATGAGATGAAAAAATCTGAGTTAAGGGGAAGAGGAGGTGCAGGTTTCCCTACTGGATTAAAATGGTCATTTATGCCTAAAGATTCAAAGCTTACTAATTACCTTGTTGTTAATGCAGATGAGTCTGAACCAGGTACCTGCAAAGATAGAGATATGATACGAAATGAGCCTCATAAGCTTATTGAAGGATGTTTGTTAGCATCTTTTGCTATGAATGCTCATACTTGTTACATTTATATTCGCGGTGAATATTTTAATGAAGCTGTTGTTCTTCAAAAAGCGATTGACGAAGCATACGACGCTGGGTTAATTGGGAAAAATGCTGCTAAGTCGGGTTGGGATTTCGATATATTTTTACATCGAGGCGCAGGAGCATACATATGTGGAGAGGAGACAGCTCTACTTGAAAGCTTGGAGGGAAAAAAGGGCCACCCAAGACTCAAACCTCCTTTTCCAGCTAATAAAGGTCTATACGGATCGCCAACTACTGTAAATAATGTTGAAACCATAGCTGTTGTTCCAACGATTTTAAGAAGAGGTGGAGAATGGTTTTCATCTTTTGGTCGACCAAAAAATACAGGGACAAAAGTTTTTTGCATTTCTGGTCATGTTAATAATCCTTGCAATATAGAGGAAGAAATGAGCATTCCTCTTAGGGAGCTTGTAGAAAAGCATGCTGGAGGAGTAACTGGTGGATGGGATAATCTTAAAGCTGTAATTCCTGGAGGCTCATCTGTTCCACTTATACCAAAATCAACTTGCGATACTGTCCTGATGGATTTCGATTCACTGTCTGCAGTCAAAAGCGGGTTAGGCACAGCCGCTGTAATCGTAATGGATAAAAGCACTGACCTCGTCAAAGCTATCTCTAAGCTATCTCACTTTTATAAACACGAAAGTTGCGGTCAATGCACGCCTTGTAGAGAAGGAACAGGGTGGATGTGGAGAATGATGGAGAAAATTGGAAACGGTCATGCAAGTTCAAA
Organism: uncultured Pelagibacteraceae bacterium; assembly: GCA_902610585.1. Taxonomy (GTDB): domain Bacteria; phylum Pseudomonadota; class Alphaproteobacteria; order Pelagibacterales; family AG-422-B15; genus CACNXQ01. The sequence continues at coordinate 97,003 of CACLWE010000005.1, forward strand.
TGATATTGATAAGTTACTTGATGTAACAAAGCAAATCGAAGGCCATACAATTTGCGCGCTTGGTGATGCTGCGGCATGGCCAATTCAAGGTTTGTTTAGGCATTTTAGAGATGAAATAGAAGAGCAACTTAAAAAGACTAAGGCTGCATAATGGCAAAAGTAAAAATAAATGGGTCCGAGATTGAAGTATCTGATGGCATGACGATACTGCAGGCATGTGAAGAGGCAGGAATTGAAATACCAAGATTTTGCTACCATGATCGTCTTTCAATAGCAGGTAATTGTAGAATGTGCCTTGTTGATGTGGAAGGTTCACCTAAACCAGTAGCATCGTGCGCGATGCCAATTAACGAAGGCATGTCAATTCATACAAATACTCAGTCTGTAAAAAAAGCGAGAGAAGGTGTAATGGAGTTTTTGCTAATTAATCACCCACTAGATTGCCCAGTTTGTGATCAAGGCGGTGAGTGCGATCTACAAGATCAAACTATTGCCTTTGGTCCTGAAAATTCAAGGTTCGAAGAGAATAAAAGGGCAGTTGAAGAAAAGCATATGGGCCCATTGATTAAAACTTATATGACTCGATGCATTCACTGCACAAGGTGTATCCGATTTGCAGATGAAGTAGCGGGAGTAAATCAATTAGGAGCAGTAAATCGCGGCGAAAATATGGAAATAACAACTTATTTAGAAAAGACATTAGACTCCGAGCTATCGGCTAATATCGTTGATTTATGTCCGGTAGGTGCACTTACATCGAAACCATATCAATTTGAAGCTAGACCTTGGGAATTAAAGAAGACAGAAACGATTGATGTTATGGATGCGGTAGGGTCGAATATTAGAGTTGATACTTACGGGTGGAAAGTAAAAAGAGTATTACCCGTGCTTAATGAAGATATTAATGAAGAGTGGATATCAGATAAAACAAGGTATGCATGCGATGGACTTTTAAATCAACGTCTAGACACACCCTACATAAAAAAGAATAACAAATTAGAGCAAGTTTCATGGGAAGAAACTTTTTCTCAATTAAAAAAACTTGTTATGGACTCAGATCCTGATGAAATTGCGTTTTTAGTAGGTGATTTTATTGATTTAGAAACAAGCTACTTAATAAAAAAATTATCGGAAGATCTAAACATCAAGGCAGTTGACGGAAGACAGGAAGGATGTAAAGTTCCATTCAACCATAGATCTCAGTTCTTATTTAATTCTAAAATTAAAGGCATTGATGAAACAGATTGTATTTTAATGATTGGAACGAACACGCGCGAAGAAGCTGCAATTATTAATTCAAGAATAAGGAAAAGAGTTATTTCATCAAATATTCCAGTTGCACTGATTGGAAAAAATGTGGATCTTACATATAAATACAATCACTTGGGCGATGATATAAATATCCTTACAGATCTTTTAAATGATAAAAACTCATTTTATAAAAAGTTAACAAATGCCTTAAAGCCAATGATTATTATTGGCCAGTCCGTGTTAAACCGTGATGACTCATTGCAGATTTACTCTCTACTTGAAACATTTACAGATAAATTCAATCTCATTCAGGAAGATTGGAATGGATTTAATGTATTACAGCTTGCCGCTGCAAGAGCAGGTATTCTTGAGATGGGTCTTATACAAAAAAATAAATCAGTCGATGATTTGGTTGCCGATGCAGAAAAAGGTAAATTCAAATTAGTGTTTTCATTTGGTGCTGATGAAATCAGTTATGAAAATTTTTCTAATTGTAAAATAGTTTATATGGGCACACATGGTGATAGAGGCGCAAACGCCGCTGATTTTATATTGCCTGCAGCAGCATATACTGAAAAAGATGCAATTTTTATAAACACTGAAGGGAGAGTTCAATACGCAAATAAAGCAAGTTTTCCTCCAGGTGAAGCTAGGGAAGATTGGAAAATTATTAATCAATTCAGTGAAGTCCTTGAACTAAAGTGGTCGTTTTTAGAATTGTATGATGTAAGGGATGAAATGTTTGCAAAGTTTCCTCATCTTAAAGAAGACTTTAATGATCAAAATAATGGACTCGTTAAAATTATTGATAATAAAGCTAATGAAGAAGTAGAAATCATTAATAAGGATACAAGATCAAGCCAAGAAAAAAAGAATGATACAATCAATGGTAATATCAAGAGCTTTGAAGAAAATTCGGCAAAAAAAATATTTAATACAGCTTGGGCTGATCTAAATGATCGCCAGAGAGAGTATCTGAGAAAATATAATTATCCTGAGACATGGTCAGAGTTTACAGAGTATTATGGCTTTAAAGTTGTTAATGATATTAAGAAGAAGAATAACGTCGTGTTGCCCTATGAGGATCAATACGCAAATAGTATAGGAAAAGCTTGGAATGATCTTACTTATAATCAAAAGAAATGGGCTTATACTAAAAGAAATAAAAATAATTTAATTGGATTAGCAGATGATGCAAATTTTTCACCTGATGGAATTGTCGTTTTAAACGACAATCAAGAGGCATACTATGCTCAACCAAAAGAAATTAACTTTAAAATAAAAAACTTAAGTTTCAGTATTGAAGACTTTTATATAAACGACTCAATTACAAGACATTCTAGTACGATGGCCGAATGCAGCCGAGCTAGAAGTGAAGTAAGGTCATCGGTAACGGAAAAGGCCTCATAATGATTAGCTTAGCTCAAACGTACTTTATCGAAGTAATGACCATTATTCTTTATTGCCTACTTATTTTTGTTCCCTTACTTCTAGGTGTTGTAATGGCGTTATATGCAGATAGAAAAATATGGGCAGCAGTTCAAAAAAGGAGAGGCCCAAATGTGGTTGGCCCGTATGGTTTGTTCCAAGTTCCTGCTGATGGATTAAAATTTATTTTTAAAGAAATTATTTTACCCGACGGCTCTGACAAAACAGTTTTCCTAATTGCTCCCATTATAACTCTTGCTCTATCAATTACAGCCTGGGCAGTTGTACCAGTTCAGGCGGGGGTAGTATTAGCTAATATAAATGTAGGAATCTTATACATTTTTGCAATTAGCTCTCTTGGTGTCTATGGAATTCTGATGGCTGGATGGTCTTCAAACAGTAAGTATCCTTTTTTTGGTGCTCTAAGATCAGCTGCTCAAATGGTTTCTTACGAAGTTTCCATAGGTTTTGTAATAATAACTGTCTTGCTATGTGTAGGCTCACTTAACTTGACTGAAATAGTAATGGCTCAAAAGACAATGTGGTTTTTCATACCTTTATTTCCAATGTTTATTGTTTTTTTTATATCCGCACTAGCTGAAACGAACAGACCTCCATTTGATCTTCCTGAAGCAGAGTCTGAGTTAGTAGCTGGATATCAAACAGAGTATTCAGGAATGCCATTCGTTTTGTTTATGTTTGGAGAATACATAAATATTTTATTAATGTGCGCAATGACCACTATCCTATTCCTTGGGGGGTGGTTGCCGCCAATTGATATTTATCCACTAAATGCTGTTCCTGGATTTGTTTGGTTCTTATTGAAAGTAACTTTTGTTTTTTACTTATTTGCTATGGTTAAAGCATTTGTTCCAAGGTATCGATATGACCAATTAATGCGACTTGGCTGGAAAGTTTTCTTGCCTTTATCACTTTTTGCAGTTGTAGCAACATCTTCGATATTGTTCTTTTTTAATCTAGCCCCAGGAATGTAATGAAAATAATTAATTTTTTAAAATCGTTCCTTCTTATAGATTTTTTAAAAGCTTTCTATTTAGCTCAGAAATATTTTTTTAGAAAAAAAGCAACAATTAATTATCCTTTTGAAAAAGGTAAATTAAGCCCTCGATTCAGAGGTGAGCATGCCTTGAGAAGATATCCGAGTGGTGAGGAAAGGTGTATAGGGTGTAAATTGTGTGAAGCTGTATGTCCAGCTCAAGCGATAACAATTGAAACACAACCTCGCGATGATGGAACAAGAAGAACGCTTAGGTATGATATTGACATGGTTAAATGTATCTACTGCGGTTTATGTGAGGAGTCGTGTCCAGTTGATGCAATTGTACAGGGTCCAAATTTTGAATTTACAACTGAAACAAGAAAAGAACTTTATTATACGAAAGAAAAATTGCTTGAAAACGGTGATAGATGGGAAACAGTTATTGCTGAGAACTTAGAAGCTGATGCAAAATATAGATAAATGACAGCTCAATTATTAACATTTTATTTATTTTCAGTGGTTATTTTAATTTCTTCATTGATGGTTATTTCAACTAAAAACCCAGTCCATTCAGTATTGTTCTTAATTCTTTCATTTTTGAATGCCGCCGGCTTATTCGTTATTCTTCATGCCGAATTTTTGGCAATGATACTTATAATTGTTTATGTTGGTGCCGTTGCAGTACTTTTTTTATTTGTTGTAATGATGTTAGATTTTAAAACATCAATCAATAAGGATAATATTTTACAATATATTCCGATAGGAATTTTGATTGGCGTAGTATTTATTGCAGAGTTAATAATTGTTTTAATTAACACAAAGTTTGACTTGTCAAATATTCAAGTGTTACCAAATCCTCTTTCAGATTTTACTGGTAAGTCTAATACAGAGGCAATTGGCTCAGTTTTGTATACAGACTACATTCTATATTTCCAACTTTCAGGTGTAATTCTGTTAGTTGCAATGATTGGTTCTATTGTATTAACTCTCCGCGAAAGAGAAGGCGTAAAGAGGCAAGTTGTTTCAGAGCAACTACAACGACAGGGCAAAATTGATTTAGTAGATGTAAAATCAGGAAAAGGTGTTGATATTTAATGATTGAATTAAATCAATTTTTAATTTTATCTGCTTTATTGTTTGCAATTGGCGTTATTGGCATTTTTTTAAACCGAAAAAATGTGATTATTATTTTAATGTCAATTGAAATCATTTTGCTCTCTGTCAATTTAAATCTTATTGCTTTTTCATATTTTTTAAATGATCTAACTGGGCAAATATTCTCTCTTTTTGTGCTTACTGTTGCTGCTGCTGAAGCTGCAATTGGACTTGCTATACTTGTAATTTATAACAGAAATGCTGGCAGTATAGAGATTGAAAAAATTAACGCCTTAAAGGGGTAATGTTAAATGGCGCATAGTATAATTTTATTGCCCTTGATTGGGTTCTTGATTTCTTGTTCGTTATCATTTTTTAAGTCTAATAAATTTATTGACCGAGCAGCGGAGATCATCACCTCATTACTTATTACTATTACAGCAATATTTTCGTTTTATATTTTTATTGATAATATTGGGGATCCATCGTTTGTATCAATCAAACTATTTAACTGGATATCCTCTGGTTCATTCAATGCTGATTGGTCAATTTATCTAGATACAGCTACAAGAGTAATGCTTGTAGTAATTACTAGCGTATCAGCTTTAGTTCATATTTATTCAATTGGTTATATGTCTCATGATGATAGCAAGCCTCGTTTTATGGGTTACTTGTCATTATTCACATTTGCTATGTTGATGCTTGTTACTGCAGATAATTTTTTGCAACTTTTCTTTGGCTGGGAGGGTGTTGGACTTGCCTCTTATTTATTAATTGGGTTTTGGTATAAAAAACCAACCGCAAATGCCGCTGCAATTAAAGCATTTATAGTAAATCGCATAGGTGATTTTGGATTAGCTTTAGGTATTTTTACAATATTTATTGTTTTTGGCAGCATCGAATACCAGACAGTATTTAATAATGTCACATCTTTTAAAAACGTAAATTTCAATTTTTTAGGTATTGAACTACATGCACTGACTTTAATTTGTATTTTCTTATTTATTGGCGCTATGGGCAAGTCAGCTCAATTATTTCTTCATACATGGCTTCCAGATGCAATGGAAGGCCCTACACCAGTATCTGCATTAATACATGCGGCAACAATGGTTACAGCTGGAGTATTTCTTGTAGTTCGATGTTCACCTTTATTTGATTTGGCTCCTGTTGCTTTGGACTTTGTAGTTTTGATTGGAGCAAGTACTGCATTCTTTGCGGCTACCGTTGGACTGGTTCAAAATGATATTAAGCGTATTATTGCATATTCAACTTGCAGTCAATTAGGCTACATGTTCGTTGCAGCTGGACTTGGAGCTTACGGTGCAGCTATGTTCCATTTATTTACACATGCATTTTTTAAGGCGCTTCTATTTTTAGGAGCTGGATCAGTTATTCATGCCGTTCATGAAGAACAGGATATAAGAAAAATGGGAGGTATAAGTAATTTTGTTCCAATAACTCAACTAATGATGATAATTGGAACAATTTCACTTATGGGTTTTCCGTTCACCTCTGGCTATTACTCAAAAGATGCAATCATAGAAACAGCTTATTTATCTAATTCCAATTTCGCAGACTATGCATATATCTTACTTACAGTCGGTGTTGTGATGACATCTTTCTATTCATGGAGGCTTATGTTTCTTGTTTTCAATGGAAAAACAAGAATGGCTGAAGAAGATCTTAGTAAAGTTCATGAGTCTTCCTCAGTAATGTTAATTCCTCTAATAATTTTAGCAATTGGAGCTTTGTTTTTTGGATTTTTATTCAAAAGCTATTTTATCGGTTATTACAGCGATGTATTTTGGAATGGCTCAATTATCGTCCACCATGAAGATCACCATTCTATTCCTCTCTTAATATATTATTTGCCTGCAATTTTAGGCATAGTTGGATTTATTATCGCTTGGTTCATGTATATTAGAAAATCAGATATGGCTAAGAATATAGCCGAGTTAAATAAGCCGCTTTACAATTTTCTAATAAATAAATGGTATTTCGACGAGTTGTATAATTCTATTTTTGTAAAACCAGCTATGGCGATTGGCCAGATTTTTTGGAAGTTTATTGATGGTTTAATTATTGATGGTTACGGACCTAACGGAATAGCTGCTTTAGTGAGCAGAATATCAATAAAAGCAAAGCAAGTTCAATCTGGATTTATTTACCATTATGCTTTTGCCATTTTAATTGGTCTTTCAATTATTATTACTTTCATAATTTTTAGGTTCTAAAAAATGAGTGAAATTCCAATCTTAAGTATTTTAATCTTTATACCGGTCGTTGGTATATTTTTTATGTTGTTGATAAGAAATAATGATGACCAAAGCTCGCAAAATTTAAAACACACCGCCTTATGGATCACTTTTTTAAATTTTATTATATCATTGTCGTTACTATTTTCATTTGACTTAAATAATCCAGATTTTCAATTTGTAGAAAAATACGCATGGATAGAAAGTGGCATCAGTTATCATTTAGGTATAGATGGAGTTTCAATTTTATTTGTAATACTGACAACAATGCTTGTACCTATTTGCATACTTGCAAGCTATGAAAGCATTAAATTTTCTGTAAAAGAATATTTAATTTCATTTTTAGCTTTAGAAACTTTTATGATTGGGGTTTTCTGCTCTCTTGATCTTGTACTATTTTATCTATTTTTTGAAGGAGGTTTAATTCCAATGTTCTTAATCATTGGGATATGGGGTGGAGAAAGAAGGGTTTATTCAACCTTCAAATTTTTTCTTTATACACTTGCGGGTTCAGTATTTATGCTACTTGCAATAATTTATATTTTCATTTCTACAGGCACAACTGATGTTGAAACACTCTTGGTGTATAATTTTACTACAAACGAACAATTAATATTGTGGATCGCATTTTTTACTTCATTCATGGTTAAGATACCTATGTGGCCTTTTCACACTTGGCTACCAGATGCCCACGTAGAAGCACCAACAGCTGGATCAGTTATACTTGCGGGCGTTCTATTAAAAATGGCTGGGTATGGCTTTATAAGATTTTCTATTGGTTTTTTTCCGGATGCATCAGAATTTTTTGCGCCATTTATATTTTCTCTTAGTGTTATAGCAATAATAGTGACTTCTCTAATCGCATTAGTGCAAGAAGATATGAAAAAACTAATTGCTTATTCATCAGTTGCTCATATGGGATTTGTAACTTTAGGAATATTTACATTTACTGTACAGGGAATAGAAGGTGGTATCATTCAAATGATAAGTCATGGCATTGTTTCTGCGGCATTATTTTTGTGTGTTGGCGTGGTATATGATCGTCTTCATACAAGAGAAATTGCTAGATATGGAGGCTTAGTTAGTAAAATGCCTTTTTATTCATTTTCATTTATGATTTTTATATTGGCCAGTCTTGGCTTGCCTGGAACGAGTGGTTTTATTGGCGAGTTTTTAGTACTCCTTTCAATATTTACGGTAAATACATATTTTGCGATATTTGCGACTACAGGTGTCGTATTGGCAGCCACATATTCATTATGGCTTTATAGAAGAATAATATTTGGTGCTTTAATTAAAGATGATTTATCTGAAATGTTCGACTTAACAAGAAGAGAGATAATTATTTTTCTTCCCTTAATTATCCTAACAGTATTCATTGGCTTATATCCTAAACCAATCATAAATATAATTGAACCTTCAACAGAAAAAATTGTAAATCAAATTAAAATGAAATTAGATTAAAATGCAAAATTTAGTATACATATTACCTGAAATATTTTTATTTATAGTTGCAACAGTTTTGTTAGTAACCGGCTTGTTTTTGAAAAATATAAAGCTTATTAACTTGCTTGCTATATTTTCACTTTTAGTCGCAGTTATCTTAATTTTAAACCAACCCTTTCAATCAGCCTTTCTAAATAGTTTTGTCGTAGATGAATTTTCACTAGTACTAAAAGTTATGATACTAATCGGCTCCATTGCTTCATTGATTATGTTTGTATCAAGTAAAGATGACCTAAATATAAATATTTATGAATTTCCAATTTTAATAATTTTCTCAACCATAGGTATGATGGTGATGGTTTCAGCAAATGATTTGCTTGCAATGTTTATAGGATTAGAGCTTCAATCATTAAGCCTTTACGTTCTAGCGGCTTTGAACAGAAACAGCTTACTGTCATCAGAAGCAGGAATTAAATATTTTATCCTCGGAGCTCTTTCCTCAGGCTTATTACTCTTTGGAATTTCATATATTTATGGATTTTCAGGAAATACAAACTTTAATCTAATCGCTGTAAATATTAACCCCGAAAGTCTGGGTTTAAT
>CACLWE010000006.1 GCA_902610585.1 uncultured Pelagibacteraceae bacterium
GTAATTGGAAAAAAAGTTAAAAATTTCAGAGGTCATACTGAGTACCTTGCTAAAAAAGATAGAACAAATGACCAATTAATGGTGATGATGAATAAAAATATGAAAACTATTCCCCTGACAACCCATATTGCAGTAAAAAAAGTTTCTAGCAAAATAAATAAAAAAAATATCATCAAAGCTATCATTAATGCCAATATAAGTTTGAGGAATGATTTTAAAATCAAAAAACCTCGTATAGCTGTTACAGCACTTAACCCACATGCGGGTGACGGTGGACTTATTGGTGATGATGAAAAAGTCAAAATTATACCTGCTATAAATTTTTGTAAAAAAAAGAAAATATCTGTTGAAGGGCCTTTGCCTGCTGACTCAGCATTTATAAAAAATAATCAAAATAAATATGATATTTTTATTTGCATGTTTCATGATCAAGCTTTGATACCCGTCAAGATGATAAGCTTTGATGAGACGGTCAACTTTACTGCTGGACTTTCATTTGTAAGAACGAGCCCTGACCATGGAACCGGACTTGATATTGCAAAGAAATTTATTGCATCACCAAATAGCTTAATAGCAGCTATGAAATCAGCTTCAAAAATTGCTCAAGCTAGAAGAAAATGACACTGTCACTTTATTCTGCATTATTCATTTTTGCGACCATTATGGTCATAACGCCTGGCCCCGCAAACTTATTACTTATGAGTGCTGGAGCGCAACATGGATTTTATAAGTCAGTACCCTTTGTAATAGGTGTAACTTGTGGAAAATTATTTTTAACAATTGGTTTAGGAATTGGATTTTTAACTATTTTGAACTCAAATCCGATATTGATTAATATTTTTAAAGTAATTGGTACAGCCTATATATGCTGGCTTTCGTGGAAAATACTTTTTTTAAGTTTGCAATCAACAGAGAGTAATCAAAATGAAAACGCACCTAATTTCTTAAACGGTTTAATGGTTCATCCATTAAATCCTAAAGGCTGGGCAATGGTAATCGCCGCTTATACACAATTCACTTCCTTTGGTAATACATACACTTCTTCAAGTTGGGCATTAGAAGTTATTATTGTAGCAGGAACCTTTTTTTTCATTCAATCAATTTCACATTCTATATGGTGTTGGTCTGGAAGTTTAATATTTAACTTTTTGAGTAATAAAAATCTAATTAGACAAATTATAGTTACTATTCTTGCTACTCTTACAATTGGGACGGTAGTGTACAGTAATTTTTTTATCTAATTTTACTCAGACTGTTTTCTTCGACTGATTTGCTGAAGCTAGCAAATAATTTTTTTGAAAAATCATCTGTAGTTGCTGAATATTCTGGATGCCATTGAACGCCATAAAAGTATCCGCTGTAATTTGATAAACTGATAGCTTCTACTGTTTCGTCTTTAGCAACACCTTCAATAACAAGATCATTTGCTATTTTATCTATTCCTTGAGTATGAAGTGAATTTACCTCAATAGTTGGCGTGCCGGCCAACTTTTCAAATTTTCCATTTTCAGTTAAATAAACTTCATGCTGTTTTGAAAACTGTACTTCTGGGTCATCAGACTCTGGGCATCTGTGATCCATTCTTCCTGGTACATCATGAATATCCGCATGAAGAGAGCCTCCCATTGCAACGTTAACTTCTTGAAAGCCCCTACAAATAGCTAACATAGGAATTTCATTTTTAAATATGAAATCAATCATAGGAAGAACAGTCTTATCTCGATCTATGTCTAATGGCTCAACTATTTTGTCTTTATTATAAAATTCAGGATAAACGTTTGAGAGACTGCCCGTTAGCATTACCCCATCAAATTTTCTAAGAGTGTTTCTGTAGTCAATTGCTGAACCAAGGGCTGGCAAAATGACAGGTATACAGCTTGTAGCTTCAGCCACAGCTTTTATGTAGTTCGTTCCTGACGCATGATATGTCCGATGCAATTCTGCTTTTTCAATTACGTCGGCAAATACAGCAATTAGTGGCTTATTTTGAGTATCCATAAAAAAATTAGTTTACTAATATCAGGATAATATCATATAACAACTTTAATGGTTATAAATATTCAAGATAAACAATCACAACATAAGGCAATGTCTGCGTGGGATGACATCCTAGTCATCGATGATCAACTTTCAAGTGAAGAGAAAATTTTAAAGTCGTCAGTGAGATCTTATTGCCAGGAAAAACTTTTACCTAGGATCATAGATGACAACAGAAATGAAAATTTTAGTAGAGAGATTTTCAATGAAATGGGTGAGCTTGGAATTCTAGGCTCTTATTTACATGGATATGGATGTGCGGGCACGAATTATGTCTCTTATGGGCTTATTGCTCGGGAAATTGAAAATATCGACAGTGCATACCGATCTATCATGTCGGTTCAAACAAGCCTAGTCATGTTTCCTATTTATCAATTTGGTACTGAAGCACAAAAAGAAGAATATTTACCAAGACTTGCAAAGGGTGAAATCATTGGAAGCTTTGGTCTGACAGAGCCTGATGCTGGAAGTGATCCTGGCGCAATGAAAACTAAAGCGATAAAAGTCAAAGGGGGTTATGAATTGACTGGTACCAAGACATGGATCAGTAATGCACCCTATGCAGATGTAATTATTGTTTGGGCCAAGGATGAAGATAATGTAATCAGAGGATTTATTGTGGACAGAGAGTCCAAAGGACTATCAACCCCCAAAATTGAAGGTAAATTATCTTTACGCGCTTCAGCAACGGGGCAAGTTGTTATGGAAAATGTTTTTTGTTCTGAAGATAAAGTTTTACCAAAAGCATCAGGTTTGGGCGGACCCTTTCAATGCTTAAATAGTGCAAGATACGGAATTTCATGGGGCGCTCTAGGTGCAGCAGAGTTTTGTTTTGCAACAGCTAGACAATACGCATTAGATAGAATGATGTTTGGAAAACCTATTGCTGGTACTCAGCTTGTTCAGTCTAAATTAGTTGATATGCAAACTGAAATTGCTTTAGGTCTACAGGCTGCACTTAGAGTTGGGCGTCTGATGGATGAAGATCAGTCAGACAGCAATATGGTAAGCCTCATAAAAAGAAATAATGTTGGAAAAAGTTTAGATATTTGTAGGAGTGCAAGAGATATTCTTGGTGGCAATGGTATTTCAGATGAGTATCATGTAATGAGACATATGGTAAATTTGGAAACCGTAAAGACATATGAAGGTACACACGATGTGCATACTTTAATTATGGGAAGAAACTTAACAGGTATACAGGCTTTTAAATAATTATGGCTTATCTAAATCGTACAACAAAGCAATGGCAGGAAATCGATACAGCTCATCATCTGCATCCTTTTACTGATTACAAGTCGCTTGCAAAAGAAGGCAGTATCATTGTTACAAAAGCAGATGGTGTTCACCTTACTACATCTGATGATAAACAGTTACTTGATGCCATGTCTGGCTTGTGGTGTGTAAATGTAGGTTATGGAAGAAAGAATCTTGCAGACGTTGCTTATAAGCAAATGCAAGAGTTACCTTATTATAATTCTTTTTTTAAAACAGCGACACCGCCGTCAATTGAACTTGCTAAGGAGTTAGCTGAAATTAGTCCACACGATTTAAATCATGCATTCTTTTCTTCAAGTGGCTCTGAAGCCAACGATACTGTTGTAAGAATGGTAAGGAGATATTGGGATTTAAAAGGTAAGCCAAATAAAAAAACATTTATTAGTAGAGAATATGCTTATCACGGAAGTACGATGACTGGGATGAGTTTGGGCGGAATGACAGCGATGCATTCTCAAGGGGATATGATGCCTGGTTTTGAACATGTGTTGCCTCCTTATTGGTACAAGTATGGAAGCGATATGTCTCATGATGACTTTGGTATTCATGCAGCTAATAAAATTGAAGAAAAAATAAATGAAATTGGTCCAGATAATATTGCAGCGTTTATAGGAGAACCAATTCAAGGAGCTGGAGGAGTTATCATTCCTCCGGATACCTACTGGCCAAGAGTTCAAGAAATTTGTAAAAAATATGACATTCTTCTTGTTGTTGATGAAGTCATTTGTGGATTCGGTAGAACTGGAAACTGGTTTGGATCAGATACTTATAATATTAAACCTGACATTATTACAATGGCCAAAGGAATTACCTCAGGATATATCCCACTGTCTGGAATCATGATTTGCGACAGAGTTTGTGAAACTTTAATCAATGAAGGTGGTGAATTCTACCATGGTTATACTTATTCTGGCCACCCAGTAGCTTGTGCGGTGAGCCTTGAAAATCTTAAAATTATCAAAGAAGAAAATCTGATTGAACAATCACGAAATGTCTCAGTTTATCTAGAGCAGCAAATGCGCGAAATTGAAAAGCACCCTTTAGTTGGTGAAGTTAGAATGAAGAGCTTTATTGGAGCTGTAGAATTGGTGAAAGATAAAGAAACTAGAGAAATGTTTGAAGACACTGGCACAGTTGGAACGATTTGTAGGGACTATTGTATTGAAAACGGTTTAGTAATGCGAGCTGTAAGAGATGGCATGATTTTCTGTCCACCTCTTATATTCAATAATAACCATGTGGATGAACTTTGTGAAAAGTTAAAAACCTCGCTGGACCAAACACTAGATCATATTTCAAAATAAAACTTACTTAATCTGTAAATAGTAATCGTAGTATTCGGTATCTCGTTGATAGTTTAATGACTCATAGAGACTTTGAGCATTTTTATTTGTTATAGCAGTTGACAACTCAACACTCGTTACACCTTTTTCTTCAGCAAAACTTTTTGCAGCATTCATCAGCATACGTCCAATACCTTTATTTCTATATTCAGATCTCACATACAAGTCGTAGAGTATTATTTTTTTACTCAACTCCAGTGAGTCAAAAGTTGTGTACAACTGGGTCATGCCCATACATTCTTTTTCATTTTCAATATAAAATATTTGTGCCTCTTTATTACTAAGGCGTTCCTTAATATAGTTTTTACAGGCTGCTACATTTGACTCCTTTTTATAAAACTGCCGATATAAATCAAAGACCTCACCAATTTTTTCGAAATCATCTGGTTGAGCAATTTTTATTTGTAAATTATCTGACATATACTTTATCTCCAAATCGTTCGATATATTGATATCACTAAGAAAATAAAAGTAAAAGATGTAACTGTATAGATAAAGCCCATTGGTCCAACTGCATCCATGACTCTTCCTCCAATTAAAGGACCAATAAGCGAGCCAACCTCAAAGACCATCACGAGAATTGCTGTAGCACCTGCAACTTGAGATGCGCTATATCTCTCACCAAGCATAGTGAGTGAAATTGCAAAAAGTCCACTAGCAGCGCCGCCCCATATAAAACAGCTCGCTGCCATTACATAAAAATTATCTAGATAGAAAGCGAATAGAATTGGACAAAAGAACGTAATTAAAACTGCTATGTTCAATAGCAGTCTTTTATTAAATTTGTCCAGCAATACGCCAATCAAGGGTTGGCACATCACACCTCCTACAAGAGTAATAGTTACATATTGTAAGGCAATCTCTTGAGTAAATTGGTTCTTAATCATGAAAATGGGAAAAAAAGATACAAACATTACATCATCTAAACCGCATAGAATAGCTGCGCCAAAAATAGTTGGAGCTGCAATGATAGCCGCAAATACTGGAAGAGACTTTTTATCAGGTAATTTCGGGTCTTCAATTTCAAGCATAATAAGCGGTAAAATGGCGATAAAAGAAAGAGAAGAAATAACAATAAAAGGTAACCAGCCTTCAATTCCGGTTAGAGACAATACCATAGGGCCACTTGCAAAACCGATTACAAATACTGTGTTATAAATTGTTACTATTTTACCGCGATTTGTATCATCAGCCATTGACAGCATCCATGTATCAAATGCGTTCCAAGCAAGCGCTCCAGCAAAACCAATTATGAATCTGATAACAAACCAAGCTGTCAAACTATCAAAAATTGGAAAAGTAAAATAAAGAATTATTGTAAATATTTGAGCAATGATAATTGATTTCGCTAAACCTATCTTGTGAATAATTATTGGTGTTATTCTTACAAATAATATTACAGCAAGAGGTTGTGCTACTACATTGAGGCCAATTTCAGTATTGCTATATCCTCGTGCTTCTAAAATAAGTGCAAGTAGAGGAATTAAAGTACCAAGCTTAATACCAATAATTAATGCGCAAAGAAATAGGACAATATATGTTTTGTAATTTGTTCCTAAAAGATTCTGAACTGTAGTGTTCATGCAAACCTATCTTCATTAACATAGATACTTTTAAAATATTTAAGCACTAAATTTTTACAAAATTCATTTGTGTATATTTTTGGATCAAACAATATTCGCTGCCATAAACCATCAACCATGGAATGATAGGTTTCACTTACTTCTTTTGGAGTAAATTCCTTTTGATTGGCAATATTATTAATTTCACTTACTAACTTTTCCATTTGTTGAGAATAAATTTCATCTTGTCTTTGACAAATCGCTAAATAAGAAGGTCTAAATTTTACCTCACTATAAAACGCAATCCATACTGAAATTTTATTTCTGTTGGCAATTTTTGAGCTGAAATCATTTTGAATTATACGTATTATTCTATCAATTGGATCTATGTTCTTTTCCTCAAAAATCTTTTGCCATGACTTTTTGTATTCATCAGATAAATACTGCAGCGAACTTATTAATAAATTATCTTTCGACTTAAATCTAAAGTTTGCGTAACCTTGAGAAACTTTAGCTCTTTTTGCTACATGAGCAATCGTCGTATCCGCTAGGCCTCTTTTTGCAATTGTTTCTATCGTAGCGTCAATCAACTTTTGATGATTAACAGAAATCTCAGTTTCACTGGCCTGTTCTGAAGATTTTTTATTAACTAAAGCCTTCATCATATTGAATAAACAATACACAAATATAACTTTTAAAGATAGTTTTGTATTGAATAATCATTCAATTTTTATTATCATGATTCCTAAATATTCTTTATTTTATGGCAAAAAATACACACGATGTAATCGTAATTGGTGCGGGTCATAATGGTTTGACCGCTGCTAGTTATATGGCGAAGGCAGGACTAGATGTTGTTGTTCTAGAAAAAAATGAATGGATTGGAGGTGCTGCTGTTAGTCGCGAGCTCTATCCTGGATGGAAATATTCTAACTGTTCATATGTTTGCAGCTTACTAAGACCTGAGATCATGCGTGATCTTGAACTCTACAAATATGGTTTACAAATTATTCCTTACGAAGGTAGCGCAACAATGATGAGAAATGGGGACTACTATGCCCACTATCATGATCATGATATGACGATCAATTCTATCAGGAGACATTCTCACAAAGATGCAGAGGCCTATGAAAGGTACAGTCGTGATGTCTTGAGGCAATGCAAAATTATCAAACCGCTATTAAAAATGACACCACCTGATTTAACTTCTTTTAAACCAAAAGATTTATTTGGCGCCCTGGAGTTTGCAAAACATTTTGCTGCTAAAGACGAGTTAGGCGGACTTGGTGAAAAAGAAATTTATGACACTATTCGATTTTATACAATGAGCATCAGAGACTATTTAGATGAATATTTTGAAAGCGATATTACAAAAGCACACTTAGCTGGAAGTGCAATTATCGGAACTGCTCTTGGTCCTTGCTCACCTGGCTCTGCTTACGTATTACTGCACCATTATATGGGGGAAGTAGATGGCTCAGTTGGAGCGTGGGGGTATTCAAGAGGAGGTATGGGCTCTATTACAAAAGCAATGACAGGCTGCCTCAACGCTCACGGCGGTGAAGTAAAACCAGACAATGAAGTCGTTAATGTCATTACTAAAAATGGTCGTGCGATTGGAGTTGCTACCAAAAAAGGTGATGAATATTACGCAAAAAAAATTGTATCTAACTTAGATGTTAAAAGAACATTCTTAAAAATTACGGAAGAAAGCTCTTTACCTGGTGAATTTGTTGAAAGAGTTAAAAACTTTAAAATTAGAGGCTCATCGGGAAAACTTAATATTGCCCTAGACGGCCTTCCTGAATTCCCATGTATTCCAGAAGGTGATCCAGGTGGTGGAGGTGATATGCACTTCACAGAAACTATTGAAGAAATGGAAGGAGCTTACGATGATTGGAAACGAGGTGAATGGTCAAGAAATCCCTATGTAGATATGTGTATTCCCTCTAAAAGCGATCCAACAATGGCAGCTCCCGGAAAGCATTATATGTCTGTCTTTATTCAATACGTTCCATTCAATCTTGCAAATGGCGGGTGGAATGAAGAAAGAAAACAGGAATTTGGAAGACATATTGTTGATTGTATTGCTGAGTTTTCTCCAAATTTTAAAGATTTAATTAATCACTACGAAGTTCGTACACCATTAGAATTAGATAATGAAGTAGGATTGACAGAAGGAAACATCTTTCAAGGCGAATTAACAATGGACCAACTCATGTTTAATCGACCTGTGCCTGGATATGCGCAGTACAGAACACCACTTAAAAATATGTATATGTGCAGTTCATCAACCCATCCAGGGGGCGGAGTTATGGGTGCACCAGGAGCGAATGCTGCAAGGGAGGTTCTAATTGATATGAATATCCCTCAAACTGGTAATTATTATTAATGTCAGACAATTATGACGTAATTGTTATTGGCGCAGGCCATAATGGTCTTGTATGTGCTAATATTCTTGCAAAAAAAAACCGTAAGGTTCTAATTTGTGAGGCACGTGAGAACTGTGGAGGACTCCTTGAAGAGAGTATAACCAATTTCGTTCCTCAGATACCACTGAGTGTGTCAAGCTCTCTTGGTGGACTGCCAGTAAAGTATAAAGCAAAGTCTAGTATTGCACTGTCTGAGTCTGGTCAACATATTCGCCTAGTTGGAAACCAACATATTGACCATAAAGTTATTTCAGGTTTCTCTTCGAAGGATGCAGACAGATATGTAGAATTTCATGATAAAATGTCCTCCTTTTCAAAGGCTTTAGGTTCTTTCATGATGGCTTCACCACCAAGGATCATGAACAATACTTTCTCTGACTACTTTAAATTATTCAAATTAGGCATGAATGTTCGAATGCTCGGAAAGAAAAAATTTAATGAGTTTGCAAGAATGATAGGGCTAAATATTGCGGACGAATTAGAAGACAATTTTGAAAATACTCTTTTGCAAGGCCTAATCGCCCATGATGCGGTGCTTGGTTCTAACTTGGGCCCAAGGTCACCAGGTTCATTGATTAACCTACTTTTTCGCATGGCCACACACGACAACTCAATTTTTGGGGGAATATATGAAATTGATGGTGGCAGTAAAGCTTTTGTCGATACTTTACTTGATATCAGCAATAAAAATAAAGTTGAAATCAAAACTTCTTCATCGGTTAAAAGATGCATTACTGAAAATGATAAAGCAGTTGGGGTTGAACTTCACAATGGTGAAAAAATTTATGCAAAAAAAATTATTTCTAATGCAGATCCAAGATCTACTTATTTTTCCCTTTTAGGAACTGAGAATTTAGATACTGATGTGAAAAGAAGAATCAAACATCACCGATCAAAAGGGAAAGTTGCAAAATTATCATTAAGTCTCAATAAACAACCTGAATTTATTAATTGCGATAAAGATGATTTAGAGAGTAGAATGGTGATCGCGCCGTCAATTGATTATATAGAAGAAGCATTCAATCCAAGTAAATTTGATAAGCTTTCTATGGAACCTATCTTAGAAATGAAACTTAAAAATTCTGACCAGAGTAATCCTGCATTAGATATTCAAGTTCAATATGCTTCCTACGGTGCGCAAGAGGGTTGGGGTAATATTAAAGATAACTATGTAGACGCAGTTATAAAATTAATAGAGAAATATGCACCTGATATTCAAAGCTGTATAGAGACTAAAGCAATTGTTACTCCTGACGATATAGAAAAAAATTTTCATGTCACAGGTGGACATTGGCATCATGGAGAAATTCAAATTGATCAACTTTTTATGCTCAGACCAATTCCTGGGGCATCACAATATAGAACCCACCTTGATGGACTATATATGTGTGGTGCAGGTACCCATCCAGGTGGAGGCTTAACTGGAATTCCAGGAAGAAATGCAGCTCAAGCTATTTTGGAGGATGCTTAAGTATGAATAGAGATTTAAGATTTACGGCACTTAAAAAAACTCCTTTTCACTCTAGAACAAGCTTAGCTTCAAGAACAAATAAATATTATAACTGGAACGGTTTTACCGTACCCACAGAATACTCAACAACTGAGTTGGAATATACTGCTGCTAGAAATGGTACTTCAGTTATGGATCTCACGCCTATGTGCAAATACATGATCTATGGCAGCGATGCTAACAGATTTGTTGATTATCTTGTAACAAGAGATTTATCACAGATGGAAGACAATACAGTTGCATACATAATATGGTGTAATGAAGATGGTAAAGTGATGGACGATGGTACCATATTTAAATTTTCGAATACAAAATTCATGCTTTGCTGTGCAGTAAAGATTTATAATTGGTTACACGACTCTGCTGAAGGTTTTGATGTTTCCTGTGAGGATGCAACAGACACAACTGCTGCATTAGCAATCCAAGGACCTACTTCTTGTTCAACACTAAAGAACTATGGAGCAGACGACCTTGAATTATTAAAACCATTTGGAATGAAACAATATAATATTAATGGATATGATGTTTTAATCTCGCGAACAGGCTTCACAGGTGATTTAGGATACGAATTATGGACTGATCCAGCTAATGCAGAAAACATGTGGGATAGTATTATGGAAGCTGGAAAAGAATTAAAGATTAGACCTTTTGGTATGCATGCTCTTGAAATGACAAGGATTGAAGCTGGCTTTATTCAAACCAATACTGATTTTATGGCAGCTGAAGATTCCTTAAGACCAGTGAGAATGCGTTCACCGTATGAAATTGGAATGGGTTGGCTGGTTCATCTTAATAAAGAAAGTTACTTTGTCGGTAAACGCGCTTTAAAGAAAGAAAAAGAGACAGGTAATTCTGAAAGATGTTTAGTTGGACTTGACATAGATGGTGATAAGCCCGCAGTAGGCTCTGTGATCTATAATGAAAAAAAAGAAGACATAGGTATTGTTACGGCAGCAATGTGGTCACCTACCATGAAAAGAAACGTTGCGCTCGCATCTCTGAAGCGTCCATATGGAATTAAGATAAAAGAAAACATTTTTGCAGAAATATATCACCCAGAGGAATTGGAATATAAAAAAATATGGGCAAAGTGTAAGGTTGTAAAAAGACAATTTTTTAGCCCTGAAAGACGTAACAAAGTACCTGCGGACCTATATGAATAGCCAAAAATGGGGTATTTTTTTAAAATTCAATTATTGAACAGCTGTTCAATATAAGTTATACTTCAATATGCCCAAATCAACTCCGATTCCCGAAAAAAAAGATCTCCTTAATGCTCTCGACGACAGAATTCTATACCCATGGCAGTATCTTGAGTATCGCGGTGAAGACAGCAGGACAATCATTGATAAGTCAAAAGGAATTTATCTTTACGATCAAAGAGGAAGACAGCTTATTGATGGTCCTGGAGGAATGTGGAATGTTAACGTGGGACATGGTGTAAAAGAAATTGCTGATGCTGTTTATAATCAGATTACAAAAATGCCATACGCCAGCCCATTTACTGAGTCCACTGAGATAGCATATAACTATGCTTCACGACTTGTTAAATATGCGCCTGGTGATCTTAAAAGAGTATTTTTTACTTCTGGAGGATCCTCAGCAGTAGACTCTGCATTAAGATTTGTAATGTTTTATAATAATGTTCGTGGGTTAAGAGATAAGAAACAAATTATCTCGCGTCATGATGCATATCACGGAAGTACATTTTTAGGGGCTTCATGTTCAGGTAAAGAAAGAGATAAAAACAACTTTGATTTTGCAGATAACTTAGTCCATCATTTGTCTGCGCCAAATCCATTTAAAAAACCAGATGACTTAAGCGATGAAGAATTCTGTGATCTAAAAGTTAAAGAGTTAGAAAATAAAATTTTAGAACTTGGTCAAGATAAGGTCGCAGCATTTATTGCAGAGCCAATCCTAGCATCAGGTGGGGTAATTGTTCCTCCTAAAGGATATCATAAAAAGACAAGAGAAATTTGCACTAAGTACGATGTTATTTATATTTCTGATGAGATAGTAACCGGCTTTGGAAGATTAGGTCATATATTCGCTTCTGAAAATTATTTTGATTTTGAACCTGATATCATTCTTTTAGCAAAAGGGATTACTTCAGGATACGTACCTTGTGGTGCAGTTGTTATTTCTGAAAAGCTTATGTCTCAACTTGATAATAAAGAAAAAGTTATATTCTCAAATGGATTTACTGACTCGGGTCACCCAGTGAGCATGGCAGCAGCAACAGCAACACTTGATTATATTGAAAAAAATAACCTTCTTGAGCATGTACAAGAAGTCGGCCCTTATTTTCAATCTAAATTAAGTGAATTAATTGATCTCCCGATTGTTGGTGATGTGCGTGGTGAGGGATTAATGGCGGCTGTTGAATGTGTAATCAGTAAAGAAAAAAAAGATCCTCTAAATTTACAATACGAGATTGCCTCTCGCATCAATTCACATTGTCAAAATCTTGGTTTAATTGTTAGACCATTATTTAATACGTGTGTCATGTCTCCTTCTTTGATCATCACTAAGGAACAAATAGATGAGCTCGTCAGTATACTTAGAAAAGGAATTGAGTTAGCTACAGACGACATCAAGAAAGAAGGCCTTTGGTCTGCATCATAAATAAATGCTTGAGCTTAACCATCTGCTAAAAAACTATCAGGAGGGTAAAACTTTACCCCAAGACTTTTATACAAATTCAAATATTTTTTCCGAGGAGATGAAGCGAATTTATTTCAAGCAGTGGTTAATGGTAGATCACATCAGTCGTATTCCTAATCCAGGTGATTATTTTGTTTTTGATGCCGAAAAGGAATCCATCATAGTTATTAGAGGAAGAGACAATGAAGTAAGAGCATTTTATAATGTTTGCACTCATCGAGGATCAAGAATCTGTTTAGATGAAGAGGGTTCAAAAAAACTTTTAGTGTGCCCCTATCATGCTTGGAGTTTTTCAGCAGAAGGTGAACTTAAAGCTGTACGTTTTATGCCGGAGGATTTTAAAAAAGAAGAGTGGGGTCTTAGAGAGTGTCATCTTAAAATTTATGAAGGATTAATATTTATTAATTTATCTTTAGACGAACCGATGAATTTTGATGAATTCATTGAACCCTTAAAAGAAATGATGGAATTTCATCAGACGAGTAAGTCAAAAATTGCAATAAGAAAAAAATATCCAACTCATGCAAATTTTAAATTAGTTCTTGAAAATTTTCAGGAGTGTTATCACTGTCCCACAGCACATCCTGAGCTTTGTGCAGTACAGGACAAAGACTGGGTTATCGCAATGGGTGCAGGAATAGGCACTGCGCCTCAAAAAGAGACTGATGAATATTTAAATAAAATTAAACCTTGGGTCGAGGAATGTAAAAAAAATGGAACTCCGTCTGAGGTTTACCTTGAAACAGATGAAGGATTAAAAAAAGGGTTAAACAGATATGTTGATAGAACTCCAATTGGAAACGGAAACTTATCACAAACCAAAGATGGAAAGCCAGCTTCTTCATTAATGGGACAATTTAAAGATTTTGATGGAGGACTAACCCAAGTAAGCTTTAATCCATTTGGCTGTTGTTATTTCACAAATGATTTTGGCGTCATGTTTATTTTTAAACCCATCTCACTTCTAGAGTCTGAAGTAGAACTCATATGGCTTGTAAACGAGGAAGCCGAGGAGAATAAAGACTTTAAGTCTGAGGAAGTAAGCTATATTTGGGATGTTACTACGGCGCATGATACAACAATAATTGAAAATAACCAGAAAGGCCTTCTATCTCAGTCTTTTAAACCAGGAGTTTTATCTGAAAATGAGTCAGCGGTAACTTATTTTTATAATTGGTATTTTACCAACATGCAGTTACCATAATCTCTGAGCAAGAGAGTATGAAACAACTTTATAACAAAGATATTTACGACGTTAATAAGCCGGTAAAAAGTTATTGGGAAAAAGTCAGTCAAATAGAACAATATAAATATCCAAAGCTTACCACACATGAAACATGTGATGTTTGTGTAATAGGAGGGGGCTTTACTGGAATAAGCACAGCTTATCACATTGCAAAAAATTATGGTGGTGATGTGAGATTACTAGAGGCAGGACATTTCGGATTTGCAAGTAGTGCAAGGAACGCTGGCTTTTGTTGCCTGCCAGCTACTAAACTGTCTGTTAATCAACTAATTAATAAGTTTGGATTAGACGAAACAAAAAAGTTCTTCGCTTCTCAAATTGAAGGTGTCGAATTATTATCCTCTCTTATTTCTGACAATAATATTGATTGCGAAAAAACAGGTACAGGAAACTTAGATGTTGCACATCATCCTGATAGCAGTGATGAGTTGAAAAAATGGGGCAATGATTTAAAAAAATATTTTGGCATTAATACAAAGTGGATACCTAAAGAAGAGTTTGATGAGGTTGGACATCAGTCTACGGAACAGTTTGGAGCTGTATTTACCGAGGCTGGTTTTGCAATGAATCCAATGGCATTTATGAATGGTTTTGCATCTGCTACTGTAGATGCTGGAGCAAAACTTCATAGTTTTTCGAGAGTAAAAAAATGGGAAAGAAATGGATCTCATAAATTAATTACTGATGGCGGCTCCATAACTGCAAATAAAGTTGTGGTTGCAACTAATGGTTACACAGATGAGTCGCTCCATCCAAGCTTTGCAAACAGAATGATGCCAGTTTTATCTAATATTATTGTAACTAGAGAAATGAGTGAGGAAGAATTTAAATTACAAAATTACAAAACCTTAAATCCAATTTGTAATTCAAGAGAGATTTTATATTACTACAGGAGAATGCCTTCAAATAGAATGTTATTTGGAACTAGAGGTGATACGTACGGTGATGATGCAAGTGCACAAAAAATGAGAGAGTTGATGACACAAAAATTTCGAGGGGTATTTCCTAATTGGGATAAAGTAGATATTGACCATTATTGGAGAGGAACAGTTGTTATGACTAGAGATTTTGTTCCCGCATTCGGCGCACTAGATGACGATAAGTCAGTCCTTTTTTCATATGGCTATCAGGCCAATGGTAATAATACCACAGTTTATTGTGGAAAGAAGTTAGCCGAAATGATTTATGAGTCCAATAGTGGAGAAACGAATATATCAAAAGTGTATCAAGGGCTTTCTCCAAAAATACCATTAGGCTTTTTAAGATTATGGTATTTAAGACTTTATTTATGGTATTCAAATTTTACAGATAAAAGTAAAAAAGAAATATAAATTGCATCTACTATTTTTATAAATTAAAATTTTCTTATGTTGCAAACTTGGAAGGCATTTTACGCAAGGAGTGATCCTGCTAAAGCTTATTCACTACTATCTCCAGCATTGATCTTAGTCACTTTGGCTATGCTTGTGCCCTTGGGACTAATGTTGAGTTTCAGTTTTTTTACTCAAATAAGTTTTACGGAAATCGACTATTCTTTCACAATTCAGAGATACATTGATTTTTTTCAAAAGAATTTACTTGTCTCACTACTTATCAAATCAGTGAAGATTTCTTTTATTGTAACTTTCGTGACTCTGCTTACTGCTTATCCAGTTTGTTACTACATCGCTTTTTATGTAAAGAAAAATAAAATGTTATGGCTAGTTCTTTTGACTTTACCTTTCTGGACATCTTACCTTTTACGAGTGTTTTCATGGAAAATTATACTTGGAACTAAGGGAGTTATTAATTCATCTTTAATTAATGCTGGACTATTAAATGAACCACTCACTTTTCTAATGTATTCAGAGACGGCAGTCATTATTACCCTCACTCATGCATGGGCGGCATTTGCATTATTACCCTTATATGTTTCATTAGATAAAATTGATTTTTCCTTAATTGAAGCCGCCAGAGACTTAGGGTTATCAAGATTTGAAACTTTTTGGAAAATCACACTTCCATTATCTCTTCCTGGAATAATCGGCGCTATATTGATCATCTTTATTCCAACTGTTGGAGATTATGTCACTCCTGCCTTGCTTGGGGGAACCGATGGAAGAATGCTTTCAAACATGATTCAAGCTTACTTTGGCAAAGTTAATAACCTTCCTTTAGGAGCCGCTTCTGCAACCATAATGCTTATAACTGTAGCAATAGTGACCATAGTTGTTTCATACACAACAAAAAAACTCACTCAGAGGATTTCATAAGTGGAACAAAAGAATAATACATTGTTAATCTATACATTATTGTATTTTGCATTTTTATATATTCCCGTTTTATTCTTGCCTATTTTTAGTTTTAACGATGCAAATTACATGTCGTTTCCTCTCTCAGGATTCACAACAGAGCATTATGAAGAAATGTGGGCAAAAACAAATCTACATAAAGCTCTTTGGGCTAGTATCAAAGTAGGTGTGGTCGCAAGTATCGTCAGTACAACAATTGCACTTTTTGCAGCCAAAGCCTTTGCACGTTATAAATTTAGGGGACAAAATATTTCATACGGAGCTATTATGATTCCTTTTTTGATTCCTGAAATAATCTTAGCCGTTGCAATACTTGTCATTTGGTTAAGTCTTGGTTTCAAGCTCGGACTAGTACCGGTAACTTTAGGACATATTCTTTTTTGTACTCCATTTGCAATGCTTATTTTAATTGCTCGCATAGAAGGTTTTGATTTCTCTCTTGAAGAAGCATCAAGAGATCTTGGAGAAAATGCTTGGGGGACATTTTATCGAGTTTCTCTCCCCTTATACTTGCCAGGTATAATTGCTTCACTTTTGTTGAGTTTTATTATTTCTTTTGATGAATTTGTTCTCGCATTTTTCTTAACAGGAAGCGATGCTACTTTGCCTATGTATATGTGGGCTCAAATGAGATTTATTCAGAAACTACCACACGTGTTGGCTTTAGGGGCAGTTATAATTGTATTTACTACTTTTATTGTTTTGTTAGCATTCTGGTTAAGAAACCTAGGCCAAGGAAAAGAGAAAGCTGAATTTGGAATAAAAATACATGAATAATTCTTTCATACAGATAAACGGAATTTCAAAGCATTTTGGGAATGTAAAAGCTGTAGATGATGTGTCCTTTGAAATTAAAGAGGGAGAGTTTTTTTCTCTTCTTGGCCCGTCAGGCTGTGGCAAGACAACTTTACTGAGATTACTAGCTGGATTCGAATATCCAACCAGTGGGAGCCTATTACTTGATGGTATTGATATTACTGCATTACCTCCCGACAAAAGACCCACAAATATGGTTTTTCAGAATTACGCAATTTTTCCACACATCAATGTTGAAAAAAATGTACAGTTTGGTTTAAGAAAACTTGGTCTAACAAACGATGAAATTATCAAAAGAGTTAAAGACGTTTTGTCGTTGGTTAAACTAGAAGGATATGAGGAACGCTATAGTAGCCAACTATCTGGAGGTCAAAGACAAAGAGTGGCATTGGCGAGGGCTTTAGTAAGACAACCCAAGGTCTTATTGCTAGATGAACCACTTGGAGCATTAGATAAAAAGTTACGAGATGAAATGCAACTTGAATTAAGAACTCTGCAAAAAGAGATTGGAATAACATTTGTATTTGTTACACATGATCAGCAAGAAGCCATTAGTATGTCTGATCGAGTCGCGGTGATGAGCGAAGGTAAAATCCAACAGATGTCATCTCCAAATGAATTATATAAAAACCCACAAAATATTTTTGTGAGTGACTTTATTGGTGAAACTAATTTTCTAAAAGCCAATACAGAGTTGAAAGATGGCGAGTATATTAATGTAAACATTGAAAATCTTGGCTCCTTTAAAATAAAAAATAATCTCAATATAAGTGAAAATGCTTCGGAGGTTATTTGCAGTGTTCGTCCTGAGACTATGATGATAGATACAGAAAAATCAGATTGGGATATTTGCTTAGAAGGCAAAATTAAGCAAACATCATATTTGGGAGAAATGACTAAATTTTATGTTGAAACCAAAGAGATAGAAAAAATTATAACTGTATCGTCACAATATTTTGACAATCAGTCTTTTCAAGATGGTAAATGCTTTATCAGCATAAACCTAAACGATATTTCCTTACTGAATAAAAAATAGCCTGTCCTCAAGAGAGAACAAGCTATTTTAAATTAGTTAATAATTAGTAGTGTATTAACCACCAGCTACCATTTCAGCCCACTGAGCTTCCATGTAGTCTGTCACTTCGTCAGTTGGCATCACCGAGAACATTCCATTATTTAAATGTTCTATAGGATTTGAAGCAACGCCACGTTCAGCTAATTCGTCAGCTGTAAGTGTGCTAAATCCAGCTTTATTACTGTGTCCATAACCCCACTCACTTAATAAGTAAGCAGATGTTTCAGCACTAGTAGCGCCATTTATCATCGCGTATGCTTTATCAAGGTCTGCACCTTTAACAATTGCAAGACCACATGCCCAAGTCATCGTGCCATTAGGAGGCTGCATCATTTTAGCTCCTGCGCTCCAAGCAATTTCGTTCCAGCCAAGTGCTACGTCTATTTCTTCGTTACCTAGCGCTTCTATCATTGAAGAAGTATCTCCAAAGAATGCACGAATTTGTCCATTGTCTCTCATTTCACGGAACTTATCGATACCTTGATCAATAGCAGCTTTAGTTAGTTGATCTTGCTCTCTGATATCAATTCCAAGATGGTGCATCATTAAGAACAAAGAGTCAGCTGCAGAGTCTAATATACCGACTTTACCTTTCACTCGAGGATCCTCCATAAGAGCAAAACTTTCATTAGAAGCATCCATCCAATCAATTCTATCAGCCATGTAAAACAATGTTGTGTCGCCCCAATCTACAGGTGCAAAATAATGCTTTCCATCGACTATACCGCTTGGTAGATCTCTAACTTCAGGGAACATATCATCCCAGTTGTCAATTCTAGATGGATCAAGTGGCTCTAAAACGCCAGCTCTTACCCATCTCTTAATTTCTCCTTGGCATGGCCAGGCTAAATCAACCTCAAAACCAGCTTTTAGTTTTTGTAATCCTTCTTCAGCATCACCGAATATTGAATACTCAGGTGAACCGTGTTCTTCAGCATATGTACCAAACAGTCCATCATCATCGTAACCTCCCCAAAGGAATACAGACCCAGGCTCATCTGCAAAAACTTTTGTCGTACTTGTTACGCCTGCAATAAAAACAAACGACAGCATCACGATTACAGTTTTTACAAAGAAATCCTTAATTTCATTGTATCTTTGCATAATTAATTAATCCTTTTTTTTGTTTAAACGTGAAAATTGTACACCCATTTTGGAAATATGGTCAATATATATCAGTCTAGAATAGGCCTATTTTTCGCACTATTCAGCCACGGATCGACCATTTCATAGTTGTACCCTCCTTGAAATACTAATTCATCACAGTAGGAGCGTGAAATAATCTGGATGCCAGTAGGCACTCGGTTTGAACTAAAGCCAGAGGGTACGGAAAGGACTGGCAGTTTACCCAACATATTGAATGGGTGAGACATGCACCATGCAAAGTCAGCACATTCTTGTTCTTTGCCATTAATAATGACGCGGTCATTAACTATATCAATATCTGCTTTGATTGCTGGTAAGGCATTGGTGGGGCAAATAAATAAATCATATTTTTCCAATATTGGACCAATTTCTTCATACATTTTTCCAGTCACCATTGCACTTTCTTCAACGCTATAACCCAAGTGAGCACCAATTTGTTCGTGATAAATTTTTTTATTATTTTTTAGGGAGTCAATGTGCATTTCAGTAACACCGCTGAACATTTTTGTGTAATCACTCAGCTGTTCTTTTTCAGAATCTGAAAGCTCAGAAATTTCTTTATAAAAAGAATTTGCATAATGACTGAAGCAAACCGAATTTACTTCATCTTTTTTCCAATTAAGTTTCACCTCTGTGACCTGACATCCAAGACTTTCAAATTTTTTTAACGCTGTCAGTGTGTTCTGTTCTACTTCTTTATCAATCTCAAAAAATCCCAAGTCCATTGAATAAGCTATTTTCCAATTTTTAATATTTTCGTAATTTAATGGTAATGTTTTTTTTGGACGTAAAGATGTTATGTCTTTTTCGTTTGGTCCACACATAATGTTTTGCATCATTGCAGTATCAACTACTGTTCTTGCGAGTGGTCCTGTTACGCAGTAAGGGTCATGATTGAATGGATAACTTTGTGCATTTCTTCCATGAGGTGGCTTGAATCCGACTACACCACATGCGCCTGCTGGTATTCTTATTGAACCTCCAATGTCACTTCCTGTTGTCAACATTGCACAACCTGAAGCTAATGCAGCCGCACTACCTCCACTTGATCCACCAGGTGTCATATCTAAGTTCCAAGGATTTCTTGTGACGCCATTTAGTTTCGAGTGACAAAAAGAAGTGAGAGAAAATTCTGGATTGGTTGTGCGACCGTGAAGTATCGCGCCAGAATTGACTATTGTTTCAACATCAATGTCAGTTTTCTGTGCGATATTATTCTTGAGAAGCAAACAACCATTACGATTTGGTTGTCCTTTTATATTCACCTCATCTTTTATTGCTAAAGGTAATCCTTCAAGAGGCAGAACATCATCACTATTGAAAAATTTTTTCTCAGACTCTTTTGCCAGTTCTATAGACTTATCAAAATCAAGATGATTAAATGCATTTATCTTAGGATTAATTGTTTCTATTCTTTTAATTACAGCCGACAGTACTTCAACTGGAGATAATTTTTTTTCTTTATACTTCTTTAATGTATCTGAAGCGGATAAATAACAAATTTCAATATCAGTATCATTCATTACGATTTTTTATTTAAATTTAACAATTATTAAAATATATTGAAAATTATTTATGATAAGTGAAAAAATCAAAAGTTTAATACAAAGCCAAGATCCACACGCGGGAATGGATCAACTTTTCTTTACAAATTCAGAGATATTTCATGCAAGTTATGATGCAATTTTCAAAAAACAGTGGGTTTTTCTCACCCATCTCTCGTTCTTTAATCAAAACGATATCTTTACATACAACTTAAATAAAGGATTTATAGAGATAAAAAAAACAGATGATAATCAACTTTCAATTTCCGCATCTGATCCAAATATTAAATGTCATTTAAAAGTGTATGAGAGTTTAGTATTTATCAATTTATCAAACTCTCCCCATTCATTTAGTGAATTCATTAAACCACTTGAACCATACATCAAAATACATGGATTGAATGATGGTAAGATTGCTTTTCAAAAAGATTTTATTTTTAATGCTTCACATTTAGCTACAATTCATAATTTCAAAGAATGCGCTCATTGCTGGGGAGGCGAATTTACGCACAAAGATTATCTAAGTGTGCATGGTGAAGATTATTGCAATTCTTATGGAGCAGGTGTTGGTTCGGGGATTGAGGCCCCTAAACTTACAAAACGTATTAAAGAATGGACAGAACAAACTTTAAAAAGAGGTTTATTTGTTGGAGAGTTCAGTGAACATGACTCAAAATATTTTAGAATTGCAGAGCGCACACCTTTACCTGAAGGTATTGCATCAGAAACAATGGATGGCAGTTATTCTTGTTCAACATTGATGGGAGATTTTAAGGAGATTGGCGCTGACAATGGTTATACTGCAATTGGTTTCAGCCCATTTAACAGCTTTGTTGCAAATAACGAATTTGTAATACTTTTTTTATTCTCACCAATTAGTCAAAATAAAACAGTAGTGACCCAATATTGGGTAACTCATAAAGATGCGGAAGTTGATGTTGATAAAATGATTTTTTTGTGGGACCAAACTTCAACTGAAGATTCCCAGTTATGTGAAATGAATCAAAAAGGAATTGAAAGCAGGTCCTATCAGCCTGGCAAATATGGGGATTTAGAGACGAGCTTAGTTCAATATCAGAAATTTTACCTTAATCATTTACAGACACACCTGAACGACTTAGTCTAATCTTAATTCGAAACCTATATGGAACTTGCGACACAATCAGAATTTGATGAAGTACTTAATAGTCATCATAATATCCAATATGTAGACGCAATATTTACAGACCTCTGTGGATATGTGAGGGGAAAAAGATTTCCAGTACTAGAGGCAGATAAAATTTTTTCAGATGGTGTATTGTTACCTTTCTCAGCATTTTATTTAGATGTCCTCGGTGGCGTAACCAACACGATGAATCTTGGTTGGACTGACGGAGATCCAGATGGGGTTTTAATGCCCGTTAAAAATTCCATAAAGCCCGTCCCTTGGGATAGTAAGGTTCTTCAAGTACTAATTTCTATGAGAAAAGAACAGGAAAAATGGGGTGTAATAGAAAATCCGGCGGAAGTTGACCCAAGAAATATTTTAGAAAAAGTAATGAATAAATTCAAAGGCACCGGATTTAATCCAGTAGTGGCTTTTGAATTAGAGTTTTATTTGTTGGATAAGAAAAGAAATGAGGAAGGCAAGCCAGTTCCTGCATTAGGTGCAAGTAAAACTCATGTATATGGAATTCCTGATCTTGATATGTTTGGGAATTTATTTAATGAAATTAACGAGAACTGTAAAATACAAGATATCCCTGCAACAACAGCTTCAAGTGAATTTGCTGCTGGCCAGTACGAAATTAATTTAAAGCATACCGGTGATCTGCTTAAAGCAGCGGATGATGCAGCAATGTTAAGAAGAATAATAAAAGAAACAACTGCAAAGCATGGGTTTGAAGCAACATTTATGGCAAAGCCATTTCTTGAGGAGACTGGAAATGGAATGCACCTGCATATTTCAGTGTACGATGATGATGAAAAAAATATTTTTGCAACTAAGAATCGTTACGGAAATGATAAGTTAAAAAATGCTTTAGCTGGTTTTCAAGAAACTTTTTATGACTCATTTCCAATTTTTATTCCAAATAGAAATGGTTATCGAAGAATACAAACCCGAAATTTTGTTCCTGTAAATAAAAGTTGGTCTTGGAATCGAAGAGATGTTTCATTGAGAATACCCGCTGGATCAGATAGCGCAAAAAGAATTGAACATCGGGTAGCATCAGCTGATGCAAATCCATATCTTGTTTTAGCCTGTATCCTTTCTGGACTTCATCATGGACTTACAAAAAAACTGTCACCAACAGGCCAAGTAAGTTTTGATAACACTGAAGGCGCTGATAAGACTGCTGATCCTGAAATGCCAAAAAATATGGAGTCAGCACTAAATCGTTTTAAAGAGTCAAAACTTTTATCTAAGTATTTAGGTAAAGAATATCTTGATTTATACGTATCAGCCAAAGAAGGTGAATTTGAACATATGGATAACAGTTTTATTCCCTCAGAAGAATACGACTTTTATTTATAGATTTATGACTGACCTTCTTTTCAATCAAGATAGTTACTTAAAAGAAACAGAAGCCAGTATTATTGGAGTTGAAGAAAATATAATAAAATTTGATAGAACAATTTTTTATGCAGAGTCAGGTGGACAACCTGGGGATCAAGGCGAGATTGTATTAAAGGACCAAGTTCTCAAAGTTGTAGACACTAAAAAAGGATCAAAGCCGAATGAAATTTTGCATATTGTTGATGGTCCCATCGATCAAAGCTTAATTAATCAATCCGCCGAACTTAAGATCAATTGGGAACTTAGATATGCTCATATGAAAATGCACTCGAGTTGCCATATTTTGTGTAGCTTAGTTGATGCCCTTATAACAGGCGCGTCGGTTGGAAGTGCTAAATCAAGAATAGATTTTGATGTTGATCCATCAATGCTAAATAAAGAAGAGTTAAATGAGAAGATTAGGGATATTATTAGTAAAGACTATCCCATAATCATAAATCAAATTACAGGAGATGAACTAAAATCAAATCCTCACTTAGCTAAAGGGGCTGCTGTTTCACCTCCAGTTATAGATAACAAAGTACAAACAGTTCAAATTGGTGAGGGAGAAAACATTATCGATCTTCAATGTTGTGGAGGAACACATTGCCAATCTACAAAAGAAATTGGACCACTTGAGATTGGAAAGATTGAAAATAAAGGTAAAAGAAACAGGCGAATTAATATAAGGTTTAGTTCATGACGGATATTTTAGTCAGTAAAGATGATGGACAAGTTGTAACGCTCACTCTTAATGATGCACCAGCAAATTGCCTGACAATGGAGATGATGTCAGCAATTAAAATGGAGACAGATCGTATAAACCAATCCAAAGATCACAAACTTGTTATATTTGAAAGTTCAAATGAAAAAATCTTTTGTAGCGGACATAGTTTTAATGAAGTTCAAGAGATGATTAAAAACAATGATAAGAAATCACAAGAACTTTTATTTGCGGAGTGCTCTGAAATGTTAATGAAAATTAGAACAAGTCCAAAGATTTTTATTGCTAAGGTAAGAGGTATTGCAACCGCTGGCGGACTTGGATTAGTCAGTATAATGGATTGTGTTTTTAGTTCTAAATCAGCAAGATTTGCGCTTGGTGGTATAAACTTTAATTTTGGCTGTCATCAACCGTCAGTATCTGTAGCCCGTGCAATATCCTCAAAAAATGTTATGGAATTATTAGTGAGCGGTCAGCCTCTTAGCGCTCAAAGAGCACAAGAAGCTGGACTCATCAACGAATATTTAGAAGACGACGAATTAGATAAAAGGGTCGAACTATTTTCTCAACAAGTTTGTGATCATACACCCGCAGTACTCGCGCTCACGAAAGAAACATTATACAAGCAGTCAGCAATGAAAATTTCAGATGCCTACGACTTTGCAAGTAAAGCAATGGTTGAAAATCTACAAATGCCTGAAACTAAGAAGGGTATAGATACTTTTTTAAATAAAAATTAACGTTGAATTGAAAATTTTTCTGGTTGGATCTCTTTTTTAAGAGCAGTCTCTCGTCTGAGAATAAATATTGCTGATAATATAATAAATCCAGCACCGACATAAGTATTCCACGCAGGTATCTCATTCCAAATCATATAACCAAATATTATTCCATAAATTAAGCTTAGATATTTCAAAGGTGTAACCAAAGAAACTTCAGCATGCTTAAATGCTGAGGTCAGAGCAAGGTTTCCAATTCCCCCAAAAATTCCAACAGCTGTTAAAATTCCAAAGTCAAACCAAGATACTGGCATTTTCCATCCTCCAAAAGGAATCGTAAATAAAGATGCAATGAAACCAAATAAAGTAAAATACCAAGCAATTAAATAGGAAGGTTCGGTCTCACTTAATAAACGGATTGAAATTGACACCATCGCAAAGAATACACAAAATAAAATTGGTAATAACATGTAGACACTAAACTCACTGGATGTTGGATTGATTATGATCAAGACTCCAGCAAAACCAATCACAATTGCAATCCATCTTCTTACTCTTACAAGTTCACCAAGTATAAATATTGACAGGAGTGTGCTAAAAATTGGTGATGCAAACGTGAGACTTACAGTGGTTGCAAGGGGTAAATAATGAAGACTTGCATAAACACAAAAAAGTGCAGCTGTTCCTGTGAATGCTCGAATAAACATTAAGCCGGGTTTAGTCGTGTGAAAAAAATTATCCCACCTTTCTTTAGGCACAACTAGAAAAAGAGGGATCAAGCCTCCTATCATACGTGCCGCAATTACCATACCTATTGAATATTCTGCAGTTGTCCATTTTACTGCTATATCCATGACGCTGAAACCTGTAACAGATATCAGCATATAGAAAGCGCCCAACTTAATATTATTTCTGTTCATATAGATTTTATTAAAATTTAGATTATCATTAATCAAATTCTAAACCTATGAACATTTGGAAATATTTAATCGCAGCCTCTTTGGGAAACATGATAGCGGGACCTTTAGGCGCACTTGCATTTACTGCAGGTGCATACTTTCTTGGAAAGAAAACAAACTTTAGAAATCCTGGAGCTAACTTTAATAGTAATCAAGGTGTTTATGCTCTAGGGCTTGTTGTGCTCTGTGCAAAGTTGGCAAAAGCAGATGGAAGAGTCACTGACGACGAAATAAGAAAATTTAAAAAAATATTTAAAATACCTCAAGAAAATATGAAACAGGTTGGGGCAATATGGAAAGAAGCTGCACAAACCAGTGCAGGATTTGAACCTTATGCTCAGCAATTAAGAGATACTTTCTACCGGACTCCACAAATGTTAGAGCAAGTAGTATTAGGCCTATTTGAAATTGGATATGCTGATCATGATTTATCGGCTCCAGAACTGAAATATATAAAAAAAGTTAGCCAGATTTTTGGAATTGATCAAACAACGTTCAATAGATTAAGAAATTCTCGACCTGAATTTGTAAAAGAAGACCCGTATAAGGTGCTTGGCGTTTCTAAATCTCAAACATCTGCAGAAATAAAAAAAGTTTACAGATATCTAGCCCGCAAAAATCATCCTGATATCGTTCGGGCAAAAGGTATTACTGATAAAAGCCTTATTCAAAAAGCAAAAGAAAACTTTCAGAGAATTAATGATGCATACGAACAAATTTTAAAAATTAGAGGTGAAAAGTAGGCAAAATTCCTATTCTTTTTTATCATTTTTAAATGTGCTTTTAGAGCTATAATAATATCATGGAATTTTTAACATTCATTGCTGTATGTGTATTAATTTATCTTGTTTATTTAATTCGACAGGACTTTAAAGATCATTCTGTAAGGATTG
Source organism: uncultured Pelagibacteraceae bacterium (assembly GCA_902610585.1). GTDB lineage: Bacteria > Pseudomonadota > Alphaproteobacteria > Pelagibacterales > AG-422-B15 > CACNXQ01. The sequence goes on from CACLWE010000006.1 coordinate 26,779, forward strand.
AAAGTCAAATGCAGCGTGTTACTGAAGTTGTTATCAAGAATCAAGAAAAGCAAGAATAATTACTTCTTTTTACTCCAATTATTACGTTTTCTATTTCTAATTAAAGGCGGATACACACCTGTTGATAGATAAATTTTAATGAATCTGAGTTGTAAAAACCAAATTTTTTTTAACACTTCAATCATTATTTTTGATAATGCATCTCATTCGCTCTTATTTCAATTCAATTTTTTTACAATTTGACTATAAGTAAACTAATGAGCAATGATATTTCTAATTACAACAACTGGTTAGATGCGTGGAATGATTTTTACGAAAAAGAAAAAGAATTGGTAGAACTCGATCCTAATGCCGCGCTTGTTTCCTCAGTTGATGCGGACGGAAATCCAAACGCACGTGTTATACTCATAAAAGATGTATCAAAGAAAGGCTTTGTATTTTATACAAACTATCAGTCTCAAAAAGGTAAAGAACTTTTCCATAATAATAAAGGACACCTCACATGGTATAGCAGAGTACAAGGTGTTTCTATTCGTATTCAAGGTGAAGTACAAAAGATTGATGATTCGATTTCAGATAATTATTTTGCATCTCGAGATCGTAATGCTCAAATTTCAGCAAGTATTTCTAAACAATCAGAAGCGGTTGAAAGCAGAGAAGTTCTTGATGCTGAATTTAAAAAATTTGCTACTGATTATGAAGGTAAAGAAATACCCAGACCTGATCATTGGGGAGGGGTTATAATACATCCTGAAAAAGTAGAAGTTTGGAAAAGTAGAGATGATTATAAAACAAGACTTCACGATAGGATTATCTTTACATTATCAAATGATCAATGGACTAAATCAAGACTTTATCCCTAATGACTTACGTAAATATTTCTCAAAATGAGTATGGAGAAAAAATAAAAAAATCTTCTTTGATCACTCTCGGAGTTGTTCTTTTCTTAATTATCATCAAAGCATTTGCGTATTTCGCTACTGGCTCAATTATAATTTTGTCATTGCTTGCAGATAGTTTTTTTGATCTCATTATCACTCTGACTACATTTATTTTAGTTAGAATATCATTAAGGAAAAATACTAATGAATACCGTTTTGGTTACGGTAAAGCTGAAGCATTATCTGCTTTTATAGAGGGAATTGTTATTTTACTCATTTCGATATTCATACTTTATATGGCCTACCAAAACTTTATTGATCCTGAAATTACAATTATTAATTCCGAAATAGCACTTATTGTTATTGCAATCTCAATATTTGCCACCCTTATGTTGGTGAGGTTTCAAACAAGAATAATGAAAGACACGGCTTCATTAAGCGTAGAGTCAGAAAAGCTTCATTACCTTAGTGATTTATTAACTAATATTGCAGCCTTTGTTGGAATTATGCTTGTAATGTTTGCTGATTTCTCAAGAGCGGATCCATTAATTGCCGCTTTAATTGCGACCTATATGATCTATACAACAATCGCTATTTTTCAAAAATCAATTGCTGTATTAATTGACCGTGAAATTGATGATGATCTCAAGTCTGAGATTTTTGACATTGTAAAAAGCCATAATAAAGTTCTTGGATTTCATGATGTTCGTACTCGTCAAAGTGGATCGAGTAAAGGTAAGTTTTTTATGCAAATGCACATTGAGGTCTCAGAGCATGTAAGCTTGGAAGAATCGCATAATATTGCTGATCAAGTAGAAGAAAACATAATTAATAAATTTCCGGATGCAGAAATAATTTTACATGTCGATCCAAGTAATGTTATTGAGGAAAAAGAGTTTGTTGATGCGTAAAATATTGATACCAATATTTCTTCTACTTTTTACAACATTATCAACGTCTTCATCTGACCTTCCTGTTCCTCGATGGGTTTCATTAAAAGGTGACGCTAACTTAAGAAAAGGCCCATTCCCTGAGGCCACAATTATTTATCGTTATCAACTTAAAGGTTATCCAATGGAGATTATTAGGGATATTGAAGGTTGGCGACAGGTGCGTGACCCAAAAGATGGAGTAACTGGTTGGATGTCTCATATTCTTTTTTCAGGTAAAAGATATGCGCTTACGTCAAAAGAACCTTTCAGTTATGGATATGATAAACCAAACAAAAACAAGATACTTGCTAAAATAGATCCTTTTGTTCATGCAAAAATTAATAAGTGTGACTCGAGTTGGTGTAGGATTACAATCATAGATGATGAGAAGGAAATTAAAGTCTGGATTGAAAAAAATAATTTACTAGGAGTATACCCTCACGAAATTATCAATTAATATTTATTAATGATAAGAATTTTCTCTGTTCTAATTTTATTTATCTCTAATTCATTTGCAGATATAGAAATAAGAAAACAAAATGACCTGTTTTGTTACGATGGCGATACATGCTATGTAATATATGAAGGAAAGAAAGATAAAGTTAGACTGCTTGATCTAGATACTCCTGAAATTTCAAATCCTAAATGTGAAAAAGAGTATATACTTGGGATTGAAGCTCGTGACTATATTAACCAATTAATTTCAGAAGGGAAAAGAATTGAATTTGAAACCGAATACAATAGAGACTTTTTTGGTAGAATCTTATCTTATATAATTGTAGATGGAGAAAATGTTTCAAAATTGATGGTCTCACACAGTTTAGGAGTCGTGTATGATAAAAATAATAAGAAAGACTGGTGTGAATGAGTGAGGATAATAACCTAGAGCAAGATATAGGAAAACTCAGTTATCTGTTAAATCAAATCAAAGAGCCAATTGTTTGCGTTAAGTGTTCTGATGAATTTATGACTGGCCAGACAGATGCAAAATCACTTAAGGATTACTCAAGAATCGATGTAGGTTTTACTGAGAGAGGCATTCAATTATGGTGTCAAAGACACCAAATAAATATTTGTCATATAAATTTTAATGGTCAGAAACCAGAGGTTGATTTTAGATGCTTGGAAAAGAAGGAAATTAAATGAAATATATTTTCTGGGATCTCGAAACATCAACGTTGAATGCTGCTTATGGATCAATAATACAAGCAGCCGCAATTTGTACTGACGAAGATTTCAATATTTTGGACCAATTTGATTTAAGAGGTCGGATGAAGAAGGAATATCCAGTTCCTTCAGCAAAAGCATTATTAGTAAATGGGGTTTCCATAGATCAATTAAAAAATCATGAAAACTCTAATTTTAGTTTGATTTCCCAAATGCAAAGTAAATTTCTCTCCTGGGGCGAATCGTTATTTATCGGATACAATTCAATATCGTTCGATGACATGCACTTAAGACAATCTCTTTATCAATCAGCGCTTCCACCTTATATCACAAATACAAATGGAAATAAAAGAGGTGATGCTATGAAACTGCTTCATTCCGCTGCTGCCGTTTATCCAAATGCTTTTGTAAGACCACTTGATGATGAAACAGGAAAAATAACTTTTAGACTTGAAAAATTTGCTGCAGCAAACGGCATAGAACACTCTAAAGCTCACGATGCTCTTTCAGATGTTGAAGCTACACTTGGTGTGTGTAAGCTTGTTAAAGAAAAATGTAATGATGTTTGGGAGAGTGCTCTTCAAACAGCTTCAAAGCAAGATGTGTATGCATATGTGAATCAAGATAAAGTATTTTGCGCAAGTCGATTTTTCAGAGGAAGGGAATATACGCATGGTCTTGTCTTTTTAACAAAAGATCCATCTTATGAAAACCATGTCTATTGTTATGATTTAACTGTCGATCCTGATTATATTTTTGATCTAGAACGATCAGAACTAAAAAAATTATTTAAAGGAAAAAACAAGTGTTTTCATATGATCAAAGCAAATGAGCAACCGATACTTTTAAATGAAGAATATTTATATCGATCGGAAAACTATAAAGAACTTACGCCAGAAATTGTAAATGAGAGAATGAAAAAAGTTAGGGGCAATAAGAATTTTATTGAGAAATTTACAAATTTACTCCTTGATAGAGGAGAAGACAGAGAATTAACCCAAGATCAAACCGAAAAGCCAGTTGAAGAGCAGATATACAATGGTTTTCCCAGTTCCAAAGACAATTATTTGATGTCAGATTTTCACGCGGCAGAATGGGAAAAAAAATACGAAATCGCAGAAAAAATTACAGATATTAGATCAAAAGAATTCGCAAAAAGGGTAATTTACAATGAAAAACCGGAATATTTACCAAAAAAAGAAATTCAAAAAAGAGATAAGGAAGTAGCTGAAAAAATATTATCAATGGATAAATGTACATGGAATACTATTCCAGCGGCAATGACAGAAATTGATGATTTAAGAGAAAGTGATGATGAAATTGATATGAATCGTTTAGAAGAAATAGATACCTACATTCAGGAACTAGATGAATATCATAGAGGTAAACTAGATGGATAGTATTACTACAATCTTAATATTTGTAATCGGGGCAGTAATTGGTGGATTAACTGTTCATTTATTTAAAAGAAATTCGAATAATATCGAAGAAAGTGAGAGTTTAAACGATGTAAAAGATCTAGTTAAAGATCTAAGTGATAAAATTTCTCTTAAAGAAGGTAAAGATGAAGAACGTTATGAGATGGTCAATAGATTAACTTCTGCATTCACAGGTGGAACAAAAAAACAAGGCGCAGCTGGTGAAATTTTATTGATTAATATTTTGCAACAATCAGGGTTAAGAGAAGGAAAGGATTTTGAAGTACAAAAAAAGTTTGATGATGAGGTGAATGGTGAATTGAAAAGAAAATATCCAGATATTATTTTACATTTACCAGACAGCAGGGACATAATAATTGACTCAAAAGTCTCACTCAGTGCTTGGCAAGAATATTGCAATTCTGAAGATCAATTAATAAAAAAAGATGCTCATATGAGGCATATTCAATCGATACGTAGTCACTTAAAAAAACTCAGTGAAGCTAATTATCAAAAGATATATGAAATTAAAACATTAGATGCAGTTATAATGTTTATGCCGTATGAGAGTGCTTTTGACTCAATGCTAGATAAAACTGAGGAAATCATTCTTGAGGCAAATAAATATAAGATAATTTTAGCAAGCCCATCTACTTTGATATCTGTGCTAAAAATAATTGATAACATGTGGTCAATTAACGAAAGAAACAAGAATGCAGATCTAATAGCAGGCACAGCTCTTGAAATTTATTCTCAGGTTGAAAAGGTATACAGTGCTTTTGAAAATGCTGGATATGAACTAAGTAAATCAATGGGATCAATTGAAACTGCAAAGAATAGATTAAAAGATGGGAAAGGAAGCTTGGTATCGCGAGTAAAAAAAATGATTAAACTGGGGGGTTTAAAACCTGATAAAGAAATCCCACAAACAGAAGAAATTTCGTCCACAAAAATAAAAAAAATCAAATAATATCAGCTATTTAGGAAAAAATTATCTTGTATTTAGCCTTGACTTTGGCCCCCCTCATACATAAATTACAGACAACTCTAGGGAAGGAATCACTATGGCAACTATTAATGTAACAGACGCATCTTTTGAAGAAGAAGTATTGAAATCAGATAAGCCTGTTGTGCTTGATTTTTGGGCACCTTGGTGTGGACCTTGTAAACAAATTGGCCCATCTCTTGAAGAGATATCAGATGAAATGGCTGATAAAATCACCGTTGCTAAAATTAATATTGATGAAAACCCTAATACACCCACACAGTTTGGTGTTAGAGGAATCCCAACTATGTTAGTTTTTAAGAATGGTGAGGCTGCTGCAACGAAAGTTGGAGCAGTATCTAAAACCGCAATCGTTGAGTGGATTGAAGACTCAATCGCTTAATTCATTTCTAAAACTTTTCCGGCTAAATATAAAGATCCACATATTAGGATACGTGCATCTTGGTAATTATTATTTAAATTAGCTAATGCTTCCTGAATTGAGTCGGCTCTATTTACATTTTCATAATACTTTTTAAGACCAGCATATAATTCATTTGAGTCAATTGCACTCTCTTCATTTGGTATTGTAATAACAGTTAGAGCATCAATTTTATCAAACTTGTTTAAATAACTAATCGGATCTTTTGTATTGATCATTCCTAAAATTATACACAACTTTTTAGTTGCAAGCTGATTAATTGTTTCATTTAAATTACTCGCAGCGTCCTCATTATGAGAACCATCTAAATACAATTCATTTGTTGAAGCTATAGTAGATCCTAATTTGCCATCAGATATCTTTTCCATTCTTCCTGGAAAGTAAGTTTTATTGTGGAGATTTTTAGAGACAAAAGACTTGATATCAATATTGGTTAGTTTTGAAGCTGCAGCCAATGCAAGTCCAAGGTTCTTTTTTTGAAATAGATTATGTATATATAGGTTATCAAATTCAATTTTATTTTGGTTATCTTCATATATTAACTTGTCATTATGTTCCGTTAAGTTCCAGTGAATTCCATGGGCAAATATCGTAGCTTTTTTATAATCCGCCTGATCTATAAGTATTTCTCTAGCTTCTGGGTAAGGCTGATAACCAATAATAGCTGGGATATCACTTTTAATAATTCCAGACTTTTCAAATGCTATCATCTCAATGCTATCTCCTAAAAAATCCTGATGATCTCTAGAAATTGAGGTAATGACCGAGATTGCAGGAGTTATTACATTGCTGCTATCCAGTCTTCCACCTAAACCGACTTCAAGAAGTGTATAATCAGCCGGGCTATTTGAGGCCGCTTCAAAAAAAGCGGAACTAGTTATTTCAAAGAAAGTAATCGGATCGCTATGATTAAAATCTTTCACTTTATTTAAGACGGAATACAGCTTCTCATTTGATATTTCTTTATCCATAAGCTGAAACCTCTCATTAAATCTTATTAGGTGAGGCGAGATATAGGCATTCGTCGATTTACTATTACTTTTTAAGATATCCTGAATAAATTTCAGTGTAGAAAATTTTCCATTAGTTCCAGCAATATGAACAATATTATTTATTTTATTTTGAGGGTTATCTAATTTTTCTAATAGATTACAAACTCTATCAAGTGATAAATCTATTCTTTTTGGATGAAGTTCAAGAAGCTCGTCTAAAAGCTTATCAATTTGTTCATTTGATATTTTCAATTAGGCTACTCTTTTAAGTAATAATGAAATTATTTGAGATAATTTATCTTTAAGTTCTTTTCTGTGAACTACTTGATCTATAAATCCATGTTCTAATAGATATTCTGATCTTTGGAACCCATCAGGCAGAGTCTCACCTACAGTATTTGAAATTACCCTAGGGCCTGCAAAACAAATTAATGCATTTGGTTCAGCCAATGTAATTGATCCCAACGATCCAAAAGATGCAGACACACCTCCACTTGTTGGATTTGTATTAACAACTATATAAGGCAACTTAGCATCCTTGACTATTTGACAAGCTATTGTTGTTTTTGGAAGTGATTGAAGAGAATGCTGATTTTCATCCATTCTTGCCCCTCCCGAACAAGTGAATACAATTAATGGAGTATGGTTTTTGACCGAGTGTTCTGCTGCTTTAATCATTGCCTCTGCAGCTGAAGCCCCCACAGAACCTCCCATGAAATGAAAATTTTGAGCAGCAATAGTTACATTGATATTATTAATTTGTCCATAACCAATAAGAAAACAGTCATCCATATCTGTTTTTTGGCGAGCATCATTAAATCGCTCTTTGTAAGTTTTTAATGCTTTAAAATTAAGTGGATCAGTAAATCCAGAGGGGTATTCTATTTCTTCAAATACTCCACCATCAAATAGATTTTTAAATCTAATACGAGGATGAATTTGCAAGTGTTCATCACAATTAGGGCATACAAAAAGAGTTTTTTCTAGATCACTCGAATAGAGCATTGTTTGGCATTGAGAGCATTTAATCCAAGCATTTTCTGCGACATCTAAACTTTTTTTCTTTCTAGGAAATACTTTTGAAATAGTTCTTGTTAACCAATTCATGAGCTTAGCTTTTGTTTTAAATCACCTACCATATTGCCTACATTTGTGGCAGGATTAAGTTTTTCATCAATTGACCTTGTTATTTCTCTGCATAAAGCCGAACCTACAACGCATGCATCAGTATCCTTAAAATCATTTATTGTATCTGCTGTAATTCCAAAGCCAATTATACATTTTTTATCAGGTGATATCTTTTTAATTAAATTAAATCTTTTCTTAATTTCATCTGAACTTACCTTTAATTTTTGACCTGTAGTTGAAAGCATTGAAATATAGTAAACAACCTCATGAGCATCATTTAATATACTTTTTAGACGGTCTTCATTTGTTGTAGGGCATAGCAATTGTATGAATACAATACTATTTTCTTTACATTTTTTTGCAAAATCAAGATTGAGTGGCCATGGCCAATCAACACATATTATTCCTGAAACTTTACTACTGACACATTTCTCTAGAAAATCTTCCTCCCCGTAAGCCATAATTTTATTCTGGTATGTCATTATGATAACATCTGTTTTATAATCTTTTTTGAAATCTTCAATAATTTCAAAAATATCATCTGTTTTAATCCCACCAGATAGTGCTCTGTAAGTACTATCTTGAATTGCGCCACCATCACCAATATTTGCTCCGTGTCCCAGTCCACATTCAATGATATCAGCACCTGACTCTGCAATGGATTTAAATATATTAAGTGAAGTTTTTTTATCTGGATCTCCTCCAACTGTATAAGTTAACAGCGCAGCTCTATTATCTTCTTTTGCTCGTTCAAAAGATTTAATTAAAGTAGACAATGTCATATTTTGTAACCAAGTCTCTCAGCAATAATTTTTGAATCTTTTGCAGAGTCTCCGCAAGAATCTACAACAATAATTGTATCTTTACTCAATTTAGGTGCAATTTTGATTGCTTCTGCGAATGCATGAGAAGGCTCAAGTGAGGGACTTACAAAACCCTCATTTTTACTGACTAATTGAAATGCTTCTATGGCTTCTTCGTCACTCGCAGAAGTGTATCTTGCTCTCCCAGTTTCTTTTAAAAAACAATGAAGCGGGCTTACACCTGGATAATCAAGTCCAGCACTAATTGATTCTGTTTCCTCAATTTCTCCCTGGTCGTCTTGAATAACATATTGAGTTGCTCCGTGAAGAACCCCGATAGGCGAGTCATTTGTCAAGGGCGCAGCATGTTTTGAAGACTTTTCTGGTCCTCCAGCCTCTACCCCTATTAGTTCAACATTATCATAATCAATCCATTCATTCCAAAAACCTGCAGCTGATGATCCTCCACCAACACAATTAATTAATTTCATATCTTTTGGAACTTCACCAAATTCATCTATTACTTGTTTTTTCATTTCTCTGGATATCTGAGCGGTAGACCATGCACATATTTTGACAAAAATAGTAGGTCCAACCGTGCTTCCAACACACATATGTGCTTCCTCATTTTCACTTGTCCACCATCTCATACATTCTGATACAGCATCAACCAAAGTTTGTGAGCCAGAGTTTACAGGTACGACTTCAGCACCATAACTTCGCATGGAAAATACATTTATAGACTGTCTTTCTAGATCCTTCGCGCCCATGAATATTTTACATTTTAAATTAAATTTAGCCGCTGCCATACTTAGCATCTTTCCCGCATATCCAGCGCCAGTGTCACCACCTATGTAAGTTTTTCCTAATCGCTTACATATTAAGCTGTGAACTACTGCATTATAAGCTTTGTGTGCCCCACCTGTTGCTTTAGAAACTAGTTTGCAATAAATTTGAGCTCCACCAAGATGTTTTGTAAGGTTCTCTAATTTTATAAATGGAGTTGGTGCTCCAACAAAATTTTTAAAATAATAATCTCTCTCAGCAATAAATGTCTTATCATTTCTTAATTTTTCAAATTCACGAGTTAATTCCTCAATCGGATAATTAAGACTTTCAGCTATTTGGTTTCCACCAAATTTACCGCCCCAATATCCATTTTCATCGTGTTGATCAATGAGAGGAGTCCCTTTTTCTAGTTTCATTTTTGCGCTTTGTTTGCCTTTGATATGAATTCAGATATTAATTTTTCATCTTTTATACCCTCTGAATTCTCAACACCAGAACTAACATCAAAATATTTCGTTTTTTTTAAATTTAATGCATCTGAAATATTAGTAGTGTTGAGCCCCCCTGATAGAAAAAAAGACTTATTTGGGGAAAAATTTCTGATAATTTTCCAATCAAATGTCTGGCCCGTTCCTCCAGGCATATCTTTCCTTTGTTCTGAATCTAATAGAATATAGTCAATGTAAGGACAATATTCTTTTATTTTATCTAAATCAGACTCTGTAGATATGCTAAATGATTTTATTATTTTTAGATTATAAGCTTCATTAATTTTTCTTACCTCATTTAAACTCTCATTTCCGTGTAATTGAAGATGAGTAAACTTCATTTCTGAGTAAGTCTCTAAATCACTTTTAGTTGGATTAACAGTTACTGCAACAGTACTCACTTCGCCATTTATTTCATCTAAAATTCTCGTGCATTTACTGATTGATATATTTCTGCTTGAATTTTCAAAAAAAACAAAGCCTAAAAAAGATGCACCACAATTGATTGCATGTTTAGCAATTTTAATATCTTTTACTCCACAAATTTTAATGAACGCTTTACTCACTTTATGCTTTGATGAAAAATTTCAGCTGCATTTTCTGGTGAGTCAGCAGAAGTTATTGGCCTTCCCACTACAATGATATCTGCACCTAACTCAATTGCTTTCTTAGCTGAAAGAGTTCTTTTTTGATCATTAGCAATGTCTGTTTGATTTCTTATTCCAGGCACAACAACTTTTAATTTAGATCCAAATGTTTCTTTGACTTTTCTTATCTCCATTGGACTACAAACAACCCCATCCATTCCACAATTTAGTGCAAGTGTAGATAAATTTTCTACATTCTTATCAACTGATCCAATAAAGCCAATTTCATTTGCAATAATGTCATCAAAGCTCGTAAGCATTGTAACACCAATTAGATTTGTATTACTATTTAATTGATTTTTTAAATTGACACATTCCTTCAGCATCTCCGAACCTCCCGTGAGATGAAGTGTTGTGTATGTTGGATTGAAGGATAGAATATTTTTTAGTGACTTTTTTACTGTATTTGGAATATCGTAGAGTTTTAGGTCAAGGAATAATGGAATTCCAAGTTTAGAGACTTTTTCAATTCCGATGATGCCACATGAGGTAAAGAATTCTAAGCCCAATTTTACTCCACCTACATGAGGAGAAATTTCTTTGATAAGTGTCAATGCATTCTCAATGCTACTTGTATCAATTGCACAATAGATAGGATTCTTGGTCAAATTATTGTTTTAAAAATATCTCACTAATTTTAGTCAGTATTATTTTTTTTATTTAGTCTTAATCTCAGTTCTTTTCCTGTCTTAAAGCGGGGTATAAATTTTTCTTCAACATTAACAGCCTCGCCAGTTCTTGGATTTCTTCCAGTGCGTTGTTTTCGATGCTGTACCGAGAACGCTCCAAAACCTCTTAATTCTACTCTTTTTCCGTTAGCTAATGATTGTGTAATTTCGTTGAAAATTGTATTAACTATTCTTTCTACGTCTCTCACAAAAAGATGAGGGTTAGCTTCAGTAATATTTTGAATAAGTTTCGATTTTATTAAACTCATATAATTAATTATATGGTATTAGTTTGTATTGTAAATAATTGATTGTAATAGATATTTAATCTTCTTTTTTGTCTCTACCTAAAGCTTTTCCTAGTATTGCTCCAAGTGAGGCACCCGAGTCTTTTGATCCATATTTTTCCATAGCTTCTTTTTCAATTGCTTCTTCCATAGCCCTTATAGACAAACTCACTTTATAATTAGAGGCATCAATATTTGTTATTGAGGCATCTAACTTATCGTTTTTTGCCCATCGATCCGGTCTAGCATCAGATTTTCTAAGTGCTAGATCTGATTTTTTTATTAATGTAACGGGTCCTTTGTCACCAATCTTAACTTTCACACCATAGTCCCCAGTTTCAAGCACACTACAGGTTACAACGTCACCTTTAACTTTTTCTCTAATTTCGTCATACGGGTTTCCATTAACTTCTCTTACAGAAAGGGCAACCTTTTCATTTTCATGCGAAATAATTTTAACCTTAACCTTATCCCCAATTTTATATTTCTTGACTTCTTCTTTTTGATCGGCATCCCAAGATAAGTCTTTACTAAAAATTGCACCATCAATTTCACCATCTAAATTACAAAAAAGTATACCATCTTTAATATTTGAGATTGTGGTATCCACAACCTTACCAATCGGATTCTCTTCACTAAATTTTTGCCAAGGATTCGGAAGTAATTGTTTTATTCCCAAACTTAATCTTCTTTTTTCGTGGTCAATTTCAAGAATTTGACAATCTACAGACTGGGATCTCGCATATAAATTGCCAGGCTTTGAGTTTTGCTTATTGCTCCAAGTAAGCATGTCTTTGTGACAAAGACCTTCTACACCATTCTCAATTTCAATAAAGATTCCATAGTCAGTCACATTTGTTACAACGCCTGTGACCTTATCATTAACATTAAACTTATCTTTAACTTTATTCCATGGATCATCTTCGAGCTGTTTCATTCCAACAGATACTCGATTCTTCTCAGGATCTACTTTTATAATTTTTACTCTAACTTTTTGATCTATCTTTAAAACTTCTGAAGGATGGCCAATTCTTTTGTATGTAATATCACTGCTATGGAGCAAAGAATCATAACTACCTAAGTCCACAAATGCACCATAATCAGTAATTGCTTTTATTTTACCATCGACAACATCACCTAATTTGAGTTGTAAAAACCGTTCCTCCCTGACTTCTTTGTGCATTTCTTCAAGTACAGCTCTTCTACTTACTACGATATTGTTTCTTTTGAGGTCCATTTTTAGAATTTTAAATTTTTGAGGGACGTCAATTAGATGACTTATATCTCTTACAGGTCTTGTATCAATTTGACTACCGGGTAAAAAAGCTGTGACCCCTATTTCACAAGATAATCCTCCTTTTACTTTACCAGTAATAACACCTTCAACAAGTTCTCCAGCTTCGAATGATTTTTCAATTTCTCCCCAGATCTCTTTTGATTTTGCCTTTGATCTAGATAAAATACATTCTCCATTATGATTTTCTATTTTATCTAAGTAAACATCAATGGTATCACCCACTAATAGCTCTTTTTGATCTTTTTGGAATGCAAATTCTCTTTTGGAAATTCTTCCTTCCACTTTTGCTCCAATATCAACTATTATCGCATCATCTTCAATTTCAGCTATCTTACCTTTTATAATCGTACCTTCTTTAAGTTTTGAATTGTTTATGGATTCAGCTAGTAATGAGTCAAATTCTTTTGAGCTTAAATTCTCTATGGACTCTTGTTTCATATTATTCATCTTTTCAATAAATTCTTAATAACACCAAAAGCTTGTTCTATATCAAGATAACTTGTATCTAGCAATACTGAATTTGCAGCGGGTTTAAGTGGCGCAATTATTCTATTTAAATCCATATAATCTCGAGCAATTATTTTACTATATATTTGTTTTAACTGCGCTTTTTCGCCTTTTTTTATAATTTGTTCATACCGTCTTTTTGCTCTAATTTTTGCATCAGCCCAGAGAAAAATTTTATATTTAGCATTTGGAAATATTTCTGTTCCTATGTCCCTACCCTCAATTATTGCAAATTTCTTACCGCTCGCATACTTTTCGGGAAATTTTTTTTGATAGATACCAAGTACATCTCTTAGATATTTCCTCACAGATATCTTAGAAGCTATACTATCAATTTCGTGAGAAAATAATTTTTTAGAATTTAAGTCATCAGCAGTTAACAGCTTAGCGGCCTTTATAATATTTTTTCTATCATTAATATTTATTTTTTTATCTTTTATTTGTAATGCAATCGCACGATATAGTCTTCCACTATTTAGCAATGGAGATTTATAATATTTTGAAATTCTTTTTGCTAATGTAGATTTGCCTACCGATGCCGGTCCATCAATTGTGATAATCTCGACCATATTCTCTTATAATAAATAATTTAGATGTTTTTCAAAATCAGGATAGCTAATACTTATACATTTTTTATTATCAATTATTAATTTATTTTCGTAAAGAACATTAAGAATAGATAATGACATTGCAATTCTATGATCATCAAAAGTTTTCACTTTTATATTTCGTTTTACCTGATTTTTTTTTCCACTAATCAATACATTATTGTTTTCCTCTTTTATATCTATGCCTAATTTCTTTAAATTATATACGATACTATTGATCCTATCACTTTCCTTGTATCTCAGTTCTTCTAAACCATACATAACTGTTTTTCCTCTGGCTTGAGACGCTGCGATAGATAATATTGGATATTCATCAATTAAAAATGCAGATTGAGAAGAAGGAATATTTACTCCTTTTAAATTACTATATTCTACTGAAATATTTCCTATAGTTTCTCCACATAGTTTTTTTGTTTTTTTGACCTTTATCTTTCCCCCCATACTCTTCAGTATTTTTATAAATGCAATTCTTGAAGTGTTTAACATAACGTTTTTTAGTTTAATTTTAGATTTAGGCAAAATTAATGCACCAACAATAAAAAATGAGGCACTCGATGGGTCTCCTGCAACTTCGATATTTTTGGATTTAATTTCGTAAGGCCCATTCAATTCAATTTGTGTTAGCTTGTTTTTTGTTTTTTTTATTTTAAATTTTACGTTTAAATATTTTAAAAGTCTTTCGGTATGATCTCTTGTAGGAATACTTTCAACAATTTTGGTCTTTCCATGAATGTTTAGCCCTGCAAGTATTAAAGAAGATTTGATTTGTGCAGAAGCTTTCTGAATTTTATGACTTATTGGTATTAATTTGTCGCTTCCTGTAATAATTAGCGGCAAGTAGTCTTTTTTAGTTAAGTGAACAATTGCTCCAATTTTTTCTAAGTGCTGTGTTACTCTTGACATTGACCTTTTACTTAATGATTTGTCACCTATAAAAGTACAATTGATTGGATTAGAAGATACAGCGCCTATCATAAGACGAGCAGTCGTACCACTGTTGCCACAGTCAAGAAATTCATTTGGCTCTATGAAACCGTTAGTTCCGTTACCGTAAACTAGCCAAGTATCCTGTTCTTTAATAATTTTGATGCCCAATTCTTTTAAAATGTTTAAAGTTCTCATAACATCATCAGACTCTAACAAATTTGTAATTTTTGTCTTACCTGTAGACATTGCCGATAATATTAAGGCTCTATGTGAAATAGATTTATCGCCTGAAATCTTTAATGTACCTTTAAAACGTAGCACTTTTTATATTGTCAATTTATTTTGTTAGTCTAAAGTTATATATTATTTATTTGATTTGTATCAAAATTTTATACCGTAAAAATTAGGGGATTAATGATGCCAAAAGTGGAGTGGGGGAAGAAAGTAGTTTGTTTAAATTGTGAAACTAAATTCTATGACTTGAACAGAAAACCAGCAATTTGCCCCAACTGTGGAACTGAGTACAATGATGCTTCTATTGATTTGGTTGCTTCGAAAGCTAAACAGGTTTTTACAGATGAAGTAGATACAACAACTGATGACAATTTAGTTGGAAGTGATGCTTCCGAGTCTATTGCTGAAGTTGAAGACATAGAAATTGAAGACGCAATTGATGATGACACAATAAGTCTAGAAGACTCTGAAAATGATGTCCAAGTGATTTCTGATGAAGTAGATGATCTTGATATTGTTGAAAGCAATCCAGAAAATATTGAAGAACAATAGTTGGGGCTATAGCTCATCAGGGAGAGCGCGTCGCTGGCAGTGACGAGGTGGTCGGTTCAAGTCCGACTAGCTCCACCATTAATATTTAAATGAGTCTCCCAGATAAAATTTACGAGCATCCTCGTTGCCAAGTATTTTATCGCTTTCACCTTCAGCAATTATTTCACCAGAGTGCATTACATATGAATAGTCACATATATCTAATACCTCTCTTACATTATGGTCAGTAATTAAGACACCAATGTTTTTATTCATTAACTGTTTTATCAAAATTTTTATGTCGTCTATCCCTATGGGATCAACACCCGCAGTCGGTTCGTCCATTAATATTATGCTTGGATTAGAGCAGAGACACCTGGCAATTTCAGTCCTTCTTCTCTCTCCACCACTTAACATATGAGGCATTGCCCTTCGAAGATGTGTGAGTGAAAACTCAGTAAGCAACTCCTCTAATATATTTTGTTTTTGATCTTTTGGATGATTTTGAGTTTCGAGTATTGATAATAAATTATTTTCGACCGACATTCCTCTAAAGATGGAAGGCTGCTGGGGTAAAAATCCGATTCCTAATCTTGCCCTTTTATACATTGGTAAAGATGTAAGATGTTTATCATCAAGTAAAATTTCACCTCCGTCACAATCAATCAAGCCCATGATCATATAGAATGTTGTTGTTTTACCGGCACCATTCGGGCCTAGTAGTCCAATGGTCTTACCTCTCTGGAGCTTTAAACTTACATCTCTCACTATTTGCTTTTGAGACAAAGTTTTTCTAAGGTTATTAACTACAAGACCATTTTTTGATGAGACTAGCTTTGGTTTCAATGTCATTTTTACTATCTAATTATTTTCTATAAAAGCCTTCACTCTTTCAGACGAATTGCTTTTCATTATACTTATTGAGTTTTTAATATCCAGGAATAGTTCATCGCATTTAACATAATTGTTATTTTCTATAACTTCTACATTACCATACATATTAAGTGTATCTGTATTTGGGTTATATATACCTATTTCTCCTATTGCAGTTATTCCCTCGTTTATAATCTTAACTTTGTTTTCAGCATTTATTACTTCAATTTCGTTTCCATCATTGTAAAATTTAACAATTAAACTTTCAGACCATATGTCAATATCTTCATTATAAGCATGTACATTTCCTGTAAAAATTGAAATATTATTATTACGATCAATCTCTAGCTTTTCAGAATTTATATTTAATTCATTTGCGTATGCATTACAAAAAATAATTGAATTTAAATAACAGAGATACAATAGATGCTTGAACATTTAATTTACTCTTTTTATTATTGATTTTACATTTCCTAAATAGAGTATTTTATTAAAGTTATTTGAAACTACTGAGGTATCCGAAAGTACCAGCCCTTTGGTATTTTCATGGCTAACGTTTTCATTAAATTTAATTATGTCTTTATTCATGTCGAATGTTGCGTGGTTCGAACTAATTTTTTCACCATCATCAGTATAAAAAATAATATTATCTTCTAACTCTATATGATTATTTGTTTGTGAAAAATTTCCCTTATCTGCCTCTAAATAGATCCATTTTCCATCATTTCCAGTTTTAAATTTTCCCTCTACAGTAACAAGTTTCAGTTCATTCTCTGATTTAAACCCTTTGATAGCTTTGATTTCGTAGATTTTATCGTTAAGTCCTTTTTCAGAAAACTTTGGATTATCTATTTCAATGATTAATTCATTACAGATGGTGTTAGATATTGATATTAAAAAAAAAATAGTTATTAAAATAAAGTTCTTCAAATTTAATTTATTAGTTAACATATCTTAAGCAATCATGAATATGAATTATGCCAATAGGACACTTATCTTTTTCTTTTTTGATTACAAATAAACAGGTAATTTTATTTTTATTCATAATATTTAGTGCATCAACAACAAGAACTTCTTTCTCAACAAGTTTAGGCATAGATGTCATTATTTGTTTAGCTTTACATTGGAAAAAATGTTTATCGATATTTCTCCTCAAATCACCGTCAGTAATTATTCCAATTAATTGACCTTTTTTATTCTTTACACCTACATGGCCAAAAGATTTTTTTGTCATTTCAATAATTACAGATTTCATACTTGCATTTTCCAAGACTATTGGCATTTCATTTTTAGAATGCATAATTTCTTTAACTTGAAGCATTCTTAGCCCAAGTGAACCACCAGGATGCAATTTTTTATAGTCTGAAACCTTAAATTTCTTTAATTTCATAAGTGAAACACTCAAAGCATCCCCTACAATGAGGGACATTGTTGTTGACGTTGTAGGTGCTAATCCAATAGAACATGCCTCAGCGGCATTTGGCAATATTAGGCTAATATCTGAAGCTTTGATCAGATCACTTTCAGCGTTAGATGATATTCCTATTATTGAGATTGAATATTCTTTAGCAAAATGTAGCAGATTTTTTAATTCGTTACTGTTTCCTGAATTAGATATAACAATCAGAGCGTCTTTTTTTGAAATTACGCCCAAGTCGCCATGACTCATATCTGTTGGTGAACAGTATTGCGAGGGAGTTCCAGTAGAGCTCAGTGTGCTTGATATTTTGCTTGCAACATGACCAGATTTTCCAACTCCTGTAACTATAACTCTGCCTTTGACCTTTGAAAGAGCTCTAACAGCCTTGTCAAAATTTTTATCAATCGTCTTAATGAGTTTATTAATGCCTTTTAACTCTGTACGAATTACTTCTTTTCCATTTTTTATTATCGTGCTTCTATTCATTTCTTAACTGGAATGTGAAAATATATCATTACTCCAGCCTCTCAAATCTAATTCTACTCGTGTTGGCAAAAATTCTAGGCATGATTGGACAAGTTGTTTTCTATTTTGTCTTTCAAGGATCTCGTCTAATTTTTCCATTATATTATGTAAATACATAACGTCTGTTGCAGCATAATTAATTTGTTCCTTAGTTAAATTCGGATTTGACCAGTCACTTGATTGTAGTTTTTTTGAAATATCTACGTTTAACAATTCTTTACATAAATCTCTATAACCATGTCCTTGGGAGTAAGTTCTTGCTATCTTTGAGCTAATTTTGGTGCAATAAACATTTCTGATCATAATGTTTAAATCATGTTTAATAGCTGCCAGATCGTGTCGAGCATAATGAAAAATAAATTTTTTATCACTACCTAATAGTCGTTTAAGATTTGGAGCATCAAAGTTTTGGTCAATAAACTGTACGAGATGACAATCGCCGCTTCCATCAAAAAGTTGAATTAAGCAAAGAGGATCTCTATTTGGTTGAAGTCCCATCATTTCGCAATCTGCAGCTACAATATTTGAAAAATCAATGCCATCACTCAAATCATTTTTGTGTAAAATAGTTTGCATTGTATAAGATTTACTCTATTTCATTTCAGTACATAAGGTATATTTAAAAAATATGAAGAAAAAAACGATCACATTAATTGGTGGATCTGGGTTTTTGGCTAAATATTGTATTTCCGAACTTCTTAAAGAGGGTCACAATTTAAAAATTGTATGCAGAAATCCTCATTTGGCTGGTCACTTGAGAATAATGGCGCCAATAGAGCAGTTAGATATTGTAAAAGGCAATATTATGCTTAAGCACACAATTGAGCCACATATAAAAAACTCTAATGTTGTCATTAATTTTGTAGGTGTTTTAAATGATAGTTCTGGTGGTCAATCTTTCGTAAATTGCCATTCTTTAGGGCCAAAAAATATCGCAGATTTATGTGCAAAATATAAGGTTGAGAAATTTATACATTTTTCATCAATTGGAGCTGATATTGAAAGCGATTCAAAATATCAACAATCAAAAGGCTTGGGAGAGCAAAAAATTCAAAAGATTTATCCCAACACAATCATAATAAGACCATCAATAGTTTTTGGACCTGGTGATGGTTTCTTTTCAGTTCAAGCCAAATTATTAAAAAGTTTACCAGTTGTACCATTGTTTGCTAATAACAAATACCAATGTGTTTATGTTAAAGATATTGCCAAAGCTATAAATAGACTTCTTTTGGACGACAAATATAATGGAAAGATTTTTGAATTTGGTGGACCGGAAAAAATGAGCTTAAAAGAAATATACCAATTAATTTTAGATACTTTAAAAATTAAAAGACTAATAGTTCCAGTTCCATTGTCTTTTGCGAACTTTATTGCGTTTATGATGCTGCCCTTACCCTCTCCACTAATAACTTTTGATCAAGTAAAACTTCTAAGAAAAGATAATGTCATCTCTGAAACTGAATTTAATTTAGAAAAATTAGGAATTGAACCAAGTTCGCCAAGAAGTATTATAAGTACATATATTTGATTGTTTAAGTGAAATAAATCAAAATTATCGATCCAAGTATTATTCGATAAATTACAAATGGTATCATCGAATTATTTTTTACCCAATTCAACAATATACTTATTGATAAGTATGCAGTAATGAAAGAAATAATAAAACCGATAAATAAATACAAAAAATTTATTGCAATTGAGTCATTTGCTATTTCAATAGCAGGAATTGAGGCTGATATTAGTATTACAGGTATTGATAAGAGCATTGAAAATTTTGCAGCCTCGACTCTATTTAAACCGACTATTCTTGAACCCGTATAAACAACACCTGCTCTTGAAGCACCTGGAATAATCGCGAAAATTTGAAAAAAACCAACAACAAGAGATTTCTTATAAGATAGATTATCCACTTTAAGACTTTCGTCATTAGATCTGATATCCGCAAAATAAAGCGCTAAACCAAAGACTATAGTTGATAGACCTATAAAATGTAGATCTCTGAAGATTTCAGCAAAACCAGACATATAAGCTAGGCCACCAATAAAAATTATAGGTAATGATGCAACGATCAAATTTTGATTTATCTTTGTTTTAGATATTTTGTTCGACGAAAAGAAAGGCATTATGAATTTAAAGAAGTTAAGTGCCTCGGTTCTAAAATAGATCAATACAGCCATCAAAGTGCCTAAATGAAGGCTTATATCAAGAGATAAATTTTCTCTTATATTCATCATTTCTGCAGTAATAAGCAAGTGAGCGGAACTTGAAATTGGTAGGAATTCAGTAATTCCTTGAATAATTGCTAAAATAATTACAGGAAAAATATGCATAACAGATATGAAAAAATAGAGTTTTACGCCAAATAGGCAAGCAAAAGTTCTATTTATGTCATAATGTATGACTATTAATATATTATTAGACTGATATAAAACTACTCAAATTATTAATGAGATTCTATATATGTCAATAATTATGACATAATTAAAAATTATGCTTAAATTTACTGATCTAAATCAAGAGTATCCTGATAAGAGATTATCAAAAGATAGAAAAAAAGACTTTCGAGAAATCTATGATAATTTCATTAAAAATAGTGCAAAAGATCAGTCTAGCAGATGCTCTCAATGTGGCGTTCCATATTGCACAGTTCACTGTCCACTTCATAACCATATACCTGATTGGCTAAAGCTTGCCGCAGAGGACAGGCTGGAAGAGGCTTATGAAATTTCATCAAGTACAAATAATATGCCTGAGATATGTGGCAGGATATGTCCACAAGATAGATTATGTGAAGGTAATTGCGTAATCGAGCAATCAGGACATGGATCCGTAACAATTGGCTCAGTAGAGAAATATTTAACAGATAATGCATTTGAGAATGGATGGATTACTCCTCTCAAGGTTGAAAAGAGCATAGAAAAAGAAAATAGCATAGGTGTAATTGGTGCAGGACCAGCAGGACTAGCAGCGGCAGAAGAACTTAGAAAAAAAGGTTACAAGGTTCATGTTTACGATCGTTACGACAGAGCCGGTGGATTATTAATTTACGGTATTCCAAATTTTAAATTAGAAAAAGATATCGTTCAAAGGAGAATGCAATATTTAAAAGATTCTGGAATTAATATTCATCTTAATGTTGAAATTGGAAAAGATATAAAATTTGAAGACCTTCAAAAAAAACATGATGCAGTTTTAATAGCCACAGGTGTTTATAAAGCTAAAGAAATTAACCTTGGTGAAAGTACAAGTAACATAATTCCAGCATTAGAATACTTAACCGCATCTAATCGAAAAGGACTTGGAGATGAAGTTAAGAAATTTGATGAAGGTGAGTTGGATGCAAAAGGTAAAGACATTGTGGTTATTGGTGGCGGTGACACTGCAATGGACTGTGTACGAACTGCTGTAAGACAAAAAGCTAAATCTGTGAAATGTTTATACCGTAGAGATAAAGAAAATATGCCTGGTTCTGCAAGAGAGGTAAATAATGCTGAAGAGGAAGGCGTCGAATTCATGTGGCAATCTCTCCCAATTAATATGAATGTTTCAAAAAATGATTACCAAATTGAATGTGTTAAAATGAGATTGAGTGAGCCTGATGCTGATGGAAGAAGAACACCGCAACAAATTGAAGGATCTGATTTTAATTTGAAGGCTGATATGGTCATAGCTGCTCTAGGTTTTTCTCCTGAAAATTTACCCACACTTTTTAATGTTAAAGACTTACCAGTGACAAAGTGGGGCACAGTAAGAGTTGGTTTTAATACTATGATGACTGATATTGATGGAGTCTTTGCTGCAGGAGATATCGTTAGAGGGGCTTCATTAGTAGTTTGGGGAATAAGGGATGGTCGAGATGTGGCTAATTCAATACACAGTTATATTGAAGCTAAAAAACTGGCAGAGGTTAGTAAGGTTAGAGCATCATGAGTTTAGATTTAAATAGATACAGAAAAAATAAGCAAGTCTTGGAAGAAGGGCACCTTTATAGTCCTAAACAAGAGCACGATGCATGCGGTGTTGGCTTTGTAGCATCAGTTGATGGTAAGCAAAGAAGAGAAGTTGTAGAAGGTGGTATCGATGCGCTAAAAGCTGTGTGGCACAGAGGTGCTGTTGATGCTGATGGTAAGACAGGGGATGGTGCCGGCATACTTACTCAAATACCTATAAACTTCTTTGATGACGAAATTGCTAAAACAGGCCATGAAAAAAGAGACGAGCCTCTAGGCATTGGTATGATGTTTTTGCCAAGAAACGACTATGCAGCATTAGAAAAATGTCGAACAATAATTGAGTCTGAACTTCTTGATCATGGATACTATATATATGGCTGGAGACAAGTGCCTATTAATAACAGTGTTATTGGTGAAAAAGCTAATTCAACTAGACCTGAGATTGAGCAGGTTATGTTTGTTAATAACATTGAAAGAGAAAGTAATTTTGATTATTCAAAAGAATTATATCTAGTAAGACGTCGACTTGAAAAGAGAATAGCAAAACAGCAAATTAATGGATTTTATGTATGCTCTCTAAGTTTTGAGTCAATCATTTACAAGGGACTATTTTTAGCTGAACAACTTTCCATATTCTATCCTGATTTAGCTAATAATAATTTTGTTTCTTCTTATGCGGTGTTTCATCAAAGATATTCTACAAATACCTTTCCATCCTGGGGTTTGGCGCAACCATTTAGAATGTTGGCTCACAATGGGGAGATAAATACAATTTCCGGAAATACAAACTGGATGAGAAATCATCAAACAAGAATTACATCAGAAATTTTTGGTGATGATAGTGAACAAGTTAAACCAATTATAGAAAAAAATGTTTCTGACTCTGCTGCCTTAGATGCCGCATTTGAATTATATGTTAGAGCTGGAAGATCAGTTCCTCTTGTTAAAACTCTTCTAATACCAGAGGCATGGTCAAAAAGAAGTGAACTAATGCCAATTGAGCATAGAAATATGTATGAGTTTTCTAATGCTATTGTAGAACCATGGGATGGACCCGCAGCAATAGCTGCAGTTGACGGAAATTGGATTATTGGTGGTATGGATCGAAATGGCTTAAGGCCAATGCGGTACTCTGTATCAAATGACAACATAATATATGTTGGTTCTGAGACAGGAATGGTCAGGGTAGATGAGTCAAAGATAGTTGAAAAAGGCAGACTGGGCCCTGGAGATATAATTGGAATAAATTTGAAGGAAGGAAAAATTTATCGTAACTCTGATTTAAAAGACTATCTTGCGAAAGAAGCTCCTTATGAAGAGTATGTCAAAAAAATAATTCGATTAGATAAAAGAGTAACAGTTTCAAGAGAGTCGACAGTTATAGAAACTGAAAAATTAAGAAAAAGAATGATCGCGGCTGGTTTCACAATGGAAGAACTAGAACTTATTCTTCATCCAATGGTGAGTGATGCCAAGGAATCTACTGGAAGCATGGGTGATGATACTCCTGTTGCAGTATTATCGGACAAGTATCGGCCATTATCTCATTTTTTTAGACAAAAGTTTAGTCAGGTAACAAATCCTCCAATTGATAGTCTAAGAGAGCAAAGCAGAATGAGTTTAAAAACTCGATTTGGAAATTTACAAGATATTCTATCTCCTAATCCTTATGAAGAAAATGTTTTTGTAATTGATAGTCCATTTATAACAAATGGGTTGTTCAAAAAGATTTCTGCTCGGGGACAAGAGTCTACAACTGTAATTGATTGTACAGTTCATAAGGATAATTTTAATTTAAAAGAGGAAATAAAGCGTATTCAATTCGAGTCTGAGACTGCAGTTTTAAGCGGAAAGTCTCATATCGTACTGTCTGATATTAGTGCGGACCACGACAAATTATCTTTACCAATGATATTGATCACCGCTGCAGTTCACACAGATTTGACACGTAAAGGTATAAGATCTTTTGTATCATTGCACGTAAGGTCTGCAGAGTGTCTGGATACTCATTACTTTGCTGTACTTATTGGTGTTGGCGCCACGACCGTAAACCCTTACTTAGCATTAGACTGTATTTATGAAAGACAACAAAAAGGACTCTTTGGAAATCTATCTTACGAGGAATGTGTTGAGCGATATAAAAAAGCTGTAGACCAAGGCTTACTCAAGGTTATGTCTAAGCTTGGAATTTCAGTTATCAGTGCTTACAGGGGCGGATTTAATTTTGAAGCTGTTGGCTTAAGCCGTTCAATGGTTAATGAATATTTCCTGGGTGTACAAAGTCGTATGTCTGGCATTGGTTTATCTGGAATTGAAAAAAAACTAACCGATCTTCATAATTATGCGTATTCGGATAGCGTACAAACATTGCCAATTGGTGGTATATATCGGTACAGAAACGGTGGTGAAACTCATGCTTATGAAGGGAAGTTGATACACCTTCTACAAACAGCAGTGGCAGATGACTCTTATGAGATGTTTAAAAAATATTCAAACTCGATGAGCAACTTTGCTCCAATCAATATTAGAGATTTGCTCGAGTTTAAAGAAAGTGAAAGTTCAATTGAATTAAGCGAAGTAGAATCAATAACGTCTATCAGAAAGCGCTTCGGTACAGGTAGTATGTCACATGGAGCACTTTCAAAGGAGGCCCATGAAACACTAGCAATAGCAATGAACCGGATCGGAGGTGCTTCTTGTTCAGGCGAAGGCGGTGAATCGATTGAAAGGTCGAAGCCTCTCAATAATGGAGACAGTGCTAACTCAAGAGTAAAACAAGTAGCTTCCGCAAGGTTTGGTGTAACAACTGAATATTTAAATAACTGTGAGGAAATAGAAATTAAAATAGCACAAGGAGCTAAGCCAGGTGAGGGCGGTCAGCTTCCTGGATTTAAAGTAACTGCTGAGATAGCCAAGCTTCGTCACTCAACAGAAGGTGTTACACTAATCAGCCCTCCACCACATCACGATATTTATTCAATAGAAGATCTTGCTCAACTTATTTATGATCTTAAACAGGCAAACCCAGATGCCAGAGTTTGTGTAAAGCTTGTAGCGTCATCTGGAATTGGAACAATAGCGGCAGGTGTTGCGAAGGCTAAAGCTGACGTCATTTTAATTTCAGGACATAATGGCGGAACTGGAGCAAGTCCTCAAACAAGTATTAAATACGCGGGTATCCCGTGGGAAATGGGCTTAACAGAAGTGAATCAAGTTTTGACACTTAACGGCTTAAGGCAAAACGTTGTGCTTAGAACTGATGGAGGTATCAAAACAGGTCGTGATGTTGTAATTGCTGCAATTATGGGTGCCGAGGAGTTTGGTGTTGGCA
Source organism: uncultured Pelagibacteraceae bacterium (assembly GCA_902610585.1). Classification (GTDB taxonomy): domain Bacteria; phylum Pseudomonadota; class Alphaproteobacteria; order Pelagibacterales; family AG-422-B15; genus CACNXQ01. The sequence continues at coordinate 52,615 of CACLWE010000006.1, forward strand.
CAACTTCACTGGTTGCGATGGGCTGTATAATGGTAAGGCAATGTCACTCAAACACATGTCCAGTTGGAGTTTGTACTCAAGATGAGGACTTAAGAGCGAGATTTTCAGGTAGTCCTGAAAAAGTGGTTAACCTTTTTAGTTATATAGCTGAAGAGGTAAGAGAAATCTTAGCAAAACTTGGATTCAAAAGCCTAAACGAAATCATTGGAAGAACTGACCTTTTGTATCAAATATCAAGGGGATCAACTCATTTAGATGACTTAGACCTTAATTCATTGCTCATTCAAGCGGAAAAGGATCCAAACGTAGAATACTTTAGCCACTCCATTATCAATGACGTTGGGTCAACACTTGACCAAAAAATTATTGAGGATGCATCTAAATTTTTACAAACAGGTCAAAAAACTGAACTAAACTATCCCATTAAAAATACCGATAGAGCTGTTGGTACAAGATTATCGTCAACTATATACAGAACTTTCAAAGATAAAGAAGTTAATAAAGAACATCTGACTATTAATCTGACTGGGTCAGCGGGTCAGTCGCTAGGAGCTTTTGCTATTAAAGGACTAAAAATAAATCTTTATGGAGACTCAAATGATTATGTTGGTAAAGGTTTATCTGGTGCAACTATTTCAATTCGACCTCATAAGAATAGTAATTTAGTTACAAATGAAAATACAATAATCGGAAATACAGTTCTTTACGGTGCTACCTCAGGAGAGTTATATGCTGCTGGGCAAGCAGGCGAGCGGTTTGCTGTAAGGAATTCAGGGGCGATTACAGTTGTAGAAGGATGTGGCTCTAACGGCTGTGAGTACATGACTGGTGGCACTGTTGTTGTGCTTGGAAAAACTGGAGATAATTTCGGAGCGGGAATGACAGGAGGTATGGCTTTTATTTATGATGAGGATAAAAAATTTAATCAGAGAGTTAACACTGAAACTCTAATTTTTGATACTATAGCATCTGAATATTGGACAAATGAACTTAACCAAATTATTCTTTCACATTATCAAAATACGGGAAGTCTTCACGCGAAGAGCATATTAGACAATTGGCAAACTGAAATACAAAAATTTATACACGTATGTCCAAAAGAGATAGTAAACATTCTTCCTCAGCCATTAGGCTTCAAAGATCAGTTGAAGAAAGTCAACTAGATAAAAGTAATGAACTAAAAAAATTAATAGAGCAGCATGGTTTTGATACTTTTGGTGTTGTAGATATAAACCCGAACTTGGATTTTAAAAAAGAACTAGATGAGTTCTTGGAAAAAAATCATCATGGTGAAATGGCATGGATGGAGAAAAGATCTAATTGTAGATCAAATCCAAATGTTTTGTGGGATGAAGCTCAGTCAATAATTGTTCTTGGGATCAACTATCACTTTGAATGTAATTCGCTTGAGTTATTATCTGAAAAAAATAAGGGTATAATTTCTGTTTATTCAAGAAATTCTGATTATCATAAAATTATTAAAAAAAAATTGAAAAGTCTTTCATTTGAAATTTCAAAGTTGTTTAATTGTAGTTTTAAATACTTTGTGGATACAGCTCCTGTTATGGAAAAGCCTATTTCTATGAAAGGTGGCATTGGTTGGCAAGGCAAGCATACAAATCTAGTTTCAAAAGACTTTGGATCATGGTTATTTCTTTCATCAATTTTTGTTGATATTAAAATAAATAATACTCATCCAGAAATTGATCATTGTGGTTCATGTACAAACTGTATTGATATATGCCCAACTAATGCAATTGTTGAGCCTTACAAATTAGATGCTACTAAATGTATTTCATATCTCACAATAGAACATAAAGGAATTATAGATAAAAATATGAGAAAACTAATTGGAAATAGAATTTATGGTTGTGATGATTGTTTAGCAGTTTGCCCCTGGAATAAATTTGCAAAAAAATCTAAAGAAATTAGTTTTTATCCGAGAGATGATCTTATCAAGCCTGATTTAAGTAGTTTTTTAAGTTTAACAGATGAAGATTTCAGAAAAAAGTTTTCTAAATCCAGCATCAAAAGGATTGGTAGAGATAGATTTTTAAGAAATGTATTGATCGCAGTTGGAAATAGTAAAGAAAAAAAATATAAGACAGATATTGAGGCACTTTTAGAAGATGAATCTTCTACTGTAAGAGCAATGGCCGTTTGGTCATTAAAGCAAGTGATCGATAGTAATCATATTGAAAGTTATAAAAAAAAATATTTCGCTCTTGAAAAAAATAAAAGTGTCCAAGAAGAATGGTTAAATTAAACTTATGATTTTTATATTTGGTTATGGATATACAGCCAAACATCTTGCAAGCAAGGTAAGTGATAAAGAAATTTTTGCCACTTCTCGAAGTCTAAATAGTTTACAAATTAATCAAAAAAACAATCGAATTATTGACCCTTCGAAGACCCCAAATATTCTCGAAAAATATAAAAATGAAATAACTCATTTAGTTATATCTGTGCCACCAGATCAAAGTGGTGATATTTTTTTAAAAAATATAAATTTTAATTTACATGAATTAATTAATCTTAAATGGATTGGCTACTTATCTGCTACCAGTGTTTATGGCGATCATGATGGTCAATTTGTGAGTGAAACCTCAAGATTACTTACTAAGTCTAAAAGAGGAATTAGCCGCAAGCTTGCAGAGGATCAGTGGATTCAGTTATCTAAAAAATATAATCTACCCTTACATATTTTTAGAATTGCTGGCATATATGGACCAGAAAGAAATATTCTTGGGAGAATTCAATCTCGAAATTTCACAAGAATAATAAAAAAGGGACATTATTTTTCAAGAATATACATCAATGATTTAACAAATATTATTTTAGCTTCAATGAACAAACCGAATCCTATTTCTATATACAATATTGCTGACGAATGTCCGTCGACTCTAGATGATGTGATTGACTATATTTCAAAAAAGATTTCAATTATTATGCCAAATGAAGTTCTTTATGAAACGTTAAGTAAAAAAGAACAAATAGAAAGTTTTTTTTCTGAAAATAAAAAAGTGAGCAACAGGCTTATCAAAGAAGAACTTGGTATTGTTTTAAAATACCCCTCATATAAAGAAGGTTATAATCAAATCATTAATTTAAATAATTAAATTCCTGTATTCGACTCAACTTGTAATCTACTAATTGCGATCCCAACTACTACAAGTATAACACCAATTAATAATGAAAATTTCAGTTGTTCATTCATTAATGCCCAGCCATAAAATATACCAAATACAGGAATTAAATATGCCACCTGCATCATGAAAGTAGTTCCCGCAGTTCTAATCAATATTTGTCTCAGACTAAATGCTAGGCCAGTTGGAATTATACCTAAATAAAATAATGCAGATATCGCTGTAAGATTCATTTGATAATTTATTGGTTCAGCAAATAATAGCATCAATGGAATAAGCCATATACTTCCCCATGCGAGCGTATTCATCGTAACCATATCGGAAGGCAAGTTTGAAACTTTTCGAATAATTAAATTTGATACCACATATGAACAACCTGCTAAATAAATCGCTAGAGCGCCGATAAAACTTGATATATCAGTTACAAAAACTTGCACGCCAACCGCGAACACAACTCCAGAAAAACCAATTATAGTTCCTATCATTTTTCTAAGGTTTAATTTTTCATCATCTGTAAAATAATGTGCCAATATCAATGCAAGAAATGGGTTGGCTGACATTATAATAACACCTATGTTGCTAGGCAGTGTTAATAATCCGTAGGGGATCAAAGTGAAAGGGATTGCGGCGTTAAATAATCCAATGATTGCGTAAGTAAATGTATTTTCTTTAAAAAGCTGAAGGTTTCCTGCTCTATATAGAACTGCTAAAAGAAGAAAAATCGCCCCAATAAATGTTCTAAAAAACCCTATTTCAATTGGATTAAACATAAAGTTGCAAAACTTTATTGCTACAAAAGAGGCTCCCCAAACAGCACCAAGAAATACCAAAAGTGAATAATTATTAAGAGTGGAATTCATTACAATAATTCTTCGATATTTTTGTATAAAGTATTTAGATCAGTTTCTCTTGAAAGACTATGATCTCCATCTTCAATAATTGTCAGTTTTTTATTTTTACTTTCTAATAATTCAATAATTTTCTCAGAGGTTTTAAAACTTACCACCTGATCTTTCCTTCCATGAAGAAGCCTTACAGGACAAGAGATATTTATTGGCTTTGTTAAGAGCATATTTTTTTTTCCATCTTCAAGAAATTTATAAGTTATGGTGTAATCTTCAGCATACTTATCCCAATTAATTATAATTTTACCTTCAGACTTAATTTGTTTTTTTTGTTCAACACTTAGCCTATTCCATTCACCTACAACAAAATCTGGTGCTGATGCTATACCTACTAGACCATGCACATAATTTGATCTTTGCTTAGATACGATCAAAGAAATCCATCCACCCATACTCGAACCAATAATAATATTTTTATTTGATTTAAATTTTTCAAATATTTCACTCGCTTCTATTGACCACTTACTAATTCCGCCATCTTCAAATTTACCCTTTGACACGCCATGACCAGAATAGTCAAATCTCAAAAAATTCAGTTTATTTTCAATGCACCATTTACTCAAAGCAGTTGCCTTAGTTCCATCCATGCTTGAGCTATATCCTCCAAAAAAGAAAATTGTTGTTTGCGATTTAAGATCATCTTTTGAATAAGCGATTTGTTCATCAAAAGAAGAATTAATGTAACTAATTTTATTTTGCATAATGATTTACTATTCATCATTTAACTATTAGAAATACTATATGCAATCAAAAATTTGCGTATTACAAGTAATACCTAATCTTGATGTAAGTGGTGCTTCTCAAGGATGTGTAGATGTTGCAAATTTTTTGTCAGAGAAGAACTATAATTCTTATATTCTAACGCATTCAGGGCCTAAAACATCAGAAGTAAAAGACTACAATGAAAAAGTTTTCTATGCTTCTGTTAACTCTAAAAATCCAATCAAAATCTTTTTTAATATAATTAAAATTATAAAACTTATCAAAAAACTAAATATTACAATTGTTCACGCTAGAAGTAGAGCGCCTGCATGGAGCTCATACTTTGCATGCGCTGTAACTGGCACAAAATTTATTACTACATTTCATGGTACATACAATTTTAGTAATCCACTAAAAAAGTACTATAACTCCATTATGTTAAAAACAAATGGAACAATAGCAATTTCAGAGTTTATTAATGATCACATAAATAATTGTTACCCAACTAAAAATTATAATATTAGAACTATTGCCAGAGGCATAGACCTCAATTTTTTTGATCCAAATAACGTTAAAGCTCAGCAGGTACAATTAATTATAAATGAACTCAATATTGATTATGATGCAATTAAGATCCTTCTTGCCGGAAGAATAACGGAGTGGAAGGGACATAAACTTCTTCTTCAAGCGATTTCTAATATTATTAAACAAACAAATTATAAATTCGAGGTAATTTTTGTTGGTCCTGATGAAAATTATAAACTAAAGAATTCATTAAAAAATTTTGCAAATGAACACAACCTCGCAAAATCTCTACATTTTGTGGGTTCAAGAACTGATCTGAATAATTTTTATAGTTTGGCTGATTTAGTAATATCTGCGTCAACAGATCCAGAAGCTTTTGGTAGAATTTCTGTCGAGGCCCAAGCAATGGGTAAATTTGTAATAGCGTCAAATCATGGAGGATCAGTCGAGACAGTGAATGACGGCGAAACAGGCTACTTATTTGAAAATAATAACGCTGAGGATCTATGCAAAAAAATTATTAATGCAATTTCTAATGAAAAATATAAATCAGAAAAGACTTCAGAAGCATGCATTTCACATGTTAGAGAAAAATATTCAAAAATTAAAATGTGTGAGGAGACAATAAATTTTTACAAAGAAGTTATAAATTAAATGGTTAAGAATATTTTGGTAATTAAGCACGGTTCTTTTGGAGATATTATTCAAATAAATGGATGTTTGAAAGATATTCGAGAGCATTACTCAAAACATAAAATATATATCTTAACTACACCGGCATTTAATAATTATTTTGGTAAGTGCCCTTTTATTGATGAAGTAATTTTAGATAAGAGGAAGTCTCGATGGAATTTAATCTACCTATATCAATTGAAGAAATTTTTCACCAAATATAAATTTGAAAGAATTTTTGATTTACAAAATTCCCATCGAACTGAATTTTATCGAAAGTATCTATCTTCTTCTGAATGGATCTCTTCAAGGACAATGTTAAGACTTAACGAAACAAAAGAAGAATTTGACAAAAAAAGTATTTTAGAAAGATTTAAATTACAATTATCAAGATCAAAAATAGATACGCAGTTCGCAGAAAAACCCCAAGTTTCTTGGATGATAGATGATGATTTTCATATTTCTTCTGAAATTAAAAAAAATTACATAGTTTTATTTCCTTTTTGTTCTCCAAAACATAATCAAAAAATCTGGCCTTATTATGAAGAGCTCATTTCAAAGCTTAAATCAAAGTTATTTGAAATGGATATTGTTATTGCTCCAGGACCAGGAGAAATAAATGCAGCAAGAAAATATAATGTTAAGTTATGTTTACATAACAATCAGCCAACAAATTTTTTTCAATTAGCGAAATTACTTATTGGCGCAAAATATGTAATTTCAAATGATACAGGACCTGCACACTTAGCTGCTCACTTAGGATGCAGAGGTTTAGCATTATTTGGTGGTCACACTACACCAGAGAAAGTAAGTATTGAAACAGGCAGTTTTTTATCAATTTCTTCCAAAAATATAAGAAATATTAGTATGGAAGAAGTCTTCGATAAAATAGATTCTCATTTATAGATAGATGATATAATACTTAATCCTTATGAGTAACGACGAACCATTTATAAATACTTTAAGACATGATACTGCCCATGTTTTAGCTATGGCTGTACAGGAGTTGTTTCCTGATACGCAAGTTACGATTGGTCCAGTAATTGAAAATGGTTTTTATTATGATTTTGATAGAAAAGAGCCGTTTACCGAAAAAGATCTTGGAACTATTGAAAAGAAAATGAAAGAGATTGTTAATCGTGACGAAAAGACTTCATTCAAAGTAATGAGCAGGGAAGATGCGATTAAGCTATTTTCTGATAAGGGAGAGAACTATAAGGTAGAGATTATTAAGGACTTACCTGAGAGTGAAGAACTTAAAGTATACTATCACGGTGACTGGTTTGATCTTTGCAAGGGGCCTCATCTAGAATCAACAGGTAAAATTGGAAAAGCATTTAAATTGACTAAAGTAGCAGGTGCTTATTGGCGTGGAGATTCAAACAACCCTATGCTTCAAAGAATTTATGGAACTGCTTGGGAGTCTCAGGAAGAACTAGATAATCATTTAAACATACTTAAAGAAGCTGAAAAAAGAGACCACAGGAAACTTGGAAGAGAATTAGATTTATTTCATTTTCAAGAGGAAGCTCAAGGTTCAGTTTTCTGGCATAACAATGGTTGGACTTTGTTTAGGACACTTATTGATTATATGCGTCAGCGACAAGAAGAGGCTGGGTATGAAGAAATTAATACACCAGATATAATGGATAAGTCCTTATGGGTAAAATCAGGGCATCTCGAAAAATTTGGTGACAATATGTTTACTACTGAACCAAGAGAAGATCGAGTATATGCTCTGAAGCCAATGAATTGTCCTGGAGGGGTACAAGTTTATAAACAAGGACTTAAAAGTTACAGAGATCTTCCCTTGAGAGTTGCTGAGTTTGGAAAAGTTCACAGATATGAGCCATCGGGTGCTCTTCATGGTTTAATGAGAGTCAGGGCATTTACACAAGATGATGCACATATATTTTGTACTGAAGACCAAATTACCGAAGAAAGCAAAAAGGTATGCGATCTAGTTTTAAGTATTTATAAAGATTTCGGATTTGAAAATGTATCAATTAAATTTTCTGACCGTCCTGAAAAAAGAGTCGGCAATGATGATGTATGGGACAAATCTGAGGCTGCTCTTCGTGAGGCAATGGAAGCCACAGGGTTAGAATATACTTTAAATCCAGGTGAAGGAGCATTTTATGGTCCGAAACTAGAATTTATTCTCAAAGATGCAATTGGAAGAGAATGGCAGTGTGGAACGTTGCAAGTTGATCTAAATTTACCTGAAAGACTTGATGCTACTTATGTAGGCGAAGACGGTTTAAAGCACAATCCGGTTATGTTACACAGAGCATTATTTGGATCTTTAGAGCGTTTTATTGGAATTTTAATAGAGCATTACGCTGGTAATTTACCAATTTGGTTGTCACCAGTTCAGGCTGTGGTAGCGCCGATTACTTCTGACATAAACGAATATGCAGAGAGTGTTTTTTCATCTCTTAAAAATAATGGTATTAGAGTTGAAAAGGACTTAAGAAATGAGAAGATAAGCTATAAAATTAGAGAAAATTCTCTAAAAAAAATACCTTATCAATTGATCCTAGGTAAGAATGAAATGGAAGACAATACTGTAACATTGAGGGAGTTTGGTAATGACAAGCAAGAAAAAATTAAATTTGAAAAATTAAATGATTTTTTTCAAAAAAAATGTATGATGCCGTCTCATCAATAGACAAAGGAGATTAAAATAGCACTTCAAAGAAAAAATAATAGAGCCCAGCTATCTACTAAAGGTCCAAAGTTTCGTATAAACGAATTTATAACTTCTTCCACTGTAAGATTAATTGATGAAAAAGGTAACAACTTAGGGGTTGTTAATACTGATGAGGCGATGCTAAAAGCTTCAGATGCAGGCCTTGATTTAGTTGAAGTATCACCACAAGTTGACCCCCCTGTGTGCAAAATTCTTGATTTTGGTAAATTTAAATATGAGGCTCAAAAAAAAGCTAGTACCTCCAAGAAAAAACAAAAAGAAATTACAATTAAAGAAATTAAGATGAGACCGGGAATTGATGTTCACGATTACGACTTCAAGGTAAAGGCTGCTCAAAAATTTATCGCTGCAGGCGATAAAGTAAAATTCACTATCCGATTTAAAGGTAGAGAGTTCGAACATCATGATATTGCTGAAAATTTGATGGAAAGAATTCGAGAAACAATGGGTACGACAAGTAAAATCGAGCAAGAGCCAAAACTTGAAGGTCGCCAATTTACCATGATTTTCACTGCAAATTAGCAGCAGTAATTAATTCTTATCATTAATAAAAAACTTTTGATTTTTTCTTACCTAGGGTCTATAAACCGTTCATTCAATATGAGTAAATTAAAAACAAAAAAAGGCGCTAATAAGAGATTTAGGCTTACAGCTTCAGGTAAAGTTAAATCATATCAAAGTGGAAAAAGACACGGTATGATTAAAAGAACGAATAATCAGATAAGAAATCAAAGAGGTTCTACAATTTTATCTGACCAAGATGCCCGAATAGTTAAAAAGTTTTTACCCTACGCTTAATAAATAGGAAAATATAATGGCAAGAGTTAAAAGAGGAGTTACTGCACACGCAAGACATAAAAAAGTAATTAAGCAAGCCAAAGGATATAGAGGCAGAAGAAAGAATACTTTTAAAGTCGCAAAGCAAGCTGTAGAAAAATCAATGCAGTATGCCTATCGTGATCGAAGAGTAAAAAAAAGAGAGTTTAGATCACTTTGGACCCAAAGGATAAATGCTGGAGCTAGATTACATGGAATTTCTTATTCAGTTTTCATGAATGGTCTAAAAAAATTAAACATCGAATTAGATCGTAAAATTTTAGCTGATCTCGCCATGAATGAACCTACTTCTTTTGAGCATTTAGCAAAACAGGTTCAGTCCTCAGCCAAATAATTCAGTTGGTATCATATTCTCAAGCATATTATTATTACAGAAAAAACTAAATCTGATATTGTTGTTCTACGATGAAAGATTTTAGAGAGTTAGAAACTGAAATTAAAAAAGCTTCAGATAAATTTACAAATATCGAAAGCATAAATGAATTTAGAATAAAATTTCTTGGTAAGAAAGGTATTATTTCTCTCGAAATGAAAGGGCTAGCCAGTCTTTCTGGAGATGAAAGAAAGCAGCATGCTGAAAAATTAAATAAAATTAAAGACACTGTTCTTGAAATAATAGCTTCAAAGACTGAAGAGTTAAATAGCGAGGAATTAGAAAAAAAACTTAACTCTGAAACTTTAGATATCACTCTATCTACTTCAAAGTCATACGGAACTATTCACCCAATCAGTCAGGTTATAGAGGAAGTTATAACTATATTTGGCGATTTAAATTTTTTTGTTGCTGAAGGACCTGAAGTTGAAACTGATTACAATAATTTTACTGCTTTAAATACTTCTGAACACCACCCTGCACGACAAATGCATGATACTTTTTATGTTGAAACTGAGACTGACGGAATGCCAAATGTTCTGCGAACTCATACCTCGCCAGTTCAAATAAGAAGTATGTTAAAGCAAAAACCACCAATTCGATTAATTGCTCCCGGAAAAACGTTTAGATGTGATAATGATCAAACGCACTCTCCTATGTTCCATCAAGTTGAGGGTTTAGTAATAGATCAAGAAAGCAACATGAGCCACCTCAAAGGATGTTTAGAAATATTCCTCAAGACTTTTTTTGAGACTGATAAATTAAATATGAGATTTCGACCTAGTCATTTCCCCTTTACTGAACCATCTGCAGAAGTTGATATTGGATACACTAAGAAAGGAAATCAAATAATTATTGGAGAGGGTGAGGATTGGTTGGAAATTTTAGGGTGTGGAATGGTTCATCCAAACGTGCTTGAAAATGTAAATATCAATTCAAATGAATATCAAGGTTATGCATTTGGTATGGGTATAGAGAGGCTTGCAATGCTCAAATACGGAATTAGTGATTTAAGAACTTTCTTTGATAGTGATCTTAGATGGAATAAGCATTATGGCTTTTCACCTTTGAACATACCTTCGATCATAGGAGACTTAAGCTAGATGAGATTTAGTTATTCGTGGTTAACTGAGCATCTTAAGACAAATGCTAATTTCGAAGAAATTGAAAAGAAACTCACTTCAATCGGTCTTGAAGTTGAAGATATTCAAGACACGGGAAAAGCATATCAGGATTTTATTGTTGGACAGGTGCTTGAAGAAAAAAAACACCCAAATGCGGATAAATTAAAACTATGCAAAGTTGACATTGGCAAGGAAAAAGTTGATGTAGTTTGTGGTGCGCCAAATGTAGAGAAAGGCATGAAGGTGGTTTATGCGCCAGTTGGTTCAACTATTCCGGTTAATCAAATGAAAATTAAAGCTGCCAAGATTAGAGGAGTAGAATCCTATGGAATGATGTGTTCAGAATATGAACTTGGTATTTCAAATGAGCATGATGGAATAATTCGACTTGAGGAAAAAGAAACTATTGGAAGATCTTTTTCAGAGATTTATGGCCTTAATGATATTGTAATAGAAATTGGTATCACTCCAAATCGACAAGATTGTCTTGGTGTAAAAGGAATAGCTCGAGATCTTGCTTCAGCTGGCATGGGGGAATTGTTAGAGAGAAAAATATCTGGAGAAAAAGGCTCCTTTAAATCACCAATTAAAATTGAAATACAAGATAATAAAATATGCTCAGCCTTTGCTGGAAGATATTTTAGAAATGTAAAGAATACTGAAAGCCCGGAATGGCTTAAAAATAAACTTAAGTCAATAGGTTTAAGGCCAATATCTGCGTTGGTAGATATAACTAATTTTGTAATGTATGACGAGAACCGGCCACTTCACGTTTACGATGCAGACAAAATAGATGGCAAAATTATAGTACGCTCAGCAAATGATGGAGAAAGTTTCCTAGCGCTAGATGAAAAAGATTATCACCTAAAAAATGGTATGTGCGTAATAGCTGATGAAAAAAAAGTACTAGGCTTAGGGGGGATCATGGGAGGCGAAAGTACAGGTTGCAGCACTGAGACAAAGAACGTTTTACTTGAGTCAGCCTTATTTGATGAGATTAATACAGCCAAGACGGGTAGAAACTTGTCAATTCTCAGTGATGCAAGATATCGTTTTGAAAGAGGCATTGATCCAAATTCAACTTTAAAAGGGATAGACCTAGCAACACAATTAATTCTTGAAATATGTGGCGGTGAGTGCAGTGAGGTTGAGCTGGCTGGAAATATAAAAGAAAATAAAAATGAAGTGTCAACTTCTAGTGGTTATATTTCAAGAAGACTAGGTTTTGAAGTGTCTGACAAAGAATTGATATCAATACTTAGTTCTTTAGGAATTGAAACGAGCCAAACAGGTGATGTTATTAAATGTTTAATACCTTCTTGGAGACAAGATATTCACGGAGAAGCTGACATAAGCGAAGAAGTTATTCGTATTAAAGGATATGAAAATATTCCGACAAGTAATATTAGACTAAAAAGTAAAATTAATAAAAATATCTTAAATTACGCACAAAAGAAGTTGATGAAAGCTAGACACTTCATTGCTTCAATTGAATATGATGAATTAGTAACATTTTCATTCACAGACTCAAAAAATTGTGAAGTATTTGGCGATATAAATAAATTAAAAATTGTAAATCCAATATCAGAGGATCTTGATATATTAAGACCTAATCTTCTACCTAATCTTCTTCAAGCAATTAAAAAAAACAAGAATAGAAACTTTGACTCATTCTCGATCTTTGAGATAGGTAGTCAGTACAGATCAACATCTCCCGAGGATCAATTGAACGTTGCATGTGGAATTAAATCTGGAATTAAGACAGAAAAGTCTTGGAAGAATATACAGACGGAATTTGATATATATGACGTTAAACAGGATTTGACTTCCTTAATTGACTATTTAATGCCAGGTAACAAAAAAATATCTGTCTCTAATGACTGTCCTTCCTGGTATCATCCTGGAAGATCTGGTTCGATAAAAATTAATAATTCGGTAATTGCTGGATATTTTGGAGAGTTGCATCCAAGAGTTGCAAGTCAATTTAAGATTAAAAATAAAATAAATATATTTGAGTTATACCTTGATGAACTGCCAAATACAGAAAAGAAAACTACCAACAAGCCTGTACTTAACTTAAGTGATTTTCAGATTGTCACAAGAGACTTTGCCTTTGTTATTGATAAAAAAGTAAAAAGCGAAGAAATTGTTACTTCGGCCTTTAAGGTAGATAAGGAATTAATTAGAAATGTTGAAATCTTTGATTTATTTGAAGATGATAATCTGGGAAAAGATAAAAAGTCTATTGCTATTAAGGTTACATTACAATCTAACGAAAAAACTCTTGCCGAAAATGACATTTCTGAAATAAGTTCAAAAATAATTGAGTCTGTGGAAAAGTCTACTTCCGGAACTGTTAGATCCTAAATTAAAAATATTATGACTGGCACTAAAAACATAAGAAATTTTTCTATTATCGCTCATATTGATCATGGTAAATCTACTTTAGCTGACAGATTGATTCAATTTTGTGGAGGGCTTTCTGAAAGAGAAATGAAAGCACAGGTACTTGACTCAATGGATATTGAAAGAGAACGTGGAATAACAATCAAGGCTCAAACTGTACAATTAAAATACAAAGCAAAAAATGGTGAAACGTACACACTTAATATTATTGATACGCCTGGCCATGTTGACTTCAGTTATGAAGTTAACAGATCATTATCTGCTTGTGAGGGATCGCTATTGGTTGTTGATGCAAGTCAGGGTGTTGAAGCTCAAACATTAGCTAATTTATATCAAGCAGTAGAAAATGATCATGTAATTATACCCGTTTTAAATAAAATAGATTTACCAGCAGCGGATCCCGAGAGAGTAAAAAAACAGATAGAAGATATTTTAGGTATTGATACCAGTAATGTAATTGAAATTTCTGCTAAATCAGGCCTCGGCATTGAAGAAGTCTTAGAAAATATTGTAAACGAATTACCATCTCCTGTAGGTGATGAAAGTAAACAATTAAAAGCAATGCTAGTAGATAGTTGGTATGATGCCTACCTGGGTGTTGTGATATTGGTTCGTGTGATAGATGGAGTTCTAAAAAAGGGTATGGAGGTTCGTTTTCATCAAACTAATACAAAACATTTAATAGAGAGAATTGGTTGTTTTACACCAAAAATGGTAGATAACGAGCTTATCAATGCTGGTGAATTAGGTTTTATAACAGCTGCAATTAAAGAAGTAGCTCAAACTAAGGTTGGGGATACAATACTACTAGCTAACGATAAACAAACAGAGCCTTTACCTGGCTTCAAGCCAAGTCAGCCGGTAGTATTTTGTGGATTATTTCCAACAAATGCTGCTGATTTTAAATTCTTAAAAGATGCATTAGCCAAGTTAAAGCTTAACGACTCTAGTTTTCATTTCGAACAAGAAACCTCAGCGGCTCTTGGAATGGGTTTTAGATGTGGTTTTCTTGGATTATTACATTTAGAAATTATTGTTGAAAGACTTGATAGAGAGTTCAATTTAGATCTTATAACTACAGCTCCAAGTGTTATTTATAATTTAGTATTAAATGATGGAAGCTCACTTGAATTACATAACCCAGCAGATATGCCTGAGGTTATGAAAATTAAAAGTATTTCTGAACCTTGGATTAAAGCAACAATTATTTGTCCTGATGAATATTTAGGTAGCATCATATCTCTCTGTGAAGATAAGAGAGGAATGCAAACAGAATTATCTTATTCTGGATCAAGAGTAATTTTAAATTATAAGTTACCTCTAAATGAAATTGTTTTTGATTTTTATGATCGCTTAAAGTCAATTTCTAGTGGATATGCAAGTTTTGATTATGAAATTGATGAGTATATTGAAAGTGATTTGGTAAGACTTAGTATATTAGTAAATGATGAGTCAGTAGATGCTCTGTCAATTATTGTTCACAGAAGTTTTTCTGAAAAAAAAGGTCGCGCTGTTTGCGAAAAACTAAAAGAATTAATTCCTCGTCATCAATTCCATATTCCAATTCAAGCAGCAATTGGCGGAAAAATTATTGCCCGCGAAACTGTCAGAGGATATCGAAAAAATGTTATTGAAAGAATACATGGTGGCGGTGCTACTGATAGAAAAAGAAAATTACTTGATAAGCAGAAAAAAGGAAAACAGAGACTTAGAACTTACGGTAAGGTCGATATCCCACAAGAAGCCTTTATCGCTGCTTTAAAAGTTGAATAAGGAAAGGTGGCCGAGTGGTTGAAGGCGCACGCTTGGAAAGCGTGTATGCGGGTGACCGTATCGTGGGTTCGAATCCCATCCTTTCCGCCATTTTAAATCTATTTTCATTGAAAAATTTTTATATAATCTGATGGCTATGAATTTAGATAAATTTGAGAAATATCCACTTACTTATGGACCGACTCCAATTGAGTATCTGCCGCGTTTGACTGAAGCGATAGGCGCTGATGTTGAGATATATGCAAAGAGAGATGACTGTAATTCAGGTTTGGCTATGGGTGGAAATAAACTAAGAAAACTAGAATATATTGTTCCAGATGCTATTGCCTCTGGAGCTGACACATTAGTTTCTATTGGCGGTG
This sequence comes from uncultured Pelagibacteraceae bacterium, assembly GCA_902610585.1. Classification (GTDB taxonomy): domain Bacteria; phylum Pseudomonadota; class Alphaproteobacteria; order Pelagibacterales; family AG-422-B15; genus CACNXQ01. The sequence continues at coordinate 68,153 of CACLWE010000006.1, forward strand.
TTCAATCTAACCATACTAGAATGGTAGCTGCAACTGCTGCAAAAATTGGAATGAAGTGTGTAGTTGTTCAAGAAAGTTGGGTTCCTCATGAAGATGCAGTTTACGATCGTGTTGGTAATATTTTAATGACGCGTTTGATGGGAGCAGATAGCAGGTTAGTACCTGACGGTTTTGATATTGGGATTAGAAAAAGTTGGGAAGACGCAATTCAATCAGTGAAAGATAGTGGTGGTAAGCCTTATGCAATTCCAGCCGGGGCATCTGTGCATAAATATGGTGGACTGGGATACGTAGGATTTGCTGAAGAAGTTCGAATGCAAGAAAAAGAGTTGTCATTAAAATTTGATTACATCATTGTGTGTGTAGTTACTGGTTCAACTCAGGCAGGGATGATCGTTGGGTTCGCAGAAGATGACCGTGCACACAGAGTCATAGGTATTGATGGATCGGGTACACCAGATAAATTAGTCAAGCAAGTAAGAGAAATTGTAGATAATACAGTTGATTTAGTTGAACTTGGAAGAACAATTAGAGATGATGAAATAATAATAATTCCTGACTATGCATATCCAGCATACGGAGTTCCGAGTGAAGAAACTAATGAGGCTATTCGTATGGCAGCAAAAACTGAAGCCATGATTACCGATCCTGTTTATGAGGGCAAATCTATGCAAGGAATGATTGATTTAGCCAGGAAAGGTTACTTTAAAAAAGGATCTAAAATACTCTATGCTCATCTTGGCGGAGTTCCAGCTATTAATGGCTACTCATATACCTACCGTAATGGATAAATACATCTAAAGTCCACCGGTAATTAGACTTATCATTCCAAGTACAAGCCATAAGACAACCATTGTTTTTTAGTTAATTGCCCAGTGCAATTCCCTCACGTCTTGGGTCTGAGCCTCCATAAATTTCAGTATCAATATATATTCCATTTAGGCCTGAATAGTATTTTCTTATTTTAGTATCGTATCCCATGGCCTTTAGAGAATTTTCAAGATTTGAAGAGTAAAGAGATTCTTCTATTTCAAATTTCCCCCATCTATTAATAGCGTGAGGATGAGAGACTGCCTCTTGAATATTCATATCCCATTCGAGTAATGCGATTATCGAATTGACTACAAAGCTGATAATATTACTGCCACCTGGAGAGCCGATAATAATGATAGGCCTTCCATCTTTTAGCACTATTGTTGGTGCCATTGATGATCTTGGCCTTTTCCCGGGCTCTAATCTATTTGCTATCAGCTTGCCATCAATTCTTTCATTAAATGAAAAATCAGTAAGTTGATTATTAAGTAAAAAACCACTTTCCGTCATCAATCTTGATCCGAATGCATTCTCAATTGACGATGTCATCGAGAGTGCGTTTCCATACTGATCATAAATTGAAATATGCGTTGTAGATTGCAGCTCTAATGACTTGTCTATTCCGTAATTGTAAACAAAGTCGTTAGACGGTTTACCTGAGGTTACATTTTCAGTTTTCGTTCCAACTTTAATTTTATTTGACCTTTCAATCAGATAATTGTCATTTAAAAGACCAGACAAAGGTACACTGACATAATCACTATCTGCCAAGTATCGATCGCGATCAGCAAATGCAAGACGAGTCGCATCTCCAATTATTTGCCATGTTATAGGATTTGAATAGCCCAGAGACTGAAGATCATAAGGCTCTAAAATTTTCAATATTTGCGCGACTGCTACTCCTCCAGACGATGGTGGGCCCATGCCACATATTTTGTATACCTTATAGTTTACACAAACTGGATCTCTTTCTATTACATTGTAGTTGCCCAAATCTTCAGCTTCTAGAAAGCCAGGATTTTTGGTGTGATTTTTTACTGTGCTAATAATGTCCTGCGCAATTGATCCTTTATAGAAATCTTCAATGTTATTGTTAGCAATGTTTTGCATTGTGCTTGCATAAGCATAATTCTTCAATACCTGCTTGTGCTTTAAACTATTCCCATTTGGTAAAAAATATTCTTTCGTTTTATCTATTTTGCTAAGTCTATCTTTATCTCTTTCAATTGATGAGGATAATTTTTTTGAAACTTTAAAACCATTTTTACTTAGGAAAATTGCATCATCAAAGAGGTTTTCCCACTTTTGATTACCCCATTTCTTTTGAGCATCAAACATTAATGCAAGAGTTCCAGGTGTACCAACCGATAGACCACCTATGACAGCATCAAAAAACTTCATTTTAGTTCCATCACTTTTTAGAAATTGATTTGTAGTTGAGTTTTGTGGTGCAGTCTCACGACCATCTAAAGTAACTATTTTACCCGTTACACCGTCATACCATAACAAGAAACTACCCCCACCAATTCCTGATGACTCAGGCTCGACTAAGCCTAACATAGATTGAGCTGCAACCATTGCATCTGCTGCTGTACCTCCAGATTGTAATATTTTTGCACCAGCAGCTGAAGCATAGGCGTTTGCCGTGACAATCATCCAGTTTTTACTTGAAACAGATTTTCCATTTTCTTTGAGATTGAGTGACTCTTGAATTTCTAATCTATCAAGCTCTACTGAGACACCTTCAAATATTTCTGGAGAATTATCCTTAATATTATTGTCAGAATATGAATTTTTTAGTGAGAAAAATAATATTAAAAATACAAGTAAAATTTTTTGCATAAAAACCAGATCATCATACCAGTGCAATAAATGTTTAGGTGTTATAAGCCTCCAGTGATGAGACCAACCATTCCAAGTACAAGCCATAAGATTAACATTGTTCTTTCATTAAATGCTCTTGTACTCTCAATTTTCTTCGCCTGCTTATAAATCACCATAGATAAAAGCATTACCAAGACCAGAAGGTATATAATTGTAAATATCATGTGATTTATAGTATCAATTCGACGTTGGAAGTATATAAATTAAAACATGCAGTTATTTAGACATTCTTATTCAACATTAGTGATTATTGGAGGCTGCATACTCTTGCTTGTCTCATTCGGTATAAGGCATTCTTCTGGACTTTATTTGATCCCAATTTCTGAACATATACAAACTGGTAGAGAAGTATTTGGGTTTGCCATTGCAATACAATTTCTTATGATTGGCATCGGATCACCAATTTTTGGCGCTATAGCAGATAAATATAGTTCATCGGTAGCGGGCCTATTAGGAGTAATTTTCTTTTTAATCGGACTTTACTTAATGTCACTTGTTGAAGGTTCAATACTTCTTATCGTTTCACAAATAATTTTTGGATTTGGATGCGCTGGATGTGGTACTGCTGTAATATTAGGGGCTGTTGGTAAAGCTGTAACAGGTAAATATCAAACATTATCTCTAGGTGTTGTAATGGCTGCAGGTTCGCTGGGTCAATTTTTAATTGTTCCTCTTACAGGCTTCTTAATAGAAATGAGTGATTGGCAAAGATCAATCTTATATCTTTGTTTTATTTCACTTATCATGATTTTATTCTCACTAGTATTAACAAAGTATTCATCCAAAAGTGGAATAAATGATGAAGTTAATAGAACTTTAGCATCTGTTTTAAATGAAGCCTTTGCAAATAAGAGCTATGTCTTACTGACAATTGGTTTTTTTGTTTGTGGTTTTCATATTTCTTTTATAGCAACTCATCTACCCGCATACCTCGATGATTTATCTTTGCCCATGTGGATCGGTTCCTGGTCTTTAGCACTAATCGGATTATTTAATGTAATAGGCACACTTGTTTTTGGTCATTTAGGTGACCTAAGGTCTAAAAAAAATCTGTTGGTAATATTGTATACTCTACGTGCCCTACTGTTTTTAATTTTTATCTTTTTGCCAAAAACTGAAATAACAGTTTTAATTTTTGCATCACTTCTTGGAATTCTATGGCTATCTACAGTGCCTCTTACCAGTGGAATAATATCAGTTATTTTTGGATCAAAATATATGTCTATGCTGTATGGTTTTACTTTCTTATCTCACCAAGTCGGTTCGTTTGTTGGATCATGGTTTGGAGGCAGGTTTTATGATTATTATGGTTCTTATGATATTATGTGGTGGGCTTGTGTGATTTTAGGGTTTGCTTCTGCAGTAGTTCATTTTCCAATTAAAGAAACACCACTAGTCAAAATGGCAAATTAAATCAGTAGTTTAATTGTTTGAACAAATATAAAAAAACTTATATTTGAATTGTTTTTTTAGATAACTAATTGAATATTGTGCCTAAGAGTTCAAAAAAAAGATCATTGGTAAAAGCCCTTACCTGGAGAGTAACTGCAACAGCAGACACATTCTTAATCAGTTACCTAGTAATTTTAAAATCAGATTTTTCAGTTCTTGAAACTGCTGGTTTAATTGCTGCACTGGAAGTAATTACAAAGGTAACTATTTATTATTTTCATGAAAGAATATGGAATTCTTTATCTTGGGGTATAGAATCTTAATTAAGTATTTTTAATTATATACTGATTCTTATAGTAAAAACTATTTATCCACTTATCCACATCGTATAAGGAGTTTTTTTTATAAAACTTATTTAAAATATTTTTTCTATTTGCTATCCTTTTCATATCGGACGAACAAAGAACGAAAGCCCTTCGGGGAGTTTGTCGGCGGGAGGCCGAGTTTCGGGGCGGAATGGAGACCTTTAGGGGTTTGTGTTGCGCCCCGTTTTTTTTTGCTCCCTTAAATACTACTGCTCGTTCTTATGATCTTTGATTTCTCATTACTTTACTTTTTCATACCAGTTTTTTTCATAATATCCATTACTCCAGGTTTATGCATGACACTTGCTTTAACAATGGGAATTACAATAGGTGTAAAAAATACAATGAAAATGATGGTTGGAGAATTAATAGGAGTTTTAATTGTAGCAGGTACAGCGGTGGTAGGAGGTGGAGCGATCATCTCATCTTTTCCAATTGCATTTGCAGTTTTCAAATATGGAGGAGGTCTTTATTTGATGTTTGTTGGTTATCAGATGATTAACTCAAGAGGATCGCTAGCATTAAATTTGGATGGTTCACATTCATTTGAAATAAATTTTTTTAAGTTAGCAATGCAAGGTTTTATAACTGCTGTTGCGAATCCAAAAGGTTGGGCATTTTTTATTGCCATGGTACCTGCATTTATTAATTACGATGCAAATTTAATTCCACAAATGTCAGCACTCGTAATAATTATTCTTATAATTGAGTTTATTTCACTTATGATTTACGCAACTGGAGGTCAAGCTTTAGGTATTGTGTTAAAAAAACAAAATAATATCAGGCTTATTAATGGGTTAGCAGGTTTCTTAATGGTGGGCGTTGGTGTTTGGTTAGCTCTTAGCTAGTGTTTTGAAAAAAGAATTCCTGGGCCAGCAGTACTATTAATTCCAGCCTCTCTTAACATTTGCCAGCTAATCGCCTGATTTGATGAGATTACTGGTTTATCCAACACCTTCTCTGCTTCATTGATAATCTTAAATGTTTTAAGGTTAGTACATGAAATAAATACAGCTTCACAATCCTGTTTACCAACTTCTAATATAGCTTCGAGGCTGTCTTTATCTGAAATCCTGGCGACATTCTTATCATCAGATTCATTAAAAGAAATTTGATTTTGAATTATATAATTATTAGCATGTAAATGATCACGTAAAGATTTTGTTACCGACTCTTGATAAGGAGATACAAAATTTATTTTTCTACAGCCTAACGTGCTCATAGCTTTTTTTACAGCTCTTATTGGATCAGTTACAAATGCTGTTTTATGCTTTTTATTTATAAGACTCTCAATTTTATCTGAGCCAATAACTGTTGCGCCTGATGTGCAAGCATATCCAATACTATCATACTGAATATCAGGTAATAACGCAGATGCTGCTGGTAATTCTTTTTCCATAAGTTCAAGATTTTCATTACTTACAATATTGTCACAATAAATGCGTGAGTGATTGATTGATATACTTTCATCAAGAATGGTTCTGAATTCTTGCTCAATAGTTTCATCGCTCTGAAGAACGATCAACCCTAATCTCGCTTTGTAATATCTAGTGTCATCCAATTCAAAATTTCTCATATAAAGGCCTTTAGTGATTTTAAGATAACACTTCGTGTTTCAGATGGATTTATTACTGCATCGATTTCAAGGTGAGCAGCAGCTTCTATGGCTTTACCTTTATCATAGAGTTTTTCAACTAGACTATTGAATAATTCCTCTCTTTTTGAATTATCTTCAATCTTTTCTAATTCTTTTTTAAACCCAAGTTTTACAGCTCCTTCTAACCCCATTGCTCCAAACTCTCCTGTTGGCCATGCTGCTGTATATACTGGCTCATGAAGGCTACCGCCAACCATTGCCTGAGCTCCAAGTCCATATCCTTTTCTTAAAAAAATAGCTGTTAAAGGTACTTTTAGTTTTGATCCTATCTTAAAGAGATTTGACATTCTTCTAACAGCCCCTTCTTTCTCACTGTCTGGTCCCACCATAAATCCAGGCGTATCAACTAGGGAGATAATTGGTAAACCATATTCACTGCACATTTCAATAAAAGAAGACGCTTTGTCTGCTGCTTCGGAGTAAATTGCACCGCCTAAATGTTGGCTATCATTCGCCAATAACCCAAAAGGCTTTCCCTCTATTCTGATAAAGCATGAAACAATACCTTTTCCATACTCAGGTCGTATTTCAGTAAATTGCTCAATATCAGAAATTATTTTTATAATATCTCGAACTGGATAAGACCATCTTCTATCTTTGGGCATAATATTACTCAGCTTCTTCTGATCGTCAGCTTTCCAATTCTTAATTTCGCCTTGAAAGTATGAGAGTATTTTTTTTGCAATATTAGTTGCGTCTTTCTCGTTTTCAGCAACATAATCAATTACTCCGTTATTTTTCTGAATATCCGTCGGCCCTATTTCTTTTGGATCAAACTTTCCAAGTCCACCGCCTTCAATCATTGCAGGACCTGCCATTCCAATCCAAGAATTCTTTGTAGCAATTCTGATATCTGCACTTCCAAAAAGAGCTGCATTGCCAGCAAAGCAAAATCCATTATTTATAGCAATTCTCAAACATCTACCGTACAAGCTCGCCCAAAGTGCAAAAGAAGGCACATGTAAACCAGCAACAGATGTTGTTACATCTGTATCACCAGGTCTTCCACCTCCACCTTCAGTATAAATGACTATTGGTAGTTTAAACTCTTTTGCTTTTTCACATATGCGATCAAGTTTCATGTGGTGAAAAAAACCCTGAGTACCTGCCAATACTGAGTAGTCGTAAACTATACTGACAGCATCAGATTTTTTTTCACCAATTAGATCAGAATTGATTTTACAAAATCCTGTAATGATACCATCTGCTGCAGTATCAATTTGAAGATCTTCATATTTTCTTCTGTTTCTTTGAGCTGCTACCGCAAAAGCTCCGTACTCTAAAAAACTTTGATCATCAACCAAGTGATCAAGATTTTCTCTTGCTGTTCTTAATCCAAGTTTATGCCTTTTGTTTTTTGCTTCAGTTCGAGTTTCATCACTTAATTTTTCTAGTCTATCAAGAAATTGAGACAAGTTAGAGTTATCGGTCATCTTTAATCACAGCATTTTTTTTAATATAGGGTCTTTTTGTATGAGATGATGATACACAACAGCCCCTAAATGAATAGTGAAAAGAAGTACCAAAAAATACGCTGAAATAACATGAACAACGTGGAATTGGTCCGCAAGTTCGTAGTTAAAATAGTCAATGTAGACCTTGGATATAATAAAATTCACTTCTTCTCCAGAAAGTAAAAGTTTTAAGATTCCACTGATTGTAATCAAAAGAAGCGTAACATAAAATAGTCCATGTACTGCTTTTGATGCTATCAATTGTAATTTATTTACAGCTGAAGTTATTGGCTTTGGATTAAGAAATTTCCAAATCAATCTGAGTAATGTTAAATAAAAAATACTTATCCCAATAACAATATGTATATTTTCAACGGTTAGTTTAAATTCAGAAAACTCCAAATTGTCCAAATAAAGTCCTAAAGGTAGTTGAAATAATAAAATTAAAAAAGTGAGCCAGTGAAAGGCTCGAGCAAGAGTCCCATAAGTGCTATTGTCATTTTTAATTTTCATAATATATATTTAAAATATGAAAACAATTTTGCAAATACTGCTTTCATCAATTTTAGCTTCTCTATTTCTTGTTTTTATTAGTTTTGCTGACGACCATGGTAAAATTATAAAAGAAAGAAAATCATTATTTAAGCAAAATTATAGCCATGCAAAAAGAATGTCTGCAGAAATAGCAAAAGGTAATAATGATAAAGTAGTAGAGCTTTCCAAAAAAATGAGCGTCAATTATGATAAGCTCATCGACCTTTTCCCTGATAATTCAAAAACAGGTTATGATACAGAAGCTTTGCCAACTATTTGGCTTCAAAAAGATGAATTTAATGCTTTGATGATTGAAACCTCAGATAAAGTCAAAAAATTTACCCAAATTGCTGCTAACCTTACAGGTGATGAATTAAAAGAGGCTCAAAAGAATTTAATTTGGTCAAGTTGTAAAGCTTGCCATGACAAATTTAGAATGCCTCACTAAGCAATCACAGTCATTGAAATAATTCTTTTTATCCCAGGATCATTATTCTTATAACGGTGCTCAAATAAATACACTCCTTGCCATATGCCAAGATCAAGTTTTTTTTCTTTAATTGGAATACTAAGTGTTGTGTTAGTAAGTGAAGATTTAATATGTGCAGGCATATCATCCGGACCCTCCTCACTGTGTAAGTAATTATCGTTTTCGGGTACCATTTTATCGTAGTAATTTTCTATATCTTTAAGGACGTTGGGATCTGCATTTTCCTGAATAATTAGAGAAGCTGAAGTATGTTTGATAAATATAGTACAAATACCTTTTGATATTCGATGTTTGCTTATAGCTTGATTAACAATATCCGTAATATTATAGAGGCCTTTACCTTCAACTACTATTTCAAGTTCTTTTTGAATTAACATTTTGATATAAATATATGTAAAATTAAATTAAGTTTACAGCAACAATGAAAAATAATGTATCCCTTTCTGATTCAGGGTGGAATTTACAAAGTAGTTATACCCAAATATCTGATAAACTGATCTCGGAATTAAAACCAGATGCAGTTACTAATCCAAGTACTGTTATTGTTAATAATGAATTGGCTAAAAAACTTGGCTTAAATTTAAAAGGTATGTCAAAAAAAGACTTATCTAATTTATTCTCAGGAAATACACTGCCTCATGGTTCAAAGCCATTTGCACAGGCTTATGCAGGGCATCAATTTGGACAATTTACAATTCTTGGTGACGGTAGGGCTCACATCGTTGGTGAGCAAGTAACTCCAGACGGTGAAATATTTGATATTCAATATAAAGGTTCGGGGCGTACACCTTATTCAAGAGGGGGAGACGGTAAGGCTGCATTGGGGCCAATGTTACGTGAATATCTGATCAGTGAAGCAATGTATCATTTAGGCATTCCAACTACGAGAAGTTTGGCTGTTGTTGAAACTGGCGAAAAAGTCTACCGAGAAGTCCCTTTAAAAGGATCAATATTAACTCGGGTAGCGAGTAGTCATATTAGAATTGGAACTTTTCAATTCCTGGCAGCGCATAAAGATTATGACGGCATGCAAGCTCTTTTAGATTTTTCAATAAAAAGACATTTTCGTAATATAAATTTTTCTAAAAATGTAGCTATTGAATTTATCCAATCTGTTATGCAGAAACAAATTAAATTGATAGTGGACTGGATGCGAGTTGGATTTATTCATGGTGTTATGAATACAGATAATTCAACAATATCTGGAGAGACTATTGATTATGGACCATGTGCTTTTATGGATAGCTATGATGCTAAGACTGTCTTCAGCTCAATTGATACGCAAGGAAGATACTCTTTTGCTAATCAACCTTCTATAATTCATTGGAATTTGGTAAGATTAGCAGAGTGCTTGTTACCACTCATTGATAAAAATGAAAAGAAATCAATTGAAATTGCTCAAAACACATTGAATGATTTTAGCTCATTGTTTAAAGACGAATGGCTTCAAATGATGAGAAAAAAAATAGGAATTGAAGATCAAAGTGATGAAGATGAAGAACTTATCAATAATTTAGTCAAATGGATGCAAAGTAAAAATCCAGATTTTACCAATACTTTTTGCAACCTGATGAATTACGAACATGCAAACGATGAAGTGTTTGAAGACAATGATTTTGATACTTGGAAAAAAAACTGGAAAAAAAGAGTTAAAAGTAAAGAATATTTAAAAACGATGATAAATATCAATCCAGTTTTAATCCCAAGAAACTATCTAGTTGAGGAAGCGCTTAATGAGGCTGAAACGAATAACAAGCTTGATAAATTTAATGATCTTAATAGAGCAATTTCATCACCTTATCAGCTAAAAAATGTACATATTAAATACCTTATGACGCCTAGCAAAACTAACATACCCTATAAAACTTTTTGTGGTACTTGATTAACTTGAAGTTTTTTTCGAGGCGTCTTACTAAAAAAGAAAAAATTAAAACAATTTACTTTTAGTCTATATGTAGCTATAAGGTCCGTCTAAAGATTACGTTTTTGTTCCTTTTTCTGGAGTGATACGAAGTCTAAATTAACTTAAAAAGGAATAACAAATATGGCTACTGGTACTGTTAAATGGTTTAATCCAAAAAAAGGTTATGGCTTTATTGCCCCTGAAGAAGGCGATAAAGATATCTTTGTTCACATCACAGCTGTTCAAGCTGCGGGTATGAAAAAATTGGATGAAGGTCAGAAACTATCATATGACGCTGAGGAAAAAGATGGAAAAGTCTCAGCAGTTAATCTACAAGCAGCAGAATAATTAAGCAGCTTTATCTATCATATCTAGCCACATCGTGAATTCATCAATGAGTTCACCTGATGGCTGGATGATTTTTACTCTTTTATCTTTAGAACTTACTTGAGTGACAAGTGAGCCTTTACTAATCTCATCGTTTATAAAATTTATAATAGTTGCTCTAGATGCAAGGTCTGACATATTCTTCGTCAGATATTCTTTCGTGCACTCAATTTTGTTGATGTTAGAGTCGAAATAAAGTCTCATAATTTCGTAACATATTCTAATTCCGTAAACCGATCGACGAAAATGGCTAAGACGGCTAAAAACTTTCCTGTCACCCGCACTTTCAAAAACTTTAATCTGTTTGATAACTTGCTCAAAAATTTTTTCAGTTTTCATAATAAATCTCTTTTTAGGTTTGAATTGTATTATTAAATAGTATGGATAATTATTAATAATAATTATTTGCCAGTTTGGCGGCATATAATAAGATATAGATTAATAACCTACTGTTTTTATTGATTTAAATAATTAGCTTTTATTAATGAACGAAGAAAATAAAAAGAAAGTGTGGAAACTAATACAAAAAACTGGTGACGAGTTAAAAGGAAAACTACCTGAACATCCATCACATCCAAAAGGTCGTAATCCATATGCCCACATAGCATTAGAAATTAAAAACCGTTTTGGCATGTCTTATAGTGATATTTCAGATGAACAAATTTCTGAGCTTGAGAAATTTATTCTTTATATTCGTGATAACCCAAAATAACAAATTTTAGGGTTTCCACTCTGGTCTGCCAAAAAATGAGAGAATTTTTTCTTTAGTGGTTGTTGATTTTTTGAAATCAGAGATCATTTGCCCCCAAAACATAAATGTTATTTTGATAGGATTGTATGTTTTGACATTATCCCTAATTCCAAATTTTACAGGCTCAATTTCCTCTGCAAAAGTTCCAAATAATCTGTCCCAAATGATTAGTAAGTTGCCATAATTTCTATCTATGTAACACTCGTTACTTCCATGATGAACCCTGTGTGATGAAGGAGTAACAAAAATATACTCTAAGATACCTAATCTTCTAATCCATTGTGTATGTCCAATAACACCCCAGAGTGTTGAGGCTACACCAGCTACAGCTGTGATAATAGGATCAAACCCAACTAATGGCATGAATATAAAAAAAGGCACTTTAGTTATTGGTCCAAACCAGGCTTGTCTCAGAGAAACAGTGAAATTCATTTCTTCACTTGAATGATGATTCATATGAACAGCCCACATAAATCGTACTCTGTGAGAAAAGCGATGATACCAGTAATAGACAAAATCAATCATTACAAATGTAGCAAGCCATATAGCCCATAGCGGAAGGAGATCATTGACTGTGATTAATCTAAATTGATATAGATAAACGTATATTAAAAAAATTGAGCTCTTAGTTAGTAGTCCAATAATAAAGTTTCCTAATAGCAAGCCCAGGCCTGCAAAGGTATCTTCTAATTTGTAAAAATTTAATCCTTTTAAAGATGAATAAATTACTTCTGCTGTTATCAACAACAAAACAACTGGGACACCATAAGCATATATGTCAAATTCACTCATATTATCTATTGAAATATATATCATTAGAACTATTTAGGAAAAGTATGAAAAATATATTTATTACCATTTTATTAAGTTTTTGCCTTACTTTTACTGTAGTTGCAAAAAATGATGGCGGTGGAAATTCAGGCGGTAGTTCTGGGGGGAATTCAGGAGGAAGTTCAGGAAGTTCAGGAAGTTCAGGAAGTTCAGGAAGCTCCGGTAGCTCCGGTAACTCAGGTGGATCAGGCGGAAGTGAATATGCCGGCCACACAGGATATGATAAAGAATTAAAGCGTATATTATTTGAAATCGAAAAAAATGAAAACTATGAGGGTGCTTTAAAAGATCTTGAAGTTTACGTTTATGAAAATCCACAAAATGCTAATGGATGGAATCTAATCGGTTTTGCAAGCAGAAAACTTGGAAAATTCGAAGATGCCGAACTTTATTATAATACTGGTCTAGAAATCGCACCTCAACATGATGATATTCTTGCATATCAAGGCGAATTATATCTTCAGACAAACAGATATGAAAAAGCCCTCGAAAACTTAGCTATACTTACAGATATTTGTATTTTCAATTGTTCAGAAAAGAAAGAACTAGCAGAAGCAGTTAAAAAATACGAAATTGAGAATAATCTTTAACTAGTTGATTTATTTTTCCAGTCAAACTAATCTTTAATTGGATTTCTTGAAATGATAAAAGTATTAGTTTTTTTTGTACTTGGGGCAGCAACATTATATTTTATTATCCGCGCTCTTGTTAATACAGAGCCAGGTAGATTATCTAGAGTTATAAAAATAATCATTTTTGCAGTTATCATAATTGCAGTTGTATTTATGTTGACAAGAGGTAACCTTGGTTTTCTTGCACCTATTATAGGTCTTGCGAGAAGACTGTTAGTAGGTTTTTAAATATAATGTTTAATATTAAAAAAAGTTTCATTATTATAATTTTCTTTTTGTTATCATTTGTTTTCTTTACTTCATGTGACAATGATCCAAATCAGTCAGCCGCATTTACTGGAGTACGAGTAATTGATAATTCTTATTCTCCTCCTGTAGTTAGAATAAATGAGGGGGGCAAGGTTAGATTTAATAATTGGGGTAATAATCCGCATAATGTTATTGCTGTGGATGAAACTTGGGGCTCATATGAAGAAATACCTAAAGGTGACTACTTAGATATTACCTATGAAGCTGAGGGATTATACAAATATTTATGCTCATTTCACGCTTCACCTGACGGTGAGTGGGGAATGGTAGGTTCTGTTGTTGTCGGAGATATTAATTATGAAGATTATACAAACTTTTCAAAAATGGACGTAGTACCGTCTTTCTCTGGGTCAGTGAGAAATGTACCTGATGATTATGAAACAATTCAAGATGCGGTTAATGCATCAAATCCTGGGGACTTAGTTCTTATTAAACCCGGGGTTTACTATGAAGAAGTTGTTGTGAATGTTCCATCAATAACAATACGTGGCTGGGATAGAAATAATACAATTATTGATGGTGAATTTGAAAGAGGCAACGGTGTTCTTGTTGCAGGTGTCGATGGCGTTGTGATTGAAAATATTACTGCACGTAACGCATTGCTCAATGGTTTTTATTGGGCAACAGTTAAGGGTTACAGGGGATCATATTTAACAGCTTACAATAATGGTGACTATGGTGTTTACGCATTTGACGCAGTTGATGGTGTGTTAGAACATTCGTATGCATCAGGTTCTCCAGACGCAGGCTTTTATATTGGGCAATGCTATCCTTGTGATGCAATTGTAAATAATGTTATTTCAGAAAATAATGGGTTGGGTTATTCTGGAACTAATTCAGGAGGCTCCCTATACATTATTAGTTCTGTATTTAGAAATAATAAAGGAGGACTAGCGCCTAATACATTAGATTCTGAATTACTACCTCCTGAAAGAGAGACATTTATTATTGGGAATTTAATTGAAAATAACAATAATAACGATGCTCCTGCTACAAAATCAACTTACTTATCTTTTGGCAACGGCGTTATCATTGCCGGTGGCAACAATAACATAATCAAAAATAATGTAATTGCTAATCATGATCTATACGGTGTTATTCTTACCGCTGCAGCAGATGTGAATTATTGGCCAGCCCATGGAAACAGAGTTGAAGATAATCTAATTTTATCATCTAACAGGGCAGACATGGCAATTAGTGGCATATCCAATCTTGGCAACTGTTTTAAAGGAAACTATTTTAATACATCTATACCGCCAGGTTTGCAGTCTTTAAATAATTGTGACGCAGGGTATATTCCATTAAGTTCAGATCTATCAGGTATGTGGTCATCGCTTGCAAGAATTATTCATGCAAGTGACGGTGGATATCAACAAGGTGACTGGAGATCTTTTCCTAAACCTGAAAATCAACCAAATATGCCAATTATGGAAAAGTTGTTAAATCAAGGATATGATAAGAAAAATTTACCTACCTATATGATCAGAAAGTCTGTAAAGCCTGCTGTCGAGGTTTTTCAACAATTCGAAGATGCGCTGAATGATATTGAATTACCAGAAGAAGCAAGAAACTATTTGAACTAATAGTTTAATTGTTTAACCTATTTATAGGAGATTTTAGATGCCAGGTGTTACTTTTTTCCCATTAAATGATGTACCGTTTTTATCATTATTTTTTAACTTTTATGGCTACTATCTTCCCATATTTTTATATGCGACATGGACGTCTACTGCATTATTTGATTTATTTCTTTCAAAATACAGAGGAACGACTGGAAAAGTAATTTGGACATTTGTCGTCATGTTCATTCCTCTAATCGGCTCATTAATCTATCACCTATTTGCAGCTAGGGAGTTAGATGTCACGATTAGGGCGACCATGATCTTTGGCGGTATTGGTATTTTAATAATTGTTTTTCTCTATCTCGGTCTTGCCCTTTAATCAATAGAAGTGATATTTGACACAAGAATTACTCCAATAAGAAGAGATTTAGCATCAACTGCATACAAGGCTATTGTAAAAAGAAAAAAATATGTAACGGCAAAGCTGGCTACAGTTAAAAGTGCATTTACTCCACTTTATTCAAATAAAGGATCAAAATTAAGCACCCAACTATTGTATGGTGAAGAATGCGATGTCTTTGAAACCAAAAATGGATGGTCTTGGATTCAGTCTCGAAGAGATAATTATGTTGGATATACTCCTACAATTAATTTAACAAGAAAAATCTATAAACCTAATTCAAAAGTTATCTCCTTAAGAACAGTTATTTACACTAAACCAGATATTAAAAGTGTTACAAAAGGTTACTTAAGTTTCAACTCATTAGTTGAGGTAATTAAAATTAAGGGAAAATATTCTTTAATTAAAAATTTGGGCTGGTGCCCAAGTCTAGATCTAGTAAAGATTAAAAGTAGTAAATTCAATCATATAGATTTGTCAAAGCAGTACCTAGATACTCCGTATCTTTGGGGCGGAAGAGACTCAATGGGCATAGACTGTTCAGGGCTAGTCCAAAATCTTCATCAGATTAATAATAGGCCTTTTCCAAGGGATACAGATATGCAAGAGCTATTCGTAACAAATGAAGTCAAGTATGAAAAAGATCTCAAAGCGGGAGATCTAGTATTTTGGAAAGGGCACGTTGCGATGATGATTGATAATTCGAATATCATTCATGCAAATGCTTTTCATATGAAAACAGCGATTGAGCCACTAAGTACAGCGAAGAAAAGAATATTAAAATCAAATGGTAAGATAAAAAAGCTTGGAAGATTATAAATTAATTAAATGAAAATTTATTTCTAATCAACCAGAGCAAAATCAATGAAGGAATTACCATGACAGCGGTAATTATAAAGAAAATACCCCAATCACCCTGCAACCAGTCGACTAATGATCCTGATGATGATGCCATTAGTGTTCTTCCAGCTGTTCCAAGCGATGCCAAAAGGGCATATTGAGTTGCGGTATATGTTCGGTCAACAAGTAGCGAAATAAAAGTAACAAAAGCCACAGTTGCAAAAGCTGCAGCCAAATCATCAAGTAATACCGCGGCAGCAAAGAGTAAAACTGATTTCTCAGACCATGCCATTACACTAAACATTATGTTTGTAATCGCCATTGCAATTCCTGAAATGAATAGCGCTCTAACAACACCTGATTTTATGGAAAACCAACCACCCAATAATGTAAATACAATTGTTGTTATCCATCCAAGTCCTTTTGAGTAAATTGCAATATCCGATTTTGAAAATCCCATTTCATCGTAAAATATTATGGACATACGTCCCAAAAATGCCTCACCAATTTTAAATAAAAATATGAACCCGATAATCAACAGACTGATGGTTAAACCATTTTTTTTGAAGAAACTAATTAGTGGACTTACGATAGTACTTACAAACCAGGCTGAAAATTTATTTAACTTTAAACGATCTTGATCACTCTTTTGAGCAACATGCCTTTTATTCGATAGATCTTCTGGAATAAATAAAAGTCCGATATTAAAAAGAAAAATGATTAGGCAAATGAAAAGAAAAGTTAATTGCCAATAATTAGCTAAGCCTTGCTGTTCAAAATAATCAGCAACAAAAAGTGTGAGCATTCCACCTATTTTATAACCCGTCCACCAACCAACCACAGCTATTGATGCGCCAGCTGCCATTGATGCTTTTTCATTCTCACCTATTTGCTCAATTCTTAAAGCATCAATTGTTATATCTTGAGATGCCGAGGAAATAGCTATCAATAATCCAATTAAAATAATTAGTTCTAAATTTGTAACAGGATTAAGAGTTGTCCAAATAAATAGACATACCAGTATTATTGCTTGTAGAGAAATGATCCACGATTTTCTGTGGCCAATTTTTTGTGTCAAGAAAGGAATTTTTACACGGTCAATAATTGGAGCCCAAATAAAGTTAATTGCATATACACTAAAAATAAGACCCGCCCATCCAATTGTACTTCTTGATAATTCATAGTCTTTAAGCCAAAGTGAAAGAGCACTTCCAATTATCACCCAAGGAAAACCACTAATTGCTCCAAGCAGCAAGATGCGCAGCATTCTATTATCAAAATAAATTGATAATCCAACATTTTCTCTCGTCATTAAATATTAGAATAGGTAATAGTGCCGACTGACGTCAATCAATATATTGCAGATTATTCGGACTTATTCAATTGGTGCAGGATTATCGCTGAAGCTTCTAAGATAAAGTATGACGTTTGCTCTATCTTTTTCTTTTTTTAGACCCACAAAAGACATTTTTGTACCTTCAATATATTTTTTTGGATTTAAAAGATATCCGTTAAGTTGCTCATATGTCCAGTTGCCTCCGTATGCCGCCATTGCATTTGAGTATTTATAATCCTCTTTTGAACCAATATCTTTATTTACTATATCCCAGAGCGCTGGCCCAATTTTATTTGCTCCACCTTTTTCTACAACATGACACTGTGAACATTTCTTAAAGACCTTTGCACCTTTTTCTATATCTGCTGATGCAAGCAGAGTCTGAATTGGTATTTCAGGTTCCGCAGTAGCAGTGTCGTCTGCCATTGCTGCTGATGCAGACACCACCATATCTTCAGTGCCCTCAACTTGATAGGCTGCTACCTCAGGTTTTTCAACATGATATAAAATCTCACTGAAGTTTGCTAAGCCGATAAATACAAGGGCCACAACTAATACACAGGCTACAATTTTATTAATTTCGAATGAATCCATGATGTCTCTTGACGTAATTAGATAATTATTTAAACAATAACCGAATTAAATCAAGTTTTTATGCGTCTTCTAGTCGCATAATTTATTTATGATAAGCCAAGAAAACACAGCGATAATCATCCCGGTCAGATTACAATCGAGTAGGCTACCAAATAAGCCTTTGCTCGACATTGCTGACAAACCAATGATCCAACATGTTTGGGAGTCAGCCATTGCTTCTGATTTGGGTCGAGTAGTGGTTGCTACAGACAGTGATGAAATCGCCAAGTGTATTGAAAGTCTTGGGGGTGATGTATGTATGACTTCTGAAAATCATCAGACAGGTACTGATCGCATGCATGAAGCGCTTCAAGTAATTGATGCAGGTAAAATGATTCATTACATCATTAATTTACAAGGCGACTTACCTACAATTAACTCGATGGCTTTAGAGAAAGTTTTAAATTTATTATCATCAGAAGAAAATGAAATAGGCACACTGGTCACCCAGTTTGAAAGAGAGGAAGATCTAAAGAAAGAGCAATTTGTAAAAGCAGTCTGTAATTTATCTGGTAGTGAAACTGAATCTTATGCAGAGAATTTTGTAAGAAAACAAGGAGATTACGACTCTAAGAACCTTTTTCATCACATAGGTATTTACTCTTTTAAGAGAGATGCTCTAGAAAAATTTGTCAATTTGTCTCAAACTGATCGAGAAAAAAATGAAAAATTAGAGCAATTAAGAGCACTTGATAATAATATGAAAATAAAAATTGGTTTAATTGACTTTTTACCTCTAGGAGTTGATACTCCGGACGACTTAGAAGAAATTAGAAAGATATTAAGCAAATGAAAAAAATAGCTTTCCAGGGTGAACTCGGAGCTTATTCACATCTTGCGTGCATTGAAGCTGCGCCTGATCACAATCCTGTTGCGTGCAGAACATTTGAGTCTGCCATGGAGCAAGTTAATGCATCAGAGTGTCATTTAGCCATGATACCAATTGAAAACTCGGTCGCAGGTAGGGTAGCGGATATTCACTACTTACTTGGTGGATACGATTTAAAAATATATTCAGAACATTTTCAAGAGATCAATCATCAGTTAATGGTAATACCAGGCGCTTCCTTAGATACAATTAAAAATGTACGTAGTCATTCTATGGCTATTGGACAATGTCATGCTGCGATAAAAAAATATAATTTAGATGTCATCATAATGGCGGACACCGCAGGTTCTGCCAAATTTATTAGTGAGCAAGGAACAATGGAAGATTCAGCGATTGCCTCAACACTTGCAGCTGATACTTATGGATTAGATATAGTAGATACAAATATTCAAGACATGAAAAACAATACAACTCGATTTTTAATAATGTCAAAAGAACTTCAACAAGAAAGAAACGAAAACTTGTCATACCTGACAAGTTGCATATTTGAAGTAAAGAGTGTTCCTTCAGCTCTTTATAAAGCACTCGGAGGTTTTGCAACTAATGGTGTCAATCTAACTAAATTAGAGAGTTTCATTGTCGATGGTGATTTTAATAAAGCTCAATTTTATATTGATTTAGATGGCCATGCTGAAGATCAATCGGTAAAAGGAGCTTTAGATGAATTATCCTTTTATACTGAAAAACTGAAAGTCTTAGGCGTTTATCCAAAACATTCATATAGAAACAATTAGTTTACTTATTGTGCATCCAAGCAACAATTAATTGATGAGCCACAGCCATTGCGGGAGGTATCCATATTCTGTCAGGGCTTTTACCAACGAATATACGATTTAAGTCTTCTCGAGATAACCATACTGCATCTTCAATTTCATCCTGATCTAAATCAGTTGTATCACCATCTGTTTGACAGAAACATGCGATCATTAATTGAGAGGGAAATGGCCATGGTTGGGTAAATTTATAGTCAACACTTGTAACATTTAATCCCACTTCTTCTTTAACTTCTCTAATAACCGCATCTTCGATGGTTTCACCTGGCTCTAAAAAACCTGCCAGTGCTGAAAACATTCTGGGAGGAAATATTTTTTGGCGACCGAGTAAACATTTGTCTTTAAAAATAGGAAGCATTATTACGACAGGATCAACGCGAGGAAATAGTTCCATATTGCAATTTTTGCAAATCTTTTTACAACCTGCATCTACAGTTTCAAGTCGGGAACTTTCACATCTGGTGCAAAAAATATTAGATGAATTCCATTCGACCATCGACTTAGCCTGAGCAAGAATACCTGTGTCTTCTGGGGAAATACTCTGCGCTATCGATCTTAAATCAATAAATTTACAGTTAGGAAATGCAGTTTTGTCGAAGTCTTTGTTACTTTTTGATAAATCTATGGCGTAGTAGCTTTTATTTTTTAACTTGCCAAGGAAAAGCAAATAAGCATCTTCAATAAAATTTTTTATTTGATCATATGAGGCTAAAAAAATTGTTGAATTTGAGCCAGGTTCACTGCTCACGTGTATCAATGGTTTCCCTGAGTGAAAAACAACAAAACGTGTTTCATTGTCCAATAAATTTGCTTTTTGCCAGTCTTTATCGCTTCTAAAACCTGACATTCTATCGAGAGGATTATTTGCAAATATTATTTTGTTCATTAATTTATTATTTATTAAACAACATTTTATTTTCGTTATGATACAATATTTTGGGAGATTGAGTAGACAAGTTATTCGCCAATCCGGTCAGGTCTGAAAAGAAGCAGCCGTAACGAAGATATTTGGGTTACGTTGATCTCCCACTAAAGATTAGTGATTTTTATGTCCGAAACAACCAACATACCTATTCCATTAAAATATAGACCGCTAAAGTTTAGTGAACTTATTGGTCAAGATCTCATGTCTAAGACAATACAAAATGCAATTGAGATGAACAGAATTGCCAACGCTTATTTGCTCACAGGGGTTAGAGGTGTGGGGAAAACAACGACAGCTAGAATTATCGCAAAATCACTAAATTGTTTGAACATAACGGAGCAAGATAACAACGAGCCATGTGGGGTTTGTGACAATTGTAAAGCGATAACAGAGTCTAGAAGTGTTGATGTTTATGAAATGGATGCAGCATCGCGCACTGGAATAGCTGATATAAGAGAGCTGATTGAAGGCGTTCAATACTCGCCCGTATCATCAAAGTATAAAGTATATATTATAGATGAAGTTCATATGTTATCGACCGCAGCCTTTAATGGATTACTTAAAACATTGGAAGAGCCGCCACCTCATGTGAAATTTATTTTTGCAACTACTGAGGTAAGAAAAATACCTACAACCATACTATCAAGATGCCAAAGATATGATTTAAAAAGAGTTGAACCTGATGATTTAGTTATTTTTTTAAAATCCATATGTGAAAAGGAAACTGTTGAGTTTGAGGAAGGTGCATTGAAAATTATCGCAAGAGCTGCAGATGGATCTGTAAGAGATGGCCTGTCTATACTCGATCAATCTATTGCATTTTCAGGTAAACATATTTCTGAAGAGCAAGTAAAAGAGATGATCGGTTTAAACGATCCAACTAAAATTTTAGAACTAATCAAATTCATTACTGCCGGTCAAACTCAAAAGTCACTTGAAAAAATAAATGAACTTTATGACAACGGAGCTGATCCATCAATGATTGTAAAAGATCTGATAGAAACTGTTCATAGTTTGACCATGATTAATATTGATGCAGCTGAGGGAGTTAAAAGCTCACTTACAGACAGTGAATATAATGCAGTGCAAGAGGTAGCAGGTAATCTTGATGTATCCACTCTCTCAATGATCTGGCAAATGCTTAATAAGGGATTGCATGAAGTTACAGACTCATTTTCTCCCATAACTTCGCTTGAAATGTTGATCATTAGGATCATTTATTTAAATGATATACCAAAACCTAATGAATTAATAAGTGAACTAAATAATATGGTTGAAAAAAATGATAATAAAATACAGGATAAATCAGGAGAAACATCTTCAGCAATGGATCCAAAAGTAAAAGAAATTATTGATTTCTTTCCTGGGACTGAAGTTGAACAAATTGAAGAGAAATAAATATGAATAATTTTAACAATATGATTAAGCAGGCCCAAGACTTGCAAAAAAAAATGGCTGAGGCTCAGGAAAAGGTAGAAACACTGGAAGCCGAGGGTATCTCAGGTGGAGGAATAGTTAAAATAACTATAAATGGAAAAAACAATGTAACTTCTGTAAACATTGACGAAACAGCGATAGATAAAAATGAGAAAGAAATTTTAGAAGATTTGATAGTTGCAGCTTTTAATGATGCGCGAGACAAAATTCAAAGAAAAATTGCGGATGAAATGAGTTCTCTTACCGGTGGGATAAAACTTCCTCCAGGAATGAAACTGCCTTTCTAGTATGAAATCTCGTATATCGAATCCAGAAATTGATAAGTTAATACTTTTAATCAGTAAACTGCCTGGTTTTGGACCCAAATCTGCGAGCAGAGCAGCACTTCATTTAATAAAGAATAAAGAACAGTTAATGGTCCCACTCGCTGAGTCGCTTTTATCATCGAGTGAAAATATTGTTACATGTGAAATTTGCGGAAACATCGATGTAAATTCTCCATGCATGATCTGTACAGATGAGGGTCGATCTAAAAATCAAATCTGTGTTGTTGAAAATATCGCAGATCTATGGGCACTTGAGAAATCAGAAGTATTTAACGGATTGTATCATGTGCTGGGTGGCACCCTATCAGCTATAAACAGCATTGGGCCCGATGATTTAAATTTAAAAAAACTGATTGATCGAATTGAAGGCGAAAAAATTGACGAAGTCATATTGGCTTTGAGTGCAACCGTTGATGGTCAAACAACCGCTCACTACGTAGCAGATACATTATCAAAACACAGTGTTGAAGTAAGTCGTTTAGGACACGGTGTACCTGTTGGCGGAGAGTTGGATTACATGGATGAAGGAACTATTGCCGCCGCTCTCAGTGCACGACAAAAGATTTAGTTTTATTGTATTTTCCCAATTTTTTTATTCAATCTTGACCTTATATCTAAGTTAGCCTATCTAAAGATTATGACAGTAAAAAAGATTTTAACTGCTCCAGATCCGTTTTTAAAACAGATTTCAAAACCAGTTGATGAAGTAACTAAAGAGATCCAAAATCTAATGGACGACATGTTGGATACCATGTATGACGCACCTGGAATAGGTCTAGCAGCGGTTCAAATCGGAATTCCTTTGCGTGTAATTGTGATGGATATAAGCTGGAGAAATGAAGAGGGCATAAAAGAACCCCTTTATTTTGTTAACCCTGAAATTACAGTAAAAACAAAAAATCTTTCAACGTATGAAGAGGGATGTTTATCAGTTCCAGATCAATACGCAGAAATTGATCGTCCAGAAGAATGTGAAATAAACTTTCTTGATTATAATGGAAAAAAGTCGACTCTAAACGCTAAAGGATTATTAGCAACATGCATCCAACATGAAATGGATCATCTTGAAGGAATTCTTTTTATTGATCATTTATCAAATATGAAACGCAACATGATTGTAAAGAAGCTCATCAAAACAAGAAAACAATCAAAAAAAGAACGAATCGTCGCTTAGATAAAATGAAAAATTATCGCATCCTATTCATGGGCACAGCCCCATTCGCAGTGCCATCTTTAAAAAAAATTGTTTCTTCAAATAATCATTTGGTAGGTGTATATACATCTCCCGCAAAAAAGGCTAACCGAGGAATGAAATTATCAATTTCACCAGTGGCAGAATTTGCTGAAGCTGAAAATATTGAAATTAGCTCGCCTCCTTTGATTAGTTCATCAGAGGAATTAAAAAAACTACAAGAAATGAATTTGGATATGATAATTGTTGTTGCTTATGGACTGATATTACCTGAAGAAGTAATCAACTTACCTAAACTTGGTTGTTTTAATGTACATGCGTCTTTACTCCCTCGGTGGAGGGGTGCTGCACCAATTCAAAGAGCAATGATTGAAGGCGATCAGACTACGGGCGTTACAATTATGAAAATGGATAAAGGCCTTGATACAGGAGATATTGGGCTGCAAAAAGAAATAAAAATAGAACAACAAAGCTACAGTGAGTTAGAAAAAGAACTCGCAAATGAAGGAGCTGAATTGCTTATAAACTTTATTGATAGATTAGATGGCTCTATTCAGTTTACTAAACAAAATGACACGCAGGCCTGTTATGCGAAGAAAATACAAAAACAAGAATCTTTAATAGATTGGACTGAAAATGCCGAGAAAATAAATAGACGCATAAATGCCTATAATCCTAGTCCATGTGCTTGGTTTTCACTAAATAATAAAAGAATTAAAATACTGAAGGCTGAGGTAATTCATGAGCAAGGTGAGGCCGGAAAGATTATCAATGAAGAATTTTTAATTGGTTGTGGCATTAATTCAATAAGACCGTTGCTTCTCAGAGTTGAAGGTAAACAAGATTGTACAATCAATGACTTTCTCTTAGGACATAAAATTGAAGTTGGCTCTTATATTCAATGAATAGGTTTAAAATAAAAATTGAGTATGATGGCACCCCGTTTGTCGGATGGCAAAGACAAGAAAATGGACAATCAGTTCAAGGGTGTATTGAAAAAGCAATAAGTAATATATTTGAGGAAAACATAACTATTTTTGGGGCTGGTAGAACAGATGCAGGTGTCCACGCAATGGGGCAGGTCGCTCATTTTGATGTTACAGACAAATTACTTGAACCATATGTGATTAAGAATGCATTAAACGATCATTTGAGGCCATTTCCTATTTCCATATTGGAAGTAGAGAAAGCACATAATGATTTTCATGCAAGATTTGATGCAACTCAGAGAAAATACCTTTATAGAATAGTAAACAGAAAGTCACCACTCACTATTGAGAAGGGAAGAGCTTGGCAAGTACATAAAGACATTGATGTTGATTTGATGAAGGAATGCATTCCTTCAATTGAGGGTCAGCATGACTTTACAACATTCCGTTCGGCCCATTGTCAATCTGATAGTCCAATAAAAACTTTAGACAGCCTAAAAATTAGTCAATCAGAAGAAAATATCTATTTCGGTTTCACTGCAAAATCATTTCTGCATCATCAAGTTAGATCAATTGTTGGAAGTTTAAAGCTAGTTGGAGAAAAAAGTTGGTCGTCTGGTGATTTTGAAAAAGCGTTTAATTCAAAAGATCGCTCTAAATGCGGAGCACTTGCTCCTCCTGAGGGATTATATTTTATGGAGGTTAAATACTAATTATTGTGAGCAGTTTTCAATTGTTTGAACATTTATATCTAATTTTTCTGCGGTGTTACCATAAAAGATCCCTCTGATTGGCGCCGCATAACTTGCATCTAAGCCGCATGAAACTCGAATATATCTCTCATCAGGACAACATTGATTTGTAGGATCAAATCCAACCCAACCAAGTTTATCTATATAAAGTTCAGCCCATGCGTGTGTAGCTTGAAATTCAGAGTCATTTCTATTTTTATGCATGTAGCCATTTACATATCTTGAGGGAATGCCCAGATATCTAGCAGCAGAAATCATTATATGTGCTTGATCTTGGCAAACACCTTTTTCTTGATCTATTGACATAGCTGCAGTTGTGTTCGTATTGGTGGTATACGGTTCATATTTAATTTTTTTCGCAATTAAGAGCATTAAGTCATGAGCAATAGTTACAGTATCTTCATTTGAACAATCTTTTGAGGCAATAGAAGCTAGCTCTTTTATTTTATCATTTGGTAGTGTTAAAATTGTACTTCTTAAATAGACATAAGGATCTATTTTATCATTCAAACTTTCATACACTCCATTTGTATCAATTGTTTCAACTTCACCTTTAACTACAAATTTAATTTCCTTTTCTGATGGTTCGCCTTTGAAGTTAATTATATTATTTCCCTCTCCATCTCTAAATATTTCGCCTCCTGATTTATTATTTCTTTTTACAGTCCAATCCAAAATTTTAAGACCATTATAGGGTGATGGAGTCAACTTTGTTGTTTGAATTAACCCTAATAGGTTATCATCGTATTCATAATTTGTTGTATGATTGATTGTAAGTAACATAATCTACCTAAAAAAATGATTTTGAATTTGATTGTCTAAGAAAGATATCTTCGATACAAAATTGGTCACATACTCATGCAAACCATATTCAATAATTGATTCGACAGTTTCGTCTTTCACAGAATTATGAACTGATTTAAGGCCAGAGTAAATATCACTGATTTTATCAGGACTGCATTTCAAACAATTAAGATGATAAACAATATTATTTATACAAAAACTTAAAGAACGTGAACAATCATTATTAAGTATAAAAAAATGCGCAATTTTTGTTGAGGTCACGTCTCCATCATAAGCCCATCTAAAAGCACGAAATGAAGATAGTGATCGTAAAAGTATAATCCATTGTAAATTATCAAGATTTCCCCCTATATAATCAGCAGTGGGAAGTAGTACAAAATATTTTACATCGAGCAATCTCGCAGAATTATCTGCTCGTTCAATGAATGTACCAAGAAATATAAAATGATATCCGTCATTTCGTAATAATGAGTTTGCTGATCCTCGAAACATATTTACTTGCTGAATAGTCCATTCAGTAAAGTTTGGTAGATCAGCACGAGTAAATTTTTTATTTTTTAGCTCCAATATCTCTTTGTATGACTTATTAATCGCAACCCATGCCTCAGGAGTGAATGCAGTCCTCACTAATAGAGCATTATTTCTAGCTTTGGATATACAGCTGTATACTGAGGAAGGATTTTCTTCATCAAAAAAAATATAATCCTCAACATTTTCCTGATTTATTTCATTGTATTTAGTAAAATAACCCTGAGCAGCACCTGCAGCTGATAATACTGAGTCCCATTCATTATGGTAGCCTTTAGGGTTAGGAAACAAGGACATTCTATAACCCACATCAAGAAGGCGCGCCATAGTTTCTGCTCTTTCCATATATCTACTAATCCAGTAAAGATTCTCTGCTGTTCTGCTTAGCATGTTAATCCGCGAGGACCCAAGTGTCCTTTACTCCTCCCCCTTGTGATGAATTTACTACATACGATCCTTTATTTAATGCAACTCTTGTTAATCCCCCTGGGCATAATTGTACTTTTTCTCCAACTAGACAGAATGGACGTAAATCAACTCGTCTTCCTGAAACTTCATTATCTATTAAAGTTGGTGAGGATGATAAGTCTAATGTTGGTTGAGCAATATATCCTCGAGGGTTACTTTTCAGTTTAGTAGAGAACTCTGAAATTTGATCTTTAGTTGATTTAGGTCCAATTAACATTCCATAACCACCTGAACCATCAACCTCTTTCACCACAAGTTTTTCAATATTTTCTAATACATAAGTTAATTCGTCATCTCTTTCACATCTCCATGTTTCAACATTATCTAGAATAGGTGTTTCACCAAGGTAAAATTTTATCATTTCAGGGACAAATATATAAATAGCTTTGTCATCTGCGATACCAGCACCAGGAGCTGAGCATATATTCACACCACCTGTTTTATATACTTGAGTGATCCCCGGGACACCAATGACTGAGTCCGGGTTATAACAAAGAGGATCTAAAAATTCGTCATCAATTCTTCGATAAACAACATCTATTTTTTTTGGTCCATCAACTGTCTTCATATAGAGCAAATCATTTTCAACAAAAAGATCTTGTGACTCCACCATTTCAATACCCATTTGGTCGGATAAAAAAGTATGTTCGTAATATGCACTATTTAAATGACCTGGGGTTAATAGGACAACTGTTGGTATACTGCTATCACATTTTTTTGGGGCAAGACTCATTAGTGTCTGCAATAATCTAGTAGGATAGTCATCAACTCGTAAAACACGATTCGTGTGAAATAAATCAGGAAACATTTTCATCATGATTTCTCTATTTTCCAACATGTATGAAACACCAGATGGTGTACGACAGTTGTCTTCTAAAACATAAAACTCGTCTTTTCCTGTTCTGACTAGGTCAACACCAATTATTGGACTATAAATCTTTCTTGGAGGTGAAAAGTTGATCATAGACTGATCATATGACGATTTTTTATAAACAATTTCTTTTGGAACAATCCCCGCCTTAAAAATTTCACCACTATTATAAATATCGTGAAGAAAAGCATTTAGAGCTTTCGCTCTTTGTAAAACACCTTTTTCTATCTTTGCCCATTCGTAGTTTGTAAGAATTCTTGGAATTAGGTCAAAAGGGATGATTCGTTCAGTCATATCATCATCTTTGACCGAAAAAGTAATACCAATTCTTTTAAAATGAGACTCAGCTTCAAAATTCTTTTGGCTAATGACTGTGGATGACATGGTTCTCAACCACGAATTTACTTGTAAGTAGTGCTTTCTTATTTGAGCGTCATCGCTATACATTTCATCAAACATGGCCACATACTAATCAAATAGCTATCAATATTAATTTGATGTTTTTGCCAAATTGACATGTTATTCCCCTCCCGAATTCAGCAAATACTCTGTAAGAGATCAATATGAAAAAAATTTTTGAGCAATCATTTAACTACTTTCTTAGGGCTTTCCCAGTAATCTTGACTGTTTACTTTCTTTTTCAAATAGCTGGAGCAATTATTTAGGTATTTATTATGTTTGGAACTAGATGGAATTTTGATCCTTCCCCCCTTAAATTGGATATAGCTTTGACCATCATGCTAATGTTGCTAATAATATAATACCTAAATAGCTCTAAAATTGATAAATAGTTGATTTTTATTGGAAGTACTTAGTGATTATAAGACTGTAAATTTCTTTAAGCTTAGTTATGTCCTCAGTTTTTACATTTTCATCAATTTGGTGTGCGGTCTCTCCAATAAGTCCAAACTCTGCTACTTCGCAGTAGTCTTTAAAAAATCTTGCATCTGATGTTCCACCTGTTGTTGTTAGTGAAGAATTCATTCCTGTAATCTCATCAACAGAACTTTTCACTATCTCTGTAAATTTACCTTTTTCAGTTAAAAATGGTTCTGCAGAATTGTTAAAAGTTATATCAACTTTATAGTCACTATTATTGATATTTTTTGAAACAACTTCATTGATCATTGATTGAAGGCTCTCTTTTGTGTGATTAATATTGTAGCGAATATTAAATATTCCAGTTGAGGTTTGTGGAACAATATTAGTCGCACCTTCACTTGACTCAATTTTAACAATTTCCATATTTGATGGTGGAAAGTCTTCTGTACCTTTATCAAGCTCTAAATTACACAGTGTATTGAGTATTGATGTCAGAGGATTTATTGGGTTGAGAGTCCATTCTGGATAGGCAACATGACCTTGTTTCCCTGAAACTTTAATAGTCGTGGTAATACTGCCTCTTCTTCCAATTTTAATCATTTCACCTAAATTACTTGGGCATGTTGGTTCCCCTACCAAGCAACTATCTATCTTTTCTCCATTTTTATAAATTTCTTCTAGTACTTTTCTTGTCCCATTGATTGCAGGACCTTCTTCATCATTTGTAATTAAGAGACTTATGGTGCCTTTCATCTCATTATTCTCTAGGTATTCTCTTACTGCTGAAACAAATGCAGCTATGGCAGATTTCATATCGCTCGCACCACGGCCATATAACTTTCCATTTTTTTCAGTGGCCTCAAATGGATTTGAATTCCATGCATTTTCATCACCAACTGGAACAACATCAGTATGACCTCCAAAACACAAATGTGGAGCACCACTTCCAATTTTTGCGAATAAATTATCTACGTCAGGTGTGTCAGTATCACTAAATAAATAACGATTGCATGTAAATCCCATGTCAGTGAGCTCCTTTTGGAGTAGGTCTAAGACCCCTTCGTTATTAGGTGTAACACTTGGACAAGAAATGAGTGATTTTGTTAGTTCAACGACTTCCATAATTTATTCTCTGAGTAGATCGTTTATCGATGTTTTCTTTCTTGTGTTTTCATCAACTGTTTTAACGATTACAACACAATATAAGCTTGGCTTTTTTGGATCTTCATTTGGAAGGCTTCCTGGAACCACTACTGAGTAAGCGGGCACTTCACCGTAACTAATTTCACCTGTAGACCTGTTTACAATTTTTGTTGACGCACCTAAATATACTCCCATTGAAAGAACTGATCCTTCTCTTACAATAACTCCTTCGGCAACTTCAGCTCTCGCACCAACAAAACAATCATCTTCAATTATTACTGGATTTGCTTGTAGCGGTTCTAAAACACCACCAATACCAACACCGCCTGATAAGTGGCAGTTTTTTCCAATCTGAGCACATGATCCAACTGTTGCCCATGTATCAACCATTGTGCCTTCATCAATGTAAGCGCCAATATTTACAAAAGATGGCATCAGCACTACGCCTTTACCTATGAATGATCCCTCGCGAACGGTACCATTTGGAACATGTCGGTAGCCAGCTTCTTTCCATTGATCTTCATTCCAATCAACGGTTTTACCTTTTACTTTGTCATACCAAGACGTGTAAGGTCCTTTTAAAATTTTATTATCATTTATTCGAAATGATATAAGAACGGCTTTTTTTAACCACTGATTAACAATCCAATCATTGCCGTTTTTCTCTGCAATCCTAAATTGTCCGTTATCAAGTTTTTTTATAACTTCATTTACAGCATCAGCAATATCTGTATCGTCGGGAGTAATATTTGCAATATTTTCCCATGCACTTTCAATTTTGTTTTTTAATTCTGTATTATCACTCATTTCTTTATTAGTGTTCCAGCACCTTTTGTTGTTAAAATCTCCATTACTACTGCATTTTGTTTACGACCATCGATTAAAGCAACTCCTTGTGCCCCATTTTTAAGGGTATTGAAACATGCCTTAATTTTGGGAATCATACCACTTTTTATAGTGCCTTTTTTTATGTATTGAAATGCTTTTTTACGATCCAGCTCGGTAATCAATCTTTTATTATTATCCATTACCCCCTCTACATCTGTCAAAAGTAGAAGTCTTTCGGCTTTGACAGTTTCAGCGATAAATGCAGCCGCAGTATCAGCATTAATATTTAGCGTATTTTTATTTGAGTCATATCCCAACGGCGCAATCACAGGTATTTGTTTTTTATCCAGCGCTGCTTGAATTAATGATTTATTAATTTTTTTGGGCTCTCCAACAAAACCGATATTCCCATTCATAGCTATTTTTGCATTGATGATTTTTTGTCTTATCCCATCAAAACGTTTCGGTTTACTGCCATATTTTGTAATTTCATTTGAAATAAGTTTATTTAGATCACTGGCTAGAACTGTCTTAACAACACTTAAAATCTGTTTTGTCGTAACCCTTAAACCTTGGTATTCTTCATTCTTAATTTTTTTCTTTCTCAATTGATTTTCAATTTGTGGCCCTCCACCATGAACAATAATAACTTTCATTCCCAGTTGGTTCAGAAGAGCAATATTTTTTGCAAATGATTTTACTAAATGAGGTTTTGTAAGAGCATAGCCCCCGTATTTAATAACAATAATTCGATTTTTATATCTTTTAATAAATTGATCTGTACTGTTGTAATATTTTTTTCCTGATGGCCAATATCTCTGTAAAAGCTGAGAGCTTTCACTCACATTATTTTTTATAGACATTTTAATTCGTTTTGACCGTGGTTCTTTTATTGATTATCCACTGCTGAATAATTGAGAGTACGTTATTTGTTGTCCAATAAATTACAAGACCAGCTGCAAATTGTGCTAAAAGAATTGTAATAAAAAGTGGTAAGAACATGAATATTCTTGCTTGTATTGGATCGGGGGGAGCTGGGTTTAGTTTTTGTTGTATGTACATTGTTAAGCCCATTAAAATTGGCCAAATTCCAATAATTAAAAAAGATGGAGGATCCCATGGTATAAGGCCAAATGCGTTAAAAATAGTAGTTGGATCTTTTGCAGCAAGGTCTTGTATCCATCCATAAAAAGGGGCATGTCGCATTTCAATTGAAACAAATAACATCTTATAAATCGCAAAGAAAAATGGAATTTGAATAAGTATTGGCAAACATCCTGAAATTGGATTTACTTTTTCCTTTTTATACAAAGCCATCAGCGCCTGTTGTTGCTGCGCTCTATCATCTTTGTGAAGTTCT
>CACLWE010000007.1 GCA_902610585.1 uncultured Pelagibacteraceae bacterium
CATTTACTTTGTGGGATAATTTTAGAATTGGCTTATACTTCTCCTCTATTTGTGATTGTTCAATATCGTTCATAAAATCTAGATCATTCTTGTCTCTCAAAATTTTCTTTGATATTTCAGCATGAATATTCTTGCAGTACCCACAGCCATTTAATCCTGAGACATAGGCGAATATCATCTCTTTAATATGTGTTGGTAATAGTGTTTCTTGTCTCATTAGAGACTCTAAATAAGCTACAAAATGGTTCTGATAGCCCCAATTATCTAAAAAGACATCATATACTGATTTATACTTACTTAAAAAATTACTCATATTTTTGATCCTAATTGGCTGGGGCGGGAGGATTCGAACCTCCGAATGCCGCTACCAAAAAGCGGTGCCTTACCGCTTGGCCACGCCCCAACGCTATATAATTATTTAATTTAAGAAAAAGATTTTGCAATCTTTATATTAACCTCGTTAAATATGTCCACCAATTGGGGTGTTCTTCAGATATCCTCTGTATTGCTTCCTCCGCCTTTTGTTTATCTTCATAAACCGTAAAATATGCAGAGCCACTTCCTGTCATTCGTTCATACTTACAATTTATATCATTATCTAAATATTCTCTTATTTTTTTCATTTCTTGATTAGCAAGAAGTGCCGTTTTTTCCAATTCATTTGATGTACCTTTTAGAATTCCATCTAAGTTAGTATCTTTATTGTATGAGAATTTTTCTCCACTTAAATTAGAATGTTTATTAAAAATATCCTTAGTACTATTTTGAACATTTGGAAATACAATTAGAAAATGCTTATCCGAATTGATTTTTAACCTTTGATCAACATTCCCTTTTCCAGAAATAAGTGCAGATCCCTCATCAATAAAAAATTCAATGTCTGACCCAAGATCTCTTGCAATTTCAGTTGAGCTTGAATTATCTAACAAATTGGATCTTATTAAATATTTAATTATTTCTGCGACATTCGATGAACCGCCACCTAAACCCGATCCCACTGGTATATTTTTTAAAACATGAATAGCAAATGATTTCTGCTTTAAATAATTCATATCAATTAAATAATTAAATAATTTAGAAATATGATCATTGGATCCCACTTGGTCTCCAAAAGGACCATTATATGAGATACTAAATGAGCTTTCATCTTTTATTCTTATCTCATCATAAAGATCGATCCTTGATAACACTGAGTTTAATTCGTGAAAACCAGTATCAAGTTTGTCTACTACATTTAAGAAAAGATTTATTTTTGCGTAGGATTTTATGGTATTTAACAACGTACTTAGATTCCTTTAAGTAGTTTGATTTTAACTTTGTCCTCAAATATATTTTCCTGATCTAAATCTATGGCTTTCTTCCAATAAAAACGTGCTTCAAGTTCATTTCCCAGCTTCCAGAGCACATCACCATAATGATCATTTACAGTTGGATCGTATGGCATCATATCTAAAGAAAACTCCAACAAAGATAGAGCTTCATTATACTTACCAACTTTGAAATAATACCATGCAAGGCTATCAACTATGTATGGATCGTTTGGTTTCAATTCCATTGCTTGTTCTATCATAACTTTAGCCTCGGATATATTTTGATCCATATCGATATAAGAATATCCTAAATAATTGAGAACATCTGCTTGATCTTCAGATAGTTTCAATGATCTTTTTAAATTCTTTTCAGCTAACTTCCAATTTTTAGAACGTTCATGAACAATTCCAATATTAAAGTAAACTTCCCAAATGTTTTCTTTATCAAGTTTTTTACCAAGCTTTAATGCATAATCATAGTTATCAATTGCATCAGACCAATTCTTCTCATAGCGGTGATAATTTCCTAGTGAAAGGTAAGCTTCAAAGCTATCATCAACCTCCACAAAGGTATTTAAATTTTGAATTGCTTTTTCATTGTTGCCCTCGTAGCTATATGCATCTGAAATTTGAATTGCAGCAAAATTACCGAGATAATGCTTCTTTGGAATATAACTCAGCACCTCTCTTGCTTTATCATGATTTTCCAACTGATTAAGAAAAGAGGCAAATATATACTTGATCTCATGTAAATTAGGAGAGGTGTCAATTGCTAGTTGATATAACATATGTGCGAGTTCTTCATTTAAATCCTCAATCAAAAGCTGTGAATTAAATAAAACCACTCCTATTCCTTGAAGAGGGTTTTGAATAATCCTATTTTTATTTGAAGTTAAAAATTTATTTTGAAATTCTTCATCATATGAAGACAAAAACTCATCTGCAAAAGCATCTTTCTTCTCAGTCAAATTATTTCGATGTAGAAAATTATAATATAGACGTAAAACGTATAAATCTCTTTGTACTGATAAAGATTGGTCATAAAAAACCTCCGCTAATTCAATCTCATCAGCATAGTCATAAATTAGTGCTTTATGCACAAGTGTTAGGTGTTGATGTTCGCCTGTGGAAATTAAATCGATTAGCGCCATACTTTTATCTATTGTGTTACTATCGGCCCATACCCAAGCTCTAAGCAGTCTTACAAACGTGCTATCAGATAAATTCCCTCTCCAAATACTTGCAAAACTTTGATCAGCAAAACCTGGCTTATAAGAGTTTAAGTAAGAAATCCCATTAACAAGATGACCTTGTGGTGATTGATTATTCATACAACATGAATTCACATTTTTATCACAGCCTGCTTTTGCAAGTTTGAAAGAGTAGTTATTTGCACTAAGCAAATCTCCATCCAAGATACTAAGCAACAACAGTCTATCTAAAGCAAGTAAATCGTTTGGATTCGATCTGTGCAGCCTTTGATAATATCTCTTAGTTGTGCTGTAGTCATTTGAGTCACTAGAAATTTTTGCAACCAAGTAATCGCCCACCTGAGGCGGAATAAATTGTGCTGCATGAAGATTAATGCTTGAGATGTTAAATATTAGTAAAAATATAATTGTTCTTATAAGCATAGACTTATGCTTTACATATTCGCATATTTTGGGCCACCGCCACCCTCTGGTGTTACCCAATTTATGTTTTGAGACGGTTCTTTAATATCGCATG
Source organism: uncultured Pelagibacteraceae bacterium (assembly GCA_902610585.1). Taxonomy (GTDB): domain Bacteria; phylum Pseudomonadota; class Alphaproteobacteria; order Pelagibacterales; family AG-422-B15; genus CACNXQ01. The sequence goes on from CACLWE010000007.1 coordinate 3,039, forward strand.
TTTTGCAGTGTATGCAGTTCTGACTATTAATTACAAATTTTGGATCTGAACCATCATCATTTCTATGAACTTCATAAACACCTACTGGACAGTACCTTTGAGAAGGCTCATCAAACTTTTCCAACGTGTAACTAATTGGTAATTCTTTATCCTTCAATTGAAGGTGAACAGGTTGATTTTCAGTATGATAAGTTCCAGTAAGAAATACCGAACTAGCCCGATCAAAAGTTAAAACGCCATCTGGTTTTGGATAATTTATTTTTTTTGCTTCTTTTGCATCTTCTAACGTTTCATGATCAGCATGTTTATGCGATAGAGTAAAAGGAAGCTTTCCCATAAATAACCACTGATCGATCCCTGTAAGTAAAATACCAAGGATATTTCCAAACCTTGTAAAGAAAGGTTTAACATTCCTAGCAGATTTTAATTCGCTATAAACCCAACTCTTTTTGAATAAAACCTCGTAACAAGATAGATCATTGGACTTACCCGAAAGGAATTCATTAATAGCTTCAGCGGCAATCATTCCACTTTTCATGGCAGTGTGAGTTCCCTTTATTTTTGGCATATTTAACGTACCGGCATCACAGCCTATTAATAATGCGCCCGGCATGTACATCTGAGGCAGACTTTGTATGCCACCCTCAATCAATGCTCTGGCACCGTAAGATACTCTTTTCCCGCCACTTAACATTTTTTCTATTGCAGGATGTGTTTTAAACCTTTGAAATTCTTCAAAAGGTGACAAATACGGATTCTTATAATCAAGTCCAACTACATACCCCAAAAATATTTGATTATTTTCTGCATGGTAAACAAAACTTCCTCCATAGGTTTTATTATCTAAGGGCCAACCGGTTGAATGAAAGACTAAGCCTTCATCATGATTTTCTTCAGGTACCTCCCATATTTCTTTTAAACCAATTCCATACTGTTGTGGGTCTGAATTTTTTGCGAGTTCAAACTTCTCTATTAATTGCTTACCTAAATGACCTCTACACCCCTCAGCAAATACAGTTGTTTTTGCGTGTAGCTCAATACCAGGCTCATAAGAATCTTTTTTTTCATTATTTGCGTCCAGTCCCATGTCATTTGTGGCTACGCCTCTTACTTTTCCATCTTCATCATACAAAATTTCAGAAGCTGCAAAACCAGGATATATTTCAACTCCTAAGTTTTCAGCGATTTGTCCGAGCCATCTGCACATATTCGCAAGGCTAGCGATGTAGTTTCCTTTATTGTGTTGAACAGGTGGTAATAAAAACGAGGGAACAGTAAAGTGAGATTTCTCAAAGAGAAATAAAAACTTTTCTTTTGTGACTTTTGTTTTCAGAGGACAGCCGTCTATAGTTTTCCAATCTGGAAGTAGCTCATCAAGAGCTCTTGTTTCAAATACATTTCCACTTAATATATGAGCGCCAACCTCAGATGCTTTCTCTACAATGCAGACATTAATTTCTGGGTTTATTTGTTTGAGTTTTATGGCGGTTGAAAGGCCTGAAGGACCTGCACCCACGATTACAACATCGTACTCCATTGATTCTCTTTGCTGAATAGTATCCATTATTAACTATATATTTAGTTTATAGGTATTATAATTCAATTTGTTTATGACCGATGCAAAAGTTCAAAACACTCTGAAGCAACTCAACCACTTAAAGATGAGTGGGGTCAATGAAAACATTGGAAATACGCCAAAAAATCGCTACGGAACTAAAAAATCATCGAAATCAAAAACTAGTGACAGCTCTATATCTGTTAATAACTCATCAATTGAGGATCAAAAAACTATCAACTCACTAGAATCATTAGATTCATTAAAAGACTTCATGGCAAATTATGACAAATGTAAGCTTCACGAAAGTGCAACGAATATGGTGTTTTCTGATGGAAACCCAAAATCAGAAATTATGCTTATTGGCGAAGCTCCTGGCCATGATGAGGACATTCAAGGAAAACCCTTTGTTGGTAGAAGCGGTAAACTGCTAGATAAAATGCTTGAGGCGATAAACCTTAATCGAGAAAAGGTATACATTGCAAATATTGTACCTTGGAGACCTCCTAATAACAGACGACCCACAGATGAAGAAATAGATATGTGTCTGCCAATGATAAAGAAACACATAGAGTTGATTAATCCCAAAGCAATATTGCTATTAGGATCAACAGCGACTTATGCACTTATTAGAAATACTGAAGGAATAACAAAGATTAGGGGTAAATGGGTAGATATTGAAATTAATCAAAAACAATATCCCACCCTACCCACTTTCCATCCTGCTTTTTTATTAAGGCAACCTGGACAAAAAAAATATTCGTGGGAGGACTTAAAAAGTCTTAAGAAAAAAGTTGAGTCATAATTTTAACGATCAAATCAATTTGTTGGATTTTGAAAAAAATTTTAATTGTCCAGTTGCTGGTGTTGATGAGGTAGGACGTGGTCCTTTAGCGGGACCAGTAGTGGCAGCAGCAGTAATTTTGAATAAAAACAACCTTCCTGAAGGTATTAGAGATTCAAAAAAAATAACAAAAAATAAAAGAGAGATAATTGCAGAAAAAATTAGATTAAATAGTCATTACGCATATGGAGAGGCGTCAGTAGAAGAAATTGATAATTTAAATATTTTACAAGCTTCGTTACTTGCAATGAAAAGAGCTATTGAGTCTCTAAAAATAGTACCATCAATGTCTCTTATTGATGGAATATATACGCCTAAAGTTGATTTAAAATGCAAACCAATTGTTAAAGGTGACAGTAAATCAATTTCAATTGCTGCAGCTTCAATTCTAGCCAAAGTTTACAGAGATAAGATTATGACTAAGCTTGCTGACAAATATCCTGAATATTCATTTGAAAAAAATTCAGGATATGGAACAAAAGAGCACCTTTTGGCTCTGAAGTCTCATGGAATTACCCCTATCCATCGAAAAAGTTTCAAACCCGTCTACAATATATTGAATTAAGAAAATAAATTAAGTTATTGATTCTAAATATTATTGACCTCGATTCTATTTTGAATCATATTACTGACCATGAAATCGGTCGATGAAAGTCTTGTGGCAAAGACTAATAAAATTTTATGTGGTGACACAGTCGAGGAGTTGAGAAATTTACCCGACAATTGTATAGATCTAATCTTTGCCGACCCTCCTTACAACTTGCAATTGGATCAAGAGTTGCTTCGACCTAATAACTCCAAAGTCTCAGCTGTTGACGATGAATGGGACCAGTTCGAAAGTTTTGAAGAGTACGATAATTTTTCTGAACTTTGGCTCAAAGAAGCTAAAAGAGTGCTCAAACCAACAGGAAGTATATGGGTGATAGGCTCATATCATAATATATTTAGAATTGGTTACATAATGCAAAATTTAGGTTTTTGGATTTTAAATGATGTTATCTGGCAAAAGGCAAATCCAATGCCAAATTTTAGAGGAAAAAGATTCACTAATGCTCATGAAACTATGATTTGGGCAAGTAAAGATAAAAACTCAAAAAAATATACATTTAATTACGAAGCGATGAAGTCACTAAATGAAAATATGCAGATGCGCTCAGACTGGTTCTTACCTATTTGCAGTGGCCATGAAAGATTAAAAAACAAATCAGGCAAGAAAGTACATCCTACGCAAAAACCTGAGGGATTATTGCACAGAATAATTGTTTCATCTTCAAATCAGGGTGAACTTGTACTTGATCCTTTCTTTGGAACAGGAACAACTGGTGCTGTAGCAAAAAGGCTTGGAAGAAAATACATTGGTATTGAAAAAGATAAAAATTATATAAGAGAAGCTAGGAATAGAATTGAAAAAGTAAGTATTTATGAAAATAATGCATTAACATTAACTCAATCTAAAAAATCTGAACCAAGAATACCTTTTGGCTGGTTAATTGAACGAAAACTGATCGAACCTGGAACAATTTTATATGATCAAAAAAGAAAATACTCCGCAAAAGTTAGAGCAGATGGTTCTGTTGTTAGTGAGAAAAACTCTGGATCAATTCATCAAATCGGCGCAGAAGTTCAGTCTGCAAACGCGTGTAATGGTTGGACTTTTTGGCACTTTGACGTCGAAGGTGAACTCAAACCGATTGATATATTAAGACAAAAAATCAGATCTGAATTAAATTAAGCAGATTAAGTGTCTTCTTGCTCATAGTTGTGACCGCATATTTATTTAATTTTTTTAAATCCACCCACTTTAAATCATCCTCATTCAATTGGATCTGACTGTTATTAATATTGGATTTATAAACAGTATTTTTGAGATCAATGTGACTAAAGGAGTGCTTGAATTCAACATTTGTTTTTTTCCATTTAGCATTTGGTACAGGGGTACTCTTTTTACTAAACTTTACAGGTTTCACTTTCCAATTAGTAGATGGAATTTCCCATTGATTTGTAAGAATCTTTTTACCAATTCTTTTCTTTAAAAGAATTTTAGAATTATTATGAATTGTAAGAAATGAAATACAATTTAGCTTCTGTTTTAACGGCTTACTTTTTATAGTTGGAATACGATCTACCGTATTTTTTTTATGGGCTGAGCATTTACTCTTGAGACAGCAATTGTGACAATCTGAATTTTTAGGCTTACATATTATTGCCCCTAACTCCATAACTGCTTGCGTGTAAGACCTATTTTTCGAATTGGGACAAATTCTTTCCGCAATTTCAGAGATTTTTTTTTCAAAACTTTTATCATTACCACGAATTTCATAATACCTTGCTATTACTCGCTTTACATTTCCATCAATTGCTACCGCTTTTTTATTAAATGCAATTGAACTTATTGCAGCAGATGCATATTCCCCAATGCCGGGTAGTTTAATTAGATTAATTTTATCTTTTGGAATTTTTCCGTTGTAATCTTCGTCTATAATTTTTACAGTTTTTAGCAAGTTTTTTGCTCTTGAGTAGTAACCTAGACCTTGCCAAAAAAGTAAAACATCTTCAATTTTTGCGTGAGATAACTTTTTTAATGTTGGCCATTCATTAATAAATTTTTTGAAATATGGTATTACTGTCGCCACTGTCGTTTGCTGTAACATAAATTCACTTACAAGAACTCTATATGGATAATCCTTATGTCGAATATTCTTTCTCCAGGGTAGTTCTCTTTGATTTTTTTCATACCACTCAAGTAATTTATTTGAAAAAAATTTGTCTTTACTTGTCATTTTCGTGTTACTTTATTTTTTATGTTTCAAAAGAAATTAAGAGGCCCTCAAATATTATCAAATCTTCTTCCAGAAGAAGCAAAGAAAATTCTTAAATCAAGAGGTTTTTCAGAGTTAGAACTCTTAGCAAATTGGGAGAGAATTGTAGGCAAAAAATTTGCAAAATTAACTGTCCCTTTAAGGCTTAAAATAGGTAAGAGTAGTGAAAAAAATAATGGTAAATTAATTGTTAAAGTTGATAGAAGTGTAGCTTTTGCTTTTGAACACGAGCGAGAGAAAATAATTAAAAAAATTAATCTTTTTTTTGGCTATGAAGTGATCAACAAAGTTGAAATAATACAATCATCAATTAAGGTTAAAAAAACAATTAAAATCAATAAATTAGACAGTGATATTAAGAGCCAAAGTAAGAATTATGATGAACTAAAAAAATATCCTGATCTTAGAAGAAACTTTGAAAAAATCGCTTCAAAGATTTTAAAGTCCTAATTCCAACAAAATTTTCTGCTACTCCAGCAGAGTAATAAATCCTATTAAAATAAGGAAAAATTGAGTATATTCAATATGTTGTATATATATAAAAAAAATAAGCAAAATATGGGTTTTAAATCTAATTTTTTATTCAGTACTAGTTTTATTGTATTTCTATTTGCGTTGATGTTTCCAATTAAAGGATTGTTTGCCAGCAATACATTAAAGGGGATGCAGTTAGGTGATAGCGACGCACCAGTGAAAATTATTGAATATAGGTCGCTCACTTGCAGTCATTGCGCAGACTTTAGTAATGACACCTTTGCAGAAATTAAAGAAAATTATATCGATAAAGGTAAAGTGAATTTTGAATTGAGACCTTTTGCTCTCAATGCGATTGATCTTAACGCTTTTAAATTACTTCATTGTGTTGATGAAAATGATTTTTTTGCAATGGACAAAATTTTGTTTAAAGATCAAAAAAAATGGATTGTAACTAATCAGAGCGATAAAGTACTGGAAAACAGCACTAATGCACTTAAGAATTACGGGGCCCTATTCGGCTTATCTGAGGAGGCGTTTAATAGCTGTATGGAAAATGAGAATATTACTGATTTTATACTTGAGCAGCGCATAGAGGGTGTTGAAGAGTATGATATATCTTCAACTCCAACTTTCATAATCAATGGTGAAATTTATGCAGGTAATATGTCGATTAATGAATTTGATGAAATCATTGAAAAAGAAATTTATTAATGAAATTTAAAAAAATAAAAATTCTAGGTTTTAAATCATTTGTTGATCCTACTGAATTATACATCGATGAGGGTTTAACAGGCATAGTTGGTCCTAATGGATGTGGTAAATCAAATGTTGTTGAGTCCCTAAGATGGTGCATGGGAGAAACCTCTGCAAAAAGCATGAGGGGTTCAGGAATGGAAGATGTAATTTTTTCTGGTACATCAGATAGACCAGCAAGAAATAATGCTGAAGTAACAATCTATCTTGATAACGAGGAAAGAAACGCGCCGTCTGAATTTAATGATCAAACTGAAATTCAAGTTAAAAGAAAAATAGAAGTTGAAAAGGGATCAGATTATAAAATTAATGGTAAAGACGTTAGAGCTAGAGATGTACAAAGATTATTTGCAGATTTATCTACAGGAGCTCATTCTCCATCCTTGATCAGCCAAGGACGCGTAGGTTCATTAATAAATGCTAAACCTATAGATAGACGCTCCGTATTAGAAGAAGCGGCAGGAATATCTGGGTTACATTCGCGAAGACATGAAGCAGAGCTAAAATTGAAAGGTGCAGAAACTAATCTTCAAAGGGTTAAGGATTTGATGAAACAATTAAATAATCAAATCAATAGTCTTAAAAAACAAGCTGAACAAGCTGAAACCTACCGCTCAGTATCGTCTGAAATTAACAAATTAGAGGGTATTGTTTTATTCCTAAAGTGGACATCTTTAAAAGAATCTTATGAAAAGTCAGATGAGAATTTAAGATCAAGTGAGTCTCAAATCCAAAAATTTACGTTGCAGGTAACTCAGGCTACTAATGAACAATTAAGAGCCAATGAGAAAATTAAGCCTTTAAGAGATAAAGAGATTGAGTCTGCGGCAAAATTAAATCGTATTAATCTCGAGAGAGAGTCATTGGATCATGAGGAAGAACGAATAAAAGAAGAAAAAAGAAATCTTGAAAACGTGATTCAACAAATAATCAGCGATAGTGAGAGGGAGCAGTTTCAACTGGAAGATGCTAAAAAAGATCTTGATTTATTAAATGCAAGAAAAGATCTCTCTAATAACGAAGAGTTTCAAGAAATAAACAATGAAAAAATTGATCAACTTAAGTCAGAAAAGGATACCTTGGAAACAGAGATTTCAAATCTTGAGCAACAAATAGAACAATATAATCAGATTAAAAATTCTAAAAGAGATGATTGGCAAGACACTTTGATTAAAGCAGAAAATTTGAAATCAAGGCAATCAACTTTAAAAGACGTGGAAGGTTATGATGATCCGGAGAAATGGACAAATATATTTAAAGAAAAATTTTACAATGATCTTGGTGAAATCAGTGAGAAAGTGGATCAAGCATGCAATATTTCAAACGAAGCTAAAGCAAATTATGACAGAGCAAGTAATGAGGCAAAAAATGCGGCAACATTATCAATGGAATTAAGAGAAAAACTTAGACAAAAGGACGTTGAACAAAAACAAAGTGATTGGACATATGAATTTCAGAGATTGAATAAAACAATTAAGTCATCTCAGGAACAAATCGAAACATTGCAAAAAAGAAAAATAAAAACTGAGCAAGAGCTAGAGAAAATATCTAATCGACCGGAAGAAATTGCCCAGAGAAGAGGTCAATTAATTGAAACAAAAGGTTTCGCAGAAACAGAGAGGCAGTTTGCAGCTGATCGTTTAGCTGAAGCTGATAATGAATTAAAAAAAATTGAGACTAATTTAAGAAAAGCCCAAAATGATCTCGCTAATATAAGAGAGTCTAAAGGAAGAACAGAAGCAACAAAGGAATTAGCTGAATCAAGATTAAAAGAATTAGAATACGAGTCAAAAGAGAAATTTAATTGTATTCCTAGTGAAATTGTAAATTCTCTCTCTATATCAGATGATCTTGAAACTATGAGAGCTAACCTCGAGAGAACTGAGATGAGACTTGATCGACTTAAGCAGCAGCGTGAAACAATGGGTGCTGTGAATTTAAGGGCAGATTTAGAAACAAAAGAAATAGATGAAGAGCTTGAAAAAATGACCACTGAAAGAGAAGATTTAGAAAACGCAATCAAAAAAATGAGGGAGTCTATAGAAGATTTAAATAAAGAAGGTAGAACAAGACTGCTTGGAGCGTTTAAAACTGTAAACACACATTTCAAAGAAGTTTTTGTAAAATTATTTAACGGAGGAAAAGCGCACCTTGAACTTATAGACTCTGATGATCCGCTTGAAGCGGGGCTTGAAATGATGGTAAGTCCACCAGGTAAAAAACTTCAGTCAATGTCATTGTTATCTGGTGGGGAACAGGCACTAACAGCATTATCACTAATCTTCGCTGTATTTTTAACAAATCCTTCGCCAATTTGTGTACTTGATGAGGTTGATGCGCCACTGGATGATGCAAACGTCGATAGATTTTGTGGTCTTTTAGATGATATTACAGAAAAAACGAATACCAAGTTCTTAATTATAACTCACCACGCGCTCACAATGTCGAGAATGGATAGATTGTTTGGAGTAACTATGGCTGAACGAGGTGTCAGTCAAATTGTCTCTGTAGATCTTAAAAAAGCTGAAGAAATTGGAGCTGTTGCCTAGTATATTGAAAATGAATAATGATGCTAATTCTCTTGAAAATAGAATAAAAAAAGCAAAAGAAGGTCAGTCTATTAAAGAAGCTAAAGCCCCCAAACCATTCGGTAAAATCATGAAAGTAGTGGTTGAAATTGTCGCAGCAATGGCTGTTGGACTAGGAATTGGTTTGCTGATTGACAATTATTTTAATACAAGACCCATCTTCACATTAATTTTCTTTCTCTTAGGTAGTGCAGCAGGAATTCTAAACGTTTTTAGGGTTGCAAAAAGTCTTCAAAATAACTAAAAAATATATCGATGGCTGCTGATAATCCCATAGATCCTATACACCAATTTGAAATATCAAAAATTGCAGATATCCAGTTAGGTGGTATTGATATTTCATTTACAAACTCTTCTTTATTTATGGTATTCGCGCTCGCTGCAACAATGGCGCTATTTGTTATTGGTCTTTCTAAAAAATCTATCATACCAAACAGAATGCAGATGTTATCAGAACTTTCTTATAACTTCATTGCGAACATGTTACGAGACCAAGTAGGTGATCAAGGAAGGGCTTATTTTCCGTTCATATTTTCATTATTTATGTTCATTTTCTTTTGCAATTTTATAGGCCTAATACCGTATACGTTTACTGTAACAAGTCACTTAATTGTAACGTTCGCTTTTGCTGGACTTATATTTATTGCAGTCACAATAATCGGCTTTGTAAAAAATGGATTAGGATATTTAAGAATTTTTTATCCATCTGGTATTCCAATTTTTCTAGCGCCTCTCATTGTTCCAATTGAAATCATTTCATACTTATCAAAACCAATCAGTTTATCAGTCAGACTTTGTGCAAACATGCTAGCGGGTCACAGCATATTAAAAATATTTGCGGGATTTATTGTAATGCTAGGCTTTTTAGGATTTGCACCATTAGTTTTTTTGGTCGTGTTATATGCATTAGAAACTCTTATTGCAGCACTCCAGGCATATATTTTTACAATTTTAACATGTATATATCTTAATGATGCCCTTCATCCGGATCATTAATATTTACAACAACGAAAGGAAAAAAAAATGGAAGTAGAAGCAGCTAAACTTATCGGCGCAGGATTGGCAACTATTGGAGTTGCAGGTTCAGGGGCTGGTATCGGAACAGTATTTGGGGCTTATGTCTCGGGTATATTTAGAAATCCTTCAGCAGCACCACAGGCGTTTGGACAAGTTCTATTGGGATTTGCACTTGTTGAGGCGATTGCTTTATTTGCTCTTGTAATAGCTTTCTTAATTTTATTTGGATAAGAAAAGTGAAAATCTTATTAAAAGCTTTTCTATTAACTGCGCCAATTAATTTTGCTTATGCTGCAGAGGGCCAGAAATCTGCTGGTCTTCCGCAGATGGATATTGCTACATTTCCATCTCAATTATTTTGGCTTGTAATTACGTTTTCACTTTTATACCTGTTCATGTGGAAATTTGTAATACCAAGGTTAGGTGCAACAATTGAAGAAAGAAGAGATAAGATTTCAAATGACATTAATGATGCTGACAATCTTAATACAGAAGCAACTGATATATTAAAAAAATATGATGAGCAAATGGCAAGTGCATCACAAGAATCAAATGAGATTATTACTAATTCTAAAAAAGCAATGCTTGATCATTTAGAAATGCTTAAAAAAGAAAATGAAGAAAAAGTAAACTCCCTAATCTCTGAGTCTCAAGCTAAAATAAAAGCTCAAGAAGAAAAATCTAAGATTGAAATAAGAAATGCAACGTTAGATACCGTTAAAGCTATAGTATCACGATATATTGAAAATATTCCTTCAGATGAGGAAATAAATAAGAAATTAAACTAATGCTAGGAAGTATTTAATGTCATCATTCTTTTCAGATCCATCGTCTTGGGTATTAGTAGCCTTCATAATATTTGTCATAATTGCGCTTGTAATCAAAGCGCCATCAATGATTGCGAAACTGCTTGATAGTGAAATTGATAAAATCAAATCTGAGTTAATTAATGCCCGAAAATTAAAAGAAGAAGCAAATTCTCTTTTAGCTGATTACGAGAGAAAGGTTCAGTCTGCTGATGAGGAAGCAAAGGCAATTATTGATCAAGCAAAGGAAATTGCAAAGAATCACGAAGAAGAGTCAAAGTTAAAAGCAGAAGAATTTATTAAAAGAGCCGAACAGCAAGCCATAGAAAAGATATCAAGGGCTGAAAAAATGGCTATATCAAAAGTTAATGATGAGATTGTAAATAACTCAGTAAATATTGCTGAAAAAATTATCTCGGAAAGCATCAACGACCAAAGTGCAGATAAGCTTGTAAAACAATCAATCGATCAAATAAATAAACTTAAGGTATAATTTATTATTTATATCTCTCTTTCTAAGCTATAAATAAATTATGGCAGTCTATACGCACATATCTAGAGAAGAATTGGATCTTTTTACTGATCATTATAGTATTGAAAATATTCTTGAATTTTCAGGTATAAAAGGTGGAACTTCTAATTCAAATTATTTACTAAAGACTCTAGAAAAAAATTACATACTTACAATTTTTGAGGAAAGAACAAATCAGGATAATCTTCAATTCTTTTTTGATCTAATGAATCATTTGAATAAAAACAATGTAAAGTGCCCTGAGGTAATACAAGATAAAAAAGGAAATTATTCGAACTCAATTCAAAATAAGAAAGCTGTAATCACATCGTTCTTAAAAGGTAGGTCAATAGATCAAATTAAACCAATACACTGTGCATCTTTGGGCTCCACTATCGCAAGAATGCATAAAGAATCAGCTAGACTTGAAATGACTAGAGAAAATGAGCTTGGATTTGTAAACCTCAGTAGCTTAATGCAAACTTTAAAAAATTTTGATGATAAAATAGACGCACAGGTAATTGATTTAATCAATGAAGAATATACTTTCCTATCTGGAAACCTTGGTCATAGTTTACCTTCAGGTATAATTCATGCAGATCTTTTTCCAGATAATATTTTTTTTGAAGGTAATGAGGTTACAGGTATAATAGATTTTTATTTTGCATGCACCGATTATTATGCTTACGAAATTGCTATCTGTCTAAATGCATGGTGTTTTGAGCCAAATAATAACGAATTCAATCCAACAAAAGCAAAACATTTATTGGGCAGTTACAATCATTTGCGAGGATTTTCAGAGGAAGAAAAGAAAGCTTTACCTCTTCTTACAAGAGCATCATCTCTAAGGTATCTACTAACTCGTTTAATCGACTACTATTCGCATGATGATAATGAACTGATCCTTAAAAAGGACCCTAATGAGTATCTCACTAAACTCCAATTTCACCAATCCGTTAAAAAAGTAGGCGAATATGGCCTCTAAAAAGGTTGTTATGTACACCGATGGAGCTTGCTCAGGCAATCCGGGCAATGGAGGTTGGGGAGCTTACATTGAAATTGATGATAAGAAAATTGAGTTAAGTGGATCTGAAAACAACACCACAAACAACAGAATGGAATTAAAAGCAGTTATTTATGCTCTAGGTTATCTTAATGAAAAAAGAGACATAATAATTTTCACGGACTCAAAGTATGTTATGCAAGGTATTCAGGAGTGGATAAAAAAGTGGAAAACCAATAATTGGAAGACCGTACAAAAAAAAGACGTAAAAAATAAAGATCTTTGGGTTGAATTAGACAATCTGACCGATAAACACTCGATTAAATGGGAGTGGGTAAAAGGTCATTCAGGTGATTACGGAAATGAAATTGCTGATAGACTAGCTGTCACCCAGATAAAAAGATAAGTTATAGTAAATCCAACATTTTATTTGCTCCACTAACATCAACTTTACCACCATCAACTTCGACAAAAAATTTCTCAATAATTCCATCATTAACAAGCAATGAGCATCTTTTCGTCTTGATCGAAGTTCCAAATGTGTCGGGGTAGTCTGTACCCAATGATTTTGCAAACTCAGCCTTACTATCTGATAAAAATTTTATTTTTCCATTTGATCTAGACATTTCCTCCCATGCCGACATAGTAAATATGTCATTAGTTGCAAAACATATAATTTCATCAATAGCTTTTTCTTTAATTTTGTCAGCATTCTCTATGAAGCCAGGTAAATGATTTCGAGCACACGTTGGTGTAAATGCACCTGGTACACCAAAGATTACTATTTTTTTCCCTTTGCAGAAGTCCAATATCTTTAATGGTTGTGGACCTTTATCCTTGTCCATAAAAACTAAAGTTTCATTTGGCAATTCGTTTCCAATTAAATCTGACATTTGACGACAATACTAAATTTATTCTTTAATACAAGATAAAAGTAAGTGATCCTCCCACTTACCATTGATTTTCAAATATTGTCTTACTAAACCTTCAATGCAAAAATTATTTTTTTCAAGTGTTTTTAAAGAACGCTCATTTCTTGGTAGGCACGCTGCCTCTACTCTATGTAAATTCAATTCATCAAAAATAAATTCTTTGATAAGCTTTATTGATTCACTCATTAAACCTTTGCCCATCTTAGTTTCACAAATCCAATACCCAATTGAGCAGGATTGAACTACACCTCTTTGAACATTATTTATATTAATTTCGCCAATCAAATTATTATCATTTTTTTCAAATATCAGAAAGGAATATGCATTGTCATCTAATGCGAGTTTTTCAAAATATCTTACTCTTTTTACAAATGAGCTTCTTTCAAGCTCATTTGGTGACCATGTAGGTTCCCACGGTTTTAAATATTTTTTGTTTTTTTCTTTTAATGAAGACCATGATTTCCAATCTTTATAATCAGGAGGTCTTAGGATAATATTTTCTCCTCTCCTCTCAAATGTTATCTTTTTGGGATAATAAGTTGTTAAAAATGACACTAGCTTATCTGCTCCTTAATGAATTCTTTAATTCGCATTGTGTTATTTTCCATTTTATACATTTTTTCTTCAGCATCAAATAAGTAGTTGTATTTACTCATTAAATTTAAACCTTCACCTATTGATTTTTCAACTACCTCAGAAAATTTAACAGGGTGAGCTGTTGCCAAAACAAAATTAAGCCTATCCACATCTTTTTCAAATCTTGATGCATCCAGTCCTGTGGCAGTGTGGGGGTCAATGACATATGAAAAATTATCTTTCACAGATTTGATTGTGTTTTGAACGGTATCCATCGAAGAACTATTCGAGCTAAATACCTCTCTAACTTTTTCTAAATTTTCCTCAGATATTGATATTTTTCTTTTTTTTTCAAAATTTTCCATTGATGCTTTTGTTTCAGTATTTGATTGATTAAGTATATCAAAAAGTAATCTTTCAAAATTACTTGCTACCTGAATATCCATACTTGGGCTTGATGTTTTTATGACTGTTTTAGACTCATATACTCCTGACTTTATAAATCTATTTAGAATATCATTTTCGTTAGTAGCTACTATTAATTTATTGATAGGTAATCCCATTTTATATGACACATATCCAGCATAAATGTCTCCAAAGTTACCAGTTGGGACAGAAAAATTAACTTTATTGGAAGCTCTTTCAGTAAAATTAATAAATGTATAAAAGTAATATACTGATTGAATAATGATTCTTGCCCAATTAATTGAATTAACTGCTGATATATTATTATACATACTATAATTTGTATCTTTTAAAATATCTTTAACAATTTTTTGACAGTCATCAAAAGTTCCTTCTACTTCACAAAGAAAAATATTTTCCTGATTAACAGTAGACATCTGTCTTCTCTGAAATTCTGAAATCCTACCCTTAGGATATAAGCAAAAAATATTTATATTGTTGCTTTTTTTTACTGCGTTTATAGCAGCTGATCCTGTATCGCCTGATGTTGCTACTATAAGATTTATTTTTTTCTTCTCTTTTTCTAAAAAATGATCAAAAAGAGGGATAAGTAATTGCATTGCGAAGTCTTTGAAGGCTAAAGTTGGGCCATTGAATAGCTCCACTATTATTTCGTTTTTATTAAGCTCCTTGAATGATACACAGCCACTTTCTGTAAAGTTATTTGAATACGCTTCTTTGATAATCCTCTTTAATTGATCGGACTCTATTTCGTCACCAATAAATGGAGATAAAATAATTTCTGTTAAGTCCTCATAACTTACATTTCGATTAATATCTTTATGATTAATATTTGGCCAATTTTCAGGAATAAATAGGCCTCCATCATTTGCTAAACCAGCAAATAAAACTTCTCTAAACCCAAAGTAATCGCTGCCCCTTGTGCTTCTATACCTCATTTTTATGCACCTTTTGTCTAATATAGTAGATATACATTATCATAATTACAAAAGACAACAAAAACCAGGTGACAGCATACTGAAGATGATTATTTGTTATATTAGATGGCTCAAATTCAATCAGAATATTATCAGAATAGCTTTGGTCTATTAATTTAACCATATACTTACTGGAATTTAATTTATGATATTTATCCATTTCACTTGTATTGAGCAAATACCAGGTATTTGCAATTGTATCATTTTCTGGAATAAGTGGCTTTCGATCCTTCGAATAGATTAAAGCTCCTCTGATTTCTATCTCACTATTTTTGAAAACTTCATCTAATTCAAAATTATCTTTTGAGTCAAACGGTATCCAGCCAAGTATTACATAAATAAATTTTTTGCTAATCAATTCCATTGGCAAGACAATTTCGTAACCAGACTCTCCTTTAAGATTAAATTTATAAAAGAACATTTTTTTACCAGTTAATAGTTGTCCTTTTACCGAAGTATTCATGAATTCATATTGAGAGTTCTCGTCGTTTGAAGGAAATTCATCTATCACAGAATTATAATTAGAATTAATTGAGTCTATTAAATTATTTTTCCATTCGAGCCTTTGTGTTTGCCAAAAACAAAGCAAAAGAAGTAGGACAATTGTTGAAATAAATATTAAGTGGAAAAGAAGATTTTTAATCAATTAAAGTATTTATTAATATGAGCCCCAAACATAAATTGCTGCAAATAAAAATAGCCAAACTACATCAACAAAATGCCAATACCAAGCAGCAGCCTCGAACCCAAAATGATGGTCAGATTTAAAATGGCCAGCAATCGATCTTCCAAGGCAAACAATTAAGAATATTGTTCCAATTAGAACATGAAAGCCATGAAAGCCAGTCGCCATATAAAAAGTTGCACCATATATGTGCCCAGAAAATGAAAAATCAGCATGCATGTATTCATAAACCTGAAAACCAGTGAATACGACACCAAGTCCTACCGTGCACCATAGTCCCTGTATTAGCTCTTTTCTATTGCCTTCTAGCAATGCATGATGAGCCCAGGTAACTGTTGTTCCTGATAAAAGCAAGATTAACGTGTTGATTAGAGGTATGTGCCATGGATCCATTAGATGAATATCTGGTGGAGGCCAAATAGCTCCTATTTGTTCTGTAGGAAATAAACTTGCATTAAAATATGCCCAAAACCAAGCAACAAAGAACATAACTTCTGACGCAATAAATAAAGTCATGCCGTATCGAAGGCCAATTTGAACAACTGGGGTGTGATGACCTTGATGTTCGCCCTCTATAATCACATCTCTAAACCACATGTATGAGACATAGATAACAATTGCTAAACCAATTATCATTGTCCACATGTCATCGGTCCTAAAATAAACAACCGCTCCAACGCACGCGATTAAAGCTCCAATCGATGCAAGAAGTGGCCAAGGACTTGGATCAACTAAATGGTATTCATGTGTTCTTTTTGTATTTTCTGAACTCATATCTAATTATGTATCACTGTTTTCATAAAAGGTATAGGACAAAGTAACTTCTGATAAATCAGAAATGTATTTATCATTTTCAATTTCAGGATCTATAAAAAATGAAACTGGCATAATTTTAGTTTCGTTAGCCATGAGCTCCGTCTCTTGAAAACAAAAGCATTCAATTTTGTTAAAGTACTTTCCTGCCTCAGTTGGTGAAACATTATAAACAGCTGTACCACTTAGAGTTTGGTCTGTATTATTCTCTATCACATAATTAATCAGTTTATTTTCACCTATCTTTAATTGATGAATTCTTTGCTCGGGATAGAATTCCCAATCGAGAGTAGAACCAACGTTGGAGTCTAACCTAACATTGATAGTTTTATCGATAGAATAAATGCTTTCAGATGAATACACATTTGGAGTGCCCCCAAATCCTGTAACTTTGCAAAAATAATTGTATAGAGGCACTGACGCATAAGCTAAAGCGATCATGGTGACAACTATTCCAATTAGTCCGATCGCAGTGACAATGTTGTTTGACTTGATAAAATTCATTTAAATAGTTCCCAATTTATAAACAGTATAAGAGAAAAACAAAGCCACGAAGAAAACTAGTATTAGGGCAGTTATTATATTTCTTTTTTTAATTTTTTTATCCATCAGTAAATATTCCATAGTAAATTATCAATTAATAGAATTGAGAAAATATTAAACAGATAAATAATTGAAAAATAAAATAGCATTTGAGCTTTTCGTTCAAGCAAGCCATCTTTCAACCACGATCTTTTGAGATCAAATGCCAAATAAATGAAAAAAATACTTAGAGCTGTTGACGAAACTCCAAAGAACAAAGAATAGTATGAACTCATAATTAAAGTAAGTGGCAATAAGGTAATCGAATATGCGATAATTAAATTTATCGTTTTACGCTCACCAACTATAAGTGGCATCATTGGAATTCCAGCCTTTTTGTAATCATCAGATTTATAAAGTGCAAGAGACCAGAAATGAGGAGGCGTCCATAGAAAAATTAACATGAAGAGAAGGCAAATCTCGGTTGAGACTCCTCCTGTCACAACTGCCCAACCGATCATCGGAGGAAAGGCTCCCGCTGCACCTCCTATCACAATATTTTGAGGTGTCCTCTTTTTAAGCCATATTGTGTAAACAAATATATAAAAGCAAATTGTTAGTAAAAGTAATCCTGCAGCTGCTAAATTTGAAACCAAGTAGAGCATTGATATAGCAATTATTGAGAGTGTTATGCCATATATGAGCGCCCCATTAGCGCTTATTTGGTTTGTTGGCAAAGCTCGATCTTTTGTTCTATTCATTAATTTGTCAGTATCTCTCTCATACCACATGTTTAGTGCTCCTGACGCGCCAGAACCAATTGAGATAGCAAGAATTGCGAGCAAACCTGTGGTAAAACTTAAACTTCCAGGTGCGATCATCATTCCTACAAAACTTGTAAATATAGAAAGTGACATGACCCTTGGTTTAAGCAAGGAGGTATATAGAACTAGTTTTGTCGCAATAGAACCTAGCCCAAATTCCTGTTTGTTAGAAACTGAGGTAATATTTGCCATTATAATTTCTACTTAACTTTTGGTAGCTCCTCAAACTGGTGGAATGGTGGAGGAGAAGGCAATGTCCACTCAAGTGTTGTGGCTCCCTCACCCCATGGGTTGTCGGCACAATCTCTAACTTTCATAAGAGCGTGTACTAACATCACAAAGAATACTGCCAAACCAAGCACTGATATGAATGAGCCAATTGAGGAAATATAATTCCATCCGGCGTAAGCATCAGGGTAGTCAACATAACGTCTTGGCATTCCAGCTAAACCTAGGAAGTGTTGTGGGAAGAATATTATATTCACTCCAATAAAAGTTAACCAAAAATGTAGCTTGCCTAAAAACTCTGAGTAGTTTCTGCCAAACATTTTACCAAACCAATAATAGAAGCCAGCAAATATGGCAAAAACAGCCCCCATAGAAAGAACATAATGAAAATGTGCAACAACATAGTAAGTGTCGTGCAGCGAATGATCAATTCCTGCATTTGCAAGAACAACACCAGTCACACCACCTACAGTGAATAGAAAAATAAAGCCTATTGCCCATAACATTGGTGTTTTAAGATCTACCGAACCACCCCACATAGTAGCAATCCATGAGAAGACTTTAATTCCGGTAGGCACAGCAATTACCATCGTGGCAAACACATAATAAGCTTTTACATCTGCGTCCATGCCAACAGTGTACATGTGGTGAGCCCATACGATGAATCCAAGGAAACCAATGGATACCATTGCATAAGCCATTCCAAGATAGCCAAAGACTGGTTTCTTAGAAAATGTTGCTACAACGTGACTCACAATTCCAAAACCTGGCAAAATTAAAATATAAACCTCAGGGTGACCAAAGAACCAAAATAGGTGTTGAAAAAGTACTGGGTCTCCACCTTCAGCGGCACTAAAAAAAGTTGTCCCAAAATTTCTATCTGTAAGA
Source organism: uncultured Pelagibacteraceae bacterium (assembly GCA_902610585.1). Lineage (GTDB taxonomy): Bacteria > Pseudomonadota > Alphaproteobacteria > Pelagibacterales > AG-422-B15 > CACNXQ01. Next base: position 22,283 of record CACLWE010000007.1, read on the forward strand.
AGCATTGTGATTGCACCGGCCAATACTGGTAATGAAAGTAGTAAAAGGACGGCTGTCACTAGAATTGACCATACAAATAAAGGCATCTTATGAAGAGTCATTCCAGGAGCCCTCATATTAAAGATAGTCGTTATAAAATTAATTGCACCAAGAATTGATGATGCTCCAGCAAGGTGTAAAGAGAAGATTGCTAAATCCACTGCAGGGCCAGGCGAACCTAAGTTAGCAGACAATGGTGGATATATGGTCCATCCTCCTCCAACGCCTGCACCACCTGAAGTTCCCTCAACAAATAATGATGCGATAAGTAGTATTAGTGATGCTGGCAATAACCAAAAAGAGATATTATTCATTCGTGGGAAAGCCATATCTGGAGCACCAATCATAAGAGGCACAATCCAGTTTCCAAAACCGCCAATCATAGCTGGCATAACCATAAAGAAAATCATGAGTAAACCATGACTTGTAACTAGAACATTATATAAATTATGGTCACCTCCCAATATCCCGTCTCCAGGGTACATTAGCTCCATTCTCATCAGAACAGACATTCCAGTTCCTACTAAACCTGCTATAACGGCAAATATTAAATAAAGAGTTCCAATATCTTTATGATTTGTTGAGTATAGGTATCTTCTCCAGCCGGTTGGGTGATGATCGTGACTGTCTACCTGATCTGCTGTAATATCTGCCATTTATATATTTCTCCTCTAAGTAAAATATTTTATTTTTTAGCCATTTCAAATGTATCGTCACTGTAATTAATCTCTAAAGATGCATACTCAGATTTAGCAAATTTGATCCACTCTTCAAATTCTTTATTTGAAACAACTTTAACATTAATGGGCATAAATGCATGTTTTGGACCACAAAGCTCTGAGCATTGGCCATAATAGATTCCTTCTTTATTAGCCTTAAACCATGTTTCATTTAATCTTCCCGGTACAGCATCCATCTTGACACCAAATGCTGGAATTGTCCAAGCGTGCAGCACATCTGCTGAAGTTAACTGAAGCTTGACCACTTTATCTACTGGTACAACAATTTGAGTATCAGTCTCTAACAATCTTAACTTTGGATCTGATAGCTCATGATCAGCAAGCATGTTGGCATCAAAAGAGATATCATCGAAATCAGGGTACTCGTAAGTCCAATACCATTGATTGCCGATGGCCTTAATTGTTATATCTGCCTTTGGTATTGTTTCAGAAACATATAGTAATCTAAAAGATGGAATAGCAATAATGATTAACAATATTACTGGAATTACAGTCCACAATATTTCAATTGTTGTGTTATGTGTTGTTGTGGAAGCAACATGATTGCGGCTGCTATTAAATCTGAACATGATATATAGCAGAAGACCAAGTACTAAAAGTGATATGCCTGTAATAATAGGCATTAAAATATAACTATGAAATGATATAATATCAGACATTAAATCAGTTGCAGGCTGTTGAAAGCTTAGCTGCCAATTTTCAGAAATGCCTTCATTTGCAAGAGAAAAGGACGGTATTAGCAGAAAGAATAATATCTTAATAATATTTTTCATAGAGAAGTTATTGATTAAATGTTTTGAACTACTAGGTAATATATACTGCTTAATTTGCATTAAACTACTCATTATTTCGCGACAGTTTGACGCAATTTTTGCTAGTTTTTAGGGTTTTTTTAATATATTTTATAACGATATTTTTTATTCAGAACAATTCGAGATGATTAACAAAAAAATAGAGAATCAGTCCAATGACAACCTCTTTTTCACCAGAAGCAGTTTAGATAACTCAAAAGTTGATAAAATTGTATCAGATGCTTTGCACAAAGCAGACGACGGAGAGCTTTTCATGGAATTCTGTGAAAGTGAGAGCTTTGTATACGATGATCAAAGGTTAAAGAGTGCTTCATTTGATACATCAAAGGGTTTTGGATTAAGAGCTATAGCTGGCGAAAGTTCAGGCTACGCTCATTCATCCGATATTGATGAGAACGCTCTAAAAAAAGCAAGTGAAACAGTAAATTTTATTACAAAAGACCATAATGCAAATTTCAACGCTAATTTTTCAAAAACCAATAGAAAACTTTACAATGAGATCAATCCAATTAATGAAACTGAATTCTCAGAAAAAGTAGAAACTCTGAAAAAAATTGATGAATACGCTAGATCAAAAAATCCAAATGTTAAGCAAGTTTCAGCATCACTAAACGGTGAATGGCAGGCTGTGAGAATTTACAGGCCTGGTGGAATTATGATTGAGGATCTTCGCCCTCTTGTAAGACTTTATGTATCAGTCGTTCTCGAAAAGGATGGACGTCAGGAAAATGGCAGCAGAGGTTCAGGCGGTAGAGTAGATTACTCAACTTTCTTAAATTCCTCACATTGGCAAAATCAGGTAGATGAAGCAATCAATCAGGCTGAAATAAATCTTACTTCTGTTGACACACCTGCAGGTGAAATGGATGTAGTTCTTGGACCGGGTTACCCGGGTGTACTGCTTCATGAAGCAATAGGACATGGACTTGAGGGTGATTTTAATAGAAAAAAAACTTCTGCATTCTCTAACCTTATGGGAGAAAAAATTGCTGACGAGTCAGTGACAGTTGTTGATGATGGAACAATTGATTCTCGTAGAGGTTCTTTGAGCGTTGACGATGAGGGTACACCAACTAACTGTACAACGTTAATTGAAAATGGAATTTTAACTGGATACATGCAGGACAGATTAAACTCAAAACTAATGGGCGTTAATCCTACAGGAAATGGCAGAAGAGAAAGTTATGCTCACTTACCCATGCCTCGTATGACAAATACATATATGTTATCGGGTAATCGCCATCCCGAAGAGATTCTAAAATCAGTTAAGAATGGCCTATACGCTGTGGATTTTGGCGGTGGCCAGGTTGATATAACAAGTGGTAAGTTTGTATTCACTTGTACTGAAGCTTACAAAATAGAAAATGGTAAAGTTACAAACCCTGTAAAAGGCGCGACGCTTATCGGTAACGGTCCTGATGTTTTAAAAAGAGTTAAAATGGTTGGCAACGATTCAAAAATGGATACAGGTATTGGAACGTGCGGTAAAGACGGACAAAGTGTTCCAGTTGGAGTAGGTCAGCCTACGATGTTGATAGAAAATCTTACTGTTGGAGGTACAGCGACAGCTTAGCTTACTTGTCTCTCTTGATCCTTCCAATACGGTTCTCTCAATACTTTTTTTAAAACTTTTCCACTAGCATTTCTTGGAACTTCATTAATAAAATCTATTGATTGGGGCTTTTTATAACTTGCAATTCTGTCTTTACAGAAGCTTATCAAATCAGCTTCAGTTACATTTGATCCCTCTTTTTTCACAATACAAGCTTTTACTACTTCACCATATTTTTCGTCTGGAACACCAATTACTGCGGCATCAACAACCTCAGGATGTGCAAATAGAGCGGCTTCAACTTCAGTTGAGTAAATATTCTCGCCCCCAGACACAATCATGTCTTTTATTCTATCTTGTATAAATACAAATCCTTCTTCGTCCATTCGACCTGCATCACCTGTATGCATCCACCCACCTTTAAGCGCTTTCTCACTTTCCTCTTTTTTATTCCAATAACCTTTCATGATTTGAGGTCCCTTTGCGCAGATCTGGCCTATTTCACCAATGGGAAGAGGGTTGTCATTTTCATCTCGTATTTCAACTTGTGTATCGATTGCAGGTCTGCCACATGATTTTAATAGTTCAGGTTTTTCATTAAGTGCACGAATATGTTCTTCTGGAGTCATTAAACATATAACAGCTACCGTTTCTGTCATTCCAAAACCTTGTCCAAATTTACACTTAAAAACATCCATTGCCTTTTTGAGAGTTTCTGGAGCGATTGGCGAGGCTCCATAATGTATCTGATCTAAATCATTATATTCGTTACTTGCAACATTTGGCACTGATACTAAGCAAGCTTGAATCATTGCAGGAACTAAAACTGTATGGGTAATTTTTTCATTTGCTAGACAGTCTACTACATCTTGCGGAATAAAATCCTCTTGAATAACAATTGTTCCACCTATTGCAATGCATCCACACATATTAATCATTGCTGCAGCATGATACATTGGTGCCACCAAAAGAGTTCTCGAAGGCCTCGGTAAAGTTAAACTATTTAAATACTGTCTTATGTTAGCAGCAACATTTCTTTGTAAAAGAACTGCGCCTTTTGGATGACCTGTAGTACCACTTGTATACATTTGATATACGTCATCATTTTCATGGATTTTTAAAGTTGGTTTTTCATTCGAACTATCTGAAAGCCAATCATAAAAATCCTGAAATTTTTCTATGCTATTATCAAGCGAAATAGAAATATATTTTTTTACATTTTTTAACTCTGATGAAATCTGATTTATTCTACCCAAATATTCATTACCTTTGACTATTATAAGTTTGGCTTCAGAATCATTTATTATGTATGCCCACTCTTGGTCCGCTAAACGATAATTCAGTGGAACAGGTACAGCGCCAACTTTTGATGCTGCATAATACATAATTGCCATTTCAGTACAATTTTTTGCTAGAAATGCAAATCTATCTCCAACTTCTAAACCCTCAGAAACTAGTTTGTTAGCCAATTGATTGCTTAATAAATTTGCTTCTTGATAAGAAAGCGAATTTCCTTCAAATTCAGAAAAGGGGAAATTAGGATTTTTATCTGCTCCATTTTCTAAATGCTCATGTAATAACATGAGAAAATTTTATATAATTATTTTTTTTCTACAAGCTCAATTAAAGAATGTATCTTTAAGCTTTTCGCTTGCAAATAAATTAATTTGATCATCATAGTGCGGGGAACCCATGTTCATTGTAGCGCTTCCAAATTGGTGAATGCTTTTTGATACCTGTTTTTTATTTTCATCCCATTTTACATAGATATAAAGGCCGTCTCCAGCAACAGCTTTGAGTATTCCATCATCGCTTCGCGGAGCGTAAATTGCCCTTAAAACATCGGGCCCTCCTTGAATGTGTACCAAATTTGATCCTCTCTCCAAGAAATTAACATCACTCCATTTTACACTTAATGTACCAAAGTTTTTCTCAAACTCATCAACACAATTAATGAAGATTTCGATTGGATCTGGGCGTGACTTTCTTGTTATTTCTGCCAACCATTCAGGAGACAATATACAAACTCCAAAAGCAGCATGTAAATTATCAGAATCAGTTCCTAGATCCCAATCTCTCAAAAATTCTTGAGCATTTTTTAATTTATTTTCTGAAAATTCATGATTGAAAATTTCTTTCATAAACTTGTATTGTCTTGAATTGTAAGAAAACTTATTATCGTGTTTGTATTTATCAAGTTCGCCAAATGATATTGATTTATCAGGATCAAGAAGTTCGTAAGCTCTATACGCTCTATTCGTTGTTCGTGTTTGAAAACCCATAGTTGGATTGAAGTTAGATAAAGATAGGTTATCTTCCTTAGCCGTAACAAAAAAAGGATTTTGATTAGTACTAAATATATATCCAGAGCTTGGGTTTAAGATCTGAGGCACACTTTCAAAAGGATGAAAATTGTTCCAAATTAAATCACTCTTATTTCCGGGTACCACTTGCTTCCAATTATAGTTTGGGTCTCTTACTGGCGATTTAACATTATGAACAAAAAAGATATTATCCTCTTTATCAGCGTAAACTAAATTTAAACTAGCTAGCTGTTCCATTCTTAAGGCATCAAGCCATTCATCAATATTTTTTGATTTATTCATTTTGAGCCATGCAGTTGAGTGGTTGACGTCATCCATTCCAACAAACCTTAGGGCATAGGCTTTATTATCATCTTTCAGAACAGGCCCATGTGCTGAATGGTACATTTGTATAGGATATGTAATACTGAAAGGACCAAACAGTTTAACTTTGAATTCTTGATCGATTTCGGTGAAATTAACCCATGCGCCATCTAGTTCATATTGATCATTATTCTCTGGGTTAAGTTTTAATTCATAAATATCAGATAAATCTGGTTGATTAACTGTAGCTCCCCACCCGAGATTTCCATTAAAGCCAACATGCACAAACGGTGATCCTGGAAAAGTGCCACCCATAATATTTAAGCCTTCTCCACTTTTGATATGAATTTCATACCAAGCAACCGGACCCGTTAATGGTTGATGTGAATTAATAACAAGCATTGTCTCATTGTCTCGTGATCTACTTTTGGAAACGGCAAATGCGTTTGAACCTGATGGTTTAAAGTATGTATTTATGCTTGCAACTATTGGATTATCGGATAGTGCGTTCATGTTCATTGCAACTTCCTCTTCATTATTATCCATTAAATTAATAAGTTCTGCGATTGAATGGTCTATGCCATAAAATAATGGCATTCGAAATGTCATTCCAGCAACTAAATCATATACAGTAGCCGGATATAAAGATTGATCAACTAAGTTGGGATTTTTAGCGGCATAATAATTAAGTCCATCTGCATAACCTTTGATATAATTAATTGTTTCCTCTGGAATCTCATAAATTTTATTATTGACAGTTTCATGAACATTTAAAAACTTAATTAAAAAATCTAATTCTACTCCTTCTATTGCATCAATACTCTCCATTATGTCACCATCACCAGTAATAAGTGAATAAATTGCGGAGAGAGTCTTTGAATTAAAATTTAAGCTTGATAGTTCACCACGAGACATTTTGATCATCATTTCAACATGTTCTAAATCATCTTCTGCTTGTACATAAGCAAAAGCAAATGCTGCATCTTTATCAGTATTTCCATAAACATGTGGAACACCAAATTTATCTCTAGAAATTTTATATGAATAATTTTTCTCTGACTCGATAAAATTAGTTATTAAAAAGTTTCTGCTATTATGCTGATAAAAGATTATCAATGTGATTACAAAAATAACTACCGCTCCAAAAAATGAGAATAATAACTTGATCAAAATTACGCGGCGTTTTTATCTTTATAACTTATGTGCTGCGGAGGAAGAAAATCATTACCTAGTATATGATCAGAGATTTTCTCTGCTATCATAATTGTAGGGGCATTTGTATTTCCGCCTACCAAATTAGGCATAATTGATGCATCAACCACTCGAAGATTCTCTACCCCTCTTACTCTTAGTTTATCATCAACTACAGCATATTCGTCGCTTCCCATCTTACAAGTTCCAACCGGGTGATAAATTGTTTCAGCTTTTTCCCTTATAAAGTTTTCAATTTGCTCATCAGTTTGTACCTCAATACCAGGCGTTATTTCTTTACCTCGGTACTCATCAAATGCCTTTTGACTTATGATGTCTCTCGACATTTTAACTCCTTCAATCATAACGTCACGATCCTTTTGCTCCGCAAAATAGTTAGGCTGAATAATTGGTGGAACCCTAGAATCTAGAGACTTGATTGCGATATAGCCTCTACTCTCTGGTCTTAATTGACATATATGATTACTGAAGCAATGCGAGTCAGGAAGCTTTGCTCCATGGTCTTGCAAAAGAACACTTAAAAAATGCATTTGAATATCAGGTAGGTCCAGAGAAGGATCAGTTTTTAAAAATGATAATGTATTTAATGGCAACATTCCTCCTGGCCCTTTTCTAAATGCTCCCCACATTCCCAGTATCCATGCCTGTTTTAAGAATCCGAATGGACCCATCACATACTTAGCATCTGTAACTGGCTGAGTGCATTCATTATGGGTAAGTATATCCAAATGATCCTGAAGATTTTCTCCAACCCCTGGAAGATCGCAAATCACATCGAGTCCCCATTTTTTTATATAATCAGCTTTTCCAATACCCGATAATAGAAGTATTTGAGGTGAATTTATTGCACCACCACATACAATTACTTCTCTATCAGCAAAAGCTTTTTCAATTTTCTTTCCTTTAAAAAACTCAACTCCTATGCATTTATTTTTTTCAAATAAAAGTTTTGAAGTAACTGAAAAAGTAGATATTTCTAAATTCGTTCTTTTTTTTACCGGTTCAATGAATGAGTATGCAGTGCTTGCCCTTCTTCCATTATCAATATTTTGTGAAACGGGACCTACGCCTTCTTGATCCTCTCCATTGAAATCTGGATTATATTTATAACCAGCTTGCTGGCCAGCCTCCATAAAAGCATGATGTAAAGGATTTGTGTCCAAACGTGGATTAGAGACACAAAGTTCACCATCAGATCCGTGATAGAGACTTTCACCATTTATATTTTTTTCACTTTTCTTAAAATAAGGAAGAACTTCCTCATAGGACCAACCCTCATTTCCAAGTTGTCTCCAGATATCATAATCTCTTGAGTGTCCTCGAATATATAACATTCCATTAATATTGCTTGAACCACCTACTCCTTTACCTCTAGGGAAATATAGTTTCCGATTATTTAAATGTGGTTGACCCTCAGTATAATAAGCATAATTATAAAGCTTTGCATCAAATGTTTCAGCTGCCATAATCTTTGACACGCCTGAAGGCATTTTAATGAATGGATGCCAATCAGTACCACCAGCTTCTAATAGTAAGACCTTTATATTTGGGTCTTTAGAAAGTCTGTTTGCTAGAACGCACCCTGCGGAACCTCCACCAGCAATTATATAGTCAAATTTCTTCATTAACGTTCGTCTTCTTTAAGATTATTTTTGAATTTTTTCATATTTTCAACATAGTGAAAAGCACTAAGTTCAATTATCTTTTTTTCCATATCTGTCAATTCTCTTTTAACAGTTCCAGGAGATCCCACTATGAGGCTATTATCAGGAAATTCTTTCCCCTCAGTAATTAGCGAATTAGCGCCTACCAAACAATTATTTCCTATTTTTGCATTATTTAGAACAGTTGAACCCATTCCTATGAGAGAATTATTTCCTACTGAACAGCTATGTAAGATCACTTTATGACCTACTGTGACATTATCCCCTATCACTAATGGCATTCCATCATCCGTATGACAAACAGAATTATCTTGAATATTTGAATTTTCACCAACAATTATCGGATCATTGTCACCCCTTAAAACAGCTCCAAACCATACACTTGCATTTTTTTTCAGTGTAATGTCTCCTATCACACAAGCACTCGGTGCGACCCAGAAGTCTGCATTAACTCGATTTATTTTTTTATCTCCGAGTGAATAGATCATATCTTGTTATTTAGTTAAGTACGAAATATAGTAAAGATAAATAGATATTTAGACAATAGAAAGAAAATTATGGTTGCATTAGAAACACCGATTTGTGATTTTGGATGGAAAGCTCCAGAATTTAATCTTATTGGCATCGATAACAAATACTATTCGTTTCAAGATATAAAAGGCCCTAATGGAACGCTGGTAATGTTCATATGCAATCATTGTCCATATGTGAAATCGGTAATACATCGAATTGTTGAAGATATAACCATACTCAAAGAAAAAGGTATTGGTGTAATAGCAATAATGTCTAATGATGTAAATGATCCAAAATATGGTAGAGAAGACTCATTTGATAATATGAAGTTATTTTCTGAGAAAAATAATTTTGTATTTCCTTACGTTTATGACGAGACACAAAATGTAGGACGTAAATATAATGCTGTGTGCACTCCTGATTTTTTTGGGTTTAATGCAAATAATGAACTTCAGTATAGGGGTAGACTTGAAGAATCTAAAACGGAGATAATTCCAGATGCAAAAAAAGAACTTTTAGATGCAATGATACAAGTTTCAGAAACTGGGTCAGGTCCAAAGGATCAGATACCAAGCATTGGATGTTCAATAAAATGGAAAGAATAAAGAAATTTAAGTGATCATCATCACAACTCAATGCTTTGCACCAAAAGTTGGAGGTATTGAATCTCTAATGACAGGAATGGCAGAAGCCATGGCCAAAAATGGAGAAGAAGTATTAGTATTAGCTGACGGAAAAGAAATTAAAGATGATCAGAAACAATATTATACAATAAAAAGATTTTCTGGCTGGAAACCAATCAGACGACTTAGAAAAGCAAATTACCTTGAAAAAATATGCAAAAATAAAAGAGTAAGTGCAATTTACGCAGACTCTTGGAAAAGTGTTGAGTATGTAAATAAAAAACAAAAAAAAATTTTAGTCCTTGCTCATGGAACAGAAATTCCTAAGCAATATTGGACAAAAATGCTTGATTTGCTGAGGTTTAAAAAAAATAGAATTAAAAATTCTTATAGAGAGGTTTTTAAAATAATTGCCAATTCTTCGTATACTAAAGATTTAATGCAAGCTTCACTAAAAATTAATCCTAGAGACATTCAAATTATTCATCCTGGCATTGACGTATATAACGATTTTATATCTGAAGAAGATAGAAAAAATGTAACTAAAATTATTTCTGATAGTTCGCCAGTAATTACTACACTTGCAAGAGTTGAAGAGCGAAAAGGTCATAAATATATTCTAAATGCACTAAATGAAATTAAAAATAAGTTTCCTAAAATTGTATACTTAATTGCAGGAAAAGGACCTTATTTAGAAGAAATTAAACGATTCACTAGCAAGTTAGGACTAAATGATAATGTAAAGTTTTTAGGATGGATAACTGAACCAGAGAAATCATTAATTTTAAAAAACTCAGATCTATTTGTAATGACACCTACAGAGGTTGGTGAGTCTGTTGAGGGTTTTGGAATGGCATACATAGATGCTTCTTTTCATGGTGTAGCATCTATTGGAAGTAATAGTGGCGGTATAGCAGATGCAATTGTAAATAATGAAACTGGCATAGTATGTGACGCTGGTAACCAAAAAATGATTACTGAAAAAATTTTGCTTTTACTAGAAGATCAAAAACTGAGAAATCAACTAGGAGAAAATGGAAGAAAACGAGCAACAGAAAATTACTCATGGATAAAAAAAGTTGAAGAGTATTTATTGGCTGCTAATTAAATAAATATATTTAAATGGTAGCGGGAGAGGGATTTGAACCCCCGACCTAAGGATTATGATTCCTCCGCTCTAACCAACTGAGCTACCCCGCCACAAGATAAAATGAAGAGCAAGCACCTGACCAACTATTTTACTAAAAGTACAAGTTTTACTAATCAATTGTATTCTTGATGAGCTTATAATTCCTTGATTGACAAGTTTCAAGCATCTTATTTGTACCTAAGCAGGAAAAATTATAAATCTGAAAACTATTTTGATAGGGAGTGTCCCAATATTCTCACCAAAATATTAATAACAAAAAAATTCAATAAATAACAAAACTATTCAATTTTTCCTCAATTCCTCTGACAGTTTTTATCTATTTTTTTATCTAGTTAAGGTTTTGGTTTAAGAGGGTTTCTTGGAGCATTGTCACCATTGAATTGCCAAATTTGTTTCATTCTATTAATAAATTTTTATTTAGGTTTTCAATTCACTTGTAATTCTGCTGAAACAATAATCACTGATCCACCTATACCAGTTCCTCTTCTTTTCCAGAATTGAATTCTTGAATTTCCAATTTTATAGGAGGAACCCCATTTTGATTCTGCATAATAATTAATCAAGTTTTCTTTTTCTTTATTTGATGCACCAACAATTATTTCGAAGTCGTTAGAACATTCTATCCAACTGTTACGATTCACTGCTTGAATAGAACTCAGATATTGTGCTTCACTATATTGATCTGGGTTTTTAATAAGTTCTGCAAATTGGCCTTTAATTATTTCTGCAGCTGGCTCAAGTTGATTTACAAAATTATCTTGTCCATAATCATTCTTGAAAGTTCTACATGTAAAGGCGCTATACCATAAATTTGATAATCTTTTTTTTCTCTGGGTTTCAGCATTTTTTGCCAGTAAATCCCTTGCAGCATCAGCTTCCTCTATGGCTTTCTTCAATTTGTCTCCTCGTTCTAGTCTTTTCCTATTCCATTCTTCAAAGTCACTCTCTTCTACTTTCTCCTCTGCAATTTTCTCCTCTTCAGTTTTTTTCTTATTTTCTTCTTTTTTCTTTTCTTCTGCTAAAAAATTTTCACTTGCTAATTTATCCTCTTTTTCTTTTTTGATTAGATCTCGAGTTTTAAAATTATTTTCATTCACGAAATTCGTAAATTCTTGATTTATTTTTTTTAATGATTGTGTCTCACTATCATTAATTATTTTTTCGTATAATTTTATTTTTTCTATAATTAAGGGAGCGGTATCTGAGGTTAAATTATTTGAAAGGATATATTTGAGTTCATCAATATTTTTTTTAGCTAATGGATAATGTGTTTTAAATTCATTTATTTCATTGAACAGAATACCTGAGTTATTAATAATTTTATTAATTTGACTTATTGTTGAGGGGTTATTTTTTTCATTATCAATTGTTTTTAAAGTCGCAACAACTTTCTCATCTATGCTTAAATTCTCTCCTAAATTATTTTTTAGATAATCTTTAAGTGAAACCTCAGTACTATCTAAAGCCACATATAGCTCATCTATCATATTTAAGTTTTTTTCTTTTTGTTTCTCCTTATTTATTTTAAAGAAAGATTCAAATTTGGAAGATTTGGAGGCAAAATCATATAATTCTTGATACAATTGATTATATTCATTATCTGTTAATTTTGAATTACCATTAATTTTATCTTGAGTTTTTATAATAATCTCAGATACTTCAAGAATATCGTATTCCGTTGGATTATCCTTTACGAAACTAGAGATATCATTAATTAAACTTTTAATTCTTATTGAAATTTTTTCAGGCTTTATTAACTTAAGTTTCTTTTCAACAATTCGTTTTTCTTCTGCAATACGCTTTTCTTCAGCCTTTCGTTTTTCTTCTAAGATGCGACTTTCCTCCGCGATTCGCTTTTCTTCAGCCTTTCGTTTTTCTTCTAAGATGCGACTTTCCTCTGCGATGCGCTTTTCTTCAGCTTTTTCTATTTCAATTTGTTTAGCTTTTATTTTTTTTTGTTTAATTAAAGTAGCTACTTCTTCATTAATAATTTTATTATTTCTTATTATTTGAACGCATTTTTTTATTTGTGATTTAACTTCACACCTTACTTTTGACCGACCTACTGTAGTATACGTAGTTTTATTCCCTCCGAAGGTCTTAGCTCCTGCAAAGGAAACATTCTTCCAATCAATCTCACCATTTTCATTAACGCCCATATAGAATTCTGTGCTTTCTAATGGTCTAAACCCACCCTCGCGCGAGCCTAATTCCCATCCTGAAATTATAGGCATAAAATCCATCAGCGACTTACATCCTGATCCTTCATAAACCATAATAGTAGATGTATATTTAAGATCGCTTTTTAGATTCTTGGTATCTTTTGCAATTTGATAACAAGGATTTGCTAATGCAAATGATAATACGTCACCTTCATCGCTAGCAAAAGAATTAATATTTCCAAACAAAAATAATGTTACTAAAAAATAAATAAGTTTACAAAACTGCTTATAACTCATAAGCAAATATTAGACAAAATTACTCATTTGTCGAATGGATCCAGCCACCTCCTAATAGTCGTGTGCCTATTGGATCTTTACAATAAAAAACACAAGCCTGGCCTGGTGATACAGCAGTTTCAGGTGATGCTAAATATATTATTGCTTCATCCTCTTTGTTAATTTCTATTTTTGCACTCAATAATTTTCCAGTTGATCTTACTCTTACGTATAGATCGTTTGGTAAATTTTTTGTAATTAAGTTTACATTTTCAACATATATAATTGACGAACTAATGTTACCCTTATTTGCCACAATGACTCTGTTTGTATTTTTATCAATTTTTTTTACATAAAGAGGCTCATCTTGTGAGACACCTAAACCTCTCCTTTGTCCTATTGTGAAGTTTTGAATACCTTCATGTTTATTAAGTATATTTCCGTTTAAATCTACAACTTCGCCTTTATCACTATCAATATTTTTATTTATAAACTTTTTATAGTCCCCATCGGGTATAAAACAAATATCCTGGCTATCACTTTTATCAAAAACGTGTAAGTTTAGTTTTAAAGCTAAATCCCTGATCTCATCTTTTTTGTAATCACCCAGTGGGAATTCGATGAGATCAAGATCCTCTTTTTTCATTGTAAAAAGAAAATAGGACTGATCTCGGTCTTTATCTTGTGGAACATACAATCGCCACTCGTTATCAATCTTTACTTTTTTTATATAGTGACCTGTTACTAATGATTTCGCATTAATTTCTTTTGCAAACGACAGTAAATCAAGAAATTTTACTTTTTCATTACAATTTATACATGGTATAGGGGTTCTCCCTGATTTATATTCATTGATAAAAGGCTCAATAACATTTTTTCTAAAAATTTCCTCATAGTCAAAAACGTAATGTGGTATAGTTATGGTGTTTGCTATTTTTTTAGCATCCAATATGTCAGCACCTGAACAACATGTTTTCGAGTTTGCAACTTTTTTTTCATCATATAGTCTTAGAGTGACACCTATCACGTCATCATAATCCTTATTCATAAGCGCAGCAGCTACTGAAGAGTCAACGCCACCTGACATAGCTACTACAATAGGATTATTTCCTTTAATGCTATTCACATTGTTTTCCATACGATTTAATAATTTTGCTCTGGTATGTATAATATATTTGTCTTATTGTCTATTTTGCAAGCTTTACTCCATATATGAAAATAACACCTGAAAAACTGGATGAATTAATTAAGATCGTTCATCTTGCTGGCATTGAAATCATCAAAATCTATAAAAAAAAGGTAACCAAAAAATATAAGTCTGATAATACGCCTGTCACAAATGCAGATATCAAGGCTAATGATATAATTTGTAAAGGCTTAGAGCTTCATTTTCCTGAGATTTCTATTGTTTCTGAAGAGCAAGCTAAAAAAGGCAAAGCTGCAAAAAGATTTTGGTTAGTAGACCCATTAGATGGTACAAAAGAATTTTTAAAAGGGAACGGCGAATTTACTGTAAATATCGGCCTGATTGAAAATAAAAAACCAGTTTTTGGCATTATTTATATGCCAACTAAAAATAAACTTTATTTCACAAAAGATAAAAAATCTTATTTTTCAAAATTGAATAAAAATGGACATATTAAAAATATAAAAAAAATCAAAGTTAAAAAAAGAAATAAAAATATAATCATTTTAAGTAGATCTCATTCACTTGCTAAGAGTGAAGTAGAAAAAGCAAAAAAAATGATTTTTAAGAGATTTAATGCTAATAAAATACTTCGTTCAGGAAGTTCAATAAAATTATGTTACATTGCACATGGCTTAGCTAATGTATACCCTCGATTTGGAACTACAATGGAATGGGATACGGCCGCTGGAGATGCTATATTAAGATTTGCGGGTGGCAGAATAAGAACATTAGATCGCAAAATCTTGCGTTATGGTAAGCGTAATTTTAGAAACTCTTCTTTTATTGCTCGCAGCTAATTAAAACTTATTGGATTACCAAATACTGACTTATTGATTTTATTTTTCCAAAATGCTGCTTTACCATTTATTATTGTTCCAACAGGCCAACCTTTAAGTTTCATGCCATTAAAAGGTGTCCATCCACACCTTGTTTTCATATCTTTATTCAAAACCTTTTTAGTTTTATTCATATCAACTATTGTTAAATCGGCATCGTAGCCAACTTTGATTAACCCCTTATTTTTAATCTTAAAAATTTTTTTTGGATTAAAGCTTGTTAATTTTACTACTTCATTAAGTGAGATTGTCTTTTTTGAAACTTCATTTAATAGAATAGGAAGTAAAGTTTGTACTCCTGGCATTCCTGAGGGACTATTTGGATAAGTTTGATTTTTTTCTGACTTTAAATGAGGAGCATGATCTGATCCAATTATGTCAATCTGACCTTTTTGTAGTGTTTTTCTTAAAACAGTTCTGTGCCTGATACCTCTTATAGGAGGATTCATCTGAGCATAATTACCTAGTTTTTTATAACAATCTGGAGATGCTAATATTAGGTGCTGAGGTGTTACTTCAAATGAAACATATTTTCTATTTCTTAAGAGCAATTTTATTTCTTCTGCCGTAGTGATATGTAGTACATGTATTTTTTTCTTACTCCTATTAGCTGATCTGATCAGCTTTCTAGTAGAACTTAGGGCTGTATCTATATTTCGCCACACTTGATGGCTTAACGGCTTTCCTTTTTTAGCATATTTTTTTCTAGTAATTAGCATATCCTCATTTTCAGAATGGAAAGAGATCATTTTCTTTGTTGATTTCATAATTTTTTCAATATCAGCATGGTTGGAAACAAGCAATGTACCTGTTGAGGAGCCAACAAAAACTTTTACGCCACAACAACCCTTTACTTTCTCAACTTTCTTTATTTCTTTAATGTTATCTTTCTCGGCTCCAAAATAAAAAGCGTAATTACAATGCATTCTCTTTTTTGCAGTCTGCAGTTTCTTCATAAAAAGTTTTTTTGTTGTGATGCTTGGTTTGTTATTGGGCATATCGAAAACTGAAGTTATCCCTCCTGCAACAGCCGCTAAACTTCCTGTTTTAAGGTTTTCTTTTTTTGTATTACCTGGCTCTCTAAAATGAACTTGTGTATCAAATGCGCCTGGTAAGACATGAAAACCTTTTGCATCAATAGTCTTCTTTGATTTAAGATTGCCTAGTTTACCGATCTTAAATATTTTTCCATTTTTAACGGCAATATCAGCAACTTTTTCTGAATTATGTGAGACAATATTTCCATTTTTTACTATTAAATCAATCATTATAAGTAATCTTTAATATTATTAAGAACTTTTTCAACTGATAATTTTTCAAGACCATAATCATTATCATTTTTATCTGACCTAATTACCTTGTGATCTCCCCATGGCGCATACACTGAGTCATTTGTTGGCCCAAATAGTGCAAATGTTTTACAGTTTGTTGATGCTGAAAGATGCATTAAACCGCTATCACTACCTATAAAAAAATCACATCTTTCAAAAATTGGAACCATTTCTCTGAGACTTAAGTCAAACAAATTAATAATATTAAGATTTGGGGAATTTAAGAAGTCATTAAATTCTTTTTTATTTCTTACATCCTTATTTATGCCTGCTAATACTATAGTATGATTTTTAAATATTTTATTTTCGAGCAATGTCTTATAATTTTTTATTGACCAATCTTTCTTAAACCAGTTCGAATAAGGCGCTACAGCAATCAAAGGTTTAGAATTCAAAATTTTTTTTAAGTTTTTAGAGCTATCTTCAAAACTATACCAAATTTTTGGTGACAATTTTTGTTTCGTATTTAAAAATTTTTGAAACTGTATGATTTTATGAAAGTTATTATTTCCTTTAAATACTTTTTTGCATTTGGCAAATAATAAATATGACAATGCAGATGATCTTAAATCAATAACTAAATCCCATTTCTTAAAAATAGTAAATTTTAAAATATCTAACCAATGCAGGCCGAGTTTTCTCTTATTTACAACTAGTACCTCTGCTAACGCAGGCATTTTCATGTATAAATTTTTAGCGAATGGGCTGGTAATAATTGAAAAATTACAATCATCATATTTCTGTAAGTAGAAGTTTATAATTGAAGAGGAAAGAATAGTATCTCCTATTCTTGTGGGTCCTATAAAAAGGATTTTCATCTTATTTTGTACCTATTACCATATGGTGCCGTCGGAGAGACTCGAACTCTCACGAACTACGTTCACTGATCCCTCAAACCAGCCTGTCTACCAATTCCAGCACGACGGCAGATTTCCATGTTTTTCGTATAATTGTTGATATGTTGAAATATATACATTTAACTATAATTGTAATATTAAACTATATTAAAAAATAATTATGTTGAATGAAAATTTGCAATATCCATCAGATTTTAATTCTGAAGTAAAAGATGCAACGGCTCATCTATATAAGGGTGTAGAGAAAATAATACCTGAAGTTGAGTGGCCGTTTCATGCTCCGCTTATACATGAAATCAATAAACTAAAAAAAGAGAAAAATATTGCAATTTTAACTCACAATTACCAGACACCTGAAATCTTTCACTGCGTATCTGACATCGTCGGTGACTCACTAAAATTGGCTTATGAGGCAAGAGACTCTGAAGCAGATACAATAATAGTTTGTGGCGTTCATTTTATGGCTGAAACAGCAAAAATACTTAGCCCAGACAAAAATGTTTTAATTCCAGATACTCGCGCAGGATGTTCTTTATCGGAGTCGATTACCGCGGAAGACATAAGATTATTAAAGCAAAAATATCCTGGCGTACCAGTTGTTACATATGTAAACACATCAGCTGATGTAAAAGCAGAAACAGATGTGTGCTGTACATCCGGAAATGCAAAACATGTAGTAGAATCTTTAGGTGTTGATAAAGTTATATTTCTACCTGACGAATACCTTGCAAAAAATATTGCAGCTCAAACAGATGTGAAAATTATTTCTTGGAAAGGGCGATGTGAGGTTCATGAGAGATTTACTGCCGATGAAATAATGGCATATAAAAAACAACATAAAGATATTGTTGTATTAGCTCATCCCGAATGTTCTCCTGAAGTGATTGCAGTAAGTGACTTCGCTGGCTCAACGGCTGGAATGAGTAATTATGTAAAAGACAATCAACCTGGAAAGGTAATTATGGTTACGGAATGCTCAATGAGTGACAATGTTGCCATAGAGAATCCTAATGTCGAATTTATCAGACCTTGCAATCTATGTCCGCATATGAAAAGAATTTCTCTAAAGAAGATTTATGACGCAATACGATTTAACCAGTATCAAATTCAAGTTGATAAGGTAATTATTGATAAAGCTCGTCTTTCAATTGATCGTATGCTTGAAATTGGCAGAAGCAGCTAATGTCTGATGCTATTTATAGCCCTGATGTTGTAATAGTGGGTGGAGGTGTGGCCGGTTTAACTGTTGCACTCAACTTAACGCCAAGAAGAGTCTGTGTAATTACTAAAAGTTCACTTGGAATAAATACTTCAAGCAGTTGGGCTCAAGGAGGTATTGCCGCGGCAGTTTCAAAAGATGACAGCAATGAAAGTCATATTAATGATACTTTGACTACAGCAAAAGGCTTGGCGAATATTGATGCGATTAAAGAAGTTGTAAATAATGCAAAAGGAATCATTGATGATTTAGAGGGATACGGAGTTAATTTTGATAAAAATGAAGATGGTTCATTCAACTTAGGGCTAGAAGGTGCCCATAGCTTTAATAGAATCATTAGGTCAAAAGGTGATAGTTCTGGTCTTGAAATTATGCGCGGCTTAATTGAAAAAGCAAAAAAAAGTGATCACATTACAGTTTTAGAAAATGTTTCGATTGATCGGATTATGACAGACAACAATACTATTTACGGAGTAATTGGAAGATTTACTGATACTAATGTTCCTGACAGTAATGTAATTATTCAAAGTTCTCATGTAGTTTTAGCGACAGGTGGTTTAGGAGGTATTTTTGCAAATACAACCAACCCACGAAGTTCATATGGAGAGGGGGTTGCGTTGGCATCTCATGCTGGTGCAACACTTACTGACATGGAGTTTGTACAATTTCACCCCACAGGTCTTGATTTTGGCCTAGACCCTACTCCTTTGGCTACTGAGGCGATTAGAGGTGAAGGGGCCTACCTTGTAAATCAAGATGAAGACAGGTTTATGTTTGGTATTCATCCTGATAATGAGTTGGCACCACGAGATCTTATTGCTCAAAATATATTCACACAAATTGAAAAAGGAAATTCAGTTTTTTTAGATTGTAGGCATATGGGTAGTAATTTTAATACTCGTTTTCCTCAAGTTTCATCCTATTGTGAAAATGCAGACTTAGATCCTGAAAGAGACCTGCTGCCGATAATTCCTGTCGCTCATTATCATATCGGTGGAGTAAAAACTGATCTGAAAGGACAGACTTCTGTTGAAGGGCTCTGGTGCTGCGGAGAGGTTGCTGCAACTGGTATTCATGGAGCAAACCGCCTTGCATCAAATTCACTATTAGAATCTCTTGTATTTGCTAAGATTGTTGCAAATGAAATAAATAAAAGGAATATAAAAAAGGATATTCATATTAGCTCTAAATTTATAAAAATTTTTAAAGAGAAAACTAAAAATAAAATAAGAGCAAAAAAATATATATGGCAATTAAGGTCTTCAATGATGAGAAATTTAGGAATTGTTAGAAATAAAGATTCTATAATTAGAGGTCTAAATGATGTGCTAAAAATTGAGAGAGAGTCAAAAGGTCTTTCAGCTAAACTTAATGATATGATTTTGGTTAGCAAATTTATTATCATTGGCGCTTATTTAAGAAGAGAAAGTCGAGGTTGTCATTTAAGATCTGATTACCAAAATACTGATAAAGATTTTATTAAGCATTTTGATATTAAATATTCAGAAATAGATGGTTATATCAAAACTATCTTGGATTATACTATATCAGAAGTTGATGAAAAACTTGTTAGCTAAAAAAGATATTAAGGAAAAAATCAAAATTGCTTTGAAAGAAGATTTTGGTAGATATGGTGATATAACCTCAAAAGTTTTAATTTCCAAAAAAACAAAGATCAAAGCATCTATAGTCGCAAAAGAGAATGCGATTGTCTGTGGAACTGAGTTTGCTGTTCAAACATTTAAAGCGCTCAATAGTAAAATTAAAATAAAAGTTCTAAAGAAAGATGGAAGTAAAGTAGTTAAAGGAAATAAAATTATTGACGTAAACGGTGATGCACGAAGTATATTAATTGCTGAGAGAACAGCTCTAAACTTTTTAGGGTTCATGTCTGGTATTGCAACAAAAACAAGAAAATTTGTTGATATTGCAGCACCTTACGGCGTTAAAATTTATTCAACGAGAAAAACAATTGCTGGGATGAGACAGGTACAAAAATATGCTCTTATAATTGGTGGTGCGCATGTAAACAGGGCTTCTTTGTCAGATTTTTATTTCATAAAAGATAACCATCTTGGAAATAAAGAAGGACTGGTTGAGAATATAAAAAAAATTAAAAGATCAAAATTAAAAAAGAAAATTACAGTAGAAATTGATACAATTAAACAACTAAAAAAAATTTTAAATCAGAAAATAGATATTGCACTTCTCGATAATATGTCTGAGAAACAAATTTCTCAGTGCTTAAAAATTGTTAAAAAAAAGTTTATTTGTGAGGCATCTGGAAATATTAATTTAAAAAATATTAAGTCCTATGCAAAAACAAAAATTGATAGAATTTCAATCGGACAACTAACCCATAGTATTGAAAACGTCGATTTTGGACTTGAAATTTAAATGTACAGCCGTCCAATAGTTAAAAATAGTTTTAAAGTTCCTGTGGAATTGGTATCTGAAAATTTCATCTTAAGACCATTAACAATAAAATATGTAGATAATGACTATGAAGCAGTAATGAAAAGTGCAGACCATCTATATAAACTAATGGACGATAGTGAATGGCCAAAAGAAATGACACTAGATGAAAATCTTGCTGATCTGGGATGGCATGAAGTGGAGTTTTCTCTTAGACATTCTTTCGCTTACACAGTTTTATCAACAAAAGAAGAGAATGATGTAATCGGTTGTTGCTATATTTATCCCTCCGATAACCCTGAGTACGAGGTACAAGCATACTATTGGATAAGACAGGATTTACTTGCTAGCGGCTTAGAGGATGAATTAGGAAAAACATTTAAGGAATGGTTAGAAAAATCTTGGCCATTTAGCAAAATAGAATTTCCGAGAAGGGATATATAGTTAATTAAAAACTTTTTTATATTCAAGGTTTAAGTCTTGAGATGAAACTCTTTTTTGTGACATAGTATCTCTATCTCTTATAGTCACTGTATCATTTTCGATTGTTTCAAAGTCAACTGTTATACAAATAGGCGTACCAATCTCATCATGACGTCTATAACCTTTTCCAATATTACCAGAACTTTCTAAAATGACCCTTCCCATACCTAGTGATTGAAGATCATTCTTAATCTTGCTTGCTTTATTGACTAGATCCTCATTATTTCTTTTTAGAGGAATTACGGCCGCTTTAATTGGAGACAAATGTGGTTTCAAACTTAATACAATTCTTTTATTTCCGTTTTCTAAATCCTCCTCCTTGTAAGCTTCATTGAGCAGCGCAAATACACCTCGATCAACACCAGCGGATGGTTCTATAACATACGGGATGTACCATTCTTTACTTTCTAAATTTTGAATACTCAATTTTGTTGTTGATTGGTTATTTTTCATTACATCTGCCGATATTTTAAAGTCATTTTGATTTTTAGTGTGAGAGCCAAGATCGAAATCAGTTCTGTTTGCTATACCTTCTAATTCTTCAAGTCCATGTGGAAATTCATACATAAGATCTACAGTAGCTTTTGAGTAGTGAGATAGGTCAGCATCTTCAACATCTAGCTTTTTTAATCTTTTTTCAGATATGCCTTGATCAATCCACCATGAATACCTCTTGTCTACCCAATATTTATGCCACTCGTCATCTTTACCTGGTTCAACGAAAAATTCTAATTCCATTTGTTCGAACTCTCTAACTCTAAATATGAATTTGCCTGGAGTGACTTCATTTCTAAAAGCTTTGCCTATCTGCGCGATTCCAAAAGGAATAGTCTTACTTGTTGAGTCTAATATATTTTTAAAATTTGTAAAAATTTGCTGTGCGGTTTCAGGTCTTAGGTAAGCATAATTACTGCCATCATCTACAGGACCAACTGTGGTTTTAAACATAAGATTAAATGGTCGAGGTTCAGTTAGATCGCTAGACCCACATGCTGGACATTTTCCATTTGTAGCCTGGTCAGATCTAAATCTATTTTTGCAATTTCTACAGTCGACTAAAGGATCAGAGAAAGTATCTTCATGGCCTGAATATTTTAATACATGCCTACTTGTTAAAATTGATGCATCAAGCCCTTCTACGTCATCTCGATCATAGATCATTGATTTCCACCAAGAGGATTTAAGGTTATTTTTTAATTCTACTCCAAGTGGACCATAGTCATATATTCCTTGCAAGCCACCATAAATTTCACTTGATTGAAAAATAAACCCTCGTCTTTTACATAATGAAACGAGGTCTTCCATGTTTTTAGAGGCCATATCGACTCCAGAAAGAATTTTCCCTTAGAGCTTCTGTAAGCCGGTCAACAATATCGTTATTTGAAATCTGATTATTTAAAATATTTTTAATGAATGATTTTTTTTCTTCTATGTTCCTAATCTTTAATTTTTTTCCATAATGTTTTTCAATGTATGAATTTAGTTCTTCATTAGAATCTACTAAACCGAGTTTTTTTGCTTGTTCGCCTGTCCAAAACTCCCCATTAAAAACTTTTTTTGGGTCTATTTTCTTTTTTCTATTTTTTGATACTAAATCTTTGAAATTTTCAAATATGCTATTCTGAACATTGATCAGCTTATCTATGTCTTTTTTAGAAACTTCTTCAAATGGATCGAGAAACGATTTTCTATCTCCTTTTGTAAAAACTCTCCTTTTAATGCCTAGTTTATCTATTAATTTTTTGAATCCAAAAGAGGCACTGATCACACCTATTGATCCGACTATAGAACTTTTATTGGCGATTAAGGTATCTCCTGCACACATCAGCATATAACCTCCTGAGGCAGCAACATCCTCCGCGATCGTAATCACTTTTACATTGTTTTTCTTTGATAAATTTCTTATACGGTTGTATATCAATTCAGATTGTACCGGTGACCCACCTGGTGAGTTGATCTTAATGACTACGACAGATGGCTTTTTAAAGCTAAAAGCTTTCTCAAGAACAGCGGCACAATTCTCAAGTGTAAGGCCCTTTTGAAATCTACCGAGATCTCCAATAACACCTCGCAAGCCAACTATATTTATTCTTATTTTAGAGGATATTAAGCTCATTTTTTTAATTTTTGCCTGAAATCAATAACTTTTAATTATATGAGACTATATTATAAGTACATCTAAATATAAAACAAAATCATAATTAATAAGTGAATACCCCAGTAAAATCATTATCGAATTTACTTAAAAGCTCTCTAAAGAGAGTTGAAAGAGAAATCAGTAAGAACATAAAGGATGAAGAAAAATTAATTACATTAACAGCAGGCCATCTCATTAAAGCCAAAGGAAAAAAAATAAGGCCACTTTTAACTTTACTTATATCAAAAATGCTAAATTACAAAGGTAACGCAGATGTAACACTTGCTGTCTGCATAGAGTTTATTCATAACGCTACTTTGTTGCATGATGATGTAATTGATACAGGAAAGATCAGAAGAGGAAAAATAAGCGCAAATCAAATATGGGGAAATAAAGTAAGTGTTTTAGTTGGAGATTACCTTTTAAGTAGAGCTTTTAAGCTAATGGTAAAAAATAAATCACTGAAGTTACTAGAGATATTATCCCAAACGTCACTCGTTTTAGCGAGAGGACAAATACAGGACGTAGGTAACAATCAAAATGTTAACTTAACAGAAAAGAAATATTTATCTATCATAGATGCCAAAACTGCTGAGCTTTTTAGGATATCTTGTTTCTTGCCAACCATCATTACTGACCAAAACAAAAAAACTCAAAAAATATTTAATGATTTTGGTTTTAATTTTGGCATGGCCTTTCAATTATCTGACGACGTATTAGATTATTTTGGTGAATCGAGCAAAATGGGAAAAAGTGCTGGTAAAGATTTTTTTGAGGGTAAAGTAACATATCCAGTCATTCATTGTTTCAAAAAATCTGACAAAAAGTCAAAAAAAATTATAGCCAAACTCTTTTTTAAGAGAAAAAGAAGTAAAAAAGATCTGGCAGTACTTCTAAATCTAATGAAGAAAACTAATACTTATAAGAGTTCAATCGAATTTGTTAGAAAATACGCAGAAAAAGCTAAAACTAATATTAATAAATTTGAAGGAAATAAATATAAAGTGTATCTTGATGAATTGGTGGATCATTTAATAATCAGAGACAAATAAAAAATAAATATGTCATTTAATACTTTTGGAAAAAATTTTCGATTTACAACATGGGGGGAATCTCATGGGGAAGCTATTGGATGTGTAATTGATGGTTGTCCTCCTCTAATACCACTTAAGGAAAAAGATATTCAGAAATATTTAGATATGAGAAAGCCAGGAAAAAATAGATTTGTTACACAAAGAAGAGAAGATGATAAAGTTTCAATTTTATCTGGTGTATTTGAGGGAAAGACAACTGGAACTCCGATAATGCTGTTAATTTGGAACAAAGATCAGAAATCAAAAGACTACAGCGATATAAAAAATAAATTTAGACCTGGACATGCTGACCTAACATATTTTTTGAAATATGGAATAAGAGATTATAGAGGTGGAGGTCGTTCTTCCGCAAGAGAAACTGCGAGTAGAGTAGCTGCTGGTGCTGTCGCAAGAAAGGTAATTGGACATATATTAAAAAAAGATATTTTAATTCAAGGTGCAGTTACACAAGTTGGAAAGCTCATAATTAATCAAAGAAATTTCAATTGGAATGACGTAAAGAAAAATTCATTTTTCTGTCCTGATAAAAAAATAGTTAAAGTTTGGGAAGAGTACCTAGATGAAACTAGAAAAAAAGGATCATCATTGGGTGCAAAATTATTAGTAAATGCTAAAAATGTTCCCGCCGGACTTGGAGAACCTGTATATGGTAAATTAGATGCTGACCTTGCAGGTGCAATGATGAGCATCAACGCTGTTAAAGGTGTTGAAATAGGAGCTGGTAATGAGGCTGTTGAATTATCAGGAGATGAAAACTCCGACGAAATAAGAGCTAATAAAAATAAAAAAATTATCTTTTCTTCTAATAACTCTGGCGGAATCTTAGGTGGTATATCAAGTGGTCAGGATTTAAATTTATCAATAACGATTAAACCAACGTCATCAATTTTGAAGGCAAAAAAAACAATTAATAATAAATTTCAAAATACATCGATTTCAACAAAAGGTCGTCACGATCCATGTGTAGGTTTGAGAGCTGTCCCTATTGCTGAAGCTATGATGGCGTGTGTTTTAGCAGATCATATATTGCGCAATAGAGCGCAATGTGGCTAAACTTTTAGATCAACTAAAAAATCAATAAGCAACAAAGTCTTTTTTTTCTTTAATTTAATTTTCTTCAAATTCTCTAACGTCTTTTCAGCTAGTTTTTTTTTGTAATTTAGTAAAATCTCAGTATTTACCTTAGACATTCTTGGAAAATCTGCAATGTCATCATTGATTTGAAAAATTTCTCCGATGTACTCTCCAATTTTTTTCATACTTACTTCGACACTCTTATTTTTATTTGCACAAATTGCAACTGCTTGACAGCAATAAGACATTAATTTTGCAGTTTTTAATTTGTTTAATTCTAATCTCCCACTTACAGTAGGTGATTTTAAACTCAAATCATAGTATTGCCCTAAAAGAAGTCCTTTTTCACCTGAAACTTTGCTCATTACTTCAATCAGCTTTGTTTTTTTCTTATCTGATATTTTAAAAGAACTACTAGATAAAATTTGATATGCTTTTGTCAATAAAGCGCATCCTGCGAGAATGGCAGTATATTCATTGAATTTATAGTGTGTTGTTTTTTTTCCTCTTCTAAATTGATCGTTGTCCATAGAAGGTAAATCATCATGCACAAGAGAATAATTATGTAACATCTCAATTGCTGAAGCTAAATTAAAAATAACACTGTTTGATAAATTCAATTCTTTACCAAAAATATATACTAGATATGGTCTGAATCTTTTACCTCCTGTATTAATTGAATACAGGATAGCTTGATTTAATAGATTTTTATCTTTACTAAGTTTTTTTTTTAAAAATTTATTGAATTTAATGGTAAATTTTTTCAAATCGTTATTTATGATTTGATGTTTCATTTACTTTTTTTTAGATATTTTACCATCTGGCAGCACTTTGATTTCCTCAAGTTTTAAAACTGCATCGTCTAATTTTTGTTGGCAATGGGCTCTTAATTGCGATCCACGCGTATAATACTCAATAGACTTTTCAAGATCAATGTTTCCACTCTCTAAATTTTCTACAATCTCAGATAGTTCTTCCATAGCTTTTTCAAAAGAAAGTTTTTTTATGTCATCAGGTATTTTAGTCATTATTTTGTAACTCTCTTATATGGGTAATCATTGAATTTTCTAAAGCTTGTATATCATATCCACCTTCAAGCATAGAAATAATTCGATTATCACAATATTTATCTGCGATACTCATCAACTTTTGTGTAATCAATTTAAAATCATTTTCTAAAAGTTCTAGCGATGCCAATGGGTCTTTTTTGTGAGCATCGAAACCCGCTGATAAAATTAAAAAATCTGGTTTTTGATCATGTAATTTTTTTATAATCATCTCATCAAATGCCGATTGATATTGAGATGAATTTGTTCCCGCTTGAAGAGGTACATTAACAATATTGCCTACTCCCTTTTCATTTGTATCGCCTGTTCCAGGATACAATGGATATTGATGAGTTGAATAATAATGTACCTTAGAATTTTCATAGAATATATCTTGCGTTCCGTTTCCATGATGAACATCAAAGTCAATAATGGCAATATTTTCTAAACCATACCTATTAATCAAGTACTTTGCAGATATAGCTACATTATTAAATACACAAAAACCCATTGAACGGTCATAACATGCATGATGGCCTGGCGGCCTTACAATACAGAACGCATTCATACATTTTTTATTTATAACTTTATCTGCTGCGTCTATGCCAGCGCCTGCAGCTTTTAATGTTGCCTCAAAAGAACCACGAGATACAGGTGTTTCTTGATCCAGAAAAACTATCTGTTCATCTTTTGGAAAACGATCAAGAGTTTCATCTACAAATCTTTTATCATGTGCTTCATAAATATGAGAGTAATCTACCTTATTCGGTTTAATTATTGATATATTTTTAAATTCTTCATTATTTATTAAATCGATGATATTTTTTACCCGATCAGTTCTCTCTGGATAATCGAGAGAAGATACATGATTTTTAAAACTATCATCGAAATATATTTGTGTTTGAGTCATTTAATGAAATCTAAAATAATAAATCTAAATTCAAATAATATTAAAATTATAACTAGAAGTCTACTCATAGGAAAAACTATAGTAATCCCAACAGATACCGTTTATGGTATTGCAGCTGATGCAAAGAGTTTTCAAGGCGTTGAAAATATATTTAAGGTTAAAAAAAGACCCAAAAGATTTCCTCTAATTCTGTTTACTCATTCAATTGCTGAAGCTAAAAAGCTTGCAATATTTTCACCCTTTGAAGAATATTTGGCATCAAAATATTGGCCTGGACCACTTACTTTGATATTAAAAAAGAAAGGAAAAAAGTTTTACAATGGGGATAAAAGATTGTCTAAGGTAGGTATACGTATTCCAAAAAATAAAGATGTTATGAAAATTCTCGAGTACATTCAAAAGCCACTCGCAACTACAAGCGCTAATATTCATGGAGAAATAAATATAAAATCTTTAAATCAATTAGGAATAATAAAATCAAAAGATGTTGCTTATGCAATCGAAAAAAAAGGTAAAATGAGCTTTAAAGAGTCAACTTTAGTTGAAACTAAAAATAATCAAATAAACATTATACGCGAAGGTTCTTTGTCTAAAAAATTAATTAATAAAGAATTAAAAAATTTTAACAAGAAACATTAATTAAGCGTCTACGAATGCATTAAAAGAAAAACACCTTCTCTCACCATCGCCTCTAAAAGGGTGGACATCATGCATTAAAAAAGAAGGGAAAATATACAAATCTCCTACCTTAGGCTTAAATGTTTCACGGTGCTTAACTAGCGGAGGGCTGTTCCTGGGCATAGAAACACGGCCATCAAAAAATGATATTAAACCTGCTAAATCTTTTTCTTTATTTAATCGTATAGACGAGGGAATTTTTAAATAACCCACACCACTGATGTTGCCTCTGTGTAAATGAGGTGGATTAAAATCCCCAGCATACTGACTTACTATCCAAGCCCTTTCAATTTTAATTTTCTTAACTTTTATATTTAATGTTTGCTTATAATAATCTTTTATTGAATTAATTATCTGTTTTTCTATTCCAGCTTTTAAAATTTTATTTGGTATTTTAAACTGCTGTTTCATACTTCCTATGAGCCTATGATCATAATCATACTTTTTAGATAAGGACTTATTTTTTGACACTTGATCTGAAAACTTGTTTAAGTTTGTAACTGTTCTCGATGAGAGCTTTGTTTTGCCTATTGTTGGTCCAAATGGTTTATATATCTTCATAATTTTTTCTGGTGCGCCCGGAAGGATTCGAACCCTCAACCCTCAGATCCGAAGTCTGATGCTCTATCCAGTTGAGCTACGGACGCATCTATATTATATTTCAGGTACCATGCTTTTTCTTAAGATACTAGAGAAATTAGGACGAAAAAAAGTTGTGATGGACAGAGGCCCTTCACACCCAGAATATCATTTAGCAAAACCATGGACAGCCAGGTATTATTTGCTATTTAGAAAAAGACCAAAATGGTTTCCTTTCAATATACTTATTCATCATATTTTAGATAATGATCATGGAATTGGGCTACACAATCATCCCTTTCCATATATTACAATTATTTTAAGTGGTGGTTACTGGGAGACAAACATCAAAGAAGAAAGAAAATGGCGTGGAAAATTTTATATAGGTTTTAGAAGTGCTGATAATTTGCACCGGGTTGACTTAGAGCCAGGTATTAAGCCAATTACAATTTATATTGCTGGTCCCTACGGACTAAGAAAAAAAGGAAGAAGTGAATACGGAACCTTAAACTAATTTTTTTCTAAGTTGCGTTCTGAGTTTACGATCTTTTTTTAAAACAATTTCCCTTTTCATTGCGTCTGATTTAGACTCAAAAATCTCTTTATACAGAAGTTTCCATTTGCTACCTCTAGTATATTTTGCACCTTTTGAGGCGTTATGAGCCCTTATTCTTTTATCAATATTATTGGTCCAACCAACATATGTTCTGGGCTTAGGATTGGATGTGCCAATGATATACACATAGAATTTCATGATTCTAAACATAATAATTGTAATTAGTACTTAATTAAATATAGTATCAATAATTAAATAGGAGAAAAAGCATGCGTACTACTCTTACAGTTTTAGCTTTCAGTTTTATGATTTCAGCTTGTACTACATTACAAAGCATAAATGAAACCATTAAAGGTGATGGCGTTCCTTATATTCCAGGAATATAAATATTAGAAGCTGGCCCTTTTTTAGGGTCAGTTTTCTTTTTTTGTAATAATTAGAAAAAAAAGTTAATTAGTCAAAGCGCCTACTTAAATTTTATAGTTTCCAATATGTTTAAAGTTCAAATTTCTGGGACCGGCCTATACACTCCTAAGGAAAAAATCTCTAATGAGGAACTGGTGCAATCATTCAATAAATATGTTGATGAATTTAATGAAATAAATTCAGAAGATATTAAAAATGGGAAAACCCAACCTTTGGAAAAATCCAGCGTTGAATTCATAGAAAAAGCGTCAGGTGTTAAATCAAGATATGTACAAAATAAAACAGGAATTCTAGATACTTCTTTTATGAGGCCTAAATTGAGAGAAAGGTCAGAAGAAGAATTATCTAATTTGGCCGAAATGGGGGTCATTGCAGCTAAAGATGCGATAAAAAACTCAAATATAGATGTAGATGATATTGATGCAGTAATTGTAGCTTGTTCAAATCTTGAACGTGCCTATCCAGCAATTGCAATTGAAATACAAAATGCTTTGGGTATCAAAGGTTTTGCTTTTGATATGAATGTTGCGTGTTCATCAGCAACTTTTGGAATTCAAACTATCTTCGACATGGTAAAGTCTGGGAGTATAAAGTCTGCTATCATGATTAATCCTGAAATTTGTACCGGACATTTAAATTTCAGAGATCGAGACTGTCATTTTATTTTTGGAGACGTTGCGACTGCAGTTATTTTAGAACGTCTTAATGAAGAAAATATTAGAGAAAACTCTTATGAAATAATTGGTACGAGATTATTAACTAAGTTTTCAAACAATATAAGAAATAATTATGGCTTTTTAAATAATTCATCACCTGATGGTGTTGGTCAGTCAGATAAATTATTTCATCAAAATGGACGAAAAGTATTTAAGGAAGTTGTTCCAGAAGTTTCTAACTTGATTAAATCTCATTTAGAAGAAAATAACCTATCGGCCAATGATCTCAAAGGCATGTATCTTCATCAAGCCAACGAGAATATGAATGTTTTAATTTCAAAGTATGTATTGGGAAAAGATGCCCCAAAAGAATTAGCACCTGTAGTTTTGGATGAATATGCAAATACAAGTTCAGCTGGTTCAATTATTGCCTTTCATAAATACAATAAATCATTAAATAAAAATGATTTAGCAATTATATGTTCATTTGGAGCTGGCTATTCAGTTGGAAATGTAATTGTAAAAAAGATAGCTTAAAAATTTGGCTCTTTAGAAAATAATCTTCTCACCATTGGTTCAAAATGATCTAACGGGAAGGATTCATAATTAGGATCAAAAGATTTTTGATCCCACTTTTCACAAAAATCAATTGCATCTTGATAGTATGGGTGGTCTTTAAATTTATCTCGTGAATTTCTATCCTTGCCTAAATGATGAGCATAATAATATTCTTGAAAAAGGCCATGATGCAACATAATCCAATGAACCTTTTCAGAAACATACGGCCTTAAAACAGCGGCTATGAGCTGACTGTGATTGTAAGGAGCAAGACTGTCTCCTATATCATGCAACAATGTAGCAACAATCATTTCTTCATCTGCCCCATCTTTTTCAGCCCTGGTTGCTGATTGCAAAGAATGCTCGAGTCTTGATACTTGGTACCCATCCACTGAATTATCTAAGTTCTTTAATGACTCTAAAATTCGATCAGGAAGTTCATTTACATAGTTTTTTTCATATTCAGCCAAAAGTTCGTAATCTTCTTTTGACCCTTTTTTCATTTCGGTAAACTTGACTGTCTTCATTCTACTTCCTTAGAGAGGAGTTTATATTTACTTTCAGCAGAGTCATGGTCAATATATAGCCCTTGAAGCCACCGACTTCCTTCAGATGTATTGTAGCTTCTTCTTCCATGCAAAGTTCTGTAATTATTCATAATTAACAAGTTACCAGGCTCTAAATGAAATTGTAATATATATTTATCTGAATTGATCATTTGATGCATAACTCTTTTAGCAGCATAAAATTCTTCCAAAACCTTTGGCTCATCGTAAAATACAAAGTCTAATCTATTACTATATTTTATTTGTTTGAGTTCTCCTCTAGCACTTAGTTTTATAATTTTTCCAGTTTTTTCTAAAATAGCATCATTATCTTCAAATTTATAATTTATTAGAGTATTTACTAGAATATTAAAAGCTTGTGGATTTTCTTTTTTTAGATCCTCTGCAACTTTGAAACCGTCTACAACTGTGGAATCTCCACCTTTGCAACTGTTTTCAATACAAAATAAAAATTGAATTGATGGTACAGGTTTTCTGTAGGGATTATCAGTATGCGACTCTAATTCGATGGATGTATAAGCCAAGTCATTAGGTTGTTTTTGTGACCTCACATTAAATAGCTTTCCAAAATTAGTTTCTCGAATAAACCCAATTTTTTCAGCAAATTTTACAACTTCTCCATCCTTAGCTGGCAAATCTTCGACTACAACGTAACCATACTGATGATAAAATTTTAAAATTTCAAACAGCTGCTGACTTTCGTTTGCTCCATAGACAAAACTAAATTTTTTTAACTCAGCATCATTTTTCTCCCAGTAAATCTTTGGAGGTAGGACATTTGATCTTGTAATTTCTGTTATTAATTTATCTAAACAATAAGTTGCACTATGGTTATCAGAAAATTCTACGTGTATTTTGTTGTCTGCTAGTAGCTGAGCATTCTTTATTTGCAAATCTGGTTTAATTTTTTCAGGATCATATAATCTTTGAAAAGAATTTTGATCAACTTCCCCTTTTTCAGTTGATCGTTCCCGTATCCACAGGGGATGAATTTTAAAAATTTCCTCTTTATCAAATACTCTTAATTCTTTTGAGTCAAAATCTAGCTTCATAATTGAAAATATATGACTAATAGTCTAATTCTTCAATATTTTCATATTCTGTAAGACATTCTGGATTTGCAAGAGCCTCCATATTTTTAACTTTTTTACCATTTATAATATCTCTTACAGTCAATTCAGCTATCTTACCACTCCGAGTTCTTGGAATATCAGTAACTTGAATAATCTTCGCAGGCACATGTCTGATGGAGGTTGAATTCTTAATATTTTCCTTAATATCAGAAACTAATTTATCATTTAGAAGGCTTTTGGCTTTAAGGGTTATAAATAAAATAATTCTGACATCATCATTCCATTCTTGCCCAACCACAATAGCTTCATTGATATCTTCTAGTTTTTCAACGGACCTATATATTTCTGCGGTACCAATTCTAATACCTCCAGGATTGAGAGTTGAGTCAGAGCGCCCAAAAATTATGAAACCTTTATTTTCTGTTTTGATTGCATAGTCACCTTGTGTCCAAATATTGGGATACTTTGAAAAATATGATTTTTTATATTTTTCTTTATTAACATCATTCCAGAACCCAATTGGCATTGAAGGAATTGCTGATTTACAGACTAATTCTCCTTTTTGCTGAGTACTAATCCCATCTTCATTAAAAATATCTACATCAACTCCTAAACATTCACATTGAATTTCTCCTGAAAATACTGCGCCGGTTGGATCTCCTCCAACAAAACATGAAACAATATCAGTACCACCACTAATAGAGGCTAAATGTACGTCTTGCTTAATATTGCTATAAACATAATTAAAACTCTCACTAACTAGTGGTGATCCAGTACTTAAAATTGTTTTTAATTTTAATAGTTTATATTTATTTGAAATTTGAATTTGGCTATTTCTTAGCGCATCGATAAACTTTGCGCTTGTGCCAAAACAAGTAATTTCCTCTTCTTCCGCCACCTTAAAAAGTGAGTCCTGTTGCGGAAAAAAAGGAGACCCCTCATAAAGAACAACTGTTGCCTTAGAAGCAAGACCTGAAATAAGCCAATTCCACATCATCCATCCACAAGTAGTAAAATAGAAAAGCTTATCGTCTTCACAAATTTCACAGTGAAGTTGCTGTTCTTTTAAATGTTGGATTAATGGACCTCCAGTATTATGTACAATACATTTTGGTTTTCCAGTTGTACCGCTGGAATACAATATATACATTGGGTCATTAAACTGACATCTTTCAAAAGAGAGCTCATTCAATTCTCTATTGTTTTCTTCAAAAAAATTTAATTTTTCATCGATAAAACTTTTATCTTTTTGAGAATAATCAATGCATATGGACACTTCCAATGTATTAAGCTTACTCTCAACATTTTTTATTTTTTCTAAAATTTCAAATTTCTTTCCTCCATACATGTAGTTGCTGGAATAAAATAAAATTTTGGGCTCTATTTGACTAAACCTATCTAATATAGCCTGTTCACCAAAATCTGGTGAACAAGAAGACCATACCGCACCAATTGAATTTACTGCAAGAAATGAAATCAATGTTTCCGCATTATTAGTTACAATACCTACAACTCTATCACCCTTTTTAACACCAATAGATCTCAAATATTTAGCGACTAAATTTACTTTATGAACAACTTCTTCTTTGCTGTAATATTTTTTAAATCCAATTTCATTTACATAGAGTATAGGAATAGAATTTAAATTATTAATGATATTTTCACTATAGCTAAGCTTTAAGTTTGGAAAAAATTTCTTGTCATAAATATTTTCACTTTCACTAATAGCAGGTTTTTCGTTGCCACTATAGTTTATATCTAAATAACTCAAAAGACTCGTCCAAAATAAATTAGGCTTTGCTATACTCCAGTTGAATAAAGAGTCATATTCATAATCAAAATTTATTGAGTAGCTTTTTTTAAGATAACGATGGTATTTAATTAAGTTCGATTGTTTTCGTGTTTTTTCGGAGGCTTGCCACAGTAATTTTTCCATAAATTTTACTGCTTTGAATTAAATTTTAAGCAATATGTAATGCTTTTGTTTCAAGATAATCTTCAAGCCCCATATCACCGCCTTCGCGGCCGTTTCCAGACTCTTTATAACCGCCAAAAGGAGAGCCGTAGTTATAACCGCCTCCGTTTACATGTACACCGCCAGCTCTAAGTTGTCTTGAAACTCTTTCTGCCCTTTCAGTGTCGCCTGTTTGTAAATATGCAGCAAGTCCGTAAGGTGTGTCATTAGCTATTTCAATAGCTTCTTTTTCATCTTCAAATGGAATTATTACGAGTACGGGGCCAAAAATCTCTTCTTGAGCTACTCGCATGCTGTTATTAACATTTATGAATATAGTTGGTTTAGTAAACCAACCTTTTTCTAACCCCTCAGGTTTACCCAATCCACCAACAAGCAGTTCGGCACCTTCATCTATTCCTACCTGAATCATGTTTTGAACTCTATCAAATTGGATTTTATCAAATAAAGGTCCTAGATGATCTCCATCCTCTTGTGGGTCTCCAACTTTTATTTCTTCAGCCGCCTTTTTTGCTATTGTAACGACTTGATCGTAGCATTTTTTTTCAACCAGTAATCTGGTAGGAGCGTCACATGATTGGCCAGTGTTAAACATACATTCATTTACAGATGCGGTTACTTTTTCCTCAAGATCACAATCTGCAAAAACTAAATTTGGTGACTTGCCTCCAAGCTCAAGTGTAACTTTTTTGACAGTTTCAGCAGACTCTATTGTAACCGACTTTCCGCCTCTTTTAGAGCCGGTGAACGACATCATCTCAATATCTGGATGTCTTGACATGGCTATGCCCACACCCTCGCCATCACCATGAACTAAATTGAATACACCTGCAGGGACACCAGCTTTATCAAGTATTTCAGCATAAACCATTGCTGATAATGGCGTATGTTCTGATGGTTTTAAAATACAAGTACAGCCGGTTGCAATGACTGGCAAAACTTTTAATGTGATTTGATTTATTGGCCAATTCCATGGAGTGATTAAACCACATACTCCAATTGGTTCTTTTAATAAAATATCTGTATTGGATAACTCAATTTTTTCTTCATGTTTTTCTAATGCACTAATAAAACCATCCAAATGACCTATAGCTGCATCAGCTTGGGCTTCACGTGACATTTTTCTTGGTGCACCCATCTCCATTGTCATAGCATCAGCTAATTCATCAAATCTTTCTTCTGAAATTTTTCGTATATTTTTCAAAATATTCATTCTCTCTTCTTTAGAAGTTTTTGAAAAACTCATAAATGCATTTTTGGCAGCCTTTACTGCGATATTTACATCTTCTTCATTACCTAATATGACTTCACCGATAACTTCCTCTGTGGCTGGATTTACAACTGGCATTTTTTTACTAGATTGTGGCGCTATCCATTGACCATCAATATAAAATTTTTGTAGATTTTGCATTTCAGATGATGATTACATACTATAGTATGGTAATTGTAAATTAATTTTTTTTCACTAGTAAAGGAAATATGAACAGAGACGTCATTATTTCATGTGCAGTTACTGGATCAGGAGATACGGTCAACAAACATCCGAACATACCGGTGACGCCAGAGCAAATTGCTAATGCAGCAATTGAAGCAGCGTCAGCTGGAGCTGCCATAGCGCATATCCATGTCAGAGATTTAAATACAGGAAAGGGGTCAAGAGACGATGAGCTTTATAAAGAGGTTGTGAGCCGCATAAAAGATAGTGGCACAAATGTCATAATAAATCTTACTAGCGGTATGGGCGGTGATATAGAAATTGGACCTGAGGATGATCTATTAAAGTTCGGACCTAATACTGATTTTGTTAATGCAATTGAAAGACTAAGTCACGTTGAAGAAATATTACCAGATATATGTTCCCTTGATTGTGGAACTCTTAATTTTGGTGATGGCAACATGATTTATGTTAGTACTCCTGAACAATTAAGAATTGGTGCAAAAAGAATACAAGAATTAGGCGTAAAACCTGAATTAGAAGTTTTTGATACAGGGCATATGTGGTTTGCAAATCAAATGTACGATGAGGGGTTGCTTGACAGCCCTCCTCTATTTCAAATTTGTCTTGGCATTCCCTATGGGGCGCCAGCTAATACCGGTTCAATGAAAAACATGGTAGACATGCTACCATCGGGCAGTAACTGGGCAGCTTTTGGAATTGGGGTTCATCAAATGCCAATGGTTGCTCAAGCGGTTCTCTTGGGCGGCAATGTTAGAGTTGGTCTTGAAGACAACTTATATCTTGAAAAAGGTGTATACGCCTCAAACGGTCAACTTGTTGAAAAAGCGACGACAATAATTAATAATCTTGGTGCAAATGTTATGGGGCCAGATGAAGCTAGAAAAAAACTTGGGCTTAAAGTTTGAAAGAAAATAAAGTCATCACTATTGTAGGTACTGGAGTAATTGGTGCAGGCTGGGCTGCAAGATTTCTAGCTAAAGGTTATACTGTAAAAGCGTATGACCCTAATAGTGTTTCACGTGAGCAGCTAAAAATAAATGTTCGAACTGCTTTTAAAAGCCTAAAGAAAATTGGTTTGAATAGAAATGCCTCATTAAGAAATCTTAAGGTCTATTCAAAATTACCTGGTGCATTGAAGGACACAACTTTTGTTCAAGAGAATGCACCAGAAAACGAAAAGATTAAAAAAAATATTCTAAAACAAATTGATAATCTAGTTGATAAGAGAGTTATAATTGCATCTAGTTCGTCAGGCTTATTGCCATCGAAAATTCAATCAGCTTGTAAGTTTCCTGAGAGAGTTTTAATAGGACATCCATTTAATCCTGTATACTTATTACCTCTAGTAGAGATTGTAGCTGGCAAGAAAACTAGTCATATAAGTGTTAAAAAATTAAAAAAATTATATGAACATATTGGAATGCGACCACTTATTGTTCAAAAAGAAATAGAAGGATATATTTCAGACAGACTACAAGAAGCGTTATGGCGTGAAGCCTTGCATATTATAAATGACGGGGTAGCATCAACGGATGAAGTTGATGATGCAATTGTTTATGGTCCTGGATTGAGATGGGCTTTTATGGGGGTTTGTTTAACGTTCCATTTAGCTGGTGGAGAAACTGGCATGAAACACATGCTGGAACAATTTGGTCCTGCACTAAAACTCCCTTGGACAAAATTGAAAGCACCTGAATTAACCAACAAACTTAAAAAAGCAATGGTTTCAGGAACAAAAAAACAAGCAGGAAAATTCAATATTAAAGAATTAGAAAAACAAAGAGATTTGTTTTTGATTGAAATTATGAAAACTTTAAATAAGAATCAAAAAGGTAAGTTTCCGAATTGGGACAGAAAATATAATACATTTAAATAAGATATGAATGAGAATCCATCAATATCATCATTAAAAAAGAATGGTAAATCGATTCTAATTGATTGGAGTGATGGTGAGCAGAGTAAATTTAATTTTTTATGGTTAAGGGATAATTGTCCATCAGAAGTTCACCCTACTGCAAGGGAGAGAACCTTTAACTTGCTAAATGTTTCAGAAAATATTTACCCAAAAGCGTTTACAATAAATGATAAAGGGCAGTTGGAGATTCAGTGGAGTGAAGGAGGCCATATAAGTCACTATGACGTCGAATGGCTTCGACATAACTGTTACACGATGAAAAGTAAGAAAAAATATAGTTCACCTTATTTTTTGTGGGACAATAG
This sequence comes from uncultured Pelagibacteraceae bacterium, assembly GCA_902610585.1. GTDB lineage: Bacteria > Pseudomonadota > Alphaproteobacteria > Pelagibacterales > AG-422-B15 > CACNXQ01. Next base: position 60,990 of record CACLWE010000007.1, read on the forward strand.
TATGCAATCAAATTTTGAAGATATTCAAATAGATTATCAAGAAATTATTAGTGGAGATGAAGGAATAAAAAAATGGTTAGAACAACTTCACTATAAGGGCATTTCAATTGTAAAAAATGCACCCACTGAAAAAGAGTCAGGTTTTGATGTTCTATCTAATATAAGTCATCATAGAGAAACTTTTTTTAAAACACCATTTGAAGTAATCGACATTCCTAATCCAAATAATTCAGCATATACAGCTGCAGCTCTAAGAAATCACATCGACTTACCATATTATGAAATTGCTCCTGGCTACCAGTTCCTTCATTGTTTAATAAACGATGCAACCGGTGGTGAATCAGTTGCGTTAGATGGATTTAAAGTTGCAAGCTATATGAAAGAAAATTTTACTGAATATTTCAAGATTCTTCTTGATACACCTGTAAAATTTGTAAATAGAGATTACACCGCAAACACAATTAGAGTAATGCATAAACCCATATTTACTCTAGATCACAACAATGATTTTAATGATATACGGTTCAGCGTTGCTTATATGGGAATAATGGATTGCAGTCCTGAAGTTATGGATAGCTTCTATGAAGCATATCGTAAACTTCTTTCATTGCTACATGACCCTATGTTTGAAATCAATTTCAGATTAGAAGCTGGAGATATTTTTAGCTTTAATAACAGAAGAGTCTTGCATGGCAGAAAAGAATACGATGCCAATTCAGGTAATAGACACCTCCAAGGATATTATATTGATAGGGATGAGATCGTAGGTAGATTAAATTATTTGAATAGAATTAATCCTTAATTAATAAAATGAAGATAAATCGTAAAATATTACCAAATATAAATAATTACTACAGCGATAATCATAAGATAGACCCAAGCCAGGGGGTGCATCTGGGCGATGGAACAATCAATGATGGCGATCGTGTCGAAATTGGCCCAACTGCATTAGCCTATGCTGAATGGCAAGATGCAGGGCTTATATTGCCAGATCTGACTGAGATGCGCAAAGCCAGACACAAACGCTTGACTGATGCAATTGTAGCCAGGGGTTATGGGGGCTTATTGATGTTTGATCCCCTTAATATTCGTTATGCAACTGACACGACAAATATGCAGTTGTGGAACACCCACAATCCGTTCCGGGCGTGCTTGCTTTGTGCTGATGGGTATATGGTACTTTGGGATTATAAAAACGCACCATTCCTCGCCCAATACAATCCACTTGTTCGGGAGAGCCGCTCAGGTGCAGACATGTTTTACTTCGCCCGTGGTGACCGGATTGGGCCAGCAGCTGACGCTTTCGCAGCTGAGGTACTAGACTTAATTGCCACTCACGCTCCAGGTTGTACACAAGTCGGTATAGACAAAATTCAGCCTGCAGGTTTAGATGCGGTCCGTCGAGCAGGGCTTGAGTACTGTGACGGTGAGGAAGTGACAGAACGTGCACGAGCTATCAAAACCGAGCACGAATTACGAGCAATGCGCTGTTCTATTTATTCTTGTGAACGCTCGATGGCAGTTATGGAGGAGTTTGCACGCGCAGAAATTCCAAAAGGTGGTGTGACAGAGGATGATGTTTGGGCGGTACTCCATTCAGAAAATATTAAAAGAGGTGGCGAGTGGATTGAGACAAGACTGCTTACTTCAGGGCCACGCACCAACCCATGGTTTCAAGAATGTGGGCCAAGGATCATATCTGAGAACGAAATTCTTGCTTTTGATACTGATTTGATCGGCCCCTATGGGATTTGTGCAGATCTCAGTCGTACCTGGTGGATTGGAGATAGTTTAGCGCCAGCTAATATGCGCGAGAGTTATGCAGAGGCAGTAGAACACATTCGCTATAACACAAGGCTTCTCAAGCCCGGCCTCCACATGGAAGACTTAACTCATTCTTTGCACGTGTTGCAGGACAAGTATCAGGCGCTCAAGTATTCATCACCTATGCATGGTGTCGGGATGTGTGACGAATGGCCATTGATCGCCTACCCAGACCGTTTGGTTAAAAATGCCTTTGACGCTGTTCTGGAACCAGGACTGACTCTTTGTGTCGAGGCTTTGGTGGGTGAAGTTAATGGGGACCACATGGTCAAGCTTGAGGATCAGGGTGTCGTAACAAATAATGGTTACGAAACGATTTCTACTTATCCGCTTGATGAGCGTTTGTTTTCAAATTAGAAATGCTTATTCATTCCAAAAAAGAATAGCCTTGTCATTTTTTTAATTCGACAGAATATTAAATTAGGTATAATTTTTTATTTATTATTTGAATAAATTAGGAGTGCATTCATGAAAAAAGATCTGATAACGAGATTAAATGAGGGACCAATCATTTGTGCTGAAGGTTATTTATTCGCCATGGAACGAAGAGGTTACTTATCCGCAGGAGGATTTGTTCCTGAAGTTGTTTTAGAGCACCCAGAAGTTGTTACTCAATTACATAGAGAATTTATAAGAGCAGGATCTGATGTTGTCCAAGCTTTCACTTATTATGGCCATAGAGAAAAATTAAGAATAATTGGGAAAGAACATTTATTAGAGTCTTTACAGAAAAATGCTCTTCAAATTGCAAAAGATGCAGCTAATGAATATAAAGATTTAGATCTTATGGTTTGTGGAGATGTAGCAAATACAAATATTTATGATCCAAATGATAAACAATCTCTTATTCAATGTCAGAAAATGTATGAGGAACAAGTGGCGTGGGCAAAGGAAGCGGGAGTTGATTTTATTGTCGCTGAGACAATTAATTGGACTGAGGAAATGAAAATTGCTCTAAAAGCAATCAAAGATGAAGGCATGATTGCAGTTACAAATTTTGCGATACCCAGGGGAGATAAGACAAGAGAAGGACATACACCTGAAGATGCATGTAAAATGATGGAAGACTTGGGTGCAAATGTCGTTGGTTTAAACTGTTATAGAGGGCCAGATATGACTATGAAACTTCTAGAAAAAGTAAGAGATAAAGTATCTTGCCATGTTGCTGGATTGCCAGTGCCTTATCGAACAACAGAAAAGGAACCTGGTTTTTTAAATATTTCTGATGATGGATGTGATTGTATTCCTGGAAATAATGCATTTCCTGTAGCCTTGGATAATCTTTTTTGTAATCGTTTTGAAATGGCTAAATTTGCTGCAGACTGTATGGAAAAAAATATCAACTTTATTGGAATTTGTTGTGGCGCCGAAGCACATCACGTGAGAGAAATGTCAGTTGCAGTTGGTAAAAAACCAATTTCGATGAAATATATGCCGGACATGAGAAAACATTTTCACCATGGAACAGACGAAACTCTTAAGCAGGTAAATAAAGAATTCACACCTTAAGAATGCAAACTCATGCTAAAGTTGTTGTTATTGGCGGGGGAGTTGTAGGTTGCTCTATTCTTTTCCATTTAGCAAAGTTTGGGGTGAAGGACTGCGTTCTCCTTGAGCGAAAAGAATTAACAGCAGGATCCTCATGGCATGCCGCAGGAAACGTTCATGTCATTTCTTCAGATCCAAACATATCCAGACTGATGGCATATACAATAAACTTGTACAAGGAAATTGAAGAGACTTCAGGTCATTCAGTTGGCTTTAAACCAAGTGGAGGGTTTTATTTAGCCTCTAATGAAGTTTGGTCTGATTATCTTAAAAGAGAAAGAACAAAAGCCAGATATATGGGTCTTGATCAAGAGTTTATCTCATTAGAGGAGGTTGCAAAAAAAAATCCTCTTATCGATCCCAATAAATATATTTCAGCTTTGTGGGATCCGATCGATGGAGAAGTAGATCCATCAGGTGTCACATATGCATTTGCAAAATCTGCAAAAGTTCATGGCGCTAACTATTACACAAATACTGAAGTTAAAGACACTAAGCAAAGAGAAGATGGAACCTGGGATGTGTTTACTGATAAGGGCAATATTCATACAGAAATTGTAATTAATGCTGCAGGGCTTTGGGCGAGAGAGGTCAGTAAACTTGCTGGATTAAATTTGCCTGTACAGCCAATGGAGCATCATTATTTAATCACTGATACAATTCCAGAAATAGCAGCGATGCCTAAGGGAACAAGGCTACCAGTTGGAACTGATTTTGATGGTAATATCTATTTTAGACAAGAAGGACAAGGCATGTTGCTTGGCACATATGAACATAAGTCTACTCCTTGGAAAGTTCAGGGAACCCCATTAGATTTTGGACATGAACTGTTGGAACCAAAATTAGAAAATATTCAAGATCGATTAGTCATTGGTTTTGAGAGAATGCCAGCTTTGGAAAAAGCAGGAATTAAAAATATTGTTAACGGCCCTTTTACATTTGGTCCTGATGGAAATCCTCTCATTGGACCAGTTCCAGGTATGAGAAATTATTGGGTAGCAGTCGGTGTTATGGCCGGGTTCTGTCAAGGAGGAGGTGTTGGCAAATGTATTGCAGAATGGATTATTGATGGTGAACCTTCCATAGATGTTTGGGCGATGGATGTCGCACGGTTTGGTGATTATGCATCTCCACATTATGGAACAATTAAATCATCTGAAAATTATGAACGAAGATTTATTATGACATTTCCAAATGAGACTTTGCCAAAAGGAAGGAAACAAAAAACTACAGCTTTATATGATCGCTTCGTTAACATGGGAGCAGTTATGGGTGACAGCTTTGGACTCGAAAATGTTCTATGGTTTGCTGATAATCCTGATGATGCTTACGAAGAACCAACTATCAAGCGCTCTCGATCCCATAACTATGTTTCAAATGAAGTAAAAAATGTAAGAGAAAACGTTGGAGTAACAGAGATTGCTAATTTTTCTAAACATGAATTTAAGGGAAAAGACTCAAGAAAATTTTTGGATTATATTTTGGCAGGTAGAATACCTAAAGTTGGACGCATAGCACTAAGTCCAATGCTATCTAAAAAAGGTAAATTATATGGGGACCTTACAGTTTCGTGTATTAGTGAAAATCATTTTATGGTTTATGGATCTGGTGCCGCTCAGGAAATGCATCGACGATGGTTTGAACAACATCTAGATCAATATGAGGTCATTTATAAAAACAGATCTGATGATTATCACGGCCTTGCTATTTCTGGCCCAAAGTCTAGAAATTTACTGCAATTATTGGTAAGAGAAGATGTTTCTAATGAGTCATTTAAATTTAGAGATTCTAGACAAATGTTTGTTGCTGGTGTTCCTGCATTAGTCAACCGGTTGTCATTTACTGGAGAATTGGGATATGAAATATATGTAGCTCCACACTATCAAATCAAGCTGTATGAGGCTATTGAGGATGCAGGAGAAGAATTCAACATTAAACCTTTTGGCGGAAGAGCTTTGATGTCTATGAGACTAGAAAAAAATTGGGGCGCATGGACACTAGATTTTAGACCTGACTATACTCCAAAAGAAACTGGCCTTTCTGCATTTATAAATTGGGATAAAGATTTTATTGGTAAAGACGCTGCAGTTAAAGATGATAGCAATCACAGATTATTTTCCTTGGTAATTGAAACTGACAACATAGATGTGACTAGCAATGAAGCTGTTATGCAGAATGAAGTATGTATCGGATATGTAACATCTGGAGGCTTCGGCCACTATGTGCAAAAAAGTATTGCTTTTGCATACTTGAACAATGATTTATTAAAATCCAAAGAAGTTTTGCAAGTTGAAATAAATGGAGAGTTTTATAATGCCTCAATTGTTGATAATGCTTGTTATGACCAAACCGGTAAAAATTTAAGGCAATAAAAAAATTTAGTAGAATTAATCCTTAGATTTTTGCAAAATATCTATAATTTTGTTTTTTGATACTGAGCCAACAAAATTGTTTTTCTCATCAATTACGTTAAGACCGGATTGACTTTCAAGTATTGCCGGCAAGCAATTTTCAATACTATCATTTACGTTTACAGTTGGATTAGAATTTGCTCGTTCACCTCCTTGGTCAAGAATTGTCTTGATTTTTAAAACCTTTATACGATTAACATCCTTAACAAAATTGGCCACATATTGATCAGCGGGTTTTAAAAGAATTTCCTCTGCATTTCCATCTTGAACAAGTTTTCCGCCGTTGAGTATAGCTATTCGGTCGCCTAATTTTAGTGCCTCATCGAGGTCATGAGTTATGAACATAATTGTTTTATTTAAATTCTTTTGTAAGTCCAGTAATTGGTCCTGCATATCAGTTCTTATTAATGGATCAAGCGCACTAAAGGCTTCGTCCATTAGCAATATATCTGGATCAGTAGCTAACGCCCTAGCTAAACCTACTCTTTGCTGCATTCCTCCTGACAATTGATTTGGGAATTTATTTTCAAAACCGGTTAAACCAACTTTTTCAATCCAGTACATTGCTCTTTCTATAGAGTCTGACTTATCTAGATTTTTTATGCTCAATCCAAACTGGACATTGTCTAATATATTTTGATGAGGAAATAGTGCAAAGCGTTGAAAAACCATCCCTGTTTTATTTCTTCTAAACTCTAGAAGATCCATTTTATTAAGTTTAGTAATATCCTCTCCATCAACTGTGACCGTTCCCTCGGTTGGCTCAATCAATCTATTAATGTGTCTTATCAAAGTAGATTTTCCTGACCCTGATAATCCCATTACAACTTGTATTGAATGCTCCTTGATATCTAGAGAAATATTATCCAACCCAAGAACATGATTATATTTTGATAATAACTCGTCTTTATCAACACCATCTCTAACTATGTCTGTGTACTCTCTTGGTCTTGATCCAAAAATTTTATACAAATTTTCTATCTTAATCTTTATCTCACTCATTTGCGCCAGCCCTATATTGCTGCATTCTTTTGCCAAATGACTGAGAAACCCTGTCAAATATGATCGCCAAAGCTACAATAGCCAAACCATTCAGAAGGCCCATTGTAAAATATTGATTGGTGATGGCTTTTAAGACTGGTTGCCCCAATCCCTTAACCCCAATCATTGAAGCAATAACTACCATTGCAAGTGCCATCATTATTGTTTGATTAATACCAGCGAAAATTGTTGGTAAAGCTAATGGAAGCTGTACTCTAAATAATTTTTGAGTTCTATTTGCACCAAATGCATCTGCGGCTTCTAAAACTTCTTTATTAACTTCTCTAATACCAAGATCAGTAAGTCGAATTATTGGCGGGATTGCATAGATTATAACTGCAAGTAAACCAGGAATTTTACCAATACCCAATAACATAACAACTGGAATGAGATACACAAAACTTGGCATCGTTTGCATAATATCTAAAATTGGAGTAATTGCGGCTCTCGCCCTATCAGATCCTGACATTAATATGCCAATTGGTATACCTAGGCCGATAGACATTAGTGTGCAAACACCAATAATACTGACTGTGGACATCGTATCATCCCACATTCCAAAATATCCAATTAATAAAAAAGCAATTAAAGATGAAATAGTTAGAGCGATGCTTCTACTTCCATAATAAATCAATAATAAGAAAACGATTATTACGACAGGCCATGGAGAATTTTGTAGTATTTTTTCAAACCATACTAAGAAATAAAGCACTGGATCAAAAACCGCTTCAATTGTATCGCCATATTCACGTGAAAAGTTTCGGTAAGCGCCATCAAGAGACTTCTTAAATAGGCGAAGACTCTCCTTACTCATTTCAGGAAATGAAATAAAAAATTCGGTAAAGTTCATATAGATATGCGGACTATATTTCTATAGTCCGCAATATTATTTTTTTAATTATAACGCTGCTTCAATTTTAGCTTTCGCATTACCGTCAACCCAGCTGTGCCATTCTGTATAGTTTTTCAGAAAATGTATAGCTGTGTCTTCGCCAGATGCTTGATTGTCATCTTTCCAAGCTAATAAAGCATTAACAGTACTGTTTGGAAGTGCTCTCTTTGAAATGTATTCCATTCCAAGATCAGAACTATTTTTAAAGTTATCAGTTACAACAGTGTATACTTCAGAAACAACCCATGCGTTAGGTTTTGGATCTGCACATCCGTCTTGAGAAGTACAAGTGTCCCACTCTTCTTTACTGTGTTCAACACCAAAGCTTAGTTTCTTAAGTGGATATTTGCCAAGAACTGCTGTAGGAGCCCAATAGTATCCTAGCCATCCCTCTTCTTTATTATATGCTTCACCGATAGCACCAGCTAATGCACCACCTGATCCAGGATCAACTAGTCTCCATCCTTTTGCTTCCATATCATACGCTTTAAAGAGATTTCCGGTACTAATTTGACAGTTCCAGCCTGATGGACATGTATAAATTGCTCCATCTCCACCTTCCGGATGAGGGAAAAGTTCAGGGCGCTCTATAACGTCATAAACCGTTTGGATATCAGGATTTGCATCAGCCATGTACTGAGGAATCCACCATCCTTCTTCACCAGTGTCAGACAGTACCTCAGCTGCATAATGCAAACGACCCTCACCTACTGCATTATCTAGAGCTATACGAACTGAATTAATCCAGAGTTCAGGAGCTACATCCGGCTCACCTTTTTCCATCATTGATGTTGCTGTTGGCATAGTATCGCCGGGTACAAGTTCAACATTACAACCATACCCATTTTCTAATACTATTTTATCTACATGAGCAAACATTTCAGCTGATGCCCAATTCATTTCTGCGACAGTAATTGTGCCACAATCAGCTACTTCCTGATTCCTGTCGCAACTAACTGCAAAAATAATTGCAAAACCTGCTAAAAATATTCCAATTGCAGATTTTTTAAAAAATTTATTCATTTTAATCTCCTAGTTTATATCTTTCATTATAATTGAAACATATATATGTAAGTGCTTCCACATAAAAAAAAATTAAATTATGTTACATAATTAATTAGATAAATGTCTGATTTAATTATTTTTTTACTGAATAGATCTCGATTAATGGTGCGCTCATTACGAATATTGCACCAATAAACTCTCTAATCGAGATTATTTCATTTGCAAGCAGATAGGCAGATATAACGCCAATAACAACTTCGAACATTAATAGGATCCCCGCGCGTCCTGGATCAACTTGATCCTGACCATAGGTGACAAGCCAGTAACCTGGCAATAACCAGATAAATGCGAATATTAAAATTATCAAAATAGTATTCTTTAAAATATCATAGTTAAATCCTGAAAGTATTTGCCCATCTGGTAAGAATGTTGCAATAACAACAAAAAGACCCCCAATTAAAATAAAAACTGAAGTACCGAAATTTACATCAAGTTCCTCATTTATTCTTATGAGTGTTGCACAGATTGACCAGAGAAATCCTGAGAGAATTCCAAACAGATCTGCAAGTGTGCTAGGCATAAAATTTCCTTGATCCAACCCAGTTATAATAAACAGACCTATAAAACCTGAAGAAATTGAAAAAAACCTATAAATGTTTAAGGCCGCTCTTAGAAAAATAATTTCAATTAAAGTGCTCCATACAGCTGTTAAATAAAAAAAGATTAAGACTCTTGCAACATTACCTCTAATTAAACCTTCATTATAAAGACACATTGCAGCCGCTCCTGCTGAAGCTGCGACTATTGTAAGAATTAAATTTCGATTAGTTAATTTTGATATATTTTTGTATGAAAAAAATAATAAAAATAACCCAGCAATAGTGAAACTTAAAGTGAGCGGAATTGCATTATTATACGCATATTCATTAAGTAGCCTTAATGGATACCACCACGTACCCCACAATAATGTTGAAAGTACAATTGCATAATTGGGGTTTAAATTTTTTAACATAAGCTTATGTTGTACTATAATTACAAACTTTGGTAAAATTAGTTATGCAATTTAATTCTTATAATTATATTATTATTGGTGCCGGAAGTGCGGGTTGTGTTCTGGCAAATAGACTTTCAGCTGATCCAGAGATAAATGTATTGTTAATAGAGTCAGGTCCATCGGATAAAACATGGAAAACCTCAATGCCAGCAGCTTTATTATACACAATGCATGACCCAAAATATAATTATTTATACGAAACTGAGCCTGAACCATTCATGAACAATAGAAAAATGTTTTGCCCAAGAGGAAAGATGTTGGGAGGAAGTTCATCACACAACGGTATGGTTCATGTAAGAGGAAATCCAATGGATTTTGAAAACTGGGCTCAAAAAGATCTTAAGTCATGGAATTATAATAATGTTCTTCCGTATTTTAAAAAATCAGAGTCAATTGAAGGATTAGATGAAACTTATAGGAATAAAAGCGGTCCTTTAAAACTATCTCGATCTTCGGAAGGCAATGAATTGAGTAAAGTCTACCTAGAAGCGGCAGAACAAGCCGGCTATGAGATAAATAATGACATGAATGGATATAAGCAAGAGGGATTTGGTCTAATGGACACCACTATTTATGGAGGCAGAAGACAAAGTACGAGTGTAACTTACTTGCATCCAGTTATTAACAGAAGAAATCTTACCGTCATTACAAACACAATAGTAAACAAAGTTATCATTGAAAATAATAAAGCCGTTGGGGTTGAATGTACTACAGGAAGAGAGAGAAAAAAAATACATGCTGAAAATGAAGTGATATTATCAGCGGGAGCAATAAATTCACCTCAACTTCTAATGCTTTCAGGTATAGGAAATGCTGAAGAACTAAAAAAATTAGATATTTCTGTTCAACATGACCTAAGAGGTGTAGGTGAAAATTTACAGGATCATCTTGAAACTTATTTACAATATGAGTGTACAAAGCCCGTTACACTTTACACATCATATAATCCAATAAGAATGGCATTCATAGGGATAGAGTGGTTTATTTTTAAATCTGGAGTGGCAGCATATTCAAACTTAGAGACAGGTGGCTTCGTGAGAAGTAATGATATGGTTGATTATCCTAATATTCAGTATCACTTCTTTCCATCGCTTGTATTGGATCATGGAAGACAATCTCCAAGCTCTCATTCTTTTCAAGCGCATGTAGGACCAATGAGGCCAACAAGTAGAGGACATGTCAAATTAAAGTCAAACAATCCCTCAGCTTCACCCGCTATACAGTTTAATTATATGCAGACAGAGCATGATTTAAAAGAAATGAGAGATGGTATTAAAATTGCAAGGGAAATTTTTCATCAAAAAGCTTTTGATAAATATCGAGGAAAAGAAATTAACCCTGGAATAAATTCAAGCTCTGAGGGTGATTTAAATGAATTCATTAAAAATAAAGGTGATACTGCTTATCATCCTTCTTGTACATGCAAGATGGGAAAAGATGAGTTATCTGTTGTCGATGAAGAGCTCAAAGTTTATGGGATTGAAAATTTAAGAGTTGTAGATGCTTCAATAATGCCAAATATCATTACAGGAAATCTCAATGCAACAACTGTGATGATCGCTGAAAAGGCATCTGATCTCATCCTCAAAAAAGAAACTTTACCTGATGTAGAGACCAGTTTTTATAGAGCAAGCTAGTAGTTAACTACTTTTTCTACTTGATTATTAGATAAATTCATTACCTCAATACGATCCTCACAAATAATAGCTAATTTGTCCTCACTTAGAGAAATAACTTTAGTTTTTTCACCCACGAGATCACATTTTTTTTCAATATTTATATCCTTCTCAGAATTATCAGTGGAAGTAAAAAAATCAATCTTGTATGATCGCTCAATAATAGTAGTAATAATAATCGTGGTACCAATTAAAATTACAATTCCGAGAAATATAACTATAAATAGCATAATTTTTTGGTACATCGTTATCTCATAATGTTCTATCAATACAAAGTCAACCATAAGAAGCAAGTAGGTCAACGTATAGACAAATATATTGCTTTAAATTTGAGAGAATTTAGTAGGTCAAAAATAATTCAATTAATAAAGTCCTCCAATATTACAGTAAATAATAATATTGTAGATCCTGATTATAAGATCTCATTAGGCGATCATATTTCAGTAAATATACAATTAGCAAATGAGACGCCAATAATTGGTGAGAACATAAAATTAAATATTGTTTATGAAGATAAGGATTTGATAGTTATCAATAAACCTGCAGGCATTGTAATGCACCCCGGTGCTGGAAATAAGACAGGTACAATTGTTAATGCTTTAATCAATCATTGTGGAGATGAATTAAAATTTGTCGGTGATGCTCAAAGGCCGGGAATAGTTCATCGAATTGATAAAGATACGAGTGGACTGGTTGTAATAGCTAAAAATGATTTCACTCATAAACATTTATCTGACCAATTTGCTGCTCACTCTATCGAAAGAGTTTATATTGCTGTATGCTGGAACAAAATCTCACCAGCAAATGGAAAAATTAAGTCACTCTTATCTAGAAGTAATAGGAATAGAACAAAAATGATGAGTTCTGTAAGTAGAGGTAAGGTTGCTATCACTCATTACAAGACACTAGAAAATTTAAAGAACAAAAAAAATCAAATTGTTGCCACAGTATTAGAATGTCGCTTAGAAACCGGAAGAACTCATCAAATAAGAGTGCATCTAACAGAAAAGGGAAATCCACTCATAGGAGATCGTACTTATGGGCGATCGCCTCAAAGTAAACTAAAATCACTTTTAGAAAGCACGGTTCAATCGATTAAAATGTTGCCAGGACAGGCTCTGCATGCGCAATCTCTTGGGTTTCTTCATCCTAAAAAAGAAAAAATGCTTCATTTTCAGTCTGTTATGCCGGATTACTTGAGCAAATTGATAAATTCAATTAAAAGCTGATCATTGATTTCTAGAAAAAAGTAACCATATTTTGAATATGAGTAAAAACTATAATTTACCAGCATTGTCCAATGAAGGCAGCCTTGGTCATTATCTTCAGCAGATCAAGAAGTTTCCCATGCTTACAGAAAAGCAAGAAATCAATCTTGCTAAGAAGTGGAGAGATGAAGGGGATACGAGTGCAGCTCATGCACTTGTTACAAGCCATCTCAGACTCGTTGCACGAATAGCAATGGGTTATCGAGGATACGGACTTCCTGTAACAGAACTTATATCTGAAGGAAATATAGGTCTGATGCAAGCAGTTAAAAAGTATGACCCAGATAAAGGATTCAGATTAGCGACCTATGCTATGTGGTGGATTAGAGCTGCTATTCAGGAGTATGTACTTAAATCATGGAGTTTAGTAAAGATTGGCACTACCGCAGCTCAAAAAAAACTATTTTTTAATCTTAAGAAACTTAAAAATAGACTAAGTGACTATAGTGAAGGATCACTTAAGCCTCATCAAGTTACAGAAATTGCCAATCAATTAAATGTTTCTGAAAAAGAAGTTTCGGAAATGGAAGGAAGAATTTCTGGAAATGATTATTCTCTTAATGCAGTGGTTAGTGCAGACGGTGAAGAAGAATGGCAAGAATGGCTAGTTGATGAAGATGCAGATCACGAAGTCAAAATAGCTGAGAAAGAAGAAGTTTCAAAAAGAAAAGCTCTTCTTAATAAAGCAATTAATGTATTAAATGATAGGGAAAAACATATTATACAAGATAGGAAATTATCTGAAACTCCTAAAACTCTAGAAGAACTCAGCAATGAGTATAACATCAGTAGAGAACGAATTCGACAAATAGAAGAAAGGGCATTTCAGAAGCTTCAAACAGAAATGTTAAGTCTCGCAAGAGATACTAAATTAATTCAGGCTTAATTAAATAATTTGTTTATTAATATTGTGTCCTCACGTCTAGGGCTAGTGGAAATTAAATCTATCTTAGTCTTTGTGAGCTCACTAATACGATTGACATACTTTTTTGCGTTTTCTGGCAACTCATCGAAGCTGTTTATGCCAGTTGTTGTACTCATCCATCCTTGAAAGGTCTCATAGATTGGCTCTATAGTCTCTTGATCTTGTTCAGAGCTTGGATAGTAATCTATTTCATTTCCATTTAGATTATATCCTACACACATTTTAATTTCATCAAAGTGATCTAATACATCGATTTTAGTAAGAGCAATACCTGTTGCTCCCGATTGAATTAAAGCTTGACGAACTAAAACTGAGTCAAACCAGCCACATCTTCTCTTTCTATTTGTCACTGTTCCAAATTCATGGCCAATTTCTCCAAGTTTATTGCCTATTTCATTGTCTTGCTCTGTAGGAAAAGGACCATTCCCAACTCTCGTCGTATATGCTTTTGTAATTGCAAGGATATGATTAATAACGTTTGGATTCAATCCACTGCCAATAGATGCATAACTAGCGTGAACATTTGATGATGTTACAAAAGGATAGGTTCCATGGTCAATATCTAAAAGAAATCCTTGAGCTCCCTCAAATAAAATTTTTTCTTTACCGCTGTTTATCACGTTAGTTATGTCATTTATTGTTTTTGCAAAAGGTTTGGCATATTCTCCTAATTTATATATTTCACTGACTACTTCTTCTAAATTGTATTCATTCAATCCAAAACCTCTCATTATTGCATTATGATGATTGAGTAAAATTTCAATTTTTTTGTTTAATTTTTCCTTATCAAATAAATCACATAATCTTATCGCTCTTCTTCCAACTTTATCTTCATAAGCAGGTCCAATTCCCCGTTTTGTTGTACCAATTTTTATCAAGTTGTTGTTCTCTCTTAATTCATCAAGTGATTGATGAAGAGGTAAAATTATTGTCGCTCTGTCCGATATGTATAAATTTGATGGGGTTATATTTACTCCTCTTTCTTTTAATCCAGCTACTTCTTTTTGAAAAGCAGCTAAATCTAAAACAACACCATTTCCAATTATCGAAATTTTACCTTTTCTTAATATTCCGGAGGGTAGAATATTTAATTTGAATGTTTCATTGTTTATTACAAGAGTGTGACCGGCATTATGACCTCCTTGAAATCTAATTACAATATCGGCCTGACTTGATAACCAATCGACAATCTTTCCCTTCCCCTCGTCTCCCCATTGGGATCCAACAATTACAACACCTGTCATTTAATGCCTTTATTTTATGAAAAATATTTTGTTACGCTTTCAGTTAATTCATCAATCGTATGCTGATTCCCACTTTCAATCATAACTCTTAGAAGCGGTTCAGTACCAGACATTCTAACTACGATTCTTCCGTCTTCTGAAACCTTTTCTTCGCAAGATTTGATAAATAACTTCGTATTCTCGTGATCTAAAATATTTCTTTGTTTTACCGGGAAATTAATCAGATTTTGCGGTACAGGACTGAATGAATGAAGGCAATCACTGGCTTTTCTTTTTTCTCTACTTAAGATAGATAGGACTTGAAGAGCAACTACGATTCCATCACCTGATGAAGTAAAATCACGTAAAATTATATGTCCAGATTGCTCACCACCTAAGTTTAAGTCTTCTGAAATCATTTTTTCTTTTACATATCGATCACCAACTTTTGCCCTGATTAATCCAATGTTATATTTTTTTAAAAGAGTTTCTAAACCCATATTTGCCATTGAAGTACTAACTACCTTATTGTTTTTTAGTTTATTGTTTTTTGACATTTCAATAGCTAGCAATGCTAGTATCTGGTCACCATTGATTAATTTTCCTTTTTCGTCAATAAGAGCTAATCGATCACCATCGCCATCTAATGCAATGCCAATATCGGCCTTTTCCTCTAATACTTTTTTAGAGAGTTTATCAGTATTAGTAGATCCACATTCGTAATTAATATTAGTACCATTTGGTTGGGCAGCTGTTTCTATAACCTCTGCACCAAGCTCCCATAGGATCAAAGGTGCAGAAATATAAGAAGCTCCATTTGCACAATCTATAACAATTTTGAGCCCATCAAGTCTTTGCGATTTTGGAAATGTACCTTTTAAAAATTCAATATATCTACCATTTGCGTCTTCAAGTCTTTTTGCTCTACCTATTTTTTCTGGACCGACTAATGAATTTTCTAACTCTGAGTTCATGAGAGATTCTATTTCAATTTCAGTTTTGTCTGATAATTTATTTCCATTTTTATCAAATATTTTAATTCCATTATCTTGATATTGATTATGTGATGCAGTTATCATTATTCCTAAGTCTGCTCTCATCGATTTTGTTAACATTGCAACTGCAGGCGTCGGTATCGGGCCAAAGAGGTAGACGTCCATTCCCATTGATAGCAATCCAGAAGTTAACGCTTGTTCAATCATATATCCTGAAAGTCTTGTATCTTTACCAATTACAACCTTGTGACGATGGTTACCAACAGTAAAATGTTTACCTAATGCCATTCCTAGTTTTATAAGTGTTAGGCCATTGAGTTTTTGACTATTTGAACTTGCCCTTACTCCATCTGTTCCAAAAAACTTTTTCATTTTATTTTAGAATAAACCTTAATTGATTGTTTTGTTGCATAAACATCGTGTACCCTAAATATTTGAACTCCCTGAGCTAATCCATGCATAACTGTTGCTATTGAACCACCTAATCGATCTTCGTATAATTCATTTTTTTCAATCTTACCAATAAAACTTTTTCGAGAGCTTCCCAATAGCACTGGAAGGCCCAAGGAATGAAACAATGCGATGTTTGAAATTAGTTTCAAATTTTGTTGCAAAGTTTTACCAAAACCAATTCCAGGGTCTATTATAATTCGGCTTTTAGATATACCATTTTTCTCGCATAGACTGATTTGCTTTTCAAAGAAATCATAAATATCAAGAAGTACTTCTTTGTACTTTATCGTTTTTTGCATCTTTTCAGGAGTTGAAATCGAATGCATTAAAACAAAAGGAATTTTATTCGAGCTTAAAAATTTTTTTGAATTTTTATCAAATCTGAGTCCTGAAACATCATTTATTAGATTTATATCAAACTTACATGCTTCTTTCATAACTAGAGATTTTCTTGTATCTACCGAAATAAATTCTTTCCTATATTTTTTTCTGATTTGAGAAATTATTGGAATGATTCGGCTAATTTCCTCACTAACTTTAATTTCTTTTGATCCAGGCCTTGTTGACTCTCCGCCAATATCGATAATATCTGCGCCTTCCTTAATTAGTTTTTTAAACTGCTCAATCGCATTATCACGTAATAAATATTTTCCTCCATCAAAAAAGCTATCAGGTGTTACATTAAGAATACCCATCACAAGTGATCGTTCAAAGTTGAACTTTCCTAATTTTTTTCTTTTCTTTGTAATATTTGAAATTTTTTTATTTATATTTCTCTGAATATCAGGTTGCAAATATTTTAAATCATTAATTTTCAGAAACTTTGATCGAGACTTGGTTTTGCCTCTTGTTATCAATTCAATTTCATTGAAGAATAATCTAGAGGACCCAAGAAAAAGTGAGTCTTTTGTTTTTATTTTACTAAATATTGGTCGTACGTAATATCTATTCGAATTACGCACATGGGTCACTTTAATTAGTTAACTTGTTTGAGGTTTTGGTTTAAAACTGGGGCCAACGGGAGCTGATTTACCACTTTTAGGAACTGATGGCCCGGCATTATTAATTTCTTCTTCAGGATTGGATCTGTTAATCTTACCCTCTTTTAATAATGTAGTTATTTCATCTCCATTTAAAGTTTCATATTCAATTAAACCTTTTGCAAGAGCATGCAAATCGTCTATTTTTTCATTTAAAATTTTCTTTGCTAAATCATAACAGCTATCTACAATTTTCCTGATCTCTGAATCTATGAGTTTAGCTGTTTCTTCAGACACATTTTGATGTCTTTGTACTGATCTTCCTAAAAATACTTCTTCTTCATTTTCACCATATTGTAATGGTCCTAATTTTTCGCTCATTCCAAATTTAGTCACCATATTTCTCGCCATCTTAGTTGCCATTTCGATATCTGATGAAGCACCAGAAGTAACTTTTTTGTCACCGAAGATTATTTCTTCAGCAACTCTTCCGCCCATAGCAACTGTGATATCTGCTAACATTTTTTCTCTAGGTAAAGATAATTGGTCTCTTTCAGGCAGCCTCATTACCATTCCAAGGGCTCTACCTCTTGGTATTATCGTAGCTTTATGTATTGGGTCTGAAGCAGATTGGTTTAATGCAACAACAGCGTGGCCTCCCTCGTGATAAGCAGTAAGTTCTTTTTCTTCTTGGCTCATAACAAGAGATCTTCTTTCTGACCCCATCATTACTTTATCTTTTGCTTCCTCAAAATCTACCATAGTAACAATTTTCTTATTTTTTCTTGCTGCCAACAATGCAGCTTCATTTACAATATTAGCTAGATCTGCACCAGAAAAACCAGGTGTTCCCCTTGCTATTGTTCTAATATCTACATCAGGCGCGACAGAGATCTTTTTAATATGAACTTTCAGAATTGCTTCTCTGCCTAGGATATCCGGATTAGGAACAACAACCTGCCTGTCAAAACGACCTGGTCTCAATAGAGCCGGATCAAGTACATCTGGTCTGTTAGTCGCGGCAACCAAAATAATACCTTCCTGAGTATCAAATCCGTCCATCTCAACTAAAATCTGATTAAGTGTCTGTTCTCTCTCATCATTACCACCACCAAGACCTGCCCCACGGCTTCTGCCAACAGCATCAATCTCATCAATGAAAATTATACATGGTGCGTTTCTTCTTCCTTGCTCGAACATATCCCTAACTCGAGACGCTCCAACACCAACAAACATTTCAACAAAATCAGAACCTGAGATTGTAAAAAAAGGTACACCGGCCTCCCCTGCTACAGCTCTGGCAAGCAATGTCTTTCCTGTTCCCGGAGGGCCGATTAGTAAAGCGCCTTTTGGAATTCTACCCCCAAGTTTTTGAAATTTTCTAGGATCCTTTAAAAACTCTACAATTTCAACAAGCTCCTCTTTTGCTTCATCTATTCCAGCTACATCATTAAAAGTAACTTTATTTTTATTTTCAGTAAGTAATTTGGCCTTGGACCTTCCAAACCCCATTGCTCCACCTCTTCCACCTTGCATCTGACGCATGAAAAAAATCCATACACCAATAAGTAAGAGCATTGGGAACCAGGAAATTAAAACTCCAAGAAGTGACGGATAACCGTCGTCTAGTGGTGCAGCTGATATGTTTACACCTCTATCATTAAGTCTATCAACGAGTGTTGGGTCATTAGCGGCATAAGTTTTAAAAGATCTACCATCTTCAAAAGCTCCGTTGATATTATTACCTCGAATAATTACATCTTTAATTGAGCCTGCTTCAACTTCATCTAAAAATTGTGAGTACGTTAAATCAACAGTATTTCTTTCACCACTAGTGTTACTAAATAAATTAAACAGTCCAAAAACGATTAAAGCAATAAAGAGCCAAAGAACTATATTTCGCAAATTCATCATAATAAAGATATTGATATTATTAGATAATTACTATTTTTCAGCATACAAGAAAATATATCAATAAAATTTAACATTATATTCAATAGCTTAGTCTAGTAATGCTCGATAAATTTTGTCCAATTTTTAGAAATGGCCAAATTTTTAGTCTTATTAGATTTAGATATGTTGTTCTCAGAATGAATATTTACCACTCCCTTCTGCCCAACAAATGTGCAACTATTTAATGTACGCTTAAAGCTTTTTTCTTTCACAATTGAATTTATCAATTCTTGTACTGATCGCGATCTAGGTACTTTATTACTTTTTCCAGCAAATCTGCACAGTTTTACAAGTACTCTATGTTGAATTTCTTCGGGTAAGTTTATAAATTCCTGAGACTTAAAACTAATAATTTTCTTTTGACTGATTTTTACTTGTTCTTCTAAGTAATTACTAACTGCAGTATTAATTGCGGTATCTGCGCTTTTTAAATTCTTTAAGACGTTTTTAAACCTAACTTTACTGAGACCTTCATGTATTAATTGTTGAGATAACTTTCGAATACGAGACCTATCATACTTATTATTATAATTCGTTCTGTCGTTTATATAAACTTGCTTTTGCTCAGATAAATACGCAACAAGAGATTTTTTTGAGTACTCGAGTAATGGCCTAACTAAAATTAACTTTGTATTCTTATATCTAGATTTTACTTTTAATGATGAAAGTCCTTTTACACCACTGCCCCTTATTAATCTCATTAAAAAATTTTCTATTTCGTCATCAAGATGATGAGCTGTTAATAAGAATTTAATTTTTTTCTTGTTACAATATTTTGATAAGGCCTCATATCGAAGTGTCCTTGCCTTGGAAAGGGTATTAGAGCTGTTGATCTTTTTTTTTAATTTAGTTGAATAGAAGTTAATTTTATTCTTTTTTGCGACTTTTTTTAACCATACAATTTCTTTTGATGACTCTGCTCTAATTCCATGATCAATACTTAATACAGTTAAATTAATATTATTAATTAATGCATATCTATTAGACAAATGCATGAGCGCTAAACTATCTGGACCACCAGAAACTGCTACGGCAATATCTGAATTAATTCGAAGTTCTCTCATCTTTGCTTCGAAATCTTGATTAGTTATTTTTACGACTTTTTTATGATTAATTGGCTTAACTAATTTCACAGCCATTTTTTTCGATTTCTAATTTACCCCTGTTTAATACAGCAGTATTCGCGTTTGGATAGGTATCCTTTAATTGTATAAAAGTTACACACCCTTGTTCTTTTTGGTCCATATTTACTAGAGATATTCCGAGTTTTAAAAGTGCATCTGCGGCTTTCTTTGAGTCTGGATAAACTTGGTATAGGCTTAAATAATTTTTAGCTGCGTCTTTATAATTTTCTCTAACATAATAAGTTTCTGCTAACCAGAAGTTTGCGTTGCTTAAAAGACTGGAATCATTTCCGACAGTCATAAATTCTTGAAATGCTTTTTCAGCAAGTTCATAGTCACCTTGCTTGAGAAGACCCATTGCGTATTCATATTGACCTTTTTCATCTCCTTCAGGCAGCACCGCTAGTACAATTTCTTGTTCTTCAAAAGCGACAATATTATCCTGAGAAATGGTATCTATAATTTCTTGCTCCTCTTCTTCATCAACTTTTTTGATTTCAAATGGAGAAGCAGACAACTCTTCTTCTGCAGACACATTTATTGTTCCAAGTGACTGAGGTTCTAAATTTACTTCCCCACTCGTGTTACCTACTAAGTTATTAGTTTGTGTTTCATTATTGGGTAATGCCATAGATAATTGGTTTTTTTCTATACTTTCAGTTTTAGAATTTATATCGATAAACCTAAACTCAGTATCTTCTCTAAATGTATTAAAATTATTTACTGTAGATTGCATTGTAAATATCATTTCTTCGATTTTTGCTGTCAGTGTTTGAACTTCATTTTGTAATTCAGCTATCTGAATAGATTGTTTTGTAATAATTGATTGGTAATCATCAAGACTAACATTATTGCCAACGCCAGAGGTTGTTTTGCTAAATGTTGCCTTTTCAAGAACCTTTATTCTGCTTTCAATTGAGTCTAATTTTTGCAACAACTGATCTACATCTAGTTCTTCAGATTGAACATGAACAATCTGTACTAAAGAGATAAGGATAAAAAATAAAATAAATTGAATTCTTATGAGCATTAAATTAATCAAACATAACCTTAATTAAAAGATTAAGCTTATCTTTTTGTCTAAAAAAAGGCGTCTAATAAATTAGTTGGTTCTTACTGTTACAGAACGTCTATTTTGAGCCCATGCTTTATTATTAGATGCACTGTTAACTGGTCTTTCCTTACCAAAACTAATAGTAGTAATTCGACTAGCACTTATGCCCTGCGTCATTAAATAATCTTTAGCTGCATTTGCTCTTCTATCACCTAGGGCTAAGTTATACTCTCTTGTACCCCTTTCGTCAGCATGACCTTCAATAGCAATAGTTACTGATCCATTTGCCTTTAACCATTTTGCTTGTTTAGCTAAAGTTGCCTGAGCTGCGCTTGTTAGTGAATAACTATCATATGCAAAGAACACTCTGTCCGGCACATCAACAGCAAGCATTTCTACTGTATCAGTACCAACATAAACTCCATCTACGACTTCGACTTTAGAAGCTGAACTTGATGATGATGTAGATGCAGTATCTTGCGGTGTTGTAGTACATGCAGCTAGAATGATTGCTGCAAAAGATAAAACTAAAAACCTATTTAAATTTTTAAATGTTAATAACATTATAAACTCCCGTAATATTTGATCGCCCAAGTCCTAGTACTTTATTAATTTAAGTTACGCAAGTCTATAATAAAATAGCT
>CACLWE010000008.1 GCA_902610585.1 uncultured Pelagibacteraceae bacterium
ACCAGTTATAATTTTTTCATCAATTATAGGAAGTTGCCCCGATACATAAACTAAGTTACCTATTTTTTTAAAAGGCAAATAATTCCCGAGAGTTACAAGCTTAAATTGCTTATAATCTTTTTCTACTTCGAGTATTTTATCCGCTAACTTCATTAATAAGAAAATTATATATATCTTTCCAACTATATGCACGAAAATCTGCCTCTTTAGGCGAAACCGCAAGTTTAGATAATCGTTCATCTGATATGTAATGAATAGTTTTAGTTTTCGATACTTCTTCTTTTACAGAGGTTATATGGGGAGCTAAATCATCTATAAAAAAAACTTTTTCATTAAAGTCTCTAATTAATTCTTTAATTACTAACCCTTTTGGTCCATTTCCAGCAATTATTTGAAGATTAAGACCATTCTTTTGAAAACAATACTTTCTATCATCCAAATATTTGAATGGAATATTAGTCAGTACTAAAATTTGAAAATTAGAGTCCAGAAGTTTATTGATAAAGTGTATTGATCCTTCAACAAAAGTTATATCTTTTGATTCAGTTTGAAAAAAATCGTCTAAATATTCAAGTATAACTTCATTAGATAGAACTTCATCAGTCCCTTTTTGTTTTATATTTCCGAAAAGAGCGTATGAAGTTAGGTCATACCAAAATCCTTTTTTTTCTAAATAAATTTCAAAGCATTTTACAAAATTTAATAAGACTTCGTCAGCATCAGTTATAAGCAGTGGTTTATTCTTTAATAGAGTAGCTTTGCTTATTTGCTTTTGAAGGCCATCAGATAGCTTATGTGACACTAATTACTTAACTTCTATCAATGTTAGTTTTGTTTGAGTATATTGGCCAAGAGCTTCCAGAGATTTATCTCTTCCAGAACCTGACTGCTTGTATCCACCGTGAGGTAAAGACATATCTCCATCGCTCAAACTATTTATCAGAACTTTTCCACTTTTAATTCTTTTTGCAAGCTTATGTACTTTATTTAAATCATTAGACCATATCATTGCATTAAGTCCATAATGAGTATCATTTGCTATTTGAAGAGCTTCATCTTCATTTTCAAAATCTATGGCACATAATACTGGTCCGAAAATTTCCTCTTTAGCAACAGTCATTGAATTTTGAACATCTTTAAAGACCGTAGGACTGACATAGTAGCCACCTGAGTCTTGAAGCACCTGATCACCACCAGTTATAACATTCGCACCTTCAGATTTGCCTTTATCTATATAATTCATAATTCTTTCAGTTTGGGTTTTATCGACTATCGAGCCCATTAAAGTGTTTGGATCAAATGGGTTACCTGGCATCCAAGATTGAGAGTAGCTTACAACCTTTTCTAAAAATTCGTCTTTTATCGATTTTTGAAGTAGCAACCTTGAGGGCGCATCACATACCTGACCACTGTTTCCAAACATGCCATCAGCTGCCATTTTTGCAGCGTGGTCTAAGTCAGGTGCATCTGCAAATATTATGTTTGGAGACTTTCCTCCACACTCCAGTGAAACCCTCTTCATGTTGGATTCACCTGCGTAAGATAAAAAATATCTGCCAACTTCAGTAGATCCAGTAAATCCAAGTTTATCAACATCCATGTGAGTTCCTAATGCTTTTCCTGCAGTAGGACCATAACCTGGCACTACATTGAAGACTCCTTCTGGAATACCAGCCTCCATTGCTAGTTCGGCAACTCTTAATGCAGATAAAGGTGATTGTTCTGCGGGCTTTAAAATAAAACTATTTCCAGTTGCTAACGCAGGTGCAAATTTCCAACAAGCCATTAACAAAGGAAAATTCCAAGGAGTTACTGCTCCAACTACACCCAGAGGTTCTTTTGTGATAGTGGCAATCAAATTATCACTTGTTGGAGCTACATCATCATAAAGTTTATCAATTGCCTCAGCATACCATTTTGTGCAATTAATACATGCTGCTATATCACCAGTCGCCCTAGTTATAGGTTTACCCATGTTTAAAGTTTCTAGTAAGCCAAGCTCTAGAATATTTTTTTTCATTAAGTCAGCGAAATTAAATAGAATTTTTTTTCTTTTTGAAGGAGCCATTCTAGACCATGACCCTTTTTCAAATACATCGCGCGCAGCTTTGACAGCTATGTTTATATCTTCAACGTCACATTCTGAAACGCTAGTTATTATTGATCCATCAACAGGACTAATGCTCTCAAACGTTTTGCCGGTTACTGAATTTATATAGTTTCCATTAATAAAAGCCTGGTTTTTAAAATCCAGAGATGATTTCTTTTCCATCACATCATTTAGAGCGAGAGCCATAGTTAACCTTTCAATTTGTTAATAGTTTAATTTTTGTAAAGATTATAAAGATACAGGTTTTTTTATTTTTTTGAAGATTTTTTCTTTTTCTTACCTGTTTTTTCTAGTTTTTTTTCAATCAAATCAATAGCTTCTTCTATTAGAATTTCCTCTGGGTCAATATTATCGGGAATTGTGGCATTAGTACTTTTATATTTAATATAGGGCCCAAACTTCCCTTTCATCACTTTGATTGGTTTTTTATCATCGGGATGCTCTCCTAAAGTTTTAATTTCAGAAGAACTTTTAAGTCTACCAGGTTTTGCATTAGCAAGCAGAGAAACTGCTCTGTTAATACCAATATCAAAAATTTCAGAATTATCTTCAAGGCTAGCATTTTTATCACCACAATTAATGTAGCCACCATAGCGGCCATAATTCACAGTAATAATTTCACCTGTTTCAGGATGACCACCTATCTCTCTTGGCAAACTTAATAAATACTGAGCTTTATCTAAATCAATTGAAGAGGGGGAAATTCCTTTGGGCACTGAGGCTCTCTTTGGTTTTTCTTTTTCAACTACATCACCTAGTTGAACGTATGGCCCAAATCTTCCATTCAATAATTTAATATCCTGTTCCGACTCGGCAGTATTTATTAAGTTTGCCAAGAGAGATAGGTCTAGTAAACTTACAATCGGGATAGTTGGAACAGCCTACGAACGCTCCAAATCGACTTACTTTAAGACTCAGTTCACCTTCACAGTTTTCAGAAGGACAACTTCTTGATATTGCCTTTTCTCCGTTACTTTCTTCTTTTTGCTCAAATATATGTGACTTAAGAATTTCATTTAAATTATCTAATATATTAGTAATTCTCAAATCAGTAACATTACCTACATTTGTAGAAAAATTTTTCCAAAAACTTTCTAAGAATTCAGTCCATTTTATTTTTCCAGAAGTAATTTCATCAAGTGATTCTTCCATGCCAGCAGTAAACTCATAGTCAATGTACTTTGAGAAAAATCCTTTAAGAAATGCTGTTATCAATATTGCTCTATCAACAGGTACAAACCTATTTTTATCAAGTTCAACATAATTTCTTGTTTTTAGAACAGATATTATACTTGCGTAAGTTGAGGGTCTTCCTATACCCAATTCTTCTAATTTTTTTACTAAACTTGCCTCAGAGTATCTAGGGGGTGGAAGAGTAAAATGCTGTGTTTCTGTTGGTAAAACTGACTCTATCTTCATTCCTTTAGAAATAGCGGGCAATGTAACCTCATCTTCATCTTCCTCGTTTTCATCTTTTTTAATTTGTTCATCACTTTTTACTTTAAACTCACTATAAATATTCAAAAACCCATCAAATTTTACCACAGAACCGTTTGCTCTCAGTTTTAATTCATTCTTTTCAGAGCTGATATCAATAGCTGTTCTTTCAAATACAGCAGAACTCATTTGACTTGCAAGCGCCCTTTTCCATATCAACGAGTATAATTTTAAGCTATCTGTATCTAAATATTTTGAAACCTGATCAGGAGTTAATTCGATATCAGTAGGTCGAATTCCCTCGTGAGCTTCCTGAGCGTTTTTAGCTTTTTTTGATTTGTAAGCTCTTACTTCATTAGGGCAATACCCATTCTCAAAATTTTTTTTCAAATAGTTTCTATACGTTTCAATGGCTTCTTTAGATATATCAGTGCTATCAGTACGCATGTAAGTTATTAAACCAACTGTTTCACCATTAATTTCAATACCTTGAAATAATTTTTGTGCAATTTGCATTGTTCGAGAGGCGCCAAAACCATAAATACTTGATGCGGTTTGTTGAAGTGTTGAGGTAGAAAAAGGTGGTTCCGGATTCCTCGATGCTGGTTTTTTTGTAATATCTATTATTTCAAATTTATTATCCGAGAATAAATTTACAATTTTTTTCGCATCATCTTCAGACTTAAAGCTAAATTTTTCTACTTTTTTGCCTTCTACAGAAAGTAAATTTGCTTCTATATTAAAACCATCCTCAAATTTTACATTGCCTTTAATTTTCCAATACTCTTCAGGTTCGAAAGACTCAATGGCAAGTTCACGTTCACATATCAATCTTAAAGCAACTGATTGAACTCTTCCTGCTGATTTAGCTCCTGGTAATTTTCTCCATAATACTGGTGACAAATTAAAGCCAAATAGATAATCCAGTGCTCTTCGAGCTAAATAGGCGTCTACAAGATCAGTATCAATATCTCTTGGATTGGCAATTCCATTTTTTACTGCATTTTTTGTGATCTCACTAAAGACCACTCTCTTGACAGTTTTGTCTTTTAGTAATTTTTTCTTATTTAATAGCTCAACAATATGCCATGCAATTGCCTCACCTTCTCTATCCGGGTCAGTTGCAAGATAAAGAGTAGATGCATCAGCGCTGGCATCATAAATTTCTTTCATATGTTTCTTTGAAGTTGAAGAAACTTCCCATTCAAAAGCAAAATTATTTTCTGGATCTACCGAGCCATTTTTAGATGGTAAATCACGAACATGACCAAAGCTTGCAAGTACATTGAACTCACTTCCTAAGTATTTATTTATTGTTTTAGCCTTAGCTGGGCTTTCTACTATTACTAAATTCATATCCTTATAAACGCGCTCTTTAATATATTTTTGTGAGCTTTGTCAAATTTTCACAAAAAATATTTTATAATTGGCAGAATATAAGGCTTAATACAATTTCTTTTCCTCACTCTTTAATAAGCGATTTATATTTTCATGATGAGAAAAGATCATAATTAGATTTATAATAAAACACATAAAAGAAACATTGAAATTAAAATAAAATAATGAAATTAACGAAATTAAATTTGCGGAAAGCAAACTTGCTAGTGACGAATATCTATAAATTACAAATATTATAATCCAACTTACTCCAAGAGCTAAAAATAAATAAAAGTTAACTGCAAATATAATTCCCATAAAAGAAGCATATCCTTTACCTCCTTTTAAATCATCAAGCCATATAGGAAATATATGACCAAATAGAATAAAAGTTCCAGATATAAAAAGTAAATTTTCATTGATTGCCAGAGTAAGGGTTATTGGTATTAACGCTTTAAAAAAATCAATTAATAGTGTAATTCCTGCAGCTGAAAAGTTTCCTGTTCTTAATACGTTCGTAGCCCCAATATTTCCTGAGCCAATACTTTTAAGCTCCCCTAAATTGAATAACCTTGACACCAAAATACCAGTTGGGATTGATCCTAGAAGGTAGGAAAAGTAAATTATTAAAATTATCTCGAATATCATTTTACCATAATTGACAAACAAGCCATCCGAACAGCTACTCCATTTTCAACCTGTTCAGTTATCACTGATTTGTTTACATCATCAGCTAGTTCATTCTCTATTTCTACACCTCGATTTATCGGACCAGGGTGAAGCACTAGTACTCCAGGCTTTGCTAATTTTAACTTTTCATAAGTAAGTCCAAAACTTCTAAAATAATCGTCTGCTGATGGAAGATTTAAATCTTTTATTCTTTCATTTTGGATTCTAAGCATCATCACTATATCAGCATCTTTTATGCCTTCTTCTAAATTTGTGAACGTCTCAACATCATATTTATCTAAATCTTTTGGTTTAAAATAATCAGGAAATACGAATCTAACTTTTGATTTCATTTTATTTAGAAGATAGTAGTTTGACCTTGCTACTCGACTATGTTCAAGATCACCACATATTGAAACTGTGATATCATTAAGCTTTCGATTGTGATTCATGATTGTATAAGCATCAAGCAATGCTTGTGTGGGGTGTTCATTAATACCTTCTCCAGCATTTATAACAGGACATTCTAATATTTTAGCAATTTCTTTTGAGGCATCATTTTCTCCATGTCTGATAATTACAAGATCAGGGTTCATTGCCCCTAAAGTTTGAGCGGTATCAAATAAACTTTCACCTTTTCTTAATGAAGATCCTTCAATATTCATATTAATTACGTCAGCGCCTAATCTTTTAGCAGCTATCTCAAAAGAGATAAGTGTTCTTGTAGAGGGTTCAAAAAAAAGATTTATAATTGTTCTACCTTTTAAGATCGGTATTTTTTTATCCTTTTCCTTGTTATGCTCTTTGAAAATTTTACTGAGTTCTAAAATATTATTTATATCCTCAATGCTGAGATTTTTTATGCCATGCAGATGGGTTTGAGAGATTTTAGGGATTTTAATGTTTTCAAGCATTAATTCATTCTTTTAATATAATTTAATGCACCTTCCAAGATAAATGCTGAAGCGAGACTATCGATTTCTTTTCTTTCATTATGGGCTTTTTTTCTGTTTTTAGAATTATTTGTATATAACCTGTCCACAGCAACAGTAGAAAGTCTTTCATCCCAAAAAGAATAGGGAATATTCAAAGACAAATTTATAGCTCTTGATTTATCACGGATTGATTGAGCACTTTTTCCCTCACTTCCATCCATATTTAATGGCAGTCCAATGATGAGGGCTTTAACGTCGTGAAGTTTAACTAGCTCATTTAATTCTTTCAGAAAGTCTTTCATGTTTGAATATTTAATAGTTCTTAATGGTAGAGCCCCCGTCATATCCGATGTAGAAATTGCAACTCCAATTCTTTTACTGCCAATGTCCAATCCTAGAATTTTATGATTACTTTCCACTAATGACTTAAATTCTGTAATATCTACTTCTTTTTTTGTTTCATTAGTCATTTTTTGAATGTATATCATACATTAATTTAAGTTAGTACCTCATATAAATATGGAATTTGATAAGAAAAGTCTTTTAAAGCTTGGAAAGTTAGCAAGAATTTCAATCAGTGACGATAAACTCAATAGTCTTAGTAAGGATCTTAATTCAATTTTAGAATTTGTTGATCAGTTAAAAGAAATAAAAACTAATCAAGTTGATCCGACATCTAATTCCCTTAATCAAAAATTAGAAGTTAGAGATGATAAAGTGATTACTAAGAATAATGCTGAAGATATATTAGAAAATGCACCTGAAAAAGAAATGGACTTTTTTGTTGTTCCAAAAGTGATCGAATAATGAAAGATAGTTATACATTAAAATCGCTGGCAGTTCTTTTGGAAAATAATAAAATATCATCGAAAGAGTTAACTTCAGAGTATTTAAAAAATATTGAAAATGGTAAAGAGTTAAATTGCTATAATACTATAACACAAGAGAAAGCTCTTATTGATGCTGGAAAGTCTGACGAAAGAAGAAAAAGTCAAAATCTCAGAAGTAAGTACGACGGAATTCCAATTGGAATAAAAGATTTATTTTGTACGAAGGGTGTGACTACTACTGCATCAAGTAAAATTTTATCAAACTTTGTTCCAAATTATGAGTCTACAGTAACTCAAAATTGTGATGATGCAGGCTTGATTAGTTTAGGCAAATTAAATTGTGATGAATTTGCAATGGGTTCAACTAATAAAACTAGTTTTTTTGGTTCGGTTAAGAATCCATGGAAATCTGTAAATTCTGATAATGAGCTTGTTCCAGGAGGATCATCTGGAGGGTCAGCAGCAGCAGTTTCAAGTGATCTTTGTGTAGCCTCTCTTGGAACGGATACAGGAGGCTCAATTAGACAGCCAGCTTCTTTTACAGGTACTGTTGGTTTGAAACCTTCATATGGAAGAGTATCCAGATGGGGAATAGTTGCATTTGCATCTTCATTAGATCAAGCGGGACCAATTACAAAAACCGTTGAAGACGCTGCAATATTCCTAGACATTATATCGGGTCATGATGAAAAGGATTCAACTTCTTCGGTTAATCCAAAAGAAAATTATTATGAAAATTTAAATTCAGACATAAAAGGGATGAAGATTGGAATACCAAAGGAATTTAGAAGTGACAAGCTTCCAGCTAGTACTCAAAAAAGCTGGGATGAGTGTGCAAATTTACTAAAAACTAATGGAGCAGAAATAGTAGATATTAGTTTACCTCATACAATGAGCGCTTTGCCCGCTTACTATATTATCGCACCTGCAGAAGCTTCATCAAATTTAGCTCGCTATGATGGAGTAAGATATGGACTAAGAGTCAAAGGAAATGATCTCATTGATATGTATGAAAAAACGAGATCAGAGGGATTTGGTGATGAAGTAAAGAGAAGAATATTAATTGGCACATATGTGCTATCATCTGGATATTATGATGCTTATTATATTAAGGCACAAAAGATTAGATCATTAATAAAAAGTGACTACGTTGAAGCCTTTAAAAAAGTTGATGCGATTCTCACTCCTTCAACACCTTCAACGGCTTTTGAAATTGCAAATGAGCCTTCTGATCCAGTACAAAACTATCTAAATGACATTTTTACTGTTCCTGTAAATCTAGCGGGTTTACCAGGTATATCAATTCCCTTTGCAAATGACGAAAATAATTTGCCAATTGGCTTACAATTGATAACAAATTCATTTGAAGAACAAAAATTACTGAATGTTGCTAGAAATATAGAGGAAACTATTAACTATTCAGAAACTCCAGAAAAATGGTGGCTCAAATGATAGAGGGTTGGAATTTAGTTATTGGAATAGAGATTCATGCTCAGGTTAGTTCAAAGTCTAAATTATTTTCATCATCACCAACCGATTTTGGATCTAAACCTAATAGTCAAGTTAGTTTAATTGATGCAGCAATGCCAGGTATGCTGCCTGTAATTAATAAATTTTGTATTGAGCAAGCCGTTAAGTCAGGGATTGGATTAAATGCAAAAATAAATAAAAAATCTATTTTTGATCGTAAGAATTATTTTTATCAAGACCTGCCACAAGGCTACCAGATATCTCAGTATAAGGACCCAATAGTGGGAGAAGGATTTGTTGAAATAGAAACTGAAAATGGTCAAAAGAAAATAGGAGTTGAAAGACTTCATTTAGAACAAGATGCAGGTAAAAGTTTGCACGATCAGGATCCAAACTTCACTTTTGTTGACTTGAATCGTTCAGGAATTGCTTTAATGGAAATTGTATCTAAACCAGATATGAACTCACCAGAGGAGGCTGTTGAATATGTTCGAAAAGTTAGAAGTATTCTAAGATATCTTGGTACATGTGATGGAAATATGGAACAAGGATCTCTAAGAGCCGATGTAAATGTTTCTGTAAACAAGCCTGGAAATGAATTAGGTACAAGGTGCGAAATCAAAAACTTAAACTCATTTAAATTTATTCATGCAGCTATCGTTTATGAAGCAAAAAGACAAATAAAACTAATTGAGCAAGGAGATAGTGTTAATCAAGAAACAAGATTATTTAATACGCAGTCTGGTGAAACGAGATCAATGAGGTCAAAAGAAGATGCTCATGATTATCGATATTTTCCTGATCCAGACCTTTTGCCACTCACTTTAGATGATGACTGGATTAAAGGTTTACAAGACTCAATACCAGAATTGCCAGATCAAATAAAAGAGAGATTAATTAATGAATACTCTCTTAGTTCTTATGACGCAAATATTATTGTTTCAGACAAAGCAACAAGTGAATATTTCGAAGACGTTGTAAATAATAGGAATCCAAAACTTGTAACAACATGGGTTACTGGCGAATTATTTTCAATACTTAATAAAAAAAATCTTATTATTGAGGATAGTCCTATTACTTCAAAAAAACTTGGTGAACTGGTTGATAATATCGAAAATGGAAAGATTTCAAACCGTCAAGCAAAGGAAGTGCTGGAGGAAATGTGTGAAAGTGGCAAAGGTGCGTTAGAAATTATTGATGAAAAAGGTTTATCTCAAATTAGTGATGAAAAAGAAATAGAAAGCTTAGTTGATAATGTATTAAATTCAAATCCAGAAAACGTTAAAAAATACAAAAATGGCAAAGATAAACTTTTTGGTTTTTTTGTTGGTGAGGCCATGAAACTTTCTAAAGGTAAAGCTAATCCAAAAATAGTTAATGACCTTATTAAGAAAAAGTTATCACAATAAAGTAATTTCTTTTAATCAATATAAATTTGATATATTAAAATAATGTGTGGAGAGATGGGTGAGTGGTTGAAACCGGCTCCCTGCTAAGGAGTTGTGCGGGCTTATACCCGTACCGAGGGTTCGAATCCCTCTCTCTCCGCCACCGTACTATTATTACGATTCTTTTTTCTTACTTGGTTTAATTAATGTTTTTCCTCCAACATAAGCACGATTGAGATTATATGATAATGTGTACTCAATTGGTTTCAATCCACTCTCAATAAATTCATATACTTGAATATTTTCCATCACTCTTTGAACATAATTTCTTGTTTCTTTGTAAGGTATCAACTCTATCCAATTTTCACTTGTAATATCATCTTTTCTTGGGTCCCCATATTTTTTTATCCATCTGGAAACTCGTGACTCACCTGCATTATAAGCTGCAAGAGACAAAATGTATGAGCCATTGTAGTTAGAGAGTAATTTATCTAAATAAGCACTTCCTAAAATTACATTATACTTTGGATCTTCAGTTAATTTACTCTTTGTATATTCAAGCTTTAAACCTTTTGAGACCCTTTTTGCAGTGTACGGCATAAGTTGCATTAATCCTTTAGCTCCTGCATAACTTCCAGCTTTAGGATCAAATTGACTCTCTTGTCTTGTTACAGAATGTATTAGACTTTGTTCCGGAAAAATAATTTTTCCAAATTCAGGTCTTTCAATTTGAGGAAAGCTTAGAGGGTCAAGAATTGTGTGGTTATAATATAAAATTTTACCTGCTTGAACTGCGAAATCATGTCTGCCTATATCATTTGCAGTTTTGACAGAATTTACAGAAGTACTAAGATTGTTACGATCAGCAAGATCCCAAATAAATTTTTTAACCAATTTAGGTCTATCAAATTCATTTAATAAAGAGATTGATAAATAAACTGGTCGATTTTCTCTATAATCAGTGTTGTTAGCATCAGAATATTCTACAAGCAATGGATTAAATAATTTCTTTTCTGATAATTTGCTCGCCGCGAGCTGACCATAAAAGGTAAGACTGTACAAAGAAGCCTTTTCATACCAGCGTTGCGACTCTGTAGAACTTCCAACTTCTTCTAATGCATTTCCCATCCAATAGGCGGCTCTTGCTTTTGAGATTGGTCTTGATGAAACATTCCAAATTGCTTGAAAATGAAGATAGGCTGACTCTGGATTAGACAAAAAAGTAAGAGCTATCCAACCAGCTAACCACTCAGCCTCAGCAATATCTTTACTCTCATTCAAACCGTGATTTATGGCAAGCGCGTATGCAGTTTCATATTCATGACGGTCAATTAAACGCCTAATAAGAAAACTTTTTTTATCCCAAAATTTGTCTGGGCGAACTAACTCACTTGAATTTGATTTATTGATATCTAATAATAATGCTAACGCACTATCATACTTTCTTTTTTTAATTCGCCAATTGATTCGATCATAAACAAGCCCAGGATCATTTTTCAATTCATCTGGAACCAGCTTTATTAAATTATCTACACCCCCCGCAAATGATATTAATCCTATCCTGGCCTCAAATAGTTTTTGATAATCTTTATCAACATATTTTACCAATCTGGCTGCAGTCCTATATTTTCCGTCCCACAGTAATTTATTTATTCTTCTCAGATGATGATCTTTATTTAAAATATTTTTATAAGTTTTTATGATTTGAGATTGTTCTTTTCTAGTAAAGCTGCCATCGATATAGCCATCAATGATAAGTCTCTTTCCTTCTTCAGATTTGCCGCTGTTTAGAAGTGCATTGCCTAGATAAATTCGACCCCAGCCTGTTTCTGGAGGATTGACGCTAAAGTAATCTATTAAATCTTCATAATTATCTCTAAATGTAATTTTTGATTCAGCTTTTAGTTTTATTTTTTCTATTTCAGGCCAATTTGAATTTTTCTTAATATATATTCTGTAGTCAGAAAATGTTAAATTACCTGCACCATTATAATATTTAAGCCAGTTTAGAGTTTCTTTTGCTGTTTCATTTTTAATATTACTGCTTATTCCAGTTACTCGATCCCATTTATATTCATCCGCCTTGTCGAGCGCTAACTCAAATAACTCATAGTCTTTATTGCTCAACAATTGAGAGAGTGCAGGCTGCACTGGTTTTTTTATTGGGATCGAGAACCCAGGTCCCGGAAATTCAATGTATAGACTCCTCTTTATAGGCTTTATTTCTCCAAAAGAAGATATTCCTGAAATAAAAAATAGACTTACTACAAAAATGATTAATTTTTTCACGAAATAGTTATTTGATTGATTTGCACAAGTATATTTATGATTAAGGTTTTTTTAAATAATTAAAAGTGCTATTGTAAACAATGTTTAAAGGATCTCATACAGCATTAATTACGCCTTTTGACGGTAAATCTATTGATGAAAAATCATTTAGGTCTCTGATAGATTTTCAAATATCAGAGGGTATACATGGACTGGTTCCTGTAGGTACAACAGGAGAGTCACCAACTTTAAGTCATGAAGAACACAAGTTAGCAGTTGAGATATGTGTTGAAGAAACAGCAAAACGTGTACCAGTAATAGCAGGAACAGGATCAAACAATACCGACGAGGCAATCGATCTTACCATGCACGCTGAAAAAGCAGGTGCCGATGGAGCTTTAGTGGTTACACCATATTATAACAAACCTACACAACATGGTTTATACTCTCACTTCGAGGCAATTAGTAAGGCAACTACACTTCCAATTATTATTTACAATATTCCAGGCAGATCAATTGTTGATATGAATACAAAAACAATGAAGGATTTGTCTAAAATTAAAAACATTGTTGGAGTAAAGGATGCAACTTCAGATATACCAAGAGTTTATGAAACGAAAACAACAATAGGAGAAGATTTTAATCAATTAACAGGAGATGATGCAACTACGTTAGCTTTTATGATTTATGGTGGTCACGGATCTATCTCAGTAACGTCTAATATCGCCCCAAAATTATGTTCTGAATTTATGAAATATTGTTTAGATCAAAATTTTGCTAAAGCTTCAGAGATAAATGACAAACTGATGCCGTTGCATCATGCTTTATTTGTTGAGTCCAGTCCTGCTCCAGTAAAATATGCAGCTTCTAAGCTTGGTTTATGCAAAGATGACATAAGACTGCCACTCACAAGCATATCAGATGAAACTAAGCAATTAGTTGATAAAGCTATGAAGCACGCATCATTAATATAGCCTTGCAAATAGCAGTTCAAAACAGAAAAGCAAAGTATAATTATACATTTGTTGAATTATTTGAGGCAGGAATTGAACTTCAAGGTAGTGAAATAAAATCGCTTCGAAATGGAAGAGTTGAGATAGCCGAGTCATATGCAAGGGAAGATAATAGTGAAATTTTTTTAATAAACTCACATTTCTCGAAATATTCTAATGCTTCATATCTAAATCATATTGAAAACCGTCCACGAAAATTACTTTTGCATAAAAAAGAAATTAGAAAAATCATTGGAAAATTAAATAAAGAGTCACTTACTTTGATCCCAACAAAAATATACTTCAATAAAAAAGGTAAGGCAAAGTTGGAAATTGCTCTTGCTAAAGGAAAAAAACTACATGATAAAAGAGATGCTAAAAAAAGAAAAGATTGGGTTAGGGAGAAAAAAAAGTACGGATGATCTACGCTTTAGGAATCGGGTCAAATTCTAACTCAAGATTTGGTAATAAATTAAATACACTTAAATTTGTTTTAAAAGAGTTGGAGCGTAACAATATCAAAGTAATTAAAAAGTCCAAATTATATTCATCGCCACCTAAAAATTTTAAAAATGCTGCCGAAACCTTTTTAAACGCTGCTTTAGTTGTTGAAACAAAATTAAAACCTAAAAATTTACTTATAATTTTAAAAAAAATTGAAAGAACTACTGGAAGATACGCCTACCGTAAGAATACTTCTCGAACATGTGATTTGGATATTCTTTTGCTTAGTAAGTCCAGCAAAATATTGATAAATGAGAACAAAAATTCTATTGAAATTCCACATCCAAGACTTCATGAGAGAAATTTTGTATTACGGCCTTTAATGGACATTTGTCCTGGATGGCTCCACTCTGAAAAAAAATCATCAATTATGAGGCTTCATAAAAGCTTGCATATTGAAGATAAATTATACAAAGTCACTAATACCCTATAAATAGTCATTTATTTTGGGCTTCACTTCGTAAATAATGTATGATTAATAGTGCATTATGGCACAACAAATAGTCTACAAACCTGCAAAACCGATTGATAAGCATCTTGATTCTAAATTAATAGAAAAAGCCTATTCTTTTGCAGTAGAGTGTCACAAGACACAAAAAAGACACTCAGGAGATCCATATATATCTCATCCAGTTGCAGTTGCAGATATTCTGTTAAATTTAAAATTAGATACTTCCACAATTATTACGGGTTTATTACATGACACGCTTGAGGATACACTTGCTACAGAAAATGAAATTGAAGAAAAATTTGGAAAAGAAATCCTTCAATTAGTAAACGGTGTTACAAAACTATCAAAAATCGAAACCTATACTGAAAACAAATTTCAAGCTGAAAATTTTAGAAAATTAATTTTAGCAATGTCGAAGGATATCAGGGTTTTGTTAGTAAAGTTGGCTGACCGTTTGCATAATATGAGGACAATTCAATTTATTCCTCAGGAAAAAAGAAGACAGCGTATTGCATCTGAAACTCTAGAAATTTATGCTCCTCTTGCCGGGAGATTGGGAATGCATGAATTTAAAGATGAGTTAGAAGATTTATCATTTCAAATTTTAAATCCATCAGCATATTCCTCATTGATTACAAGAATTGAGTATTTGAAAAAAGATAAATCCAATTTAACTGATAAAATAAAAACTAGAATATTCAGTCTTTTAGAAAAAAATGAAATTAATTGTCAAATAATAGGGCGTGAAAAAAAAATATTCTCTGTATGGAATAAAATGCAAAATAAGCAAATTGCATTTAGACAATTGTCTGATATTTTTGCATATAGGATTATCACTGAAAGTATTGAAGACTGTTATAGTATACTAGGTATCATTCATAATCGGTGGTCTGCTGTACCTGGCTCATTTAAAGATTACATATCGACACCAAAAATAAATAATTATCAGTCAATTCATACAACGATAGTTGGCCCTGAAAGGCAAAGAGTTGAACTTCAAATCCGAACAAATGAAATGAATACGATAGCAGATAAGGGTATAGCTGCACACTGGAGCTATAAAGAGAATTATAATTTAGTAGATAACTCTTCTTCAGATCCAGTTAATGTTACTTGGTTGAGAGATTTAGTAGAAATATTGGACAGCGGTGGAAGCTCTGAGGACTTACTTGAAGCTACAAAATTAGAAATGTTCCAAGATCAAGTTTTTTGTTTTACACCGAAAGGTGACTTAATTCATTTGCCTGCAAATTCTAACTCTATCGATTTTGCTTATGCCCTGCATTCTGAAATTGGAAATCGTTGTGTTGGATGTAAGATTAATGGAAAACCTAGACCCTTATTTACGAAACTTCAAAATGGAGATGAGATTGAAATACTCACATCAAAAAAACCATCTCCATCTGAAACTTGGGAGAATATTGTTACAACTGCAAAGGCACAGTCATCGATAAAAAGATTTTTTAAAAAGCAAGAAAAAGATGAATTTACAAGTCTAGGGTTAAAAATATTACACAAAGTCACAGGCAGAAATGAAGATATTTCAAACACAGAAATTAGTAATTTTGCACAAAGTTTTAATAGGAAAAG
The DNA here is from genome assembly GCA_902610585.1 of uncultured Pelagibacteraceae bacterium. Taxonomy (GTDB): domain Bacteria; phylum Pseudomonadota; class Alphaproteobacteria; order Pelagibacterales; family AG-422-B15; genus CACNXQ01. The sequence continues at coordinate 16,022 of CACLWE010000008.1, forward strand.
TCCTGAGGAGTTTCTCGTTGCTATTGGAAAAGGAAGTATAAAGCCACATCAATTATCAAAGCTTAAGCCCCGTTCAACTTTATCATTTTTTTCTCGATACAGAAGAAGAGACACAAACGATAAAATGCCTTTAGAAATAAGTAACTTCCAACCTGGAATTGCAATTCATTATGCAGAATGCTGTTTCCCTTTACCTAATGAAAATATTTTAGGACTTACATCAGAAGACTCAGGTGTAATCATTCATTCCAGTTTATGTAAGGAGCTAGATAAAGAAACAAAAAAAGAAGATTGGATCACTGCCTCATGGAAAGATGTAGATTCAAAACAGTATTTTTCGTCAAGAATAAAAGTCTCAGTTAAAAATGAACCTGGATCTTTAGGTAAATTAGCAACCATTGTTGGAAGTGCAGGTGGTAATATAACTAACCTTAACATATCTGAAAAAGGCGATGATTATTTTGATATGATTTTTATTATTGACGTTCACAATCTTGATCATCTGGATAAGATTATAGAAACTCTTTCAGACGTGGATATTGTAAGTTCTGTAAGTAGGCTTTTGATAAATTTATGAAAACTGAAAAAGAAATAAAAGATTTTTTTGAAAAAGTAGAAGCTATTCAACATGGGCATTTTATACTTTCATCGGGAAAAAGATCCAAAATTTACTGCCAGTGTTCAAAGTTATTTGAAGATCCTCAAAATGGAGAGATAGTTTGCGAAGAGTTAAAGTACAGGGTGCAAGAAAATATTGATGACGAGATTGATTATGTAATTTCCCCTGCTTTAGGAGGTCTTTTCGTAGGGTATGAGCTCGCAAGATCTTTAGGATCTAAATTTATATTCTATGAGAGAGTCGATAACGAATTTGAATTGAGGAGAGGCTTTAATATTAAGGAAAATACAAACGTCTTGTTCGTTGAGGATGTAATTACAACAGGGAAATCAACAAATGAATGTTTAGAAAAACTAAAACACCTAAATATTAATTTATTAGGCATCGCAGCAATCGTTGATCGTTCAAATCATAAATTATTTAAAGACTACAATGTAATATCAGTCCTAAAACTAGATATTCCAATTTACGATCCCAATAACCTCCCGGACGATCTTAATAAAATACCTGCAACAAAACCTGGTAGTAGAGTAATATAAATGACCTTACCGCGTCTTGGTGTAAATATTGATCACGTAGCAACTCTTAGAAATGCCAGAGGAGAAAACTATCCAAGCCCGTTAAGAGCTGCTCTTTTGTGCCAAGAGTATGGAGCAGATGGCATAACCACCCATCTAAGAGAAGATAGGCGTCATATAAGAGACGGTGATATTAATGAAATTATTGAGAACGTTTCTATTCCATTAAATTTTGAAATGGCACCAACCGATGAAATGGTTGACATAGCAGTGAATGCAGGTCCGAATGCATGCTGTATTGTTCCAGAAAAAAGAGAAGAAATAACTACTGAAGGCGGAATAGATGTAAGAACTAATCATAATATTCTTGTACCAAAAATTGAAAAGATAAAAAAAAATAACATAAGGGTCTCTTTGTTTATAGACGCTTCAACGGACCAAATCAAAATGGCCAAAGAGATTGGAGCTGATATTGTAGAGCTTCATACGGGAGAATTTTGTCGTAAAATAAACTATAAGGAAGATGCTTCATCAGAACTTGAACGAATTAAAGAAGCAGCAGATTTTAGTAATAGCATTGGACTTGAATTACATTTTGGTCATGGAATAACATTCGATTCTGTATGGGAACTATCTAAGATAAAGGAAGTGAAAGAGTTTAACATTGGACATTTTATCATATCTGAGTCAGTTTTTCTTGGACTAGAAAAATCAATAAGTAAATTTAGAGAACTAATAAAAAAAGGGAGAGAAATTCAGTGATAGGCCTAGGTTCAGATTTAATTGATATACGCAGAATAGAAAACACACTTTCAAAGTTTGGAGATAGGTTTAAAAAAAGAATTTTTACAGAAAATGAGATAAAAAAATGTGAAAGAAGAAAAGAAAGTGCAGCTTGTTATGCTAAAAGGTTTGCAGCTAAGGAAGCTGCGGCAAAGGCTCTTGGAACAGGATTTAGAAATGGAGTATTTTGGAGAGATTTAGAAGTTACCAATCTACCCTCGGGTAAACCTACGATTACTTTTCATGGAAATTCTCAACTTCAACTCAAAAAAATTGCGAACGATAAGGAGCCAGACATAAGTTTAACAATTACTGATGAGTTTCCTTACGCTCAAGCAATTGTAACAATTAATTAATTTAATGACCGATAAATTTCTCAGTAAATCATGGTTTAAATCAAATTTGTTAACATTGATTTATGCATTGTTAATAGCTTTATTGATCAGAACTTTTTTATTCCAACCATTTTTTATTCCCTCTTCCTCGATGGAGCCAAACTTACTTATTGGTGATCGATTATTTGCTTCAAAGTATGATTATGGTTACAGTAAACATTCATTTCCATTTAGTCTTGGGCCAATATCAGATCGAGTTTTATCAACAAATCCAGAAAGAGGAGATGTTATAATATTTAAACCGCCTCATACTAATTTGGACTATATTAAAAGATTAGTAGGTATGCCGGGCGATGTCATTAAAGTTGAAGATGGTAAATTAATCATTAATGGTGAAAGCGCTAAATATAAAGAATTAAGAGAGGATACAAAAATTTTACAAAATGGACGCGTAATAAAAGCAAGAGTTTTAATCGAAACTTTACCAAATGGAAAATCATATGAAATTTATAATTATGTAGACGGATCCCCTGGCGATAATACTAATGAAATAATTGTTCCTAACGGCAGTTACTTTTTCCTAGGTGATAATAGAGACAATTCAAATGATAGCCGATTTTGGGGCTCTGTAAATTTTGACAGATTAGTAGGTAAGGCACAAATTATATTTTTTTCAACTGAAGGTGGTTCAAAATTTTATGAAATTTGGAAGTGGCCTTTTGATATACAATTTAAAAGGCTGCTTAAGCTAATAAGTTAATGGTAAAAAATTTATCAATTTTAGAGAAAAAAATTTCCTATAAATTTAAAGATAAAACCCTTTTAAAACGGGCAGTCACACATAAGAGTTACAAAAAACTAGAAAATAATGAAAATCTAGAATTTCTCGGTGATAGGGTGTTAGGATTAGTAATTTCAGAGAGACTTTTAATAGATAAGCCTGATAAACACGAAGGTTCTCTCGACAAAATGCTAAGTAGTCTGGTAGACAGAAATGCCTGCCATGAAATAGCAAAAAAAATATCCCTTGGAGATTTTATTCTTTTAGGACAAACTGAAAAATTATCACTCGGTAACAATAAAAAAAGTATTCTATCTGATGCATGTGAAGCATTGTTGGGAGCAATATATTTAGATTCTAGTTTTACTCAGGTAAGAAAAGTTATATTTGAATTATGGAAAACAAAGTTTGATAATATTGCTGAAGATATTATTGATGCAAAATCAAGGCTACAAGAGTGGACTCTAAAAAAATATAAAACTCTTCCTAAGTATAAAACAATCAGTAAAAGTGGTCCTGACCATAATCCTGAATTTAAAATTCAAGTTGAATTTATGAGTTATAAAAAAGCTATAGGAACTTCCTCATCAATAAAAGAATCAGAAAAAAATGCTGCACTTGCTTTCATAGAGAAAAATAAGATAAATTCAATTAAATGAAGAGTGGAAACATTGTATTAATTGGGCCAACAAATTCTGGAAAGTCATCTCTTGTTAATAAAATAATAGGACAGCGGGTATCGCTTGTTTCAAGGAAAAAACAGTCAACTACGTTTAATCAAAAGGTCTATAAGAAATTCTCTGAAAACGAATTTATTATCCAAGACACTCCAGGCTTTTTTTCGAGTAGAAAAAAAATTAATAATAATATCATTTCATCCCCCCTTGCAGAAATTGAGACTTCAGATTTAATTTACGTTGTCGTGGATATTTCGTTAAGAATTAATAATGAATATAAAAAAATTATTAACTCTCTAGAAAATAAAATTGAAAAACAGCATGTATTTCTAATACTAAATAAAATAGATAAAGTTAAGAAAGAGAAAGTACTTAGCGCAATTAAATTTTATTCTAAAGAAAAAATATTTAATGAAATATTTCCAATCTCAAGCTTCACAGGTGAAGGAGTTGCAAATCTCATTAAATTTTCAAAGAAATTTACCATTAAAACTTCAATAAAAAGCAAGCCTTCTAGTAATATACAGATTAAGAAAAAGCTATTTTACTCAGAAGTAACACGAGAAAAAATACTAGATAAGATACATAGAGAGATACCCTATCAGTGTGATGTCGTAACTGAAAAGATTAATAAGGTTGAAAGTCAAATAAAAATATACCAATCGATTGTAGTTAAAAGGCAATCACATAAGAATATACTTGTTGGAAAGAAAGGTTCAATGTTGAAAGAAATTGGTCTAGCCTCAAGAAAAGAAATTGCAAGATTTGAAAACAAAAAGATTCACCTATTTTTATTTGTAAAGCTGACTAAAGAAAAGAAAATATGAGGTGGTCTGGAACAGGATTTGTATTAGGATTTAAAAAATATAATGAGTCATCTTATATTTTAGATGCGTTTACAGAAGACCATGGAAGGCATAAGGGATTAATTAGAGGAATACATTCGAAAAACTTACGTGCAGTAATCGAGCCAGGAAATGAAGTAATGTTAAATTGGTCTGGACGTTTAGAAAGCCACTTGGGTAATTTTACTGTTGAACCTATTAAATTGTGGTCATCTTATATACTGAGCAGTAAAGTAAATTTGCTTGGCATAAATTCTATTTGTTCAATAATTATATCTACTATGGCTGAGAAACAGCAAAATGCGATTATGTATGAAAAGTCACTAAGTCTAATAAAAGATATATGTAAGAATAAAGAAGATTGGATTAAAAGTTATATTTTTTGGGAAATTGATTTACTATCAGATATCGGTTACGGCCTAGATTTAACTGAATGCGCAGTAACATCTGAGAAAGAAAATTTAAAGTTTGTTTCGCCAAGTAGTGGAAGGGCTGTAACCATAGAAGGAGCAGGATCTTATAAAGATAAACTATTTAAACTACCCAACTTTTTAATCAACAGATCGACTGAATATAATAATGAGGATTTAGAGAACGCACTTAGTCTGACAGAGCATTTTTTTCGTAAGAGATTTTATGAGCCAAATAATCTTAATTTCCCAAAAAGCAGGAATCATCTAAAAATTTCAATTATAAAATGAAAATCAAAAACATTAACTTCACCGACGCTTTAGAAGAAAAGTATCTAGCATACGCACTTTCAACAATTACTCATCGAGCGCTGCCTGATATTCGGGATGGTTTAAAACCGGTACATAGAAGGCTATTGTTTGCGATGTTTCAATTAAGGCTAAACTCAAGTTCTGGTTTTAAGAAATCAGCAAGAATTGTTGGCGATGTAATTGGTAAATTTCACCCACATGGAGATCAGTCTGTTTATGAAGCACTCGTGAGATTGGCTCAAAACTTCTCAACAAGATATCCGTTAGTTGATGGTCAAGGAAATTTTGGCAACGTTGACGGAGATAATGCGGCTGCAATGAGATACACAGAGGCAAGATTAACTGCGTTAGCAGAGCTAATGCTGAAAGATATATCAGAGGATACCATTGATTATATAAATACCTATGATGGCATCGATCATGAGCCAATAGTACTTCCATCAGCATTTCCAAATTTGCTAGCTAATGGAAGTTCAGGAATTGCAGTTGGAATGGCGACAAATATTCCTCCTCATAACATCAATGAATTATTTAAGGCTTTATCAAAATTATTAAAAAATCCAAACTACACTAACTCACAATTACTAAAGCTTATTCCAGGACCAGATTTTCCAACAGGAGGCGAAATCATTGACAGTGATGATGCATTGAAAGATGCCTATGTAAAAGGAAAGGGAACAATAAGACTTCGTGCAAGATGGAAAAAAGAAGACCTTGGAAGAGGTCAATATCAAATTATCGTCTATGAAATTCCCTATCAAGTAAATAAAGCCAGAATTATAGAAAAAATATCTGATCTTATTGATAATAAGAAAGCAAATTACCTGGAGGCAATTCAAGATGAGTCTGCAGAAGACATCAGAATAGTTCTCATTCCAAAAAATAGAGGTTTTAAAGCTGAAGTTATTTTTGAGGACTTATGTAAGAATTCAGATTTAGAAATTAGATACGCTATTAATTTTAATGCAATTAATTATAAACTCGAGCCAAAGTTATTTTCACTCAAAGAGAGCTTAAAATCATTTATTGACCATAGATTTAATGTTTTAAAAAGAAGAACAAAGTATCGATTAATTCAAACCGAGAATAGGCTAGAAATACTCAAAGGTTTTTTAATAGTATATAAAAATTTAAACAAAGTAATTAAAATAATCAGAACAGATACAGACCCTGAGAAAAAGTTGATTAGTATATTTAGGATAAATAAGAGACAGACCGAAGCAATACTGGCTATGAGGCTAAGGCAATTAAAAAAATTAGAAGAAAAAGAGATCAAAAAAGAAAATGAAGATTTGAATAAATACAAGAAAGAATTAAACAAACTACTTAAATCAAAAAATGAGCAAATAAAGGAATTAAATTTTGAATTCTCACAAAGTTTAGAAATATTTACAAAAGATGAAAATACTGCAAATAGAAAAACTATTATAAATACAGAATATAAAGAAATTGACTACTCGACTGAAGAATTTGAAAGTAAAGATCCCGTAACAGTGATACTCTCAAAAAATGGATGGATTAAAACTATAAAAGGACATCAGGATGATTATGCAAATGTGAAGTATAAAGAAGGCGATGCTGAGAAATTTATTATAAAATTAAAAAATAATAGTAAACTTCTGCTTTTTTCTACGTTAGGTAAATTTTATACAATTAATTGTAACAAAATATCTGCAGGAAGAGGTTTTGGCGATCCTGTAAGTTTACTGATAGATAAAAATGATAATGAAGAAATTTTATTTGCAACTACTTATGAGCAAGAAAGGGAATATTTAATTACCAGTAGTGCAGGCAAAGGATTTTTCGTGCATACCTCAGATTTAATGGCATCTACTAAATCTGGGAAAAGGGTTATGAATTTAAAAGGTAATGATAGAGCTATCTCCTGTTTTCAAAAAAAAGGAGACTTGATTGCTGTTTTTAGCGGTGAAAAGAAAGCGATAAAACTTCTAATTTTTGATCATTCAGAAATACCTTTAATGCAAAAAGGAAGAGGTGTGACATTACAGAAATTCAAAAGTGGAAAAACTTTGAGTGGTATTTGCTTTGACTCTAAGGAAGGTATTTTAAATGAGAATAACGGTAAAACTCTATTGGCGGCCAATGAAATAAAAAAATGGCTGGGTAAAAGAGCTCAAGCTGGCAAAATTGAACCTAAAAGTTTACATTCAAAAATTTAATAATTATCTTAGTTTTATATGGAAAACTATCCAGAAAGTTATTATTCACTAAATATAGAGACCCTAAAGAAACCCTATGATCAACTAATTGATGATCATGAGTGTGATATCTGTGTAGTCGGTGGAGGCTTTTCAGGACTATCAACAGCTATTGAGGCTGCAAAAAAAGGACTGAAGGTAATTGTTATTGAACAAAATTTATTTGGATGGGGTGCTTCGGGCAGAAATGGAGGCCAAATCTGGAATGACGTATCATGGGGTATAGACGTAATAGAGAAGAAATATGGAATTAAACTTGCAAGGCAAATCTGGGATATATCTCAAGCTTCTGTAGATTTAATTGATGATAGAATAAGGGAATTTGGCATTGAATGTGATAAAAAAAATGGGGGAATTAGTGCCGCTACTAGCGCGGCCAAACTAAGAGAGTACGAAGAAAACAGAGAGTATAAAATAAAAACATACAACTATAATAATTTAGAACTCCTTGACAAAAATAGCATCGATAAAGAAATTGGCTCATCACTTTACTACGGGGGTGTACTGGATAAAGGGGCCGGGCATTTACATCCAATGAAATATACATTGGGTTTGGTAAAAGCGGCAGAAAAATTAAATGTAAAACTCTATGAAAGATCTGCAGTCACTAAGATTAATCAAACAAGTCATGCGGTTGAGGTTCTTACAGATAGAGGGATGGTAAAAGCTAAAAAAATAGCAGTATGTTGCAACGCATATATAAAAGGTCTCAATTTAGGTATTGAAAAAAGAATAATGCCATGTGCCACTTATATTGTCTGTACTGAGCCATTAAGTCAAAATTTACAGAGAGAAATACTGCCAAACGATTATTGCGTTAGTGATACAAATTTTGATTTAAATTATTACAGATTATCTGACAGCAAGAGAATGATATTTGGTGGTGCAGTAGGCTATTCACTAAAGATTGTAGATGGATTAAAAAAGAGAACCAAGAGGCAATTAAATAAAGTGTATCCAAATTTGAGTGAATTAAAAATTGATTATATCTGGGGTGGATTAATAGCCTTGACAATGAATAGGGTGCCTGACATTGGGACGGTGAATGATAAAATTTATTATGCTCAAGGCTTCTCAGGACACGGGGTTGCACTAACTGGAATGGCTGGAAAGATTTTAGCAGAAAATATGGTAAGTGAAAAAACAAAGGAGCTCGAGGCATTTGAAAAGATTAAACACAAAAATTTTCCTGGAGGAAGATTATTTAGAATGCCTTTGCTTGTTACGATAAGTTCTATGCAAAGAATGATGGATATTTTCAATGTATAACATTCTTTTTATCGGAATTGGAAAAATGGGTTCTCCAATGGCTGGCTACCTTTCAAAAAAACATAATGTTTCTATTTATAATCGTACAAAAAATAAATGTGATAACTGGATAAAAAATTATAAAGGAAAAGTTATTGATAAATTGTCAGAAACTAATCAAACATATGATTTTATTATTTCTTGTGTAGGCAACGATGAAGATTTACAAGAAATCACTTCAATAGATAAAGGCTGCTTAGACTCTGTTAAAGAAAAGACAATATTTATTGATCATTCAACAGTATCTCCAAGAATTGTAAGAGAAGTAGACAAAAACTTAAAAAACGTAGGCGTTAGTTTTCTTGATGCCCCAATCTCAGGTGGACAAGCTGGTGCAGAGAAAGGCCAATTAAGCATAATGATTGGAGGCTCAGAAGATGCATATGAAAGAAGTATTGAAATATTAAGATTATATGGAAAGAAAATAAAATATATGGGTCCTTCGGGATCTGGTCAGTTAACCAAAATAATTAATCAAATTTGTATTGCAGGACTAGTTCAAGGCTTATCAGAATCAATTTATTTTATGAAACAGACTAATTTAAACCCTGATGATGTATTGGATGTAATTTCATCAGGTGCTGCACAATCATGGCAAATGGATAATCGTTTTAAATCAATGGTAGCGGGAGAATTTGATTTTGGTTTTGCAGTTGATTTAATGAGAAAAGATCTTTCCATTGCATTTGCAGAAGCAGATGCACATGGTATTAATTTAGAGGTGACTAGAAATGTCGATAAATTCTATAGTGATGTTCAAAATTTAGGTGGCAATAAACTTGATACATCAAGCTTAATAAAACGTTTAATCAATTAGTTTTAAAAATTCTGAAACTTCAGGTGCATAATAAGTAATTATTGCATCTGCCCCCGCTCTTTTGAAAGAAGATAAATGTTCAATAACAGCAGTTTTTTCGTCAATTACACCTTTTTTAGCACCAAACTTAATAAGTGAGTACTCACCTGAAACTTGATACGCCAATGTAGGGCATTTTAACTCATTTTTAATTCTGTAAATAATATCCAAATAGCTAATGCCAGGCTTAACCATAATCATATCGGCCCCTTCTCTTATGTCCATAGATGCCTCTCTGATGGCTTCATCAGAATTAAATATATTCATTTGATATGTTTTTTTATCTGTTTTTAAGTTCTTGGAAGAGCCAACAGCATCTCTGAATGGGGAATACATACCTGAGGAATATTTAGCGGCATAAGACAAAATGAGAGTATCTTTGAATTGATGTTTTTCTAACTCATCTCTGATCATTCCAATCCTACCATCCATCATATCTGAAGGAGCGACAATATCCGCACCATATTGAGCAAGAAGAGTCGATTGTTTTACTAAAACACTATTAGTTTCGTCATTAAGAATCTTGCCATCATCACTTAATAATCCATCATGACCATGATCTGTATATGGATCTAATGCAACATCACACATAATACCAAAGCTAGGGTTTTGGCTTTTAAGTTTTTCAAGAGATCTGCAAACTAAATTGTTTGGGTTTAATGCCTCATCCCCAGACTTTGTTTTTAATTTTTGGGGCGTGAATGGAAATATGGCTATGAGATTTATGTTATGTTCGCCAGCAGTATCATAAACCTCGCTTAAATTGTCTATCGAATATCTATAAACATTAGGCATAGACTCAATCTCATCTTTGACATTGCTTCCTTCACATACAAAAATAGGCCATACTAAATCATTTGTACTAAGTGCGCTTTCTTGAGTAAGGTTTCTGATCCACTTAGCTTGACGAGTTCGTCGCAACCTATTTTTTGGATATTCAAGTTCTAATATGCTCATTTAGAATTTTTCTTTGGCAAAATTACAAACGAGCTAGTTGAGTTAATATACTCATCATAACCTTCCTTCTTTCTTGACAATCTACTTTCTAACATAGTTACACCAGAAACCTTAAGTAATAAGTAAGTCATTATTATTGGTGCAATAAAAATGAATAGATTATTTGATAATGCAAAGCAATGAATTGTAATACCCCACCAAAATAGACTGTCCCCAAAATAATTAGGATGTCTCGAATAACGCCAAAGTCCTTTATTCATAACTTTACCAATATTTTTTTGATCTAGCTTAAATTTGGATAATTGTATATCAGCTATTGTTTCAATAAGAATTCCTGAAAGCGCTATTAATATACCTAACCAATGTATAAGAGTAAGGTCAATACCAGTGTCTACAATGCTTATCAGAGGCAATGAAATAATTGGAATTAAAATGATTTGGATTAAGTAAGCTGTTAAATAGAGACCAACATCTCCTCTGGCTTCTCTAATTTTGACATATCTTATATCCTCGGTTTTATTAAGGTTTCTGATTAGAAGGTATATACCAAGTCTAAAACCCCAAATAGTAATTAAAAATAAGGACATTATTTGAGTCAGAGAAAATGAATTATTTATAACTAAAACCAACAGAAATGAAAAAAAGAAGCTTGGGCCCCAGTAAATATCTATAAAATCAGCTCTTCTAGTTTTTAGGGATGATACCCATAAAATAGTGATGACGACAAAATTGAAGCCTAATATAGTTATAAAATTAATTAACATAATTTAGTATATATATGTCTTTTAAATTTTTAGACAATTATAATTTTATTCCATTTGCACATCGTGGCGGTTCTTACGATTTTTGTGAAAATACTCTGGATGCATTCAATAATTCAATTAATTTAGGATATCGGCACATCGAAACAGATGTGAGGCACACAAAAGATAATAAGTTAGTAATTTTTCATGATCCTGATTTAAAAAGAATTCGTGACCTGGATGCAAAAATAGAAAATTTAAATTATGAAGATTTAAAAAATATAAAAATTTTTGGGACACATACAATCCCATTACTTGATGAGGCCCTATCTTCTTGGCCAGAGATAAATTTTAATATTGAACCCAAAAGTTTAGAGTCTGCACACTTATTAAAAGATAAATTAAAATATACTAAAAATATTGAAAGGGTATGTATTGGCTCATTTAGTAATACTAAAATAGATATTTTGAGAAATGAGTTTAAAGACAATCTTTGTTCATCCATGACTAAGAGTGAGACCATATTATTTTTTCTTAATAGGTTTTTTTCTATCTATGATAATAGCATTCCGTGTCTTCAAATACCTATGACATATATGGGCTTCAGAATTGTGACAAATAATCTAGTCGAGCATGCTCATAGTCTCGGAAAAAAGATACATGTTTGGACAATTAATGACGAAAATCAGATGATAGATCTAATAAATATAAATGTTGATGGTATAATGACAGATAAACCTACAACTTTAAAAAAAGTCTTACAAAAAAAGTCTCTTTGGAATTAATTATTGTATTTTTTTATATATAAGATTTAGTATAATTAGTTTAATAATATCCTATATGAGTGTAAAAACCAAAGTATCAATTGCTTCAGACCACGCAGGCTTTGATTTAAAAGATCAAATAATAAAACGTCTTATAGATTGTGGAGTTCATGTTATTGATAGAGGGACAGATAAAAAAGATCCAGTAGATTATCCCGACTACGCTTCAAAAGTTACAAATGATATTTTAAATGAAAAAGCACATAAGGGTGTTTTAGTTTGTGGAACTGGCCAAGGGATGGCTATGGCAGCAAATAAAAAACCTGGGATTAGAGCTGCTCTTTGTTATAACAATGAAGTTACAATATTAGCTAGAGAACATAATGACGCAAATATTTTGACTTTAGGCGCCCGTGTTATAGATGAAGCTACAGCGTTAAGTCTAGTTGAAACATTCTTAAATACGGACTTTGAGGGTAGCCGACACGCTGCTAGAATAAATAAAATAGGATAATTATATGACTTTTTTTTCATCTTCACTTCAAGAAATTGATAACGAAATTCACGAGGCGATAAATAAAGAGCTTTCAAGACAGCAAAATCAAATTGAATTGATTGCATCAGAAAATATAGTTTCAAAAGCTGTATTAGAAGCTCAGGGTTCTGTATTAACAAACAAATATGCAGAAGGATATACATCAGCCCGTTATTATGGCGGATGTGAATTTGTTGATATTGCTGAGAATCTTGCAATTCAGAGACTAAAAAAACTTTATAAATGCGAATACGCAAATGTTCAACCTCACTCAGGAGCACAGGCCAATGGTGCTGTTATGTTAGCTCTGATAAAACCAGGAGATACTATTTTAGGAATGAGTTTAGATGCTGGTGGTCATTTAACGCATGGTTCAGCCCCATCTATGTCAGGAAAATGGTTTAATGCAGTTCAGTACGGTTTAGACGACGAAGGAATAATTAATTATAATGAAATTGAAACTCTCGCAAAAGAACATAAACCTAAAATAATAATTGCTGGAGGAAGTGCTTACTCGAGGATAATAGATTTTAGAAGATTTCGTGAAATTTGTGACATGGTTGGAGCATATCTGCATGTTGACATGGCTCATTTTTCAGGTCTAGTAGCAGCTGAGGAGTATCCTAATCCTCTAGAGTTTGCAGATGTCGTTACTTCGACGACTCACAAAACTATAAGAGGCGCTAGAGGAGGTATGATACTTTCAAATAATACCGACTTGGGCAAAAAATTTAATTCAGCTGTATTCCCAGGATATCAGGGCGGACCTCTAATGCATGTAATTGCAGGTAAGGCCGTTGCCTTTGGTGAAGCTCTAAAACCAGAATTCAAAGATTATATTAAACAAGTTATTAAAAATGCTCAAACTCTTAGCAAGACGCTTGTAGATGGTGGCCTTAAGATTGTTTCTGGTGGCACAGATACGCACCTTATATTAGTTGATTTAACACCAATGGACCTTACAGGAGATGCAGCCTCAACCAGTCTTGAGGAAGCACATATTACATGTAATAAAAATGGTATACCAAAGGATCCAAAGCCTCCAAAAATAACATCAGGAATAAGATTAGGAACTCCAGCAGCTACAACACGAGGTTTTAAAGAAAAAGAATTTGAAACTGTTGGCAATCTAATACTTGAGACATTATCAGGATTAAAAGAAAATCCAAATGACAATAGCGAAACAGAAAAATTAGTTAAAGAAAAAGTAATGAGTCTTTGCAATGAGTTTCCAATCTATAATTAGGAGGTAACATGAAGTGCCCATTTTGCGGAAATAACGACACTCAGGTAAAAGACTCTCGTGCAACAGAGGATAACTCTGCAATAAGAAGGAGAAGATTTTGTTCTGCATGCGGTGCACGGTTTACAACATTTGAACGAATTCAATTGCGTGAACTAACTGTCGTAAAAAAATCCGGAAAAAAAGTTCCTTTTGACCGTGATAAGCTAGAAAGATCAGTACAAATAGCCCTTAGAAAAAGACCGGTTGACAACGAGAGAGTTGATAGAATGGTTAGTGGCATTGTTAGAAGAGTTGAGAGCTTAGGCGAAACAGAAGTTTCTTCTGATATAATAGGTGAAATTGTTATGGAAGGATTGCAAAGTATTGACTCAGTAGCCTATGTACGTTTCGCATCTGTTTATAAAAATTTTCGTGAGGCGAAAGATTTTGAAGAGTTTTTAGGTGTGATTTCTTCGACAGAAGATTAGGTTAAACGTTGAGTGAAAAAAAGTATCTAAGAATTACTGAAAGAATGGCATTACGAGCCGTTGGTACAACATATCCAAATCCTCCAGTAGGAGCAATAATTGTGAAAAATGGCACAATTCTCTCAAGAGGATGGACCCAACCTGGTGGAACACCTCATGCCGAGATTCATGCTATTAATCAAATTAAAAATAAAAAGAATATCGAAGGTGCACATTTATATTGCACTCTCGAGCCTTGCTCACATTATGGGAAAACATCTCCCTGCGTAAATAAAATTATAGAATTGAAATTTTCAAAAGTAATTATCTCACAACTTGACAAAAATCCGTTAGTTAAAAGTAAGTCAGTAAAAAAACTTAGGACAGCTGGAATTAAGGTAGTTATTAAAAATTTTGGGGAACAAGTAAAAATATTAAACAAAGTTTTTTTTGATTCATTAATAGATAATAAACCCTTAATAACACTTAAAATTGCTTCTACAGCTGACGGAAAAATTGCAACAAATTCACACCAAAGCAAATGGATAACTAATTCAATTTCAAGAATGGTAGGTCACAAATTTCGATCTTTGAACGAATGTATGATTATAGGAACAGATACTATTAGAAAAGATAATCCCTTACTAGATTGCAGGCTTGATGGATTGAATAATAGATCACCTGATTTATTTGTTTTAGATAGAAAACTCACTTTAAGGAAGAATTTAAAAATTTTTAGTATTAAAAATCGTAAAATTTATATTTTTTATTCAGACAAAGTTAAGAAAAAAATATTTAAATTAAAAAATATAAAGTATATAAAAATCAATGAAGTGAACAATTTGCTGAACATGAAAAGTGTAATAAAAGAAATATCTAAATTGAAATACACACGAATATTGGTTGAAGGAGGTGCAAAATTATCAGCTTCTCTTTTAAATAACGATCTGATTGATGAAATAGTCTGGTTTAGGGCAAGTAAAATAATGGGAAGTGATGGTATCAATGCAATTTCAAATTTAAGAATCGATAATATTGATAACCTAAAAAAATTTAAATTAATAAGTACTAAAACACTAGATAATGATCAACTATCTGTGTACAAAAAAAATTAATCAATGTTCTCGGGAATAATAGAAAATAAAGGTATTGTAAAAGAGTTTAAGAAACTTAAAGACTATCGGCTTGTACTTGACACAGATCTCAAATTTAAGGATATAAAAAAAGGAAGCTCCATTTGCTGTAACGGGGTATGTTTAACTGTTACTTCAAAAAAAAGATTGGTAAAAAAAACAAGAGTTACTTTTGATGTTTCAAAAGAAACAGTCAGTTGCACTAATTTTAATGAAATTAAAATAGGTGATATGTTGAATATTGAAAAATCACTAAGAGTAGGAGATGAGATAAGTGGTCATTTTGTTTTTGGTCACGTGGATGATACCGCTATCTTAATATCTTTCAAAAAAGTAGGCGCATCGTATGAGATGAAATTCGAGATAACAAAGAAACTTAGAAAATATATTGCAAAAAAGGGTTCTATTTCAATAAATGGCATCTCTTTAACGATTAATAATATCGAACAACGAGTAATTAGTCTTAATATAATACCATATACTTGGAGAAGAACTAACTTACATAAGTTAAAAGTTGGAGATAGAATAAATCTTGAAGTTGATATGCTGGCGAGATATGTTACGCAAAATCACTAAATCATATTAATCATGAATAATGAATTTATATCATCCATTGAAGAAATTATTGAAGACCAAAAGGTAGGCAAAATGGTTATCATGGTCGATGATGAAGACCGTGAAAATGAGGGCGATTTAATTATACCTGCGCAAAAAATAGATGATAAAGCTATTAATTTTATGGCAAAACATGGCAGAGGTTTGATTTGTTTATCTTTAACCGAGGAAAGAGTTAAGGAGCTCAATTTACCTCTCATGTCTCAAAACAATGACTCGCGTGACACGACTGCCTTTACAATATCCATTGAGGCAAAAGAAGGGGTAACCACAGGTATTTCTGCGCAGGACAGAGCTGTTACAATTCAAACGGCAATTGATCAAGCAAAATCAAAAGAAGACATTATGAGTCCTGGTCATGTATTTCCGTTAGTTGCTAGGGATGGCGGTGTCTTAATGAGAGCGGGTCACACAGAAGCATCAGTTGATTTAGCAAGACTCAGTGGACACACCCCAGCGGGTGTAATATGTGAAATTATGAATGATGACGGAACAATGGCGAGAGTTCCTGACCTCATAGAGTTCTCAAAAAAACACAATATTAAAATTGGCAGAATTGTTGATCTTATCTCGCATAGAAGAAATAAAGATAAGTTTATTAAAAAATCTTACGACTCAGAAATTGAATTAAAGTCTGGAAATAAATTTAATATAAAAATTTATGAGTCAATATATGATGGAACTGAGCAGATTGTATTATCGAAAGGGAATATTGATGACGGAAAACCTACATTGGTCAGAGTGCATGTTACAGACTATTTTGATAATTTATTTGGCAAGTATGGAAGTGATGATGCGTCTTTGCATAAAGCAATAAAGATAATACAAAATGAAAATAGAGGTGTAATTATTCTAATTAGAGATACAGGTAAATCTATAATTAATAGTCTAATCACTAACCGAACAAATCAAGGAAATCAAAACCATGGGAATAGTGATGAACTAAGAATTTACGGAATGGGAGCACAAATTTTATCTGAAATTGGAGTAAAAAAAATTATATTACTAACAAACACTGAATGGAAGTTCATTGGTTTAGATGCTTTTGACATTGAGATTATTGAGACTAAACTTTTAAATAATATAAATGAATAAAAAATATAAATTTTTAATTGTAGCCTCTACTTTCTATCCAAATATTACTGATAGTTTATTGAATGGTGCAATTGAAGAGTTAAAAAAATTTGAAATGAGCTATGATGTATTTAAAGTAAATGGATCACTAGAAATTCCCGTTCAGATTTCTATTCTTCTTAAGAGAAAAAAATATGACGCAGCTATTGCATTAGGTTGTATTATAAAAGGTAAAACAGATCACTATGAGTTTATTTCAGGCGCAATAACAAATTCACTTTTGTCAATCTCTATTGAAAATAGTATTCCAGTTTCAAATACTGTTCTTACTTGTTCAAACCTAAAACAAGCAACTGAGAGATCTTCAAAAAAACTTAATAGAGCTAGAGAGGCAGTTTTAGCGGCTATATCAGTTTTAAAAAATTAAATTTATATGTCTGATATTAAATCATATCAAAGGCTATTGGCTGTTCTGGCTTTGTATGAGACTTCAATTAATAAAAAAGGTATTGATTTAGACTTTAGTGAATTATTTTCTCATATTATTGAAAGTTCAAACTTAAAGAATAAAATGAAAAATTCAAAACTTTTACTATCTAAAAGAATATGTAATGGTGTATTTAGTAATTTAAATAAAATAGACCTTATATTAAAAAATTCACTAAAAAACAAAAGTAAAGCAAAGACTTTAGATAAACTTTTATTATCTATTTTTAGATGTGCGATATTTGAAATATCAGAAAAAAAAGAAATATCAAAAAAAATACTTATTTCAGAGTATTTATTGATCTCAAATCAATTTTTTGGCAATAAAGAAGCTGTACTTTTAAATGGAGTGCTTGATAACCTTAGAGAAATTTAGAATAAAATAAAAGTTGCATATTTATGTAATATTTGGCATTTTCACTTTCAGAAATTATTTATCGAGGATGTAAGTTATGAGCGTAATAAACCTAATTATTTTCTCCGGAATATTATCAATTATTTATGGTTTCTGGGCGGGAAATTCAGTTCTTAAATCAAATGCAGGTAGTGAAAAGATGCAAGAAATATCCTCAGCAATTCAAATTGGTGCTCAAGCTTATCTAAATAGGCAGTATACGACCATTGCAATTGTAGGCGCTGTTATTTGCGTTTTGCTTTATTTATTTTTTAGGGATTTTTGGGTTGTAGGCGGTTATTTGATTGGAGCAATACTCTCAGGTGCTGCAGGATATATAGGAATGATAATATCTGTAAGAGCCAATGTAAGAACGACTCAAGCAGCAAGTGAAAGTTTAGGCAAAGGTCTTAACGTGGCATTTAAAGCCGGAGCTGTAACAGGCATGTTAGTTGCGGGTCTAGCGCTATTGTCGATATCTGTTTATTACGCCATCTTAGATTCTTATTCTGTTTCTGAGGAGACTCTTAAGCATGCTTTAGTCGCACTCGGATTTGGAGCCTCACTTATATCAATTTTTGCGAGGCTTGGTGGTGGAATTTTTACTAAAGGAGCTGATGTTGGGGCGGACCTTGTTGGTAAAGTCGAAGCCGGTATTCCAGAGGATGATCCTCGTAATCCTGCAGTTATCGCTGATAATGTGGGTGATAATGTAGGAGATTGTGCTGGAATGGCTGCTGATCTCTTTGAAACTTACGCAGTTACAATTGTTGCAACAATGGTTTTAGCTACAATTTTCTTTTCAGGTGAAGTTGCACACATGATGACAATTTATCCAATGGCTATAGGAGGCAGCTGTCTAGTTGCGTCAATAATAGGAACTTTTTTTGTTAGACTTGGATCTTCCCAAAGTATAATGGGCGCTCTCTATAAAGGTTTTATTGCGTCAGCGATACTCTCATTGATTTTTATCTATCCGGTGACACAATTTATTCTTGGAGATATGTCAACAGAATTTAAGTTTGGAAATACATCCTTTACTGGAACTTCACTTTATATTTGTTCTATCATCGGCATTCTTATTACAGGACTACTAATCTGGATAACTGAATATTATACTGGAACAAATTATAGGCCTGTACAGAGTGTTGCAAAAGCCTCAACTACAGGTCATGGTACAAATGTGATTCAAGGACTTGCCGTGTCTATGGAAGCAACAGCTCTTCCTGCATTAGTTATTGTGATTGGAATAGTAATGACATTTCAATTAGCTGGTTTATTTGGAATTGCTATAGCTGTAACAGCAATGCTTGCTCTAGCTGGAATGGTTGTTGCATTAGATGCATATGGTCCAGTTACTGATAATGCTGGAGGCATAGCTGAAATGTCGAATTTGGACGAAAATGTCAGAAAAACAACTGATGCATTAGATGCCGTCGGAAATACCACTAAAGCTGTAACAAAGGGCTATGCAATTGGATCAGCTGGTTTGGGTGCGTTAGTCCTATTTGCAGCATATGTAGAAGATCTTAAATTAGTTCCAACTCTCACTCCTGATTTTAGTCTAGAAAATCCGTATGTTGTCGTTGGGCTATTAATAGGAGGTTTATTGCCTTATCTATTTGCCTCTATGGGAATGATGGCAGTAGGACGTGCAGGGGGTGCAGTAGTAGAAGAAGTGAGAAAACAATTTTCTGAAAATCCTGGCATAATGACTGGTGAGTCTAAACCTGATTATTCTAGATCAGTTGATATGTTAACAAAATCTGCAATAAAAGAGATGATCATTCCATCAATGCTGCCTGTACTTTCCCCAATTGTACTTTTTTTAATTATAACAATTGTAGCTGATCAAAACGCCGCAGTGTCAGCTGTTGGTGCGATGTTACTTGGTGTTATTGTAACAGGTATCTTTGTTGCAATTTCAATGACTGCAGGCGGCGGCGCATGGGATAATGCAAAAAAATATGTTGAAGATGGTAATTTTGGCGGCAAAGGGTCAGATGCCCATAAAGCAGCGGTTACAGGAGATACGGTTGGAGATCCATATAAAGATACAGCGGGTCCTGCAGTAAATCCAATGATAAAGATAACTAATATTGTAGCGTTGTTGTTGTTAGCAGCTTTATAATCAAATTATTGGCCTCTTGTAAAAGCATCATATAATTGATCAGTGATGCCATATGCATCTCTTCTGACTTTTGTTATATCAGAAGAGAATGCTATTTTGTTAAAATTTTCTGCTGTTAAGAAATTTTGTTCAAGCAATATTCCGTCATCATTAAACTCATATCTAAATATATTTTGAAAAAGTAATGTGTCTTCTTCAAAGACTTTCTTTTCTTTTAGCGATAACAAATATATCCAAACATGGTCAACATCATTTATTTCAACAGAAGGCGAGCCCATAACTCTAAAAATATCCTCTTTTGTTGATTTAAAGGTCTCAAAATTCGATATTTTTTCAGAGGATATAAGTAAATCGTCAATTAGATATCCATGTTGCTTATTTATGGGAGAACAACTATATAAGATAATCAAGGTTATAAATATTTTTAAATATTTCATCATATTATGTTATTTAAAAAAAAAGAATACTTGGTAGAAAAAATCTATCAGAATATTATTGAAAGATCGAGATCAAAGTTCTTTTATATAGATTATAATTTAGAAGACAGTTTTGAGACCAGGTTTGATTTAATAGTATTTCATGCATTTATTATTTTTTACTACTATAAAAGTAATAAAACAGAAAATACATCAACACCTCAAAGTCTGTTTGATCATATGTTTGGCGACTTTGAAAACAATTTGAGAGAAATGGGATTTGGCGACATAGCTGTTAATAAAAAAATGAAAAATTTTATAAAGGCTTTTTACGGCAGATTATCCCAATATAGTAGAAGTATAGACAATATAAAAAATACAGGAGATAAAACATTGCTTGAGCAAACAATCTTAAATAATATCTTTAAAGGAAATTTGTCTAGTTCAAATAATGTACAAATATTTGTGGAGTATATGATTAAAAATATCAACAATTTTCAAAATAAGTCTGAAATGGATAATCTGGCAAATAATTTTAAATTCATCAATTTTAATTAGCATCTTGTAATGTTTACTTTAGCTGTTGATATGTTGGGAAGCGAAACAAAAACTAAAGAAATTTTAAAAGGTTTAGAACAATCCTTATTAAGGAATATTAATTATAGATTTCATTTGTTTGGAGACAAATATCAAATTTTCAAAGAACTAAAGAATTACAAAAAACTTGAAGATTTTGTAAGCATTACTCAATGTTCAGATAGTATATCAATGAATGACAAACCATCAGAAATTATTAAATCAAAAAAATCCTCTAGTATGTATTTAGCAATAAAATCTGTTGAAGAAAAAAATTCTGATGCTGTTTTATCATTTGGAAATACTGGAGCTTTAATGACATTGTCTTTATTAAACTTAAGAACTTTACCTGAAATAAAACGCCCTTCTATTGCATCCATTTGGCCAAATATGAGAGGAGAGTCAATTGTATTGGATCTTGGTGCAAATACTAAATTGAGTGCAAGATATCTAGCAGATAATGCAATTCTGGGTTCATGTTTGGCATCTATTCTTTTCAAAATAGAAAAACCATCAATCGGAATTTTAAATGTTGGAACTGAGGAAATCAAAGGTAATGAAGAAATTAAAATTGCATCTGATCAATTAAAAGAATTTAGTAAATTAGGCTCGATTAATTATTATGGTTTTATTGAAGGTAACGATATTTCAATTGGAAAGACGAACGTAGTAGTTACTGATGGCTTTACAGGTAATATTGCACTGAAAACGGCTGAGGGCACGGCAAAGCTCTATCAAAGTCATTTAAATAGTGCGTACCAAAGTTCTTGGATGTCAAAGTTGGGGTATTTATTATCTTCTATCTCTCTTAAGTCTGTAAAGGAGAGACTTGATCCAAGAGTTCATAATTGTGGAATATTTATGGGTTTGAACAATTTAGTTGTAAAGTGTCATGGGCATTCTGAATTTAAAGGTGTATCCTATGCTGCGGATATCATATATTCCTTACTTGAGAATGAAGTAAACGAAAAAATAGAGAAATATGTGATAGAAATGCAGAATAAAATCGCTATTTAGATGGGAAAAAAATTAATTAAAATATTGTTATAAGTCGTTAATTTTATATAATTTTTCATATGGAAAAGACCACGACAAGATCTACGTTAAGTGAAGCAGTATTCAAGAATGTTGGTCTTTCGAGAAATGAGTCTTCTACGCTCGTTGACTCAGTCTTTGGAGAGATTCTAAAAAGTCTTATACAGGGCGATGATGTAAAAATTTCTTCTTTTGGCACGTTTGTGGTTAGGCAAAAAAAAGAAAGGGTTGGCCGTAATCCTAAAACTGGCCAAGAAGTACCCATAACTGCTCGCAGCGTTGTTACATTTAGAGCTTCTAATGTTCTAAAATCAAAAGTTAATTCCAGAAATAAATCTAAGAGTGAAGAACTGTAAATAAATGAGTTTAAAGTCACCTGAAGCATTTAGAACAATAAGTGAGGTTTCAAAAGATCTTTCCTTGCCTCAACACGTTTTAAGATTTTGGGAAACTAAGTTTGTGCAAATTAAACCAATAAAAAGGGGCGGTGGGAGAAGATACTATCGACCTGAAGATGTCATGTTGTTGAAAGGTATAAAAAGTCTTTTATATAACGATGGCTATACAATAAGAGGGGTTCAGAAAGTAATTAAGGAAAATGGAACAAAGAAGCTATTAAAAATAGAATTAAACAATAAACCCTTTACAGATAATAAAAAAGGTAATATTTCAAACTCAGAAAATTTATCATCGCAACATAATATAAATGATTCAAAGCGTAAAAAAC
This sequence comes from uncultured Pelagibacteraceae bacterium, assembly GCA_902610585.1. GTDB lineage: Bacteria > Pseudomonadota > Alphaproteobacteria > Pelagibacterales > AG-422-B15 > CACNXQ01. The sequence goes on from CACLWE010000008.1 coordinate 38,963, forward strand.
TTATGAATGTTTTAGATGATCTAATAGTATTAAGAAAAAAATTAGATAATAAATAATGGCAAAAAAATCTACTGTAAAAGTTCGTCTGGTACCTGAAGATAAAACAGATAGTAAGTTCTATTATTATGCAAAGAAACCAACTTCTGGCCTAAAGGCAAAGGATAAACTAAGAATGAAAAAATATAACCCTGCGACTAAAAAACATGAGTGGTTTGTAGAAAAAAAATTACCGCCACACAGCAAATAATTATTTTTTAAAATTTCTTCTTTCAAAATCTATAAAATTCTGAATCATTGAAATCCAAATTTTACTCATTAATTTTGGATTACCACCAAGTTTCCTTGATTGAAGTACAACCTTTTTCTTAATTTGATTTATCCTTTTAACGTCAATAATTTCAGATTTTTTTGTTTTTAGTTCAAGCGCCTTACATACTAATTCAGATCGTTTAACCATTAATGGTAGAATTCTAGAGTCAACAGAATCAATTTTTTTTCTTATTTCTTTCATTTTAATTGAGTTATTTTTTATTTTTATCATTTTTTTTTAAAAGGTTTGAGGATGTACATTGATGGAAAAACCCAGATAATACCCAATATAAAATAAACAAAAAATTCTAATATCCAATTATTAAAGTTGATTTTGATTAAAAAAGCCATAACTAGTAGACAGTATAGAAACATCATTAGTATAAAAATCACAATACTTAACAATTTTTTTGTTTTTAACATATTATTTATTTAATAACTATGACTATGAAAATCAATATATTTTCAATTTGGCTGTTATCTCTAACAATATCAATTTGTGCAATAATACTTATTGGCGGTTACACCAGGATCTCAGACTCTGGTTTATCAATAACAGAATGGCTTCCGATTTCAGGTGTGATGTATCCTTTTAGTGAAACTCAATGGCAAATAGAATTCAGCAAATATCAAAAAATTGATGAGTTTATGCTTGTAAATAGCGCGATGACATTAGATGAGTTTAAAGTCATATATTTTTGGGAGTGGTTTCATAGATTTTTCGCACGATTAATAGGAATGCTATACTTAATTCCATTAATATATTTGCTTATAAAAAATAAAATTCAAAAAAATTATTTTATAAGGATACTTTCAATTGGTTTTCTATTGGGAGTTCAGGCAGTCATTGGCTGGTACATGGTTCGAAGCGGGCTTGTTGGAAGGGTTGATGTAAGTCAATATCGTTTGGCAATGCACCTAACAATGGCCTTCATTATTTTAGGAATTACGTTTCAAACATTTTTAGCAGCCAATATGAAACATTTATATAATAAGAACAGTTATTATAAAAAAAATAATGAGTTCTTTTTCTTCTCATTATTATTATTTATTTTTTTTCAAATTGCCTACGGCGCTTTTGTATCTGGCACTCACTCGGGATTATTGTTTAACACTTGGCCAATGTATAATGGCAATATTTTTCCTTTAATTGAAAATAATAGTTTGAAGGGTATTATTAACTTTTTTGAGCAAGGAGAATACATAATATTCGTTCATCGAACATTTGCATTATTTATTTTATTGATGGTAATTTATGTTAATTACGATTTTTTAAGAAAAAAAAATGACATTAAGAAAAATTATTTATTACTAGTATTTAATATATCTTTTATATCACAAATTTTACTTGGAGTATTAATGACTTTTCAAAATATTCCATGGTATTTAGCGCTTGCGCATCAAGGAAATGCTATTATTTTGTTTCTCGTTTCAGTAATCATGTGGATGCTGAGTAAAAAGTCCCTTCAAAGCAACTTTACCTAAAGAGACTTTTTACTAAAACTTATGCTGCATCTAAAGCATTTTTAAGGTCTTCGATGATATCATCTATATGTTCTATACCTATTGACAATCTTACATAACTTGGATTAACGCCAGCTGACTCCATATCCTCATCCGATAATTGGGAGTGAGTCGTTGAAGCTGGATGTATCGCGAGGCTTCGCGCGTCACCTATATTTGCGACGTGATAAAACATATTTAAATTGTTAATAAATTTTTCACCACTTGCCTTGCCTCCTTTAAGTTCAATACCACAGAGAGCACCGTGGCCACCTTTTAGGTATTTATTAGCCCTTTCTCCTGCTTCGCCTTCATCAAGTCCTGCATATATTACTCTCGATACCTTATTGTGGTTAGATAAATATTCAGCAACTTTGGCAGCATTAGAGCAATGCTTTTCCATTCTCAAAGACACTGTTTCTAAACCTTGTATTATTTGAAATGCGCTTTGAGGAGGAAGAGCGGGACCTAAGTCTCTAAGTCCGACAAACCTAGCTCTTACGATGTAAGCAATAGGACCAACTGCTTTAGCAAATTCTGTCCATATCATCCCATGATAGCTTGGATCAGGATTGTTAAGCATTGGCTGTCGCTTAGGGTCCTTAGCCCAATCAAATTTACCACTATCAACAATTATTCCGCCAATTGTTGTACCATGGCCACCAATAAATTTTGTGAGTGAATGTACAACGATAGTTGCACCATGTTCAATCGGCTTACAAATGACGGGAGCTGCTGTATTGTCTACTATTAGAGGAATATTGTATTCATCTCCAATATCTGCTACTTCCCTTATTGGAAAAACCTTAAGTTTTGGATTCGGTAAAGTTTCAGCGTAATAAGCACGAGTATTATCGTCAGTCATTTTTCTAAAACTTTCTGGATCTGTTGGATCTGCAAATCTTACTTCAATTCCCAGGTCCTTCATTGTATTTGCAAATAAGTTCCATGTTCCACCGTATAAATCTGTAGAACTAACAATATTATCTCCAGATTTAACTAAGTTTTGAATACTTAACATCGAAGCGGACTGGCCCGAGCTAACACATAGTGCTCCTACTCCTCCTTCCATTGCTGCAACTCTTTTTTCAAGAACATCAACCGTTGGGTTCATGATTCTTGTGTAAATATTACCAAAATCCTTAGCTCCAAATAAATTAGCTGCATGTTCAGTGTTATGAAACTGATAAGATGTAGTTTGATAAATTGGAACTGCAACAGATGTTGTAGACGGATCGCTTCTATAATCACCTCCATGCAAAGCAATTGTTTCAGGATTTACAGAATCTGCTGGGTTAAATTTGTTTTTTGCCATTTTTTTACCTCTATTTAAATTTCCACGAGTTTCTGCAAACAAAAAAACCGCATCATATTATTATGTGCGGCTGGTGGCTTAGCTGTATAAGTCCGCAAGCTGCATTAAACTCGACAATATATTGAATAACACTCTAAGACTTATGTAAAGCGTAATAATCCAAAAAGTATTATGATACCAGTATTTAAATATATGAATTTATTATACAAACATATGTTGTTGACATATTTTACTGTATTCTTTAATAAACATCAACATGACTACATCTAAGATACTTAAGCAAACAGCGTCTCTAAGAAAAGAGGACACAAAGAAAGATTGGCTCTTGATCGATGCAAAAGACATAGTCTTGGGCAGACTGGCTACAAATGTCTCAAATATTTTAAGAGGAAAGCATAAGCCAACGTATACGCCACATGTGGATTGTGGTGACAACGTTGTTATAATTAATGCTGAAAAAATTAAGCTTACGGGAAAAAAACTCGATGACAAAACTTATTATAGACACACTGGATATCCTGGAGGTATTAAGAGCATCAATGCTAGAAAGATATTAGAGGGAAAATTTCCAGACCGGCTTGTAAGATTAGCTGTTAAGAGAATGATTCCTAAAGGGCCACTAGGAAGAAAGCAGCTATCTAATATGAAAGTATATGTAGGAGATAAGCATCCACACGAGGCTCAAAATCCTAAAACATATAACATACAGGATGTTGTTAAATGAACGAAACTATGAATAATAATACTGAAAAAAATTTAGCTAAACCTGTACTAGATAATTTAGGCAGATCTTATGCAACAGGCAAAAGAAAGAATGCTGTAGCAAGAGTATGGATAAAAGATGGATCTGGAAAAATTGTAATAAACGGTAAGGATGTAGATAAATACTTTTTAAGACCTGTTTTAAACATGTTAGTTAATCAGCCGCTTGAACTAACGAACAAAAAAATGAATGTTGACACAACAGTTACAGTTAGCGGTGGTGGAATGTCTGGTCAGGCTGGTGCTGTCAGACATGGAATTTCAAAAGCTCTAACTTTGTTAGATCCAAACTTAAGACCAATCCTTAAAACTGAAGGTTTACTTACTAGAGACTCTCGAATTGTTGAAAGAAAAAAATATGGTAGACGTAAAGCGCGTAGACGTTTCCAATTCTCAAAAAGATAATTTTTTCAAACTTCTATTTTAAAATTAAAAATTAATTATGAAAAACGTAGCTATATTAGGTGCTAGTGGTTTTGTAGGACAAGAAATAATCAAAATTTGCCTCAACCACCCCCATGTTAAGATTGTTGCTTTATCTGCAAACAAGTCTGCAGGTGAGACAGTTCAAATCCATGACACTGTTGGTATACAAACACCACTCAAATACAAAAGCTATGAAGAAATAAATTTTAGTAGCATTGATTATGTGTTTAATTGTTTGCCAAATGAAAATCTTCACAAAAGAAGCGATCTATTGAAATCAGATGTAAGTATAATTGACCTTTCAGTTGATTTTAGACTTGATGATAAAAATGATTATGAGAACTGGTATGGCTTTGAACACGGCAACTTTGAGGTAAACGATAAATTCCAATATGGGTTAACAGAGTTTAATAGAAATAAAATAAAAAAATGTAAGCATATTGCAAATCCTGGCTGCTACGCAACTAGCATTTTAATCCCACTGATTGAATTGATAAAACAAAATGCAATTAAAACCGACGATATCGTTATTGACTCAAAATCAGGTTACTCAGGTGCAGGTAAAACAAAGGGAAAAAAAGAGTTAATTAAGGAAGTAAATGAAAATATCAGAACCTATGGTATTGGTGATCACAAACACATAGCTGAAATAAACCAAGAACTAAGTAAAATCAAAAATATTCAAACTGAAGTTTTCTTTGCGGCTAATATATTACCTGTTGAAAGAGGTATTTTGAGTAACATATTTATTGACACAAATGAGGTATCTCAAAATGATATTTACGATATATTACAAAAAAGATTTAATGATGAACATTTTATACAATTGCTCCCAATGAATGAAATTCCTTCCTCTAGGGAAGTAGTTGGCACCAATAACTTAGTCATAGGATTAAAAAAGGGATATAAAGAAAATAAATTATGTATTGTTAGTGTTTTAGACAATTTGGTAAAAGGTGCTGCAGGACAAGCAGTTCAAAATTTTAATCTTATGAATGATTATGATGAGAGGTTAGGACTAGAATGAGAAAAAAAATAATAATTATTTTTAATTTAATTTTATTTTTATTTACTTTCAATGCCTGCTCATCAGCAAAAAATTTTTCTTTTTATGAGTTTTTTATCAACCCAAATGCTGCAGAATTAATTTTAGATGATCAAGAAAATGCTCAGAAACCAGATTTAGAGAGCGTACCAGAAAAGGTTGAAATCGATGAGTAAAACTTATGGCGTCGGAATCGCAGGACTTGGAACAGTTGGATCGGGATTTCTCAAACAATTAAAAAATTTTAAAACACACTCTCAAAAAACTGCAAATATCAATGTAATTAAAATTGCTGTTAAGAACTTAAGAAAAAAAAGAAGTTTATCCGTTAAGTCTCTACCGTTAACAACTGATACAATGTCATTAGCAACAAATGACAATGTAGATATTTTAATTGAGCTCATTGGTGGCTCAAAAGGAATAGCATATAAAGTTGTTAAAAAAGCACTCCAAAATAAAAAACATGTAATTACCGCTAATAAAGCTTTGCTTGCAGTACATGGAAATGAGTTATCTAAAATTGCTGAACAAAATAATGTTTGTCTCAATTATGAAGCAGCTATTGCTGGTGGTATACCAATTGTAAAAGCTGTAAGAGAAAATTTGCGACTTAATAAAATAAACAAAATTTATGGTATTTTGAATGGTACTTGTAACTATATTTTAACAAAGATGGAAAATAATGCAGGAGATTTTAAAAATGTATTAAATGATGCTCAAAAAAAAGGTTTTGCTGAGTTAGATCCAACATTTGATATTCAGGGTATTGATGCAGCTCATAAGATCACATTGTTATCAAGTATTGCTTTTGACATTCCTGTAAATTTTAAAGCTACTTTTATAGAAGGTATTACTAAGATTGATAAATATGATTTTGTTTTTGCAAAAGAATTAGGATACTCAATAAAATTGTTATCAGTTGCTTCTAAAAAATTAAGTAAGATCGAACAAAGAGTTCATCCTTGTTTTGTTAAACTAAAATCAGATATAGCAAAAGTGAGTAACGAGATTAATGCTGTTGTTGTAAATGATTCAGTAATTGGAAAAAATATTTTTGAAGGCCCTGGTGCTGGAGCTGGACCAACGGGAGCCTCTGTTATGTCAGACCTTATGGACATTATAAGAGGTACTTATAATTATCCATTGGGCGTATCAATGAAAAAGAAAAAGAAGTTAAAAATCCAGAAAATTGATGATTTGTCATTCCCATATTATTTGAGAATTACAGCTAAAGATAAAGCCGGGGTAATGGCAAAAATTTCAAAAGCTCTATCAAAAAGAAAAATTTCAATTGAAAGTATAATTCAAAAGCCATCGAAAAGGTCAAATTTTGCTGAAATTATTTTGATAACTCACACAATTAAAGAATCTTCGCTTTTATCATCTATTAAGCAGATAAAAAGATTACCAGAAGTAAGCTCATCTGTTAAATTTATCAGAATTGAAGATTCGTTATGACCGTAATATCAACTCAATATGCATCAGGAATTGTAGCTGCAACTGAAAAGGCTGCAATTGCATCGTCTAAATTAATAGGTCTTGGTGACGAAAAAGCAGCAGATCAAGTTGCTGTAGACGCAATGAGAACAGCTTTAAACGCAATTGATTTTGATGGCAGAATTGTTATTGGTGAAGGTGAGAGAGATGAAGCGCCAATGCTTTATATTGGCGAGGAAGTAGGAACTGGCAAAAATCACGAAGTTGATATTGCGTTAGATCCTTTAGAAGGAACCACTATAACAGCTAAGGGCATGCCAAATTCATTATCTGTAGTAGCTGCAGCTCAAAAAGGAGGTTTGCTCTATGCTCCAGACACTTACATGAATAAGATTGCAGTTGGCGGTAGTCTTCCAAAAGATGTAATAGATCTTGATGCAGCTGTCGAAGATAACATAAAAAGTATCGCGGAAGCTAAAAAAGTTAAAATTAGTGAAGTTACTGCCTGTGTATTAGAAAGACCCAGACACGATGATATAATTGATTCTTTAAGAACAATTGGCTCAAAAATTGTTCTTATTCCTGACGGCGATGTAGCGGGAGTAATTATGACAACACAAGAACATAATCCAGTTGATATTTACCTTGGCATCGGCGGAGCTCCTGAAGGAGTTTTAGCTGCTGCAGCACTGCAATGCATTGGCGGTCAAATGCAAACTAGACTTGTAATCAATAATGATGATGAAAAAAAAAGAGCTGAAAAGATTGGTATTAAAGACCTAGAAAAAAAATATAATCTAAATGAACTTGCACACGGCGATATTATCTTTTCTGCTACAGGTGTAACAGAAGGTACTATGGTTAGAGGAGTAAGATCTGACAGCAGTCACTACATAACCCATTCACTAGTTCTAAGAACTGGCGAAGCCGCATCTCAATATATCGAGACTTATCACAAAAAAGATTGAACTATGAGAAAAGATTCTTTCGACGAAGATTTTTTTTCTCTAACAAATAAAAAATGGTCTTTAAAAGAATACAGCGAAAAAGATACGGAATATATTTCGCAAAGTTACGAAGTAAGTCCGCTAGTTGCAAAATTACTAAGTATTAGAAAAGTAAATTTAGACGACATTATTTCTTATATAAGTCCCTCATTAAAAGAAAGTTTACCTGATCCATACGTTTTAGCAGATATGGAAAAAGCCTGCGAGAGGCTTTATCAGGCAATAATTAATAAAGAACGAATTGCAGTATTTGGTGACTATGATGTTGATGGTTCTACATCAACTTCAACTCTAATTAATTATTTTAAACAAATTTCAATGAATCTAAAATTTCATATACCTGATAGATTTATTGAGGGGTATGGTCCAAGTATTCAAACCTTTTCAAATTTTAAAAAAAGAGATGTAAAGATCATTTTTACCGTCGATTGCGGAACAATGGCCTTTTCTGAGATCGAATATGCGAGAGAGCAAGGTATGGATGTTGTTGTCTTAGATCATCATATTCCAGAAATAAAACTACCAAAAGCAACTGCAATTATAAATCCAAACAGAATGGATGATAATTCAGGATTAAACTATCTTTCAGCAGTAGGTGTAACTTACATGTTTATCATTGGGCTTAACCGGAAATTAAGAAGTGAAGATTGGTTCAAAAAAAATAACATAAAAGAACCAAACCTTATTGCCTTGTTAGACCTTGTTGCTTTAGGAACTGTTTGTGATGCTGTTCCACTAAAAGGATTAAATCGAATTTTAGTTTCAAAAGGAATCGACGTAATACAAAAACGATTAAATCCAGGTTTAAATTCATTGATTGAAAAATCAAATATAAAATCAAAAGTATCTGTTCATGATCTTGGTTTCAAGATAGGTCCAAGAATTAATGCTGGCGGAAGATTAGGTTTTTCAAACTTTGGTACTAACTTATTAACTGAAAGTGAAAAAAGTAAAATCGATAGTATTTCAAACGATTTAGATAAATTTAATTCTGAAAGACGCACAATAGAAAGTTATGTTTTAGATCAAGCCATCGCTCAAGTTGATGATAAAAAACTAAAAAATAAACTACTGATTGTATCTGGTGAAGGATGGCATGAGGGAGTAATTGGCATTATTGCAAGTCGACTTAAAGATAAATTTAATAAGCCTAGCATTGTTTTCTCAATAAACAATGGCGAAGCTAAAGGTTCCGGACGCTCAATAAGAGGCATCGATCTTGGACAGTTAGTTATTTCTGCTGTTCAAAGTAATTTGCTTAAAAAAGGTGGAGGACATTCTATGGCAGCTGGATTAACAATAGATTCTGAAAAGATAGAAGAACTGGAAAAATTTTTTGAAAAGCAATTGACCAATAAAGTAATAAATACTCAAGATAATAAAATCTTATTTGCTGATGACATTTTAAGCACATCAGCAATCAATTTAGACGTTCATAGGGAAATTGAAAAAATTGGTCCTTTTGGATCAGAGAATCCTGAACCATCGTTTATTTTTAAAAATGTGATACTCGCGACTGTTGATCAAATAGGTGAGGAGCATTTTAAATGCCTTATTAAATCTGATGGAGGAAAATTTATTGAAGCGATGGCTTTTAGAAGTGCAAAAACACAGCTTGGAGAAGAATTAATAAAAAATAAAGGTTCATCAGTTTGCATATTCGGCAAAATAAAGATCAATGAGTGGGGGGGTAAAAAAATACCTCAAATACATATTATTGATATTTCCGCATCACAAAATAATTAATCAATTATTGATTTAGACCGATTATTAGATATATAAATAAGATATTAGGTCCCTTCGTCTAGCGGTTAGGATATCTGGTTTTCATCCAGAAGATCACGGGTTCGAATCCCGTAGGGACCGCCATTTTTTTGGCCTTATCTGTGACAAAATGTCAGTAAAACATCCATTTTATAGTATTTAATTTCTATAAATAAATATTATCTATTTAGTATGAACGAAATGATTAAGCACTATAAACCGGTAAACAATAGTGACCGTATAGCTCTATTATTTACAAAAGCCCTCCGTCTTTTCGCTGATCTTTTCTTTAAAAAACGTTACGGGCACAGAGCGGTTATATTAGAGACTGTAGCAGCTGTCCCTGGAATGGTTGCCGGCATGCTTAATCATTTAAAAAGCCTTAGAAATATGGAGCAAGATAGAGGCTGGATCAAAACACTTTTAGATGAAGCTGAGAACGAAAGAATGCATTTAATGACTTTTATTAATATTGCAAAGCCATCAGTTTTTGAGAGATTTTTGGTGATAATGGTGCAAGGAATATTTTTTAATCTTTATTTTGTAATGTATTTAGTTTCACCTCGTACCTGCCATAGGATTGTGGGATATTTTGAGGAGCAAGCAATTATAAGTTACACAGAATATTTAGATGAAATTGAAAATGGAAATATTGAAAACGTTAAAGCACCTCAGATAGCAATTGATTATTGGGGTTTATCACAGTTTGCAAAATTAAAAGATGTTATCATTGCCGTTAGAAACGATGAGATGGGTCACCGTGATGTTAACCATGAATTTGTAACACTTATTGATCAAAAAGATCATAAAGAGACTTATACAGATTCAAGGGAAATACTCTCAAAAGATAATACTAAATAAGTTTATAATGTTGGAATTTGGAATTTTTCTACATTCTTTAATTATTGGATTTATGATTTTTTTTATGTCTGTTGTAACCCCATCTGTATTTTCAATTTTAAATGAAGATGAGGCAGGCAAGTTATTACGAGTTATTTTTCCCAGAATGTTCATTTATGGGTTAATCATTACTATTTTATCGTGTGCTGTTTTTTTTGTAATTAGTGTAATTGATTTTCTAATTATATCGTTGGTTTCCGCTGCTTTCTTTTTAATCAATCTCATTTATCTAACTCCTAGAATCAATATTTATAGAGATAAATATAAAGGTGGTATCGTTGAGGCTGAAAAAAAATTTAAAATGCTTCATTTTTTCTCAGTGGTTTTATTTATTTCACAGCTTTTTGGGTCTATCTTTATTGTATTTGTATATTTTTATTAGGAGGACAATATGAAAATTTTAAAAACATTTGAAGATGCAAAGCTAATTATAGTTGATCTTGAGGTCAATCTAGGTAATCAGAAAAGAAGTGCTCCAACCTTGTGCGCGCAGTATGATGGAAAAATTATTCCCCTAAGTACAGCTCATGATGGAAGACCTATACTTATGAATATAGATAATGCGATTGAGTAAATAAATTTGCTTAGCTTGTATGCTCTCTGATAAAAATTTCTGCCTTCTGTAGTATTCTTCTCTTTCGATCCTGTTTCATTTTATCAAATACATTTACCATCATATTTAGTCTTGGGTTGCTACTGAAGAACTTTCTATTTTTATTGATAAATCTCCAATATAAACCATCGACAGTCTCACACCATTCTCCTTTTTTGAAGTCCATCATTTTCAAATAATAGCTTGAACCACAAATATATGGTTTGGTTGCGAAGATGCCTCCATCACTAAATAGTCCCATCCCATAGACATTTGGCACCATCACCCATTCAGAGGAGTCAGCAAACATTTCCATAAACCATTTATAGACATATTTTGGGTGTATTTCACACAAGTTCATTAAACTAGACAGTATCATTAGCCGTTCAATATGATGCGTCCAACCAAAATTAAGAGCATTTTTAATTGAATGATCTAGCGGGGGTATACCTGTTTCAGCAGTATACCAATCATTTTTGAGTTTTCTTTTATGATTAAAAAAATTAGATGATTCCATTTTAGGCGAGTAGTTATGATAAATACCTCTCATAAATTCTCGCCATCCAATAACTTGTCTAATGTATCCCTCAAGTGAATTTATACTTATCTTTCCTTTATATTTTTTTAATCTATTAATTATTTCTTGGGGTGTAATCAATCCTATATTAATAAGTGGGCTTAATGCGCTATGAAACAGGATATTATCTCTTTGACTTACTGCGTCTTCGTAGTCTCCAAATAAATTCAGTTTATTTTTAATGAAATCGTCCAGCCAATCTGAAGCATCTTTATGTGTTGTTGGTAGCCAAAAGTTATTTGTACTACCAGGGTGCTTTTTAAATTTTTCTTCTATGAAGTTTTTTAAATGTTTTGTGTGTTTGGTTTCACTTGATTTAGGTTGTTTTGGAAGTTTTAGGTCTTGTGGGAGTTTTTTTCTATTATCTTTATCAAAGCTCCATTTGCCGCCGAGAGGTTTTCCGTTTTCAATTAGTAAGTCAAATTTTAATCTACTTTCTTTATAATAAGTTGCCATGAAAGGCTTTTTTTGTTTTGACAGATATTTTTTAAAATCATCACGTGAATTAAGAAACATAGGTGTTTGTATTACATTATGCTCAAGATTTTTTTGAATAATAAATTTTTTAATACTTTTTTCGAATGGCGTATCTTCAATTTCAAAGTGGCTTACTTTATTTATTTTATGTTTTTTTATAGATTTTTCTAATTTATCTTCGTATTTTTTTTCAAAATTGTTTTGACAGTCATAATAGTCAACTGAAAAACCTTTCTTGATTAATAAATCTCGGTAACTTCTCATAGAGGAGAGAAACTGAAGAATTTTTAACTTATGATGTTTTTCATACGAACACAGACCAAGATCCTCACACATGAATATCTTATTCTTTTTATATTTACTTAGATGTTTTGGATCAAAAAGCTGATTTCCTAGAATAATAAAAAGATCGCTCATAAGTAATTAAAAGAATTAAAGCTGAAGAGCTTTTTCTATTTCACTTATAAATTTTTTAGAGGACGGACGAGTTAATGCCGTATAGCCTGCAATTGCATTACCATCTTTGCCTATTATAATTTTATGAAAATTCCACCTAGGAACTCCTCCGATAAAACCTAGTTCTTTTTTGGACCATTTGAAAAATGGATGAGCATCTTTACCTTTGACAACATTTTTTTCTGTAAGTGGAAACGTTATACTAAAAGTACTTTCACAAAATTCTTTTACTTCACTATTTGTACCTGACTCTTGATTTCCAAAATCATTTGATGGGACACCCAATACAACCAGACCTTGATCTTTATAGTCATCATAAAGTTTTTGTAGCCCATCGTATTGATAAGTAAAACCGCATAAACTTGCAGTGTTTACAACGACAAGCGTTTTACCCTTGTAGTCTGACAGGTTAATCACATCTTTTTCATTAATATCTTTAAAAGAATAACTATATGCATTTTCTGACATTGAGGATCCTGTGTTTAAGAGAAATATAAGGCAAAAAGTTAAAAAAACTCTCATTCTGAGTTAAAAATTTATCAATATATGCACATAGACACTTGCAAAGTATCCAATTGCAATAATTGGTGTCCATTTTAAATGACCAAAGAAAGTATACATACCTCTTGACTGACCCATTAAAGCAACGCCTGCTGCAGATCCAATAGACAACATACTGCCGCCAACACCAGCGGTTAAAGTAACAAGCAGCCATTGTGAGTCTGGCATCGCAGGTTCCATTGTTAATACTGCAAACATCACTGGAATATTATCCACAATAGCTGAGAGTATGCCAACTAAGACATTGGCAGTAGTTGCACCCAAGTCTGTGTACATAAATTCTGATACGTATTCTAGATAGCCTATGAAGCCCAGGCCTCCAACAGACAGAATTACACCAAAGAAAAATAATAATGTATCCCACTCAACACGAGCAACATTCTCGAAGAAGTCATATTTTTGCTCCTCAATGTCTTTAACACTAATTTTAATATAAAAACTGTAGAGCTGTAAGTATGCCAGACCAGTCATCATTCCAAACACTGGAGGAAGATGTAAAAAATTATGAAAACTTACAGCAGTCACAATTGTTAAAAGACCAAGTAGAATAATTGTCTTTCCGCCATATTTGATTGTTACGCTTGTCTCTGCAACATCGGGCTTATGATCTGAAACAAAAAAGTGCATTATGCTTGCAGGAATAATATAATTCACAACAGATGGAATAACCAAAGCAAAGAATTGTAAAAAGTCTAATTGACCAGCTTGCCATACCATTAAAGTTGTAATATCGCCAAAAGGACTAAATGCACCACCTGCATTTGCAGCAACAACAATATTCACGCAGGCTAATCCAACAAACTTAGGACTTGATGAACCCACAGCTACTACAACCGCACATAACACTAAAGCAGTTGTTAGATTATCAGCTAATGGAGACAAGAAAAATGCTAATACGCCTGTAATCCAGAATAATTGTCTGTAACTAAATTGATTTTTAATCAACCACGACTTAAGAGAATTGAACACATTGCGTTCTTCAAGAGCATTTATATATGTCATTGCAACTAAGAGGAAAAAAGCAAGTTCTGTATATTCTAGAAAGCTGTGTCTAATTTCATGTTCAACCATTTCGTAATGAGGAGTGATGGAATACGCAATTGCAATCATTCCCCATATTAAGCCAGCCGCAAGTACAACCGGTTTTGATTTTCTTAAATGAGTGAATTCTTCTGCCATCACAAATGCATAAGCGATGACAAAGACAACTAAAGCTGAGAAACCAGCCCAGTGATAGGTTAAATCTAATGAGTGTTCCATAACTTACCTTTCATAAATACGTATGAAGCTCCAAAGTAACAGATGCAAAACATTAGCAATATTAGAGAAACTGAATATGCTTCATCCATCCTATAACTTCCCATAAGTCTATATATTGTTTGAGTTAGAGTTGACAAGCTATTCGTACCAAAAAAGGAAATGATAACGAGATCACTTGCAGATAGTATTGAAGATACTGAGAAAGCGGTAATTATTGGTACTTTTAGTCTAGGAAAATCAATAATTAGAAATCTCTGTAATCCATACATGTTGATACTTTTTGAGATGTCTTCATTCTCATGCGTAACTTTAAAGTAAGACGGTGCTAGAAAGTTATATGTAAATGGCAGTGAAAAAATTGCATTTAGAACGATAACAATAAGAATATTCGGTATATCAAACAAGCTGATTTTAAATAATAAAATATAATATCCAACAGCCATTACAACTGGCGAAAATATAATAAGTGAATAAATCAATATTTCTGTAAAATATTTTTTGCGATAGATCAAATTAAGGTAGTTGAGAGTTACAAAAACTGAAATAGTTCCTGAAAAAAAACAAATCACAAATGTGTTATTTATTGCATGCCATAAATATGATGATGAAAATATATTTATTAGTTCTTTATTGAATCCATTTAAGATTATGAAGCATATCGGAGAAAAAATGAAAATAGATATCAGTATTATGAATATAATTTCAAAATAGACAGAAAATCCTCTTTTTTTATTTTCATAAAAATTTCTTTGTTCATCAATTATAAAATTTGAACTTTTAAAACTTTTAAAGAAAGCAGCGTATATGAAAAGACATATTGATAATTGTATAAGCAATAAATTTAGGGCTGCATCAAAATCATTATTAAAAATTACTGAATAATAAATCGCTACTTCTAAAGTTGAATATTTTGGGCTTCCACCCAGAATTAAAACTGGGGTAAAGCTTACAAAGCATATAAAAAAGACAATAACAAAGAGACTGGGTATATTTTTTTTTATAATAGGCCATTCAATAGCAAAGAAAATTCCTATCTTGTCCAAAGACATTTGTTTTGCAAGCATATATTCATTTGAACTGATATCATTTAGACTTTGAAATATAATTCTTGTTATTAATGGAGTGTTTAAAATTGTATGACCAAGTAATATGCCAATTATTCCATAAATAGAAAAATATTGTCCGTAAAATGTTAGGATTCCAAATATTGATAGTATTGTTGGCAATACAAATAAAATTGACAAAAAATTTACGATAAGTTTTATGGTTTTATGATGCCTGTGCCTTATTAATAAAAGTGCAAATACGGAACCTATTAATATAGAGCAAAAGGCAGAGGCAAATGATTGAAAGATTGTAAAAAAAATAATGGTAAAATAATAATTTGAGAAATTAAGTGTGAAACTAAAATTATAATAATAAACTAAACTAAATACAGGCAACACAACTGCCGCTAAAACGAGAAAAAAAACTCCTATTGGAATTAGATCTTTTATATTAGCCTGCAATAGTCTCAAGCCAAGTTTCAATTAATGGTTCAGACTCTAGAAATACTTTATAATCAATTTCTTTTGGTTTTATCAAACTTTTCATTTTATCTGGAACTAGTTCAGTTTTATCAACTGATGGATACATAATGTTCATTGAAGAAATTATTTTTTGAATTTCATCCTCAATAATGAAATCTATAAATTTTTTTGCAAGTTTTTGATTCATTGACTCCTCTCGAACATAAACAATCTCCCTTGTGGCTAAGTGACCCTCAGTAAAATTAAGTGACTTGTATTTGTATTCATTTTCATATTCTTGGTGATAAAATGGTGA
Source organism: uncultured Pelagibacteraceae bacterium (assembly GCA_902610585.1). GTDB lineage: Bacteria > Pseudomonadota > Alphaproteobacteria > Pelagibacterales > AG-422-B15 > CACNXQ01. Next base: position 55,178 of record CACLWE010000008.1, read on the forward strand.
AGTGCTATAACTCAAAACAAGGTCTGCATTTCCTTCAAGAAAAATTCCATAAGCCTCAGACCATCCTGGTGAGTATGTTATTATATTCTGATCTAATTGTTTTAACTTAATAGAGAAGTCATTTTTAAATATTGATTTCATCCACCTTAACAAACCAATGCCAACTGGACTTGTACGAGGATCTTGCACAACGATTTTAAGATCTTCACGATTTACCAACTCCTCAAAAGTTTTGGGTGGGTTAGTTAGTTTACTACTGTCATAAATAAACGAAAAGAAACCATGATCATACTCATGCCAATCTTCAATTGAATAATCAAATTCGTGCATTTCTACGCCAAGAATCACATCCTTTCCATTCAGAAAAATCTCATTATTTAAAGTACCTGCCTGACTGGTTGAGATGAATTGAAGATCGCAATTGCAAATTTCTTCAAACTTTCCTTCTATAATAGGTCCTGGCCCCCAATCAGCTGAGAAAGAGTCGTAGGTTCCAACAACTAATTTTTCTTGGGCAAAGGAGCTGTTTAAAAAAATAAAGAAAAATAAAACTATTGATATTTTTTGCATATTTCCTCCGCTAGCATTATCTAGATCAGGTTTTGGGTCGTTCCATTATCTGGAACCTCTCAGCAATAGCTCCCCATAATCTTCGTTTTATTATATATTTATCATTCATCATTAATCAAATATATTTTTGCAATGCAAACTGACATATTAAAAAATATAAAAAACTATACCAAGGATACTGATCCTGGACCGTTCTCAAAAAATAATGGTTTTCTTTATAATTTAGAACTCGATGGAATTTTTTATAAAGGATTTACGGTTGAGGAAATTAATTGCAATAAAGCTGGTATAGCGCATGGAGGCACACTTATTGCATTTGCAGATGGAATTATGGGGTATACTGCTTGGAAAAAGGATTCATTCCCATGCTTAACTGCTAAATTAAATGCTAATTATGTAGGCCCCGCTCCAAAAGGATCCTGGGTATATGGTTTTGCAGAAATTACTAGAGAGACAAAATCAATTTTATTTATGAAGTGTAATTTATTTATAGATGATAAAATTATTTTTACATCAGATGGGATTTTTAAAATTTTAAGAAATCACGGAAAAAAGGATCCATCTTAACAATGTTTAATAAGAAAAATTTTAAACTTATTAAAAATAAGGATATCGAAATTAATACATATATTGATGGAGAGGGTCCATTAGTTATAATGGCACATGGGTGGCCAGAGTCTTGGTATTCTTGGAGACATCAGATTACTTCTCTAGTTAAAAACGGTTTCAAAGTAGCAGTGCCAGATATGAGAGGTTATGGAAAAACTTCAAAGCCAACTGAAATCGATGCTTACAATATTATGGAGCTCACTTCAGATATTATTGCTATAGCAGATGAGATGAAAGAAGATAATTTTTCATTAATTGGACACGACTGGGGAGCACCAGTTGCCTGGAATACGTCATTATATCATCCTGATAGAGTTAATAAAGTTTGCGGAATGAGCGTGCCATATTTAGTTTCAAAAATGCCTCCAATTGAAACAATGAAATTTTTATTCAAAGATGTATTTTTTTATATGATTTATTTTCAAGAAGAAGGACGTGTCGAGAAAGAATTAGAGCTAGACATGAGAAAATCTCTGATTGCAGTATATAGTTCTCTCACAAGTGATGGAGAAGAGTCACAAACTTTTGAACCTAAGCCGTATACAGATGAGATGACATTCTTAGACTCACTTGGTGAACATAATAAAATTCCTGAGTTTATGTCAGAAGAGGATTTTGATTTTTATCTTAAAGAATTTACAAATGGGGGAATGCGCGGACCAATTAACTGGTATCGAAACATTGACAAAAATTGGGAAATTACAAAAGATACACATGAGAAAAAAATATCACCTCCTTCTTGTTTTATTGTGGGCGAGCACGATCCTGTGGCTAAATGGAGTTTGATAAATCCAGCCCTACATGAAAACCTTGTCTCAAATCATATAATTAAAAATGCAGGTCATTGGGTACAACAGGAGAAGCCTGACGAAGTAAATAATATACTATTAGATTTTCTTAAATAGATTGAAGATTTATCTGTTTTTAGATACATTCTCACTCGTTTCGGGGCGTAGCGCAGTCTGGTAGCGCATCTGGTTTGGGACCAGAGGGTCGCAAGTTCGAATCTTGCCGCCCCGACCAATGAGGTTTTGAATGAGCGTGCCAATCGAAAATTCTTACACAATGCCAGCTGAATGGTTTCCTCACGAGTGTTGCTGGATGCAATGGCCAACAGAGACATTTCCAACAGATGTAACATCATCTTGGTCACATTTTGATTATCAAAAAGGTAGAGATGCATGGGCGAAAGTTGCAAATGCCATCTCAAAATTTGAAAAAACTAAAATGATAGTTCATCCAAAGGACTCTGCTAGTGCAAAAAGTCTATTGAGCGAAAAAATAGATATTATCGAGTTTCCTATCAATGACGCATGGTCAAGGGATTCAGGTGCTATATTTCTTTTAGATCATAATCATGGATTAGCAGGAGTAGATTCAGATTTTAATTGTTGGGGTTACAAAGAAAATTATGAGCTTGACGATAAAGTAGCCAAAATGATGATAGAAAAATCTGGAGCTCAATATTTTAAAAACAATATGGTGCTTGAAGGTGGTTCAATTGATGTAGATGGTAATGGAACACTATTGACAACAGAACAGTGCTTACTACATGATAATCGGAATCCTAATCTTTCTAAATCAGAAATTGAAGCAAACCTTAAAAACTTTTTTGGTGTTAAAAATGTTATTTGGCTAAAATACGGAACAGACGAAGGCACTAATGGTCATGTGGATAATGTTGCATGTTTTATCTCTCCTGGAAGAGTTATGGCTATGACATGTCAAGACAAACAAGATCCATATTATGACTTACTAAATGAAAATCTAGAAATTTTAAAAACTTCAAAAGATGCAAATGGAAATGACTTAGATGTAATTGAACTAGAGATGTCTTATAAAAGAATAATTCCAAATGATGATGAGCCATGCTCATATATTAACTTCTATATTGCAAATTCAGCTGTAATTCTTCCAATTTTCGGAGATGAAAAGGCAGATCAAAATGCTTTAGAAATAGTTAAAAGTTCATTTCCTGATCGAAAAGTAGTTACTCTTGATGGGTCTCATATACTTTTGGGAGGAGGTGGTGTACACTGCATCACGCAACAACAGCCTAGGAGTAAAATGTGAGAGAAGTAACCGTGGCAGCAACGCAAATGGCTTGCTCTAATGAAACTGATAAGAATGTGAGTAATGCTGAGAAGCTTGTCAGACAGGCCGCTTCCGAAGGCGCTCAAATAATTTTAATTCAAGAGTTATTTGAATCTCAATATTTTTGCATGGACCAAAAAGAAGAACTGTTTGAATTATCAAAGCCTTTTGAGAACCATCCAACAATAAAAAAATTTTCAGAATTAGCTAAAGAGCTAAAAGTTGTTTTACCAGTGAGTTTTTTTGAAAAAGCAAATAGGGCTCATTATAATTCAGTTGCGATTGTAGATGCAGATGGAAGCATATTAGGAAAATACAGAAAGTCACACATTCCTGATGGACCAGGCTACCAAGAAAAGTTTTATTTTAATCCTGGAGACACAGGTTTCAAGGTTTGGAATACTAAATACGCTAAGATTGGAGTTGGCATATGTTGGGATCAGTGGTTTCCAGAAGCTGCAAGATCCATGGTTCTAAGTGGTGCTGAGTTATTGCTATATCCAACCGCTATTGGAGGAGAACCAGAAGATGATGGATTTGATAGCTCTGATATGTGGCAAAGAGCAATGATAGGTCACAGTGCATCAAATCAAATACCAGTCATTGCTTCAAATAGAATTGGTACTGAAAAAGGAATTGATATTGAAAACTATTTTTATGGTCGTTCCTTCGTCACCAATCATGTGGGTGATAAGATTGCAGAAGGAAGTAGAGATAAAGAAGAAGTGCTAATAGGAAAGATTAATTTGTCTGAAGCTGAAACTTTACGAAATGTTTGGGGGGTTTTTAGAGATCGAAGACCTGAACTTTATAAAGGCCTTCTTAATCTCGATGGATCAGAATAGGGAATATGAAAGCTAAAATATATAAACCCTCTAAAACTGCTATGCAGTCAGGAAGAGCAAAATATAAAAAATGGATTTTAAAATTTACTGATCAAAAAAATCAACTTAAAGATACTATGATGGGTTGGAATGGTGGCAGTAGTACTGTTTCTCAAATTGAATTAAAATTTTCATCTAAACAAGAAGCGATCAATTATGCAAAAAAAAATAATATTGATTATGAAATCCTTGAAACCTCTGAGAGGAAAGTTATAACTAAATCTTATGCAGATAACTTTAAATAAGCGCCCGTAGCTCAGCTGGATAGAGCAACAGCCTTCTAAGCTGTGGGTCAGAGGTTCGAATCCTCTCGGGCGCGCCAAAAAATAATGAGTAAATTATCTATCATAACCATACTAACAGTTTTTCTAAGTTCTACAGTCTTGCTTAAAGCCGAAAATGTTTATGACCTTTTTGCCACTGGAAAAAAAGAAGAAGCAATTAATGTTTTAAAAAATATTATAAAAACAGACTCAAATTTAGATGCTAAATATATTTTAGGACTTTTATATAACGATGCTTCTTCTATAAACTTGTGTAAGATTGATGACTTTTGTATAGATGAGAATGAGTCAAACTACAAAAAGGCTTTTGAGATTTTTATAGATCTTTACGAAAATGATGATGACCCAAGAGCAGCATATGCCATTGGAGAATATTATGATAATCACTGGGTATTTTGGCCAAATTATAAAAAAGCATTTGAGTATTATTTATTTGCAGCAGAAAGAGGTGTGCCGGAAGCTCAATATAATGTTGCAAATATGTATGAGTTTGGAGACGGAGTAAAAAAAGACCTTGTTCAATCTGTTAGATGGTATTTGCAATGTAATAAGTCTTCATTATGTGGCGCAGGAAAAGAAGGAATTGATGATCTAATTGCGGAGTTAAGTCCTGATGAATTTGACTTTGCACTCTCACTTGTAGAAGATAATATTAATGAAGTAGATATAAGAATAACAGCAGCACGATCAATTGTGGTTAAATAAATTTAAGGTACTACATGTAGTAGTGTCAATTCGCCTTTCCTGTTTCAATTTTTTTGTTTCTCATCGAATTAAATCTGTGATTATATTTTGCATAATTTAATTAATTAAATCAAAAAAAGGATTAATCATTTATGAATACAATGAGAATTACTTTCCTTGGATTAGTTTGTTCAGTGTTGATGGTACCAGCTGCATTTGCCGGAACTTTAGATACTGTTAAATCACAAGGATTTTTCAACTGTGGTGTAAGCCAGGGAGTTCCTGGTTTTTCAAACCCAGATGAAAATGGAAACTGGAGTGGTATAGATGTAGACGTATGTCGTGCTGTTTCTGCTGCCATTTTTGGTGACCCAGATAAAGTGAAATATGTACCTCTTACTGCAAAAGAGAGATTTACAGCACTTCAAGCTGGTGAAATTGATGTTTTATCTAGAAACACTACTTGGACATTGTCACGTGACGCACAAATTGGTTTAGAATTTGCTGGGGTTAACTTCTACGATGGTCAAGGTTTCATGGTCAGAACAGACTCAGGCATTACAAGTGCAATGGAACTAGATGGTGCGAGTGTTTGTACTAACCTAGGTACAACAACCGAATTAAATATGGCTGACTTTTTTAGAGCAAATGGCATGGCTTACGAGCCAGTTGTTTTTGAAAAAGCTGACGAAGTTGTAAACGCATATGACGAAGGTCGTTGCGATACTTATACGACTGATAAATCAGGTCTTGCAGCTCAAAGAACAAAACTAGCTGACCCTGATGCTCACGTTGTTCTTCCTGAAACTATCTCTAAAGAACCTTTAGGTCCGGTTGTTAGAGAAGGTGATGGAGACTGGGCTGATGTTGTAAGATGGTCATTGAATGCTATGATTGAAGCTGAGGAGTTCGGTTTGACTCAATCAAATGCTAAGACAGAGTGTGCCTTAACTTCAAACCCTGTAGTTGCAAGACTATGTGGTAAAGAAGGTGGAACTGGCGCAGGCTTAAACCTAGGTGAGAGCTGGTCATATGACATCGTTACTATGGTAGGAAACTACGGTGATGTTTACGAAAAACACGTTGGAGAAAATACTCCTGTAGGCCTTGCAAGAGCAGGATCACCTAATGCATCTTATAAAGATGGTGGAGTGCTTTACGCTCCTCCTGCTAGATAATAGTAAATAGTAATTTCTAGCAAAGATCACTTTAAAGGGGGCCACTTGGCCCCCTTTTTTTATGTGTAAATAATTCAAATCAATATATAGTTTTTAGCGGCTATGGAGACGGAGAGATCAAAATTAGGAAGCTTTCTATTTAATAGAAGTGTTCAAGGAGTCTTCTATCAGCTTATCACATTAGGGTTAGTAGCTCTTGGTATTTACTACATTGTTACTAACACAGCTCGCAATATGTTGGAACGGGGCTTAGCAAGCGGTTTTCACTTTCTAGGAGTTGAGTCTCAATTTGATATAGGAATGACTCTTATAGAATATTCTCCTACATCTACTTATTTTGACTCTTTCATTGTTGGTTTATTGAATACGTTGCTTGTTGCAGGAATAGGAATTCTTTTTGCAACAATAATCGGATTTACAGTAGGTATCATGCGGTTATCATCTAATTGGTTGATTGCAAAGATCGCAGAGGCTTACGTTGAGATTTTAAGAAATATCCCATTACTTCTTCAAATATTTTTTTGGTACTTTGCTGTTTTAAGAGCACTTCCAAAACCCAAGCAAAGTTTAGAGATTTACGATTCATTTTTTCTAAATAACAGAGGTTTGTTTATACCTGACACTGTATTTGGTGAGGGATCTTCAATAATATTTTACTTGCTTTGGCTAACAATAATAATTTCAATTGGAATATTCATTTGGGCAAAACGTAGACAAAATAGAACTGGAGAGAGATTCCCTGCTTTCTATGTATCAACTGCATTAATTTTAGGCACATTCTTTATTAGTTTAGCTGCTACTGGTTTTCCAGTTTCTTTTGAATACCCGGAATTAAAAGGTTTTAATTTTAAAGGTGGCATAAAGTTAATACCTGAATTAGTTGCTCTAACTTTTGCGTTAGCCATGTACACAGCTTCATTTATTGCAGAGGTGGTCCGAGGTGGCATCATGGCGGTGTCGAAAGGTCAAACAGAAGCTGCAAAATCTGTTGGTCTAAAACAAAATCTAATACTTCGTCTAATTATAATTCCTCAGGCTTTACGAGTTATTGTACCGCCATTAACTAATCAATATTTAAACTTAACTAAAAACTCTTCCTTGGCAGCTGCTATTGCATATCCTGATCTCGTTTTGGTATTTGCTGGAACGGCATTAATGCAAACTGGTCAAGCGATTGAAATTATTGGAATGGTGATGGGTGTATATCTATTTTTAAGCCTTTTCACATCTTTAATTATGAATCTATTTAACAGATTTATGAAAGTTGATGGTGAAAGATAAATGAGCACTACCAACAAAGAGATCGGACCTCCAGTTATCGAGTTAGGAGCAATGGGATGGCTAAGAAAAAACCTTTTTTCTAATTGGTATAATTCTTCACTTACAATTTTCGGCTTATACCTACTTTACATTCTAATTCCTCCTTTAGTGAACTGGATATTTTTAGATGCAAATTTTGTTGGCTCGACTCGGGATGATTGCACAAGCGAAGGAGCATGCTGGATATTTATTCAACAAAATATCAAGCTTATATTTTATGGACTATACCCAACTGAAGAATTATGGAGAATAAATTTTGTCTATCTTATTCTATTTATATCAGGTGTATATCTTCTTATTCCTAATCTGAAGCATAAAGGGTGGGTAGGTGCTTTTCTGCTTATAATTTTTCCAATCATCTGCGTGATTATGTTATCAGGTGGTCTTGGTCTTGAAGCGGTCGAAACTCGTTTATGGGGCGGATTATTTTTAACACTAGTTATCGCAGGAGTTGGAATTGTATTATCTCTACCAATTGGAGTGATGCTAGCTCTAGGTAGAAGGTCTAAACTGCCGGTAGTTTCAATTTTATGTACAATATTTATTGAAATTTGGAGAGGTGTTCCGCTTATAACAGTCTTATTTATGGCCTCAAATATGTTTCCATTATTTATGCCTGAGGGAGTCAACTTTGACAAATTAATTCGAGCATTGATTGGAGTTATGTTCTTTTCAGCTGCATATTTAGCAGAAGTTGTCCGAGGCGGTTTGCAGGCAATGCCAAAGGGCCAGTACGAAGCATCTCAAGCAGTTGGTTTAACGTATTGGAGAATGATGGCATTAGTAATTTTACCTCAGTCACTTAAAATGGTCATACCAGCAATAATAGGAAGCTTTATAGCAATATTTAAAGACACAACTCTTGTTTTAGTTATAGGTTTATTTGATTTTCTTGGTATTATCCAATTTGTTGGAACAAATCCAGATTGGCTAGGGTTTTCTCATGAGGGATATGTTTTTGCTGCTGCAGTATTTTGGGTTTTTTGTTATGCTATGAGTTGGTATAGTCAACGTCTTGAAAAAAAATTAGATACAGGAAGATAAGTATGAGCTCTGAATTAATGATAGAAATGAAAAATGTTCACAAATGGTTCGGTGAACTGCACGTACTAAATGATATTAATCTTGAAATTAACAAAGGAGAAAAGATTGTAATTTGTGGTCCATCCGGATCTGGCAAATCAACGCTTATCAGATGCATCAATAGATTAGAAGAGCATCAAAGAGGCAATATTATAGTTGAAGGTACAGAGCTAACTAATGATAGCAGAAGTATCGAGAGAATTCGTGGAGAAGTTGGAATGGTATTTCAACAATTTAATCTGTTTCCTCATTTATCTATATTAGACAATTGCTCTCTTGCTCCCATATGGGTTCGCAAATTGCCTAAGACTGAAGCAAAAGATAAAGCTATGGAATATTTAAAACGAGTACAAATTGATGACCAAGCGCATAAGTATCCAGCTCAATTATCAGGAGGACAGCAACAAAGAGCAGCAATAGCCAGAGCTTTATGCATGGAACCAAGAATAATGCTTTTTGATGAACCTACTTCAGCTCTTGATCCAGAAATGATCAAAGAAGTATTAGATGTTATGGTTAGTCTAGCCCAAGGTGGTATGACGATGATTGTTGTCACGCATGAAATGGGGTTTGCAAAAGAAGTTGCAGATAGCATTATTTTCATGGATGAAGGTCAAATTGTGGAAGCAAAAAATCCCGAAGACTTTTTTGATAACCCTGAAAGTGAAAGAACTAAAACATTTTTAAGCCAAATTTTATAATTTGGCTCCCCGGACTGGACTCGAACCAGTGACAAAGCGGTTAACAGCCGCTTGCTCTACCAACTGAGCTACCGGGGAATGCATAGTCTGTTATAACAAAAGATAAAGTTTATATCTAGTTTTACTTAAATAAAAAGATATAAATATTCATTATGACAGTTCAAAAAGACAACATCTATGAATTTGGTTTTGGAAGAAGTGATCAAGTATCTAAGAATGTAAACTTGCTTGATGAGGCGGTTTTTAGTTTTTTATACGGAGGATTATTTAAAGTTCTTAAGTCGCTAGCTCTTACGAGTCTGTTGGATCTAGAAATTGTATTTAGGTTGTACGTTAATTTTTACAAAGGTTTGTCTTTTTATGATATTCAATATTTTACGCAGTCACCTGAGAGAACTCTGTGGCGTAGGTTGAAATACCTTGAAGAAAATGGAGTAATAAGAAAATCTAAAAATCAAAAAGATAAAAGAACAATTAGGTTCTTACTTTCAAAAAATTCATATGATAAACTTAGTAGCTCAATACCAAAAGAAGATTTAGCAATCACAATTTCAAAGATTGCAATGTCTTATGCTGATAAACTATGGATGTTCAACGTAAGAGATCCAAACAAAGTTCGAAAAACTCTTTTAAATCTTGCTCGAAGCTCTGTCTCTTTGAATGAAAATAATTTTCTTTGTCAATTTGCATTTGGATTATCTTACTATTATGGAGGTAATTTTGATCTTGCTCTAAATCATTCATATAATTCTATAAAATTAAATAAAAAATTTGCACATGGGCGGAGATTATTTGGCTCTTCATTATTCCAAATTGATGAAAAAAAAAGAGCCTATTCAGAAATGAATAAAGCACTAGACTTATACGAGGATATATATGGACAATGGAGAACATATTTTGAGCTTTGGAGGTTTAATTTTATTGATGAAAAATTTATGAATGCCAGAGAGTATTCTGAAAAGCTTGTGCGATTACAACCAGAGTATCCTCAATCATATATTGCCTATCTTGCATCTCATGAAAAAGGTGTATCTGTAAGGTCTATGAAAAGTAAACTTATTCAACTATTGCCAAACTTTTCTCCCCCTATGATTAAAAGTTTTCACTCTTGGATAAGAAATGATCAAGCTGATAAAATTATTGAATCACTCAGGAAGCATTTATCTTGAAATGAATGGAGGCCACGACCGGAATCGAACCGGTATACAAGGATTTGCAGTCCTCTGCGTAACCATTCCGCCACGTGGCCAAAATGTAAGAGTTATATATCATTAATAATTACAAAATGTGAATATTTTTGAAAAGTAAGTAATCATATACTATAAAAACGTATCAATAAATATTATGGCAGAAGCAACACTTAATAAAAATATGATTGATGGGCAAATAAAGCCAATAAATGGTATGCACGAAGAACTACTCTCTGTTTTTTATTCCCTTGATAGAAATGACTTCATGCCTGAAACCATGAAAGAGATGTCATATATTGAAAAAAACATCATACTAGAGAATGAAAGAACAATTTTGAAGCCAAGCCTTATCGCTCAAATAGCTTTAAGTATAAACTTGAAAGCTAACGAGAATGTTTTGATATTAGGAGCAACTACCGGTTATCTAAGCGCAATTTTATCTAATCAAGCGGAAACAGTCATCGTTGTAGAAGAAAATGAGAGTCTTCTGAGCAATTCTGAAAATGCAATAAAAAAAAACAATATTAATAATGTAGTCTTCATAAAAAATGAAATTGTGAAAGGATATAACGAGCAATCACCTTTTAATGCAATTATAATTGAAGGTGCCATTCAAGAAGTTCCTAGCAATATTCTTAATCAATTGGATGAAGAGGGAAGACTTTTTGCTGTAGTTCAAGAAGAAGAAATTTGTTCAGCTAAATTATTTATAAAGAACGGTAACTCAATAAGTGAACAAAAGTTATTTAATTGCACAATGCCAGTCTTAAGCATGTTCATGAAAAAAAATAGCTTTAGTTTCTAACTACTTATCGCTATAAAAGTATTATAATGAATAAAAATAGTCCAAATACAGAAGAGATACTAGATGCTATCAAAAATATGATGTCCGAAAAATCTGTACATCAGGATGAAGGACTGCCTAAAGATGTAATTGAACTCACAAATCCAATTGATGAAGAGGTCAAAAAAGAAGATGAGAAGATGGATATACTAGAATTATCTAATCCAATTAATGATAAGAAATTAAAAAATATTGAAGAGGATAGAGCCAAATTAGATATAAGTATTGAGGATACAGTAAATGAGGAACAAATTAAACAAGCGGTACGAGATGCAGTAGCTTCATTGCCGCAGTCAAAATTAGATCAAATCATTAATGAAGAGCTAACAAAAATTATACAAGAGAGATTAAATTCATCAAAAATCATCATTAGCACAGAAAACAAGAAAAACTAATGTTGGAAAAATATTATCAACCCAGTCTTGTTGAAGATAAAATTTATAAAGCATGGGAAAATGATGGAGATTTTAAACCTATAAATTCTTCAAGTGACGCTTACTGCATAGTGATTCCTCCTCCAAATGTTACAGGAACACTTCATATGGGCCACGCTCTAAATAATACTCTCCAGGACATCTTGGCTAGGTTTTATAGAATGCAGGGCAAAAGTGTTTTGTGGCAGCCTGGCACAGATCATGCAGGTATTGCAACAGAAATGGTTGTTGAAAGGGAACTAAAAAAAAGAGAAATAAATAAAAAAGATTTATCCCGTGAAGAATTTATAGAACATGTATGGGAATGGAAAAATCAATCTGGAAATGAAATTATTAATCAATTAAAAAGATTAGGTTGTTCATGTGACTGGTCTAGAGAAAGGTTTACTCTGGATGAAGGTTTATCAAAAGCTGTAAGATTTGTATTCGTCAAATTATATAATGATAAACTTATTTATAAAGATAAAAGACTAAGTAACTGGGATCCAAAATTAAAAACTACTATTTCAGATTTAGAAGTGATCCAAAAAGAAGTAAAAGGTTCACTCTGGTATGTAGACTACAAATTAGAAAATGAAGATAAGGTAATTACAATTGCAACAACTCGACCAGAGACAATGCTTGGAGATACGGCAATTGCTGTTCACCCTGAAGATGAAAGGTATAAGGATTTTGTAGGTAAGTATGCACATATTCCTATCGTTAATAAAAAAATCATCATTATTGCTGATGAGTATGTAAAAGTGGATCAAGGCTCTGGTGCTGTTAAAATAACGCCAGCTCATGATTTTAATGATTATGAAATAGGAAAAAGACATAATCTTGATGTAATAAATATTTTTAAAGAAAATGCTGAGCTTAATGAAAATTGCCCAATCGAATATCAAAATCTTGATCGCTTTGAAGCAAGAGAGAAAATCATTAATGAATTAGATAACATTGGAGCACTGAATAAAGTTGAAGAGAATATTCATACCGTACCATATGGAGATAGATCAGGTGAAGTCGTAGAGCCATGGCTTACAGATCAATGGTTTGTAAATGCAAAAAAATTGTCATTAAATGCAATTGATAAAGTAAAAACAAAAGAAACAATATTTGTTCCACAAAATTGGGAGAAAACATATTTTGATTGGATGGAAAATATTCAACCTTGGTGCATTTCAAGACAATTAATGTGGGGTCATCAAATACCAGCTTGGTATGGGCCAGATGGAGAAATTTTTGTCGCCGAAAATTCACATGAGGCCCACAAAATAGCTCAGGAACGGTATAATAAAGATGTAAAACTTGTACAAGATGAAGATGTTCTTGATACATGGTTTTCTTCAGCTTTATGGCCTTTTTCAACATTAGGATGGCCTGAGCAAACGCCAGAGTTAGAAAAATTTTATCCTACATCAACTCTTGTGACCGGTTTTGATATTATATTTTTTTGGGTCGCTCGTATGATGATGATGGGTTTATATTTTACAAATCAAGTTCCATTCAGTGAAGTGTATGTTCATGCTTTAGTCAGAGATGAAAAAGGACAGAAAATGTCAAAGTCAAAAGGAAATGTTATTGATCCTTTAATCTTGATGGATGAATTTGGCGCAGACGCTTTAAGAATGACTCTTTGTTCAATGGCTGCTCAAGGTAGAGATATAAAACTTTCAAAACAGAGAGTTGAAGGCTATAGAAATTTTATTACTAAAATTTGGAATGCAGTAAAGTTATGTGAAATGAATAAATGTCTTTACAAAGACTTTGAAATCAAAAACACCCAAAATATATTTAATTTATGGATTTTAAATGAATTTGAAATTTGCAGAAAAAAAACAGAACAATCAATTAAAGACTATAAGTTTAATGAAGCTGCAAATGAGCTTTATAAATTTACATGGAGTATATTTTGTGATTGGTATTTAGAAATTACAAAAATTATATATTCTTCAAATGATAAAATAATAATTAATGAGACCAAGCAAATTACTTCACTCGTTCTTTCAAAGATTTTAGTTATGCTACACCCAATTATGCCATTTTTTACGGAGCATGTTTGGGATCAAGCAACAAATATATTAGAGAAAGAGTCTCAGAGAATTAGCCGATCTCAGTGGCCGCAGAAATTAAATTTTGAGTCTATAAATAGTGAGAAAGTAAATTTATTTATTAGTTTGATATCATCAATTAGGTCTACAAGGGCTGAGCTAAATGTCCCCGTTAAGTCCAGAGTTAAAATAAGCTATTCAAACGTTAGTTCTGATTTAGAGGAAATAATTGAAAAAAATAAAGAAATAATTATTTCACTCACACGATCTGACTCATTTGAAAAAGTAGAATTTTCTAAAGATGAGGGTATGGTTCAGGTCATATTTAATGATGGTTTGATATATTTATCACTTAAGGGTATTATTGATTTTGAAGAAGAAATAAGAAGACTACAAAAAAATCTGAAAAAAACTGAACTAGAATTAACTAAAATACACAGCAAGTTAAACGACAAAAATTTTATAAATAATGCGCCAGAAGAAATAATCTTAGAACAAAAAGAAAGAGAAAAAGAGTACCAATTGTCTAAAGATAAAATAACAAAAACTATTAAAATTTTGATTAAAAAATGAAGTTTAATAAAAACAAATTGCCAAGTCGTCACGTGTCAGTTGGACCAGAAAGAGCTCCTCATCGATCATATTATTATGCTATGGGCATGGACGAAAATGATATTAATAAGCCATTTGTAGGCGTAGTTTCTACATGGAATGAGGCTGCACCATGTAACATAGCTCTAATGCGTCAAGCACAATCAGTTAAAAAAGGAGTTACTGAGGCAGAGGGAACGCCGCGTGAATTTTGTACAATTACTGTAACAGATGGCATTGCCATGGGTCATCAAGGCATGAAGTCATCATTGGTTTCACGTGAAGTAATAGCAGACTCAACTGAGCTGACTGTAAGAGGTCATTGTTATGATGCAATTGTCGGATTAGCTGGCTGTGATAAATCGCTTCCAGGCTTAATGATGGCGATGTGCAGATTAAATGTACCAAGTGTTTTTATGTACGGGGGCAGCATATTACCTGGAAAGTATAAAGGCAAAGATGTAACAGTAGTTGATGTTTTTGAGGCAGTTGGCAAATTTTCATCTGGAAACGCTACTGAAGAAGAACTGCATGAACTTGAATGTGTTGCCTGTCCGAGTGCTGGTGCTTGTGGTGGTCAATTTACAGCAAATACCATGGCGTGTGTTTCAGAAGCAATTGGTTTAGCGCTTCCATACTCTTCTGGTGCGCCCGCTCCTTATGAAGAAAGAGATAAATACGCATACGACTCTGGAAAACAAGTTATGTACTTAATTGAAAATAATATCAGACCTCGAGATATAGTAACAAGAAAATCATTAGAAAATGCTGCAACAATTGTTGCTGCAACTGGCGGTTCAACAAACGCTGGACTTCACCTTCCAGCAATTGCTCATGAATGTGGTATAAAATTTGATTTAGATGATGTTGTCGAAATCTTTAAACGCACTCCTTACCTAGCCGATTTAAAACCTGGAGGGCAATACGTTGCAAAGGATGTTTATGAGGCAGGTGGAGTTCCAATTATAATTAAAACTTTGCATGAGGGTGGTTTCATTCATGGTGATTGTTTGACAGTCACAGGTAACACAATTGCTGAAAATTTAAAATCGGTTGAGTTTAACAAAAATCAAAAAGTTATTCGTCCATACAATGACCCTTTAAGTATTACAGGAGGTGTTGTAGGTTTAAAAGGCAACTTAGCTCCAGAAGGGGCGATTGTGAAAGTTGCAGGAATGGAGAATTTGAATTTTAAGGGCCATGCCAAGTGTTTTGACTGTGAGGAAGATGCATTTGAATGCGTAAAAAATGAGAATTATAAAGAAGGAGATGTTTTTGTCATACGTTATGAAGGCCCAAGAGGGGGTCCGGGTATGCGAGAAATGTTAGCTACGACCGCAGCAATTTATGGTCAAGGAATGGGAGATAAAGTTGCACTCATTACAGATGGTCGATTCAGTGGAGCTACAAGAGGGTTCTGCGTTGGACACGTCTCTCCTGAAGCAGCTGTCTGCGGCCCAATCGCACTTGTCGAGGACGGGGATGAAATCATACTTGATGCAGAAAATGGGGAAATTTCTATTAATGTTCCAATGGAAACGTTAGAAAAGAGAAAAAAGTCATGGAAAGAGAGAAAAACAGACTTTAATTCCGGAACTCTTTGGAAATACAGTAAAACTGTTGGTTCTGCAGTAAATGGCGCAGTTACCCACCCTGGAGCTGAGAAAGAAACTCACGTTTATAGCGATATTTAGTTATCTATCAAAAAATTAAGTAAACAAGTAAGAATCATGGTTAATTAGCTTGAATATAGCTAACTTTTAGATGATAATTTTTACTATATTAGCAAATTGATCAGAGGAGTGCAAAATGAGTCCATTGCTTAAAAGAATTAATTATTTCTTTATCATAATCACTTTTTTATCTGCATCTATCATTTCGGCGAAAGCAGATAGACTTACAACAATGGTAGAAGGCTTGCTTGAAAGTCATGAAGATATCATAAATTCAAAAAAGGAATTAGAAGAAGCATATCGCGATGTTACAGATGCATTGCTTGTGTATGCACCTGATCTCTCTGTAAAACTAGAGGCTGGTCAAAATGATAAATACAATGCATCTTCAAATTCTCAAATTGATAGTTTTGACACTTATGATTGGACATGGAAGCAAAAAATCATGGACTCAGGAGCTTCATTAGCAGACGTAAGGAATAAAAATTTAGCTGTCAAAAAGAAAGAGCTTGAACTCATTGGAACAAGAAATGATTTATTAATTGAAGCAGCTGATGCATACCTTGGATTGATAAAAGCATCTGAAAAGTTAGAAGCTTCAGTTGCTGCAGAAGAAAATACAAGACAAACAACTGGACAAGAAGAAATCAGAGTTCAAGTTGGGTCGGGTCTAGCATCTGATGTATTGAAAGCAAAAAGGCAATTAGCAAGTGCTCAAAAAACTGTTATTTCTGATGAAAAAAGTTTTAAATCAGCAATATACACTTACGAAAAATTATTTAATGTAAACGAAGTTAGCGTTTCTAATTTAATTAAGCCTCGATTAGCTCCTGCAACTCTCTCAATTGTTCCAAGTTCAATGGAGGCAACTGTTGAGATGGCGCTGTCAAATAATAGAGATTTACAGATTGCTAAAATCGATGTGGATACTGCAAGAAACGATTTATCATCATCTCTAGCCAATTTTGGACCTACAATTGATGCTGAGGCAAAATATTCTGATAAAACCGATGCATCACATACCGGTGGAAACCACTATGAGGAGCAAATAAAGGTTACTGTAGAGTTTCCAATATCTGGACTTTATATGGAAATGCCAGGCTACCTAAATGATAGATCTGCGCTTGACAGAGCCATTAATGACCTTGCTTTAAAAGAAAGAGATACAATCAAAGCTGCAAAAGACGCATGGGTTGAATTCGCGAATGCAAGAACAATTCTTTCTTATAGTGAGAATGAAGCTACTATTGCTAAAGAACTTTTATCCATTGCTCAAAAAGAAAGAGCAGCAGATCAAACAGATGCAGCTGCGGTCTTAGCTGCCGAAGAAGCTCTTGAGGGTGCATTGAAGGATCTATCCGATGACAGCATGTCTCTTCTTACAACTGTTTATGAAATACTAGATGTTATTAACTTGTTAGAGCCTGATATGGTTGAAGATAATTCTAAAGTTGGAACATTTAATACTTCTTCTTCATAATTTTTTGAGAGGAAATTAATTACGGCTAAGTTTTCAGAAAGGAATAATTAAGATGCCAGTATCGCCAGCAGAAGCACAAGAGTTTTTTCAAGAGGTTGCAGCAGCAGGCTCACCGGAAGAACAACAGGCATTAATTCAAAATTACGCTGCCAATAATGACAATCCAGATGAAATGCTGGCAGCCGTTGTGCAGGCAAACCCTGCCGCAGCTCAACAAATCGCAACTGTAACTGCACAAGCAATTCCAGAGCAAGCAGCCGAAATAGCTGGCGCAATCGCTGCTGCTTCTCCGCAATCTGCTAATGCTACTGCCGCTGCAATGGCCATTGCTGCACCTGACATTGCAGAGGATGTTGCATCTGACGTTGTTCAAAATGCTCCAGCTGCTGCTGGCGCTATTGCTGCTTCGCTTACTCAAATTAATCCAGAAGGTGCTACTGGTATGGCTGCAGCAATTGCTGAAGTTGCTCCTGCCGCTGCGGGCGCTGTTGCAACTGCTGTTGCACAAGCCGCACCTGAACATGCCGTAGATGCCGCTGCGTCAATGGCTGCTGCAAACCCTGCTGCTGCAAGTGGAGCTGCAAGCGCTGTAGCTGCTGCGGATCCTGAATCTGCTTCTCAAGTTGCAACTGCAATGGCTCAGG
>CACLWE010000009.1 GCA_902610585.1 uncultured Pelagibacteraceae bacterium
GAAGAAAAATGAGGTCCTTCAAATGGATTTGCTTAATCCAAGTTTAATTATTATGGACGAAACAGATTCAGGCCTAGATGTTGATGCACTAAAAACCACTGCAGACGCAATTAATAAATTAAGAAATGATGAAAGATCATTTATTATTATAACTCATTACTTAAGATTATTAGAATATATTGAGCCTGATTACGTACATGTATTTCAAAATGGCTCAGTTATAGAAACTGGTGACAAGACTTTAGCGTCAAGAATAGATCAAGATGGATACAATTAATGAAAACTTTAACACCTTCAATAATGGAATTAACGGATAATTTTTCGATTGAAACCAATTCTAAGGATCTATCTATATCACACGAGATAATAGATGATGAATTAAAATTAAAAATCACTTCGAATTATTCACAAATACCTTCACGAATAAAATTAATAAGCAGTAATAGAAGCTACTTTAAAATTATTGCTGATATATATTTAAAGGAGAATGCTACTTTAGAGATTATTGACGAAAATGATTATATAATTGATACATCTTATATTTTTAAATCATTTTTAGGTTCCCGCTCAGTACTTGAATTATACAGATTTAATAAGTTTCAATCCGATACTAACAACTCATTTGTTCATACTTGTAATATGTCAAATGGTTCAATGTTTAAAGATTTTAATTTTACAAACGGTTCAGATTTTACAAATAACGAAACTAAGATTAATTTAAATGAAGAAAATGCAAAGTATGTTGGAAGTGGCGTTGTTATGTCCAATTCATCAAAATGTGAAAATAATTTAGAAATAAGACACTTAAGTAAATCTGCGGTATCAGATTGTTCATTTAAAGCTGTAACTCGTGGATCATCCAATGTTTCGTTTAAAGGAAAAGTATTTGTTGATGAAAATTGCTCAAACTCACAATCTAACCAAATTAGCAAAGGTTTGTTAATTGACGAGGAATCTAAAATTAATCTTACACCAATACTTGAAATAAATAATGATGATGTAGTTTGCTCTCATGGTGCGGCTTCAGGAAAAGCTGATGAGGAAGTACTGTTTTATTTAGCTTCTAGAGGTATTTCAAAGAGTGAAGCTGAAAAAATATATATACAGGGCTTTTTATCAGAGTTTATAGAAAAGATTGAAGATGCAGAAATGCAAGCTAAAGGCCAAAATTTTATCAACGAGAATTGTTAACATGGATAACTCTAAAACTTTAAATTTGAATGTTAGAAAAGATTTTCCAATTCTTTCAAAAAAGATATTGGAAAAAAAAGATCTTATTTATTTTGACACTGCAGCTTCTGCTCAAAAACCAAATACAGTTATTGATGAAACAAATGATTTCTATAAAAATCACTATTCTAATGTTAGCAGGGGAGTTCATACATTATCTGTTGAATCAACATTTAGATATGAGGACGCTAGAAAAAAAGTTCAAAAATTCTTAAATGCAAGGTCTGAAAATGAAATTATTTTCACAAAAAGTGCCACAGAAGGAATAAATTTAGTTGCTCAAAGTTTCTATGAAAAGTTTATGCAAAAGGGAGATGAGGTAATTTTATCTCTAATCGAGCACCACTCAAATTTAATACCTTGGTTTTTTTTAAGAGACAAGTATGGCGTTGTGCTAAAGTTTGCAAATATTCAATCATCAGGAGAAATTGATATTGATCATTTTAATAGCCTATTCACAAATAAAACAAAAATTGTATCTTTGACGCATCTTTCGAACGTTTTTGGTACTGAATTAAATGAAAAGGCTATAAGTATCTGTAAAGATAAAAATGTTCCCATTCTCCTTGATGGTTGTCAATCAGCTGCTCACTTGAAAATTGATGTTCAAAAACTAGGTTGTGATTTTTTTGTTTTCTCTGGACACAAAACTTATGGTCCTGCTGGTATTGGAGTTTTATATGGAACTGAAAATCTTTTATCAGAAATGCCCCCCTATCAAGGTGGAGGAGGAATGATTGGAGATGTGAGTCTAGAAGGTGCAAGTTACGCAGAATTACCAGCGAAATATGAAGCAGGAACTCCTCCATTAGTCGAAGCGCACGGATTGGGTATAGCAATTGATTACATGAATAAAATTGGACTCGATAATATTATCGAGCATGAAAATGAAATTACTAAATATGCGTTTAATAAATTAGACGAAATTGATTTTATCGAAATTCACGGTGGAGATAATAAAAGGAACTCTATCATATCCTTTAATATTAAAAATGTTCACTCCCATGAAGTATCATCGTTTTTAGATGTTGAAGGGATAGCAATTAGAGCAGGTCATCACTGTTGCCAGCCTTTAATGAAACATCTCGGTGTCAATTCAACGGCCAGATTATCTTTTGGTGTGTATAATTCATTAGAAGAAGTTGATAAATTTGTTATTGCGCTACATAAGTGTAAGGAGTTTTTTAATAAATGAATGATTTAATAAATGATCTTTACCAAGAAATAATTTTAGATCACGGACGTGAACCAAGAAATTTTGGCGAATGTGAACCTCATAATAAAAGTGCCGATGGTCATAATCCATTGTGCGGTGACAGTTTAAAGCTTACTTTTCTTCTTAATGATCAAAATATAATAGAAGACATTAAATTCACAGGTGAGGGGTGTGCCATATCACTTGCTTCTGCATCATTAATGACAGAAAAATTAAAAGGTAAAAAAATTGAAGTCGCTGAGGAAATATTTAAGGATTTTACAAATCTTGTTTCAGGTTCAGATGAAGACCTAAAAGTTTTAAATGAGGAAGATTCACTTTATGCCTTAAAGGGAGTAGGTGGATTTCCAATGAGGGTAAAGTGCGCAACAATGGCATGGCATGCTTTTAACCAGGCTTTAAAAGATTAATTATGAGACTATATCCTGTATATCTTGCACTGCTTGTATTATTTATTGTTTTGCAACTTATTTATGGAAACCGGTCTTTTGCCGATATAAACTTAAAGGAGTACGATATGTCAAAAGTAGAAGTAATGGATACACCTTTCTGGTGTTCTACCACGCCTGAAGAAAGACAGGAAGCTATTAATAACCTTACTGAAGAACAGAGAATTGTTGCTTTAGAGAATGGAACAGAGAGGCCATTTTTTAATGAATATTGGAATAGTAAAGATGTTGGGATTTATGTTGATGTAATTACAGGAGAACCCTTATTCTCCTCTTTAGATAAATTTGATTCAGGAACAGGTTGGCCGAGTTTTGATAAGCCAATAAATGGGATAGAAATTGTAGAAGTTGTTGATAAATCCCATGGAATGGTTCGCACAGAGGTAAGAAGTCAATATGGCGACGTACACCTAGGCCATTTATTTGATGATGGACCCACTGAAACTGGATTAAGATATTGTATTAATTCGGCTTCCTTAAGATTTGTTCCTCTAGAAAAGTTAAGTGAAGAAGGCTATGAGGATTTTGTAGAATTATTTAACTAAATGGAAAAAGTAGAAGATCAAAAAGTTATAGATGCATTAAAGACTGTATTTGACCCTGAAATTCCAGTTGATTTGTACGAATTAGGTCTAATTTACAAATGTGAGGTTACTCCTGATAATGATGTTATTATTCAAATGACATTAACTACACCAAATTGTCCTGTAGCAGATGAAATGCCAAAAAAAGTAAAAGAAGCTGTCGACGCTGTACCTGGGGTAAAAAATGTTGCAGTTGATCTTGTATGGGATCCACCATGGGATATGTCTCGCATGTCGGATGTAGCAAGATTAGAACTAGACATGATGTAAGATATCCACTTGAAATACAAAAATACCTATATATTTTAGATAATAATCATATATAAACTCAATTTAAGAGCCCGTAGCTCAGTTGGTAGAGCACTCCCCTTTTAAGGGAGTTGTCCTCGGTTCGAACCCGAGTGGGCTCGCCACTTTTTAGTATGAAAAAGAAATTTTATCACAAGCTTGGCCCAGTGCCTACAGAGGAAGATCTCAAGAATCCAAGAAAATTAGACCCAAATAAAGCAAGAAATACTGTAATTATCTGGTATTCATTTGTTGCAATTGCCGTTATTTTATATTTTGTAATAACTAAGTTGTTTTAAATTTAATAAAATCCTGATGAACTTTTCAGGATAAAATCTAATGATTATAAGAGGTTTTTTAGTCTTCTTAATTACTATATTTTCGCACAACATTTTATTTAGTGAAAATAATTTGAAAGATAATTTCGATAACCCAAGCAGTTGGCGGTATATTGCTGACGATGTTATGGGCGGCATATCTAGTGGTAAAGTTGAATTCATTAATATTGACGGCAATAGCAATATCTTACTAACGGGAAACGTTAGTACTGAGAATAATGGTGGTTTCATACAAATTCGAAAGGAATTAAAAGACATTAACTTAAGTAATGCTGAGAGTATAAGAATAGTGGCCCGGGGAAATAATGAAAAATATTATATTTTTTTACGTACATCAGGAACAATCTTGCCCTGGCAGTATTATTCATATGAATTTGATGTAAGAAATGAATATGATGAGTTCATTATGCCGATTAAAGATTTTAAAAAATCTGGTATGATGCTGGCAAATCAAATTAATCCAAAAAAAATAACGTCTATTGGAATTGTAGCTTATGGTAGGGACCACTATGCTGAACTTTACGTCAAAGAATTAGAATTCCTGGATTAAATATATGTGGCTGTTTGAATGTGGATTGGACACAGTTGAGTGGAGAAGAACTGTAATTGTTTATTTATCGGCAATGGCTCCAATAATTTTATCTTTATATCTAATATATAAAAAAAAGATGAAAAGATGGATTTCTCTAACATTAGTAAGTTCATTTTTAATAGCAGCACTTGGTTGGGAGATATGGGTTAATTTTGGACTTGTCGATGGTGATCCTGTTAATTTAAGACGATCTGATGCAATGACATGTGCAATTCCAATGGAAATTAATTGGTTAGTAAACTCACTAGCCGATACAGGGATTATTTGGTTCGCAATTATTCTTGTATATTGGATTTTGCCGGAGAGGGCAGTTACTTATGAAAAATTTCAATTAATGTCCTTATTTGTATTCTTTACTTGGTTCATGGGTCAGAATTTTTTAGTTGAGGCAGTTATTTACCACAATCAAGTAGGGGGCGATGCCGTGATCTCTTGGGCACCATTAATGCCATTTGGCCCATATTTTAATCCAACACTAATAAATTTTGGAGAGAGAAATATAACACTTCAATCTCAATCTGCGTGGATTATTGGAACTATAGTTTTCTATTTGATATCAATATATTTTTATAAAAAAACAAACGGAAAATAAAAAACCCCACCTGGGTGGGGTTTATTTTGTTTTGTTTTGTTTCACACATCTACGTTTAGTAGATTTAAAAAATAATATTGAAATGGTTGTGGTCACCACCCCTTACACTGTTGGTGGCGTCAACTTTTTAACCTCCACATTATCATCAGCTAAACAATATCAAGCGCCCTCAAAATGTGAATTAAAAATGAAAAAAGCTAAAACACATAAAGTATCTAAGCTTTTCATAACGATAAAGTGGAATGATGATCCTTTTAGATAATTCTTTCTAAGAATCAATTAATAAATTTAATAAATAAAGTTTGTATTAAAAAATGACACAGCAAAACTGCCAATGGTGTAATACTTCAATAATTCCAATTGATGTACATGGTCACTATCAATGCCCAAATTGTAAGATTAATATTGATCCATGCTGCTCTGGCGAACATAATGATAATTATGATACAACTTTGCAGTCTTGTAACACCAAACGCTTCGACGAATAATCAAATCAAAAAAAATACAAAAACAACATCAAAACCAAAAAGACAACAAGTGCCATTAATGGAAAAGTGAGTATTCTATAAATAATTTGTAAGAACTGTTTAAAACTAAACTGCTCCATAAGATTATTTAACTCAAAATAATGTCTTCACCATCATCTTTGTTTACAAAGAAATCTGGAAATGGTTCAGCGTCAGGGGTTGCGAGATATTCAGATAAATCCGTCTTACCAGCTTTCATCATCGTACTGTCATCAACACACATGTTCCCAGTAAATTTTTTGGAATCCTGAGTAAGTATTACATATGCAGCATCACCCATGATAGCAGGTGTCCTGCATTTACTTTTGCCCTGATCATCCATTGAAGCCGCTAAAATATTGTTAACAGCCGCCGTATCGATCATAGTTCTTGGCCATAATGAATTTACAGCAATACCAGATGATTTTAATTCTTCCGACATTCCAAGAGTACACATACTCATTCCATATTTTGCCATAGTATATGCTACATGCGGACTAAACCACTGGCTTTCCATATTCAACGGTGGCCCTAGGTTTAGTATGTGAGGATTGTTGCCTTTTTTTAAATGAGGAATGCATGACTTTGAAACAAGAAACGTTCCTCTTGTATTAATGTTGTGCATTAGATCGTATCTTTTCATTTCAGTATTTACAGTTGGAGTTAAGCTAATAGCACTTGCATTGTTTACACAAATATCAATACCACCGAATGTTTCTACAGTTTTTTCAACAGCAGCAAGCACCTGATCCTCAAATCTTATATCTGTTTTAATACCAATTGCATTACCACCAGCTTTAATCAAATCCTCAGCAGCAGTAAAAATAGTCCCGGGCAATGTTGGTTGCGGTTCAGTCGTCTTGGCAATGATTGCAATATTAGCACCGTCTTTTGCAGCACGTTCAGCAATTGCGTATCCGATACCCCTCGTGGCACCAGTTATAAATAATGTTTTTCCTTTGAGATCAGTCATATCAACTCCTTAAAAAAAGGTATAAAAATTTGTCATAAAAGTTTCACTAAGATAGTTCATAATAATTTTATTTAAAGGAGTAAATATGGCTAAATTTTATATGATGGCAAAATATACACCAGAAGCACTGAAAGGATTTTTAAGCAGTCCTTCTGATGATAGAAAACAAGCAGTTAACAAGCTTGTCGACTCTATTGGTGGAAATGTATTATCATTTGATATTGTGAGAGGACCTTACGATATTATAATTTCTGTAGAAGTTTCCGATTTTGCTGCAGTGGCTGGTGCTAAAATAGCCGTTCAATCTACTGGAATGGTGTCTGATGCAGTAATACTTGAGGCGGTTGATATGACAAAAATTGTAACTCAAGCAAGTACTGCGCTTGGCAATTATACAAAACCAGGAGCATAAAAATGAGCACAGTAGTTACTGCTAAATTTTTTCCTAAACCGGAAATGGTTCAAGAAATGAATAATTGGTTTAGAGATAATTTGCCAAATACGCAATCATATGAAGGTTGTCAGCTAATTAAAGGCGGGTATAACAAGGACACCCAAGAGGTTATTCTTTATGAAGTTTGGGACAGTGTTGACGCTCATCAAAAATATGTTAATTGGAGAATTGAGATTGGAGATATTCCAAAACTTGTTGAAATGTCAACTAAGGAGCCTGATATCGTCTATCATGAAGAAGTTTATTAAACAAAAAATTTAAAAAGGAGAAAAAATGGAAGCAAAAGAAGTAGTACAAAGAGGTTATGATTTATTTGGATCTGGAGATATGGAGACATTCTTTGGTGAAATAATTCATGACGACATAACATGGACTTTTCCAGGAGAAGAAGGAAAACATCCATTAGCAGGTGTGCATAAAGGTAAGGAAAATTTTATTGCAAATATGTCAAAAATCCCTGAGTACTGGGATAATTTTATGGTCACACCCCAAGCAATGATTAGTGAAGGCAACAAAGTGTTCGCATTAGTAAAAGGAACTGCTGATGGTATGGATACTATGTTTGGTCATTACTTTGAAGTTGAGAACAATCAAATGAAAGTTATGATGACTTTTGATGATACACTTACAGCATTTAATGCAATGAAAAAATAGGGAGTAATTATGAATAATTATATTGTTACACATACTTTTAAGTCTAAAGAGGCAAAAGAAGCCTTTGCCAAGGCTGGTGAAGGAATTTCTGAGGAAGAACAAATTCAAAGCATGACAGGAGAGAATGCTGCGTGCCAAATGAGTTGGGAAACTCCTGGAGATTCACTAACAATGTTCTGTTATTGGAAAGCAAAAAGTCCAGACGATGTTAATAAAATGCTTGCTGACTACAATGAGTTCTTTGAGCCACATCAATTTGAATTAACAAATGAACCTATAAAGTTCACAGCATAAAATTTGGAGAATTATTATGTATGTAATGTTGACGCAAAAACTTTCTAAAGGCTTTAAGTCATGGAAAGATATGGTTCATGAAAATGAACACAAACTAAAGGGCTTTAAAGGCAGAATTATATTTGCTGGATCTCATGCTGAAGATGATAACTCTATGGTAGTTATTATGCATTATGACGATAAAGAAGGACTTATGGCTTTTAAAAATGATGAAGAATTAACTAAAGCCAGGCAAGAGGCAGGAGCTTTAACTGAGACAACGGTGATGACAGTTATGACTGAAGATGCTCTCTTAAATTTTCCAAGCTAAATTTTAATTGGCTGCAAGTTGAAAGGAATTATCTTCTCTGCAGCCAGTGCCAATAGATAAACCAAGTTCTTTTATTTCGCTTTCTGAATATTTAGCCTCATCTAAATTATTTAAAACAGCCAAATTACGATCAATACAACTTTTGTGCGGTGAAGGGACAAGAGATGTAAAAAAAATTACAAAAACGAAAAGCGCGAATGCTAATGGAACTAAGCCGTATCTATTTATCATTTTTTAAATAAACTCTCGGCATTTAGACGATCTTTTTCTTTAGATGAAATATAGTTTTCAGCCCTTTCAATCTCAGCCTTGAGTTCAATAATATATTCTTTGAGTTCTTCTATACTCAATGTATCAAAATCAATTTCTTTTGGCTTAATAATTGGCTCTAAATCATCTGTATCCATTAAAGATGAGTGTTTCATTTTTTTGGCAACTTGTTAAGATTAAATATGGCAGAAGAGGTCCGTTTTTTTGACAATCGACAGAGATATTTATTATTTGTAACAACTACAAATGAAAAGGCAGTAATAGCTGAAAAGCTATCTCATATCATTAATGAATTGAAACCAATAAAACCAGCTCTAAAAATATTTGATGCTGGTGTAGGTGATGGAGCAGTGTTAATGAATGTACTTCGAATTGCCCATCAAAAATTTCCAACTGTTCCTTTTTATGTTTCTTGCAAAGATGTAAGCATGGAAGATGTAAGAATTACAATTGAAAAACTTGCTGATAGATTTGTTGAACATCCAAATATGGTTTTTACAATATCTAATTTACACTACTCTGAGGCTGGGTATCTCAAATCAAATAACCAGTCTAAGCAACAAAATATGAACTGGAGTAGCATTGCATTAGATGGTGACTCTTCATTTGGTTTCTATGAGCAATTAAGACAGTTGGGCCCACTTTTAAAAGAAAATTGGAGAGTTGAAGAAAATAAGCAGGGAAATACAACTTATGAAAATCCATCTGTAATTTGCATATATAGAAAAGATCACGAATTCACGTTAGATCAAATAATTCCATCTAAAAACGAGTCTATTAATGAATTTGATTTAGTTATTGTCTCACAAGCATATCGCTCACGAGCAAGTGTAGAAAAAAAAGTTAATAATGTAATTAAACCTATGATTAGTTTGCTAGCGCCAAATGGAAAAATGGTTGCTTTTCACTCTTACGGAAATGACCCTGGTCTAAATGCAATTAATCAACTTTGGCCTGATGAAAATCCATTTCCAAATAAAGGTCATGACATCATTCAGTATATGAAAAATAACTTAGGAAATGAACTTAATGGCAAAATTCATTT
The DNA here is from genome assembly GCA_902610585.1 of uncultured Pelagibacteraceae bacterium. Classification (GTDB taxonomy): domain Bacteria; phylum Pseudomonadota; class Alphaproteobacteria; order Pelagibacterales; family AG-422-B15; genus CACNXQ01. Next base: position 9,796 of record CACLWE010000009.1, read on the forward strand.
CAGAGAACCAGAGATATTTGAATACAAACTGAGGTCGCAGCCAAATGAGATAAACAGTGGTATTGCCACATCATTAGTATTTTCTGCATGGAATGCTTGCACATATGTTGCTCAAATAAGTGATCAAATGGTTAAGGAAAAGGAAGCAGATCAAAGTTATATTAAGTGTATTGAGGACATAATTCGTGATCATGACGGATTATGGTTTTATGACGAAATGCTTGTGGCTGACCGAAAATAAATATTGAATTTCTCAAGAGCAATTTATATCAACTAGTATGTTATCATCTTTAATAGTGGGAGCTGGATGCTTTTGGGGTGTTGAAGTCTTATATGAACAAATGCCTGGTGTTATCAATGCAACCTCAGGCTATTCTGGTGGTCATTTAGATAATCCTAGATATGAGGATGTTTTAACTGGCGAGACAGGTCACGTTGAAGTGGTCAAGATTGATTATGATAGCAGTGAAGTTACTTTTAATGAATTGATTGATACATTTTTTATCATTCATGATCCAACAACCTTAAATCGTCAAGGGCCTGATATTGGGGAGCAATATAAATCGATACTCTTTTTCAACAGCGAAGATGAAAAAGAAATTATTGAGAGTAAAATTGAAAAAATAGATTTATCAGGCAAGTTTGAAAACCCAATAGTTACAGAAATTAGAGAAACAGAAGAGTTTTATCCTGCAGAAGAGTACCATCAAGATTATGCAGCGAAAACAGGCAAGCTATGCTACCAGCAACTTTATGTTATGTATAATTATTCGCCAATACCAGCTGCAACACCATAACTTATTTTGTTGAAAAAGTAGGCAGTTGAGGATTACTCACTGTTGGAAGCACATATCTACTTTTTGCAATATCTAAACAATTTTCATTATTGTGATTATAATAATTTGAACTTTTGAAATCTAAATGTTTCGCTTTATCGTAAGTTTTATTAGATTGTACGCTGTACATTATATCACCAGGTATTGATAAGTGCCCTCCGATGCCATCATTAATTGTACCTTCATCTTTAAAAACGAGATGATCTTCTGCACACTGTGGTACGGCCCCTAAAACATGCAGGATCTCATGAAGAGCAGCTTTAGCAGTTTCATTAAATTCAGGTTTAAAACCACCATTGTTTTCAATACATGATCCACTTCTTTTTCCTGGGTAATAAAGGGCTGCCGTGTTAGCTGTTACACCCTCTGTTGCATAACTTGGAAGTTGAGAAGACGCACAAACATCTCTGTTAGAGCCGCCATAGATGATGAAATAAACTTTTTTTGGGTCGTTAAAACCAAATCGACTTATTGCAGGCTGTAATACATTAACTGCCTGAATTCCGTGTTTGGATATTTCATCATCATTAATATCCAATCTTAAAAAGGTTATATCAATTTTACTATCATCTTTACGATCAAATTTAAGATTTTGACCATCTGCAAATAATCTATCTCTAGTTTTTGAGTTAAACCATTTATCGATTTGATACATTAACATGCTTATTTTGCTATCAAGATCATATTCTTTATCAACACCATCTTTTGGTAAAACGTACATAACATGAATATTATAACCATCATCAATATCAGGAAGATCAGTGAAGTTTCTTCCTGATTTTTCATCAGAAAACACAGCTGAAGCTAAAAAAAAACTTATTATAGTATAGCTAATAAATATACGCATATTTTTAAATCTGATAAGGTTTTTATTTAATGAAAAAGTTTATTACAAATCCATATTTTAAAAAAGGACTTCCAGGAGATAATGGCATTGATCCTGTTAGTACAGATGTTGAGGCTGTAAAAAAGCTTTTGAGTTTGTGTCCCAAAGCCGCTGAAACACCGTTAGCTGAGTCAGCCAAATTAAGTCATGAATTAGGCATAAATAAATTATGGTTTAAGGATGAAAGAGACCGAATGGGCCTTGGAAGTTTTAAAGCGCTTGGTGCAGCGTTTGTAATTGCAAGTGATGCTGCAGAAAATTTAAAATCTTTCAGTAAGGATGCAAAATGGAGTTCGGCTCTAAATGGAAAAACTTATATATCAGCAAGTGCAGGTAATCATGGGATTTCTCTAGCGGCTGGCGCAAGAATATTTGGAGCAAAGGCAGTAATTTATTTATCTAAAAATGTCCCTTCAAGCTTTGCAGATAAAATTAGAAGTTTTGGTGCAGAGGTTGTTGTATACGGCAATGACTATGAAGAGAGTTTAGAGGGTGCAAAGCAAGAAGCTGAGAAAAACAATTGGATGCTTTTGTCAGATGTAACCTGGGAAGGATACGATCACGGCTTGAGAGTTATGCAGGGATATTTAGTTCTTGCAGATGAAGCGTGTACAAAATGCGATGAAACTCCAACACATATATTTTTACAAGCCGGAGTGGGAGGTTTTCCTGCATCCATTGCAACCTATATGAGAAAATATTTTGGTAATGATCCAAAAATAATAATTGTTGAACCCACAAAGGCTCCAGTATTGCTCGAGTCTATAATCGAAGGAAAAGCAGTAACTGTCACAGGTGGTGTTTCTAATATGGGACGATTAGATTGTAAAAGCCCTTCGATAAGAGCTCTATCATCACTTGCAATAACGTGTACAAATTTTATGACTATTGAAGATGAAGATGCAGATATTGCGGTTGAAGATTTAAAACAAAACAAATTTGATACTTCTCCATCAGGTGGGGCTGGATACGCTGCTATCAAAGAAGCAAAAAAATATCCAGAAAGTGGAATTGATGAAAATAGTAAGATTTTAATTATTTTAACAGAAAAGCCAGCTTAATTTTTATTATTGAAAATTCTCTCAAGATTATATTAAATTTAGCACATGATAACAAAAAGCCTTCTCTCTAAAATCATAAAAACAGGAAACCTCACATGGGTAATGCCGAATGGCGAAATTAATACATACGGCGATGGAACAGGAGATCCCATAAAGATAAGAACTACAAATAACTTTTCAGAGATAAAATTATTGATGAACCCATCAATACATTTTGGTGAAAGTTATATGAATGGATCACTTGTGGTAGAGGAGGGACGTATTCATGATTTCTTAAAACTAATTTTTGCTAATACGGAAGTAGATATTGATCATTGGGTGATGAAGCTCTCAAAAGTAGTTAGAGCAATATCAAATAAACTTACTACAAGTAACTACATATCAAAATCAAAACGAAACGTTGCCCATCATTATGATCTATCTGATAAACTCTACGAACTATTTTTAGATCCGGATAGACAATATTCTTGTGCCTACTTTAACTCTCCAAATGATACGTTAGAACAGGCTCAAATTAATAAAAAAGAATTAATTTCAAAAAAACTTCTTCTTGAAGAAAATCAATCAGTCTTAGATATTGGCTGTGGTTGGGGTGGAATGGCAGCACATATTTATAAAAAATCAAATGCAAATGTTGTTGGGGTAACGCTATCCGAAGAGCAAATTGCTTATGCACAGCAAAGAAAAATCAGAGAAAAGTTAGAAAAGGTTGAATATAGATTGCAGGATTACAGAAATGTTAATGAAAAATATGATCGAATAGTATCTGTTGGTATGTTTGAGCACGTTGGAACAGCTCATTATCAGGAATTTTTTAATAAGGTCTATGATCTTTTAAATGATAGTGGAGTGGCCCTTATTCATACTATTGGAAGATTAAACGAGCCAGGTAATACTGACCCTTGGATTGATAAATATATATTTCCAGGTGGATATATTCCTGCACTTAGTGAAACAGTATCTAGAGTAGAAAAATCAGGCCTTTCATTAACAGATGTTCAGGTTTTAAGATTTCATTATGCAGAAACTTTAAAAAGATGGAGATACAACTTTTATGACAACATAGACAAGGTCAAAGAAATTTATGATGAAAAATTTTGTAGAATGTGGGACTTCTACCTTTCATCCTCTCAAGCTTCCTTTGAGGAGTCGACTTTAGTTGTCTTTCAAATGCAATTATCAAAAAACAAGAAAACTGTCCCTGACTCAAGGAATTATATGCTTGCTTAGTTGCCCCAATAAACTTTGGGACAACTAAATAATTGGATTAATTATTAAAAGCTAAGACTCCAGCGTCAGTTATATTTATATGAGGTGCAATATTTGCAAAAACCCATCTTTGTATATCACTGGATGCAAATATATCCATTGCTTCACCCATATCTTTCATATTTGCTGCTGCGAAATAAATCATTGCATTTGCAGGAAGTACTGACTCTCCGCATGTAGCACAATTCAAACTATCCACCTGAACTTTTGCTCCTGCACTTTGCATCACTTCTTGAAACTTTGGCATATTTAATAAAAAGTTTATACCACTAGTTATTTCAACAAATGCGTAGGCAACAGTTTGACCAGCAGCTCCCCCTTCAGGCATTGGCTTATCATTTGCCATGATTGCATTGTTACTTGAAGCATCTTGGTTTATTTTGCCGTAAGTACTAGCAAACCAATCAGGATTTGCAGCTGCTAACATTTGATCACTCATCATATCACTAAAATTATTGTAGTAAACTTGAACAAATGTAGTATCACCTGGTTTATCACCTCTAAGTTTTGAGGACGATCTAATGTTTACCATTTTAGCACCACCTGCCATTGCTTTTTCTTTGTAGGCAGCTGTTGCATCTGATAATTCTTGAGCGTCCATTCCTTCAATTGTCCAAACATCCATTACCCAGGCTTTTGAATAAGTGATAGTAAGTACAAATAATGACAATGACACCAACAAGGTTTTTAGAAAGTTATTCATATTTATCTCCTTAATGTTTCTAAAAATTGTATGGGATCTGTATTTCAAAAATATGATATTTATTACATTTAATAGATAGTGTTATTAATTAATAGCTTTACTAACTATATGTAATAATTAGATTATTCCATGGGGTGTGAAATCTCTAAAATTTTATATATATATAGTAATAATGACAAAAAAATTAACGCCATTTTTGAAACCAAATGAAGTTTTATCAGAAACTGAAGTTGATTATTTAAAAGAGAAAAGCAATTTTAAAGGCATCGCTCTATTATTTCATGCCTGGTTTATAATTGGTTTATCAGTTTTAGTTTACTCTTTATTTCCTAATATATTTACTTTTTTAGCAGCAGTTCTTGTAATTGCTGGAAGACAACTTGGCCTAGCAATATTAATGCATGAAGGGGCGCATGGTTTAATAACTAACAATACAAAGTTAAATAATTCACTTTCACAATGGATTTGTGCTTTTCCGGTGTGGTCGGATACCTACGGATACAGACATTACCACTTAGCCCATCATAGGAATACTCAACTTGAAGATGACCCAGACCTAAGTTTATCCAAACCATTTCCTGTAGAAAAAAAGAGCATGTTAAGAAAAGTGCTTAGAGATATTTTTGGCGTATCAGGCCTTGTGCAAAGATATGAATTGATTTTTAAAACATTACTTAAAAGTGATACAAAAAAAAATGACGGAAAAAAAATTAGTGGCTTTGAGTCTAGAAATACACTGTATGGAATATTAATTTCAAATATAATAATTTTTTTCACTTTTTGGATTTTGGGACAATGGTGGTATTTTTTAGCATTTTGGCTGCTACCACTTTTTACTTTTTTTCAGCTTTTTTTAAGAATTCGAAATATAGCAGAACATGCTGGTGTAAAATCTAAAAATGACTTTAATAATGCACGTACTACGTATGCAAATATTATAGAAAGAGCCTTTGTTGCTCCATATTACGTAAATTACCATCTTGAGCATCACTTATTCATGTTTGTTCCATGTTACAAACTCAAGAAAGCTCACGAGATGATACTTAAGAAACATTCTAATGAAGATCTAGAGATTAAAAGTGGGTATGTTTCTATGCTTCGTTCTGTATTAATTTAATTTAATTACTTAAATGACAGTTGATTTTGAGGAAAATATTCTAAAAAAAGCATTTGGCTCTTTTGCAACAGGAGTTGCAGTAGCCACCTCACATAAAAGTGGATTTACAATTAATTCATTCGCCTCTCTAAGCTTAAAGCCACCTTTGATTATCTTTAATATTTATAAGTCTGAAACCGACCATGTAGACTTTTTAAAAAATAATTCATTTGTAATTAACTTTCTTTCAAACGAACAAGAAGAAATATCACGTTTGTTTGCTACAAAAGATCCTGAAAAAGTGAGTAAAACAAGTCATACTATATCATCAAGCAATAATATCATTTTGGATAATACTTTAGGCCACATTGAGTTATCGGTTTATCAACAAATTGATATTGCTGATCATGTTTTAGTAATAGGCAAGGTTGAAGATTTAAAAATTGACGACAATAGAAATCCACTTATTTATTATAGAAGTAATTACCAAACCTTGAAAAATGACAATTAAAAAAAATTTATTAATTCTCATTTTAATGTTCTTCCTATTAGGAATTGCGACGTTTAGTTTATTAGAAAAAGACATTGAGAGTGAAGTTTTAAATGAAGTCTCAGGGTGCAGCAGCTGCAGCGGCCCGAAAGCATTTAAAGCAAAAAATAAGTCAAACGAAAATTAAGAAGAGACCTCTCCGAAATCATTACTACCTTCTGTTCCTTTTAAGCACATAAAAAAAATAATAGTAATTATTCCAATAAAAGGAACCAGTACAATTAAGAGCCACCAACCTGAACGATTTACATCATGCAGTCTTCTTACGTATAGTGCGAAACTTGGAACAATAAAAAGAAAATATAAAAAAATATACATAGGCCCTAGCATTATTGAGTCTGTTGAATTAGCTAATTCAATACCGACTAGTTGTAATTGAAAAAACATATCAAGCTGCAATCCAACAAAACCAACAGCTGTTGTGAACAAGTAAAAGTACCAAAACTCAGCCCTGTTGGCTCTGGTCTTAAAATCAAAACATTTCACGAAAGCATTGTTTATTGATTTGAAAAAACTCATAATGTATTAGACAATTTAATTATTTAACCAATTATAACAAAAATAGATATAATCATTCAAATGTCAAAAAAACTTAGAATAGGTGGGGCAAGTGGATTTTGGGGCGATTCCGTTATTGCAACACCTCAATTATTGAATGGAAACGATCTAGACTTTATTGTTTATGATTATTTGGCAGAAATCACAATGTCAATTATGGCAAGGGCTCGAGCAAAAGATGCCACAAAAGGCTATGCAGTAGATTTTGTATCAAGTGTATTAAAGTTAAATTTGCGACAAATAGCAGATCAAAAAGTAAAAATTCTCAGCAATGCTGGAGGCGTAAACCCAGAGGCATGCGCTGAGGCCATCAGAGAATTAATCAAAGAACTTAAATTGGATTTAAAAGTGTCAGTTGTATTAGGCGATGATTTAATGACGGAAAAGAGTAAATTTTCAGAGCTGAATACAAAGGAAATGTATTCAAATGAAGATTTTCCTGCTGAGGACAAAATAGCAAGCATTAATGCATATCTTGGTGCATTTCCTATAGCTGAAGCTCTTAAAAGTGGCGCTGATATAGTTATTACCGGAAGAAGTGTTGATAGCGCAGTTACATTAGGCGCATGTATTTATTCGTTCGGATGGAATGAAAAAGAATACGATAAACTGGCTGCAGGTAGTTTAGCTGGTCACATTATTGAATGTGGAACACAAAGTACTGGAGGCAATTTCACTGATTGGGAATTAGTATCAAAAGATCTGCATCAAATAGGCTATCCCATTGTGGAAGTTTCTGAAGATGGCAGTTTCGATTGTACTAAGTCAAAAAATTCAACCGGCATGGTAAGTTTTGGAACTGTCGCTGAACAGATGCTGTATGAGATAGGTGATCCTCAAGCATATATATTACCTGATGTTATTTGTGATTTTTCAAATGTAAAAATTGAAGAAACCGGAAAAGATAAAGTTAAAATCTCTGGAGCAAAAGGTTATCCAGCTCCTAATCAATATAAAGTTTGCGCAACATACGCTGATGGTTTCAGGGCAGGACATGTTTGTTCATTTGTTGGTATAGATGCTGCTAAAAAAGCTCGTACATACGGAGAAGCAATATTTGAGCGATCAAAGATGATAATGCGCATGATGAATATTGCTGACTTTGATGAAACAAGTATTGAAATTATTGGGGATAACAGTCAATACAGCAAGCAATCATCAAATGAAATCAATCGCGAAGTGGTTCTAAAATTTGCAGCTAAACATCAAGATATCAGAGCGGTAGGTATTATGCTCAAAGAGTCTGTTGGATTAGGCCTTGCAACTCCTCCAGGATTATCTGGTTTTGTTGGAGGTCGCCCAAAACCATCGCCAATTGTAAGGCTGTTCTCATTTTTAATTGATAAGGATCAAGTGAACGTAACAATAGATAATGGTTCTTCAAAGAATGAAATAAAGATACCACCATCTGAAGAATTTGACTTGAACAGTATTCAACAAACAACAGCTCCTGATTTTGAAGATGCTACTGAAAAGTTTGTTGACGTGCCACTTATTAAAGTTGCGTACGGGCGAAGTGGCGATAAAGGCAATAAAGCGAACATTGGTATAATTTCACGTGATCCTAAGTTTTATCCAGCAATATGCAATTTTCTTGACGAAAAAGTTGTCAAAGATTGCTTTGTCGACTTTCTTGAAGGTTCTGTTGAGAGATACTTTTTACCAGGATCAAATTCTATTAACTTTATTTTAAATGATGTTCTAGGCGGTGGCGGGCCAGCAAGTCTTAGAAACGACCCTCAAGGCAAAGCTTATGCGCAAATACTTCTTGATCAGATGATACCAATACCTGAAAAGTTATTGAGTTAAAATATTGAATAATTTAATTAACATAATTGTCGGTAAGATATAAAAGTAAATTATGTCAAATCCTTTATTAAGTGTTGAAAATATTGAAACTTATTATGGGCCAATCATGGCTATAAGAGGTATCAGCTTTAAAGTTAACCAAGGTTCAATTGTAACAATCCTTGGATCTAATGGAGCAGGGAAAACGACAATTCTCAAAACTATATCAGGAGCAATTGATCCTAGAAAAGGAAAGGTTTATTTAAATGGAAGTGAAATTCAAAAAAAAGATCCTGATAAAATATTAAGACTTGGAATGAGCCATGCTCCTGAAGGTAGAGAAGTATTTCCTTATTGTTCCGTAATTGAGAATCTTCAAATGGGTGCTTATACACGATCAGATAAGAAAGAAATAAATAAAGATATTGAACAAGTTTTTGAATATTTTCCAATACTAAAAGAAAGGATGAACCAACCAGCTGGTTTATTGTCTGGTGGAGAGCAGCAAATGTTATGCATCAGTCGAGCTCTTATGAGCAAGCCAGAAATTATGCTTTTAGATGAGCCGTCATTAGGGTTGTCACCTAAACTAGTTAAGGAAATATTTGAAATTATAATTCGAATAAATAAAGAATTAAAAACTACAATACTTTTAGTTGAGCAAAACGCTAATATTGCACTTAGTAACTCCGACTTTGGCTATGTGTTAGAACTTGGTCGAATTGTAATGGAAGGAAACAGTAAAGAGCTTTTAGAAAAAGAAGATATAAAAGAATTTTATCTTGGACAGCAAGATGAAGGTATAAGAGGAGAGAGACGTTGGAAAAAGAAAAAAATGTGGAGATAAATACAATTCCAAGACTTTTTTGGGACTCGGTTAAATCTCGTGGAGAAAAAGTTGCCATGAGAGAAAAAGATCTTGGTATTTGGCAAGAAATCTCATGGTCTCACTATGGAGAAAAGGCAAAACTAACTGGTCTTGCTCTTCACGCTCTAGGACTAGAAAAAGGTAATGTGGTTTCAATTGCAAGTGAAGGAAATCCTGAGTGGCTTTATACTGATATGGGGACAATCGGTGCGGGAGGAATTTCTAGTGGGGTGTATACAACAGACTCGGCTGCACAGGTTAAGTATCTAGTAAATGATAGTGCTACAAAATTTTATTTTGCTGAAAATGAAGAACAGCTTGATAAAATTTTAGAAGTAAGAAGTGAGTGTCCTACATTAAAGAAAATTATTGTTTATGATATGGAAGGTTTAAATGACTTTCATGATGATCAAGTTATTAGTTATGAAGGGTTTCTAAAAATTGGTGAAAAAACTAATCAAGAAAACCCTGATCTTTGGGAGAGTTTAGTAAATAATGTAAGCCCAGATGACATTGCAATTTTAGTTTACACATCAGGTACAACAGGACCTTCAAAAGGTGCGATGATTAATCACACAAACCTGCTTTATTCTATTAATACTGGATATGATATCTTTGATGTAATGGAACATGAGGAACAATTATCGTTTCTCCCGTTATGTCATATATTAGAGCGGTCAGTTTCAGTTATGATCCCTTTAAAAACAGGCGCAGTAGTTAATTTTGCAGAAAGTATTGATACTGTTCCTGAAAATATTCGAGAAGTTTCTCCAACGGTATTTATTGCAGTTCCAAGGATTTGGGAAAAGTTTTATTCATCGATTACAATTCTAATGAAGGATGCAACTTTCATTGGCAAGTCTTTCTATCAATTATCAATAAATGTAGGATCCAAATATAAAGAGTACTTTATAGATGGAAAAGAACCTCCTTTATCATTGAAACTATCTTATTGGATATGTAATCAACTGGTTTTAAAAAATATAAAAAAACTTCTCGGTTTGAATAACTGTCGTTATGCACTAAGTGGCGCTGCGCCTATATCACCTGATCTCATAAATTGGTATCTCTCACTTGGTATAGATATGAGAGAAGGATGGGGAATGACAGAAACTGCTGGACTTGGTACTGCATTTTACTCAAGAGAAATAAAACTAGGACATGTTGGCCGAGCCGTTAATGACTCTGAAGTCAGGATTGCACAGGATGGAGAAATTTTATTTAAAGGTCCAGGTGTGTTCTGTGGTTATTTAAATAAACCTGAACAAACAAAAGAAACGCTTATTGATGGATGGCTACATACAGGAGATGTTGGTGAAATTGATAACTATGGAAATTTAAAAATTACAGACAGAAAAAAAGACATAATCATTACTGCTGGTGGAAAAAATATCTCTCCCTCGGAAATAGAAAATGAGTTAAAATTTAGTCCATTCATATCAGATGCTGTAGTAATTGGTGATAAAAGAAAGTTTTTGTCATGTCTAATAATGATAGATGAAGAGAATGTGATGAAACACGCTCAAGACAATGACATACCATTTTCTAATTTTGAAAGTCTCTGTAAATCAGAGGAAATAGTTGACTTGATTGATAATGAAGTCAATAAAGTAAATAAAAAATTCGCTTCAGTAGAACAAGTAAAAAAATTCTCATTAATTGATATACAATTAACAGCCGAAGACGATGAGCTCACTCCGACCATGAAGCTGAAACGCAAATTCATAAATCAAAAATACGGCGATATCATTGAAAGCATGTATCAATCTGCTTGATTTTCCTCTCTGAAATAATAAGATTTCCTTTTAAATTCAAGAGGACAAACGATGATTAGTAAGCAATTTTCAATTTTTACAATTTTTTTGGCACTATTTTTAACGATTGGTCACAATTCTTATTCTCAAGGTGTTTCAGACGATGAAATCATTCTTGGCATGCATACAGATATAAGTGGTCCAGTTTCTTCATTTGGAAAATATTCAGTTGAAGGTGTTCAAATGAGAATTGATGAGATTAATAAAGCTGGAGGCATTCATGGAAGAATGCTGAAAATCATTGCAGAAGATCATCAATACCAAGTTCCTCGTGCAGTCCAGGCAGCAAATAAGCTTCTAAATAAAGATAAGATATTTCTGATGGTTGCAAGTTTAGGTACACCAATGAATAACGCAGTGTTTGAAGCTCAAGAAAAAAAAGATATACCAAATTTGTTTCCTCTATCATCTGCAAGATCAATGACTGATCCTTTACATCGTTTAAAATTTGGAGCTCTTTCAAGTTATTATGATCAAATCAGAGCTGGTGTTAAGTGGGCAATCAATGAGAGAGGCAAAAATAAAATTTGTGTTCTTTATCAGGATAATGATTTTGGACAAGAAACATATGAAGCGACTGTAGACCAACTAAGCGAAATGGGTTTAAAGTTACATGAAAAAGCAACCAATAAGCCCACTGATACAGACTTAACTTCTCAGATTACAAAATTAAAAAATGCAGGCTGTGAAGCTGTTGCAATGGGAACAATTGTAAAGGACACAATTCTTGGTTATACAAAAGCTAGGCAGATGAAATGGGATGCATTATTTTTTGGTCAGGTTGCAAGTTTTCACCCTGTTATAGCATCGCAACCAGATGGAGTTACAGATGGATTTTATACATTTGCTCAATTTGATACTCCAAGTAAAACAAATTGTTCACCGGAGATTTGTGATTGGATTGACACCTATGAGTCGATTTTTGGAAATTCTCCAAATATAGGTTCAGCCTATGGTTATATGTATATGGATATAACTGCTAGGGCATTGGAAATTGCTGGTCGTGACCTAACGACAGACAGCTTCCTAAATGCATTAGAAAGCATAAATGACTATAAAATACCTTTTGGTGATACAACACTTTCTTGGTCCCCAGAAAAACATTTAGGTGCGAATGTTGCTTATTTATTTGAAGTTCAAAATGGAACTTTTATTCAAACGGATAACAAAGAATATACATACTAAATGAAAATTTTTGTTTATTTATTTCTTTCATTATTCCTTTCTGGCTTTTCGTTTGCTGACCAAGGCATTACAGAAGATCAGATCTTAATCGGAATGCATACTGATCTAAGTGGACCTGCCTCTATGATTGGAAAACAAAGTGTTGACGGTGTAAACATGCGAATTGATGAATTTAATCAAGCGGGCGGAGCTCATGGCAGAACAATAAAATTTATTGTTGAAGACCATCAATACACCGTCCCAAGAGCGGTGCAAGCGGCCAATAAACTGCTAAGAAAAGATAAAATTGGCTTTATGTTGGGCTCTCTTGGTACACCAATGAATAATGCAGTGATGTCTGATCAACTATCAATGAATATTCCAAGTTTATTTCCTCTTACAGCTGCACGATCAATGTTTGAACCTTATGATCGTTTGAAGTTTACATCAGGATCAACATATTATGATCAGATCAGAACAGGATTGAAATATCTTATTGAAAATAACAATCGAAAGTCAGTATGTGTTTTGTATGAAGATACTGATTTTGGACAGGAAATTGTTGACGCTGTAGATGATCAACTTGCAGCAATGAATATGACATTAGTTGAGAGTGCGTCAGCAAAGCCTACAGATACTGACTTCACTGCTCAAATAAAAAAACTTAATAATGCAGGATGTGATTTAGTAGCCATGGGAACAATTGTTCGAACAACAATATTACCATTTATGAAAGCAAAGGAAATAAATTGGACAGATGTTGATTTTGTGACAACTTCAGCAAGCTATTACACAGTTGTGGCAGAACAACCAAATGGAGTAATGAATGGGCTGTACTGTTTAAATTCTGTCGTATTTCCTTATTACGATACGGCTAATGAAATTGAAAAAAAATGGTGGGATAAATTTAAATCTATTTATGCAACAGATCCTAATACGGGAGCCATCTATGGATATATTTTTGCAGATATAGTTGTTGAAGCCATCAAAAGAGCCGGAAAAGATTTAACTGTTGATAGCTTTGTTGAGGCTATGGAAACTCTCAAAGATTATGAAGATCCATTAAAACTTGGCTCGGTAACTTTTAATTCTGATCAAAGACAAGGAAGCAATATTTCTTATTTCTTTCAAGTTCAAAATGAGAGATTTGAAGTAATTTCTGGACCAATTAATTACTAATTACGGTACAAACTTGATAAAGAGCGCTGTCTTAATTGCAAACGGAAAAGTCTCAAAAACTGATTACGTTAAAAAGATAATAGATAGTAGCGATTACTTTATTAGTATTGACGCTAAATCAGAAAATTTAAAAGAATTAGGAGTTCAGCCTAATCTAATTTTAGGTGATCTTGACTCTGCTGCAATTGATGATCTTGATAGTAAAATAGAAGTTGTTGAATTATCCGATCAGAACAAAACTGATTTAGAAAAATCGTTAGATTATTGCAAGGAGAATAGTATTAAAAAAGTCGTGATATTAGGAAGTAGCGGTTTGAGGGAAGATCATTCAATGGCAAATGTTCTAATAGCCAGCACTTACTCAGATATTTTGCAAATTGAACTAATAACAAATTATTATCGAATAATCTTTGTGAGAGAAAATACAAAAATAAGTGCTCATAATGTGCCGGTATCTATTATTTCATTGTCGTCAGATAACAAAATTACAACAAGAGGATTAAAATATGATTTGAATAACGAAAAATTGAAATCTTTTTCTCATGGCATAAGTAACGAAGTAAATGGAGATAGCTTTACAGTGAAAGCTGAAAGTGTAATTGTTGTTTTTATAGGAATTAAGTAGTGAAAAAAATTGGTATAATTGGCGGAGGTATATCTGGTCTTACTTTAGGCTGTGTTTTAAAGGGATCTGGAAAAGAATGTGTAATTTTTGAAAGATCAAGCGCACTAAGTGAACATGGCGCAGGCATATCATTAACTCCCAATGCTTGTAAAATACTAGAGGAAATAGATATTCTAGATGCTGTTAGAGCAGAGTCTTGTTCTCCATTAGATATTGCTTGGAGAGATGATCAGGGAAATGTCATAAAAAAACTCAATATCAATGAATTTGGAGAAGTAATTACATCAAATAGAAAAGTCTTAATAAATAAACTGTATGAGAAATTTATTAATCTAGGTGGAGAAATAAAATTTAATCATGAGTTGTTAGATATAATAAAAGAAAAAGAATTAGTTTTCAAAAATCAGAAAAATATAAGTGTAGACTACATTGCAGGCTGCGATGGGATAAAATCACTAATTAGAACAAATAAAATCAAAAAGGATAAAATTACTTTTTCAGGCTATACCGCGTGGAGAGGTATTGGTTCGTCCGATAGCAAAAGGATAAATATATGCCTAGGTAAAAATAGCCATATCGTCTGTTACCCTGTTAATGAAAAACTCGAAACAAGCTTTATTGCAATAAAAAAAAGCAAAATAAAAAATAATGAAAGTTGGAGAGAAGAGGGAAGTCATGAGGATTTATTAGAGGATTTCTCATCCTATGGAAGTTTCATTAAATCATTATTTCAATCTTCAAAAAAAGTTTATAAATGGGGTTTATTTGATCGAAAATCACTTAATTCGTTTTCCAGTGGTAACATAACTCTATTGGGAGACTCGGCACATCCGATGATGCCGTTTTTGGGCCAAGGCGGCGCTATGGCACTGGAGGATGCATACATATTCGGAAATTTAGTAAACAAATCTGACGATTTTAATTTTATAAGAAATAATTATGAGAAATTGAGGGTGGGTAGGACTAATGCAATTAAAAGATCTTCAAGATATCAGGGATATATAAATCATTTAGGAAACCCAATTTTGAAATCACTGAGAAATTTTATGCTAAAAAATACAGATATTGCTATGAGAAGAACAAAGAACATTTATAATTATGAACCAATGAAAATTATTAACAATTTATAAGTATGACTACATTGCCAGAAACAAAAGCCTGTAAAGTAAATATAGAAAATGAATGGTTAACTATTTCATTCAATCAACCAGAAAAAAGAAATGCATTAACCAGCGAGTTGACTGATGATATTAAAAATATTTTTGATGCAGCACGTGATGACTTAGGTGTGAGAGGCGTTACCATGAGAGGTGAAGGGGGAATATTCTGTGCAGGCGGAGATTTAAAAATGTTTAAAACTGGTTTTCAAGGTGGAGAGCAGGGAATGAAAGATGTTGAAGAAGCAAGTGCTTTAACTGGTGCATTTTTTGATATGATAAACTCTTATCCAAAGCCAGTTGTAATGTTAGCTGAAGGCGCAGCGATGGCTGGTGGTCTTGGAATGCTTTGTGCTGGGGATATCGTGGTAGTGACTGAAGATTGTAAATTTGCTTTAACAGAAACTACTCTAGGAATACCTCCTGCTCAAATTGCTCCCTTTGTTGCGCAAAGAATAGGTTTAGCTAAAGCTAGACGTATCATGCTTACTGCAGCACGGTTCAGAGGTAAAGAAGCATTTGAAATGGGATTAGCAGATTTTATAGCAAAAGATGCTAATGATTTAAAAAATATTGAGTCTGATATAATAAAAGGAGTTATGAATTGTGCCCCTGGAGCAAACGCTATTACAAAAGAAATTGTCCTAGCAACAAGACATTTAGAGAGAAGTGAAATGATCGATTTTGCTGCAAAAGGTTTTGCTGAACGCATGTTAAGCGATGAAGGTAGAGAAGGCATTGCATCTTTTATTGAGAAACGTAAACCGAAATGGTCAAAATGACAGATCAAAATTTAGAATTACAACAAGCTTATGATTTTTGTGATGAAAGCAATGCAGTTTACAAATTATTATCATCTTTAAGTGATAGTGATTATGAGGAAAAAACTCAGTTTAAAGGTTGGAACTTTAACAACGTTATCGGCCACCTTCATGTATGGAATTATGCTGCAGATTTATCTCTTCAAGATGGAGATGATTGGAAAAACTTTGCCAACAGCGCTCTTGAAATGCTTGGGAAAGGTTCAACGATGAATCAATTTGAGGAAACTATAACTAAGGGAGTCAAAGGAAGAGAATTATTAGATACTTGGAAATCATATTATGAGAAAATGACTGAACGATTTGCAGCTGCTGATCCAAAAAAGAGAGTTAAATGGATGGGGCCGGACATGAGTGCAAGATCTTCGATAAGCGCAAGACACATGGAGACATGGGCGCATGCTCAAGAGTTATATGATACACTTGGTGTTGATAGAATTAATGAAGATCGTATTAAAAACATAGTTATTATTGGAAATAACACCTTTAAATATTGTTTTACAATAAATAAGAGAGAACTTCCTGAAGAAACTCCAAGATTAGAATTAACAGCACCGTCTGGCGAGGTTTGGGAGTTTAATAATCCGACAAATGAAAACAAAATAACAGGAAAGGCAGAAGATTTCTGTCAAGTTGTTACGCAGGTAAGAAATATTGAAGACGTTAATCTTAATGTATCTGGCGATATAGCAATTGATTGGATGTCAATTGCTCAATGTTTTGCAGGTGGTGCAGAAACTCCACCCAGACCCGGTACAAGAAAAAAAGTTAATCGAAAATATTAATTAATCTAAGCATAAAAATAACTGACCCTAAAAGCATTTCAATATTTATTCCATTAATTAAAGAAGTTGCTCCGTAGGCAACATTTGCATAAATTATAATTCCAATAATAATTAAGCAAAAAATTATTCCTAAAGTTTTCTGATAAATATTTGGATTAAATACCGACTCTCTTAATCCGTATCCAGAAAAATATGCAAGTATGCAAGATGCGGCAAATACTAGCGCATTAAGAAAATTGCTTAAATGAGAAATGTAAATTGATAAAAATATGATTAAGACGAATAAAAAAATTTTACTATAGTTAATAACCATTTATTTTGGTGTTTTCATAGCAACTCCATTTAAAGGTCCAAACGTCGTTGCATCTGCTCTCACCCAGTTTTCATAATCTTTGGTAGCGGTATTTGTTAATTTCAAACTTTTAATGCGCTTATCATTAACGAGGGGAGATTTTTCGATAAATCCTTTCTGTATTCCGGACTCAATAATAGATTGTATTGAAGATTTAGAGCCTGTTTTAGGTGAAATAGACTCACATAAATGCTGAAAAGATGTTGTTTGTTCAGGATCAAATGTTGCTAATGCAATTATTGTCATCACATTCCAATGAAGAGGAGATTGAAAAATAAAGTTTGTAAGTGGTAAGTCAAGTTCGTATTTGTAGAACTCTAGTGCAGATTTAATTGTTTCTGCGATTTCATTATTGTTATTCTCTGGCATTGAAACTGAATACTATTAGAATCCCATAATAAAAAATTACCTATGTTTGGTAATAGTTTTTAATTATTATTTTTATTTAGACAGCAATTTTTGATAGTCTAGAGGCAATTATTTCTTCAGCTTCAGAAACAACTCTTTCAATCAGTTCCTTACAAGTTGGTATATCATGAATTAATCCAGCCACCATTCCACAACTCCAAGCACCCGCATCCATTGCTCCTTCTTGCATAATTTTTGGATAAACGCCTGCTACCTCTCCAAAAATGTCTTGTATTTGAATGTCATCTCCTAAGGACTTTTCTTTTTCGAGTATTTTTGTAACAGCATCATTTTTTAATACTCTTTCAGTATTTCTTAATGGACGCATAATTAGTTCAGTATCAAGTTCACTTGCATTAACCAATGCTTCTTTCACATTTTGGTGTACAGGAGCTTCTTTTGTTGCAATAAAGCGTGTTCCCATGTTTACACCCTCAGCACCCATAGCTATGGCAGCTACGAGTTGTTGGCCATTACCCATACCACCAGAAGCAATAAATGGAATTTTTAATTCTTCAAAAGCACGAGGTAAAAGTATCATATTAGGAATATCATCTTCACCTGGGTGGCCGCCACATTCAAAACCGTCAACACTTGCAGCATCACACCCAATTTTTTCTGCCTTCAGAGCATGTCTGACAGATGTGCATTTATGTATTACTTTTATTCCAGCATCTTTAAGAAGAGGCATAAATTTTTCAGGACTTCTTCCAGCCGTTTCAACAATTTTTACACCACCTTTTACAATTGACTCTATATAGCCAGGATAATCTGGGTTTGCAAAACCTGGAAGGAAAGTCAAATTAACACCAATTGGCTTGTCAGTCATATCTTTGCAACGAGCTATTTCGTTTGCAAGATCTTTTGGGCTAGCTTGAGTAAGACCGGTGATTATTCCTAAGCCTCCTGCATTAGAAACAGCAGCAGCCATTTCTGCGAAGCCAACATAATGCATACCACCCTGTACAATTGGATGATCTATTTCGAACATTTCTGTAATTTTTGTTTTAATCATTGTTTTTCCCAGATTTATAAATAATTTGAGTATTAGACTTTATCGAGCTTTTTAAATCAAGCAGATTTTTCAGCTATTTATTTGAAAGGAATATTATGATTAATCGACTTAAGTGGGCTAGTACTTTCTTTATCTTGGTTGGTATTTTACTGACTAATTTAAATATTTATCCCTTAAATATATTTGTTCATGGAACAGGTGCGATTGGATGGACAATGGTAGGATATATGATGGCAGATCGGGCAATATTAACAAATTTTGGACTTCAAATTCCCTTGTTTATAATTGGTAATATATATCTTTTGGTATAATTAATTTGTATGTCTGAAAAAGAGATGGTGATTAACATATTCGGTGATGAGATTGAAGCTTGTTGCTATGACCCAATGACAGGATATTTTAGAGATGGTTTTTGCAACACTGACGAACACGATTATGGAAGCCATGTAGTTTGTGCAGTAATGACTGATGATTTTTTGGAATTCAGTAAATCTAAGGGAAATGATCTATCAACACCAAGACCTGAATTTAATTTTCCTGGATTAAAAGAAGGTGATCGCTGGTGCCTTTGCGCTTTGAGATGGAAAGAGGCATATGATGCAGGCGTAGCGCCAAAAGTACACCTTGAAAGTTGTCATTTAAATTCATTAAACTTTGTTACAAAAGAGCAATTAGAAGAGCACGCGGTAAATAGATTAAATTAATAATAATGAAATTTTTTATCTCAATAATCTTTTTTTTACTCACCTTAAATTTAAATGCATCAGAATACAAATTAGAAAAAGTTATTTCTGGTTTAAACAAGCCATGGGGTATGAGTTTTATTAATGATAATGAATTATTTCTTACTCAAAAATCAGGTGAAATTTTAAAAATTAATTTAACAACAAAAGAAGTAAAAAATTATCCTCATAATTTAAAAGTTGTTCAACCACATTGGCAAGCTGGAATGCTCGATATTATTTATGAAGATGGTGAGATCTTTGTAAGTTATACAGAAGACAGGGGAGATGATAAAACCAGCACGTCAATAGCTCGAGGTATTATTAAAGATGAGAGTTTTAGTGAAATAGAAAATATTTTTCAATCAGACTCTTCATGGAATAATATTCATTGGGGATCAAGACTAATGTTTAAAGATGACCTGCTCTACGCAAGCATTGGTGAACGTGGGCATGGAAGTGTTGCACAAGATCCCACAAGTTATTTTGGCAAGATGATCAGAATAAATAAAGATGGGTCAGCACCAACAGATAATCCCTATGTAGAAAATGAAGGCTGGCTGCCTGAGATATATCAAATAGGCCTAAGAAACCCTCAGGGAATAATTTTAAACCCTCAAGATGATGAGATATATATAACTAATCACGGTCCAAGAGGTGGAGATTTTTTTGGAAAAGTAGAGGCAGGAACTAACTACGGTTGGGCGGATGTTGCTTGGGGAGGAATTGATTATGATGGCTCAATTATTGGTGACGGAAGTGCATGGAAAGAAGGTCTTTTAAAACCAATTTACACATGGGTCCCATCAATTGCGGTCAGCGATATGACATTTTATGGGGGAGACCTATTTCCCGAATTAAAAAACAAAATTTTAGTGACCAGCTTAAAGGCACAAAGATTAATTTCACTCGAATTTGACGGTAAAAAAGCAAGAAATGAAACTACGTTATTTGAAAAAGTTGGTCGAGTTCGCGATGTAGAAACAAATAGTGCTGGTGAGATTTATGTTATTATTGATAACGAAGATAGCGGTATTTGGAAGCTAGTAAATAAGTAATGTTTTATTTTTACTTAACGATAAAAATAATAGCCTATTACTCACTTCCATATTATTTATTTCGTCAGAGAATATCTCATAATAAACTATTAAGCCTCCAATCATTTTTTCTTTTATTATGGCTTCTTTATCTAGCATATTTGTCTTATTTGCCTTTCATAGACTACTACTACACAAACGAACTTAATGTTCAGTTTATTGTACCAAGTTATGTGGTTTACATTTTAATGGCCATGTTTGCTCCAGTGCCTGCGTTATTTTATTTTTATTTTATACCATTAGTCTCAAAATTTAGAATTTTAAGCATCGGTACTAGTTTTTTATATTTATTAATTAGCTCGATTATAATTTTTGGAATTGAAGCATTTAACTATCAAAAAAGGGTCCCATTAGAGAAGATATGCTATGATTTTCACAGCGACTCAGAAGAAAAACTTTCGTGCTGTCTTAAGGCAGGCTATATTTGGCAGGAGGGGTTTAGTTATTTTGAAGATGTACCTCAGGGCTGTAAAAAATATATGAATTGGAATGAATAATATGAGTAATGTTAATTTACTTTTAGGAAGAATTATAATTGGAATTTATTTTTTAGTTTTTGGAGCAATATTTAAATTATTTAATTATGAATTTACTCTAAATTATATGTTTGATCATCAAGTGCCGTATACAGAAATATCATTAATAATCACAATTGTATTACAAAGCATATGTTCAGTTTCAATCTTAGCTGGCTATTATTCAAAATTATCTGCCTTTGTATTAGCGCTACTGACAATACTAATAAATTATTATATGCATGATTTTTGGAATATGAGTGAAGGTTTGGAGCAAAGGCATGAACTTCAAAATTTTGTTAAAAATACAGGAATAATTGCGGGCTTATTAATTTTATCAGCTGTTCATCCAGGAAAATACAAATTAGGACATTAGATGTACAAATATTTCCTGCAAGGACTTAGAATAGGTGTCATTTCTAATTTATTTCTACTTTGGGCCTCTTTAACTATAGCAAACATTAGCAACGACCTATTCCTTGTTGTTCCTGCTATAATTTTAATTTCAGTTTCTGCATTTAGATGTTTGTTTCCTGTAAATTATGCTTCTAAATCAGTAATCATTGACTCAGTTCTTTCTTCAGTATTTGTGACACGATTTTTAGTAACCATCGTTGAGGTGACATATATCTATATGTTTAGTTATGTGCTCAGGATTATAAATGCTGATCAATATATATTTATTGATTTAATTTCCTGGTTAATGGTTATCCAGGTAATTGTTTCACAGTTTTTTTGTTGGGGCGCAATACTTTTAAAATATGAACATTTTTACTTTTATGAAGAGTTTGGATGGTTTGTAATATTTTTCATTAATACGATTTTAAGCATAGTCATGCTTAGCTTAGATCTATCAAATGCTCATCATTCACTTATTATAATTAACATAGTTTTTGGAACTTTATATCTACCCTGGCAAGTACTGCATTTAAAATCTATTACAAAAAGAATAAATACCAATCCTGAAATCAAAGCTCAAGAATTCAAAGTTGATTTATCTAAAATTAAGTTGGAATTTAAAAGCTCAATCAATGATAGAAAAGTATCTTTTGATAGTAACGATTGGGGCGGAGTAGTTGGGATGATGTGGATGTATGGGTATTGGATATTATTTATTCCAGTATGGATGTTCTATATTATTTTAATTATTTAATTATTCTCCCATATACGCCTGAGTCATACGTTGCTGTACAACGTTGAACAGAGGTGTAGCAACAAAATTAACTATACTTGCATACATACACGTACTGCCTTGTACAGGGTCGTGCAGTAGAGTACGTACACGAACTAGGCCCGAATATTATTTTTCAACAATAGTTATTTCGTAACAATTTTCTGTCATCAGCTCTTGCTCAGTTACAACATTAGCTTCAGCCATGAGGTTTTCCATAATCATTAACTCCAATTGTGTTGCCGTAACAATTTCTCCAGTCTCCATTGAAATCAGTGGTAGACAAACAGTTGCCATCATAAATTTAATTAACATACCCTTTTTTAATAGGGTGAGGTGTCTAACTTTTGTTTGAAATATGATTTAATTAAGGCTTAATTAGCCCTGATTTGCGTTTAACCAATAAATATACATGCCAGCCCCAATCACAAGCGTTATCCAAAAGAGCCTCTTCAGTGTTCTTTTGCTTCTTTCTTTTTCTTTAAGTGCAATTTCATTTTTTAATTTTTCTTCTTCTATTTCCTTTAACTCCTCTGTTTTAGTTTTAATTTTTGGATAACTTTGAACAAATGAGGTCAGTACTCCCACAATTATCAGAATCCATGCTCCAGCGTATGGGTCTGGAAATATAAGTAGCAAAATTCCAAAGCAAATACTTCCTATAGCAAGTGGATTAAATTTAAATTTCATTATTATTTATATATTATAAAAATTTGGAGGGCTTATGTCGCCAGATGAAATCGATTCTGCCCAATGTTCTTTAAATGCTAAGTCAGGATATTTTGCACCTGAGATTACACTATTCATGAAGGTTGAATACATTACTGCACCTAAGTCGCTCACCAATAAACTCTCCATCCCAATTAATTTTCTGTACTCTTCTTCATGCCAAACACACTGTGAATGAACAAGAGCTAAAAACCAATCTTTATCAGGTATAGGATTGCAATCACCAAGATGTATTCTGGCCTTATTTAACGATTGCATAATTAAATTTGATCTAAGATATTTAAAAGTTACAAAATTAAGTGCATTATCTTTTTCTTCCTTAGCATTTTCTGGATTAGGTAATCCATGCATAATTTCAACAAATTGAGGATCTTTTTTTATAATTTCAGCAACATTTGCTTTCAATTCGCCACTAATACCCTCTGTTTCCAATAACTTTGCAGGATCTGTTTTTTGATCATTTTTATCAAAAATAAGCACCTGATATTTTGTAAATTCAATCACACTTTCTACAAGGTGATTTCGCATTACTTTTATAGGATCGTTAGATGAATCAATTTCAGATATAATCATTACAATTTCATTTGCAATTATCTCTTTATTTTTTTGTTCAACTTGCAACATTACCCCTTCATTGAAAGCTTTGCTTGTATACTTAAGAATTTCAACATATAGGGGTTTTTTTGATATGCTTCTAAGAGCAAATTGTTTAGTTACGTAGTCATAAATAGAACTGAAAATACCCATCTTATTTATTTGTGAGTCTTCTTTTATTATAATTTGCTACACACTTACTATAATCTTCTTTTTGATTACGTAAAAAAAGTTCTTCAAGACCATTTATCCTTGCTTCTAGTAATGAAATAAATTCATCTGTAACTTCAGATTCTGGATTTTCTTTTTTATCGATTTTTGATTTCTTCAATTCAGATTTTGCATTATTGATATTATTCATATCTGTTTCTTGTCGATCACTATAAGGCGCAACCTGAAAGATCACTTTGCAAAGATTTTCGATTGCCCTGATATCACTTGTACCTGTCCAGTAATACGAAAACGAAGTAATTATTAATCCAATTAGAATGAGAAAAGCTGAAAAATTTTTTTTTATTAGATCCATTTTAAAATCTTACAGTACATAAGTTAAAAGGCAATTTTGACGTATAGGACCCGAAGTAGGCCCGAATTAAATCATAAGTAATTGATTTTATTTATAAAATTAAAAAAGACTCAAAAAAGGGGGGTTAAAAGTTGAGTCTAATCAATGGGTTAGAGGATTTTACTCCCCCATATAGGCTTGCTTAACATCTGCGTTATTTTTAATTTCCTCAGGTAAACCAGATGCAAGTATTTTACCGTAATTAAGCGCAAGTATACGATCTGAAACTTTATTTACAAAACTCATGTCGTGTTCAATCATAATTATGGTAATTCCTAATAAAGATTGAATATCTTTTATCCAAAAGCCAAGATCAATTGTTTCCTCATTTGTTAATCCTGATGACGGTTCATCTAATAGAAGCAATTTTGGATCAGTGCAAAGAGCTCTTGCAAGTTCAACATTTTTGCGAACACCGTAGGGAAGGCCGTTTATAAGAGTATCTCGGTAATGTTGAAGGTCTAGAAAGTCAATTACCTCTTCAACTTTAAGTCTGTATTCATGTTCTTGCCTACGGGCGCTGGGTGTAAAAAATACCTCAGATAAAATATTTGTTTTTTTATAAATATGTCGTCCAAGGAGTAAATTCTGAAGAACTGTTGCATTTTCAAATAATTCTAAATTTTGAAACGTTCTTGCTATTCCAAGCTTTGATATATTGTGAGGCTTAGTTTTTGAGATATTTTGATTTTCAAAATATATCTCACCTTTGCTTGGCTCATAAATTCTGCTTATCACATTGAAGAGTGTTGATTTACCCGCTCCGTTAGGTCCAATTATTGTAAATATTTCTCCTTTATCAACCCCGAACGATACATCATTAAGTGCTTTTACTCCTCCAAATGCCACAGTGATATTTTTTACTTCAAACAAACTCATTATACTCGGTCCGATTTAGTAAATACTTTTTGTTTTTTAAATGTTTGTCTTTTGTAAGTAGGAAACAGTTCAAAGAATAATTTTATTTTCATCCATCTTCCATAAATCCCAAGTGGTTCATATAAAATGAAGAATACAAGTATTAGTCCAAACAACATTGGCTCAAGACCTGGCTGTGAGCCAATAGAGCTTGGTAAATAGTCACGACAGATGGCAATTAATTGCGGTAAGAAGCCAACAAATATTGCTCCAAATACTGTTCCATGTAAACTTCCCATTCCACCAACAACGATGAGCAAAAGTAACGTTAAAGATAAAAAGATATTAAATATATCTGGAGCTAAGTAGCCAATGTAATGAGCAAGTAATGCGCCAGCTAATCCAGTAAAAGCCCCAGAAATAGCGAATGATAAAGCTTTATAGAGACCTAAGTTTACGCCTAAACTTTGTGCTGCAATTTCACTGTCTCGGATTGCTACAAAAGCTCTTCCAGTTGGTGATCTAAGTATATTGATCGCCGCAAACATCGCGGCAATAAGAAATACAAGGCAGACATAATAAAAGAACACACTGTCATAAAAACTCATACCTAAGAATTCAGGTTGAGGCACAGGCAATCCTCTGTTACCGCCTGTAAAGTGTTCCCATTTTATAAAAACATGTTCCGCAATAAAGCCCAAGGCTAATGTTGCAATAGCTAAATACATCCCTGTTAAGCGTAGGATTGGTATTCCAATTACTGCACCCACAAGAAATGAAACAATTATTACGATGGGAATTGATGCATAAAAAGGTATTCCATTAGTTAGTAAGAAAGCATGAGTATAAGCGCCAACTCCTAAGAACGCGGCATGACCTAAGGATGCAAGTCCGGTGTATCCAGACAAAATCATGAGACCAATGCCAGCAATGGATAGAATACAAATATATGAAATTTCACCTAAATAAAAATCATCCAAGACAAGTGGTAACGCAACCATGACTAAAATAAGCAGTGAATACCAAAAACGATCACCGTTATGCTTTGCAATATTTATATCTTGTGAATATTTTGTTTTAAAAATAAATCTCATTATACTTTTTTGACCTCAGCTTTATCAGAGAACAATCCTCTTGGATAAATAATCAATGTTAAGATAAGAACGAGGTAAGCAGATATTTCTCTCACTCCTTCAAACAAATAATTTTCGTAAGTTCCACATAATTGTTCAACAATTCCTATAATAATACCACCAACAATTGCTCCAGGTATTGATCCAAATCCTCCTAGAACAGCTGCAGCAAATGCTTTTAAACCAATTAATGATATTGATGTATCTACCAATGTAATTGGAGCGAGTAGTATACCCGCGACAGCAGCAACTCCTGCAGAAATTGACCATATTAATGAAAAAATAAATTTAACCGGTATTCCCATATAGTAAGCAGCTAATTGGTTTTCTGAAGACGCTCTCATTGCCACACCAATTTTTGAAAATGTAAAAAAGAAATAAAGTGCAGACATTAAAATTGCAGTTCCAACAATTATAGAGAGGTTCACATATGAGATTATAAGACCGTTAAATTCAGTAATTTTTCCAGAGAAAGGTGTACTAAATGAAAATATGTCTGTGCCCCAGTAAATTGATGCAAATCCTCTAAAAATAAAACCTAAACCGATAGTTAGCATTACGGTAGCAAATGCAGGCTGCCCAATAATCTGTCTCACTACAACGGCATCAACGAAAAACCCAAATACAGCAATAATTAAAACAGTAAGAGCGAATCCAGTGAGGTAGTCCATGCCTAAAATTCCAATAAGTGAGTAGGCCACAAATGCTCCGAGCATAAGAATATCGCCTTGAGCAAAATTAATGGTTTCTGTAGCTTTGTAAATTAGTACAAAACCCAATGCGACAAGTCCGTATATGCAGCCAGAAGCTATTCCATCAATTACTAATTGAATCAATTGCATAAATTATAATTCTAATATTCTACTTTAAGTAATTATCAAATTTTATTAAATATATATTTACCAAGATAACAAGTTATAAAAATTAGTCACTTTATATAAAAAATTCACTTTCTAACAAAGAAATAAATAATTAACCTTCCGTTCATATAACAATTATAGGGGGTTATATGTTTAAAACAGACGATAACGTAATTAAAGCCTGTATGTTTATTTCAGGCCTTATATTCTTCGTTTATGGATGCATTATGATGTTCAATTATGATTATATGATTGATCGATATCCAACATTCGAAGATAACTTAACTACAGAATTTTTCTTAAATTGGTTTGGAGCGGTTAATTTTGTAGCCTATGTAGGCATTCTATATATGGGTTTCAAAGGGTTAGAGAGAGCATTTTTTGCTTATGCACTACCTGTCGTTCTACTTCAATTAATATGGGTTGCGATGTCATTGCAGCTAAGCGGTGGAGAAAACTATACTGGTCTTTATGCATGGATAATTTTGTTTGTGCTATTAGCCATAGCAAGATTTAGAGCTGGTTATCCACTTGCAATTGAGAAAGCTGGAACTCCGTTTGGAGTTACTGACAAAACAACTCAAATCATGGGATATATTGCAATTGCTGCAGTGCTGTTTAATGTTGTTTCTTACTTCATATATCCAGGTGGATTTATTGAGCAATCTCCGCTATTGGAGAGCAACCCTCAATCTGAACACAGTGTATTGGGAATAACTATGATCAACATAGCTATACTAATTGCTCTTGTTTATCAGTTCAGAGCTGGACTAAGTGGAGTTTTAGTATCAATGAGTGCAGTTGCAGGAACGATGTTCTTTTGTGCAATGTTAGTTGGAAGTGTGACATTTCCCGATGGTGGTAACCCATTATTGGCATTTTTTATAATTCTAAATTTCATTGTATTTTTGACTATCTTTTTCAGAAACCAAAGTAATTTTTAGGAGGAACAAAATGATTAAAGTTGAAGACACAATAAGCAGAGTAATAATTTGTTTCTTAATAGTTTTATTTCTCTTTTATGGTTTTATGTTTATAGACAATGAGCCAGTATTAGCTTTTGCAGAGCGAATAGGAACAAATCCGAGCGATGTTGATGCAGCACATATTTTGCTGTTTGCAAATCTCGGGTGGGTTTATATAGTTTTTGCAGTAGGTTTTACTGCATGTTTACTTGCACCAATTGAACAATCTACAGTGTTTTTTAGAATGATGTTGGTTGGATCCTTTGTCACTTCTATAAGGCAAATTGTTTTATTTATGGGCGAAGATGGGGGCGCTAATCCAGTTCCTATGGTGGCTAGTATACTTGTCTTCATTCTGATGAATGTCTTGTACGACAGGGCAGGAATGAGAATTGGTAGAACATTTTAAACATACTTAATCTATAAATTAAGGACCCGTTCAATTTATACTTGGACGGGTCTTTTTTTTTATAAAATCCTGATTTTTCCTCTTTTTTCTTATAATGATCCCAATATACAAATTACCTTAATGGAAATAAGAGAAGAACTTCCCCATTTATATTTGGAAGGGTGGAGGATTAAATGAGGAAGTTCAGTCTTCTGTCTAGTTACTCAATAATTAAATTATAATTTTTAATTTTGTCATAAAAATTACAAGAATATTAAAATTTTATGACAGATTTCTAGAAAGTATGGCTTAACAAATCTTTCATAAATTATTGGTAATGTAATGAAGATTGATTCTTTTTTACCAAATTTATGGTCAACGAAAAAAATAATGTTATTCCTCTCTTAAAATATCGTTCCATATTTATTTCAGATATTCATTTAGGGTCAAAAGGCTGTCAAGCTGAACAGTTGCTTGATTTTTTAAAAAATACCAGATCAGATTACCTATACTTAGTTGGAGATATTATAGATGGGTGGCGACTTAAAAATAGATGGTACTGGCCACAAAGTCACAGTGATGTAATACAAAAAATTCTAAGAAAAGCACGACATGGAACTAAAGTGTTTTATGTATCAGGAAATCATGATGAGCTTGTTAGAAAATTTGTGCCAATAACACTAGGCGAAATTAGAGTAGTTAATGAAATCAAACATAAGACAGTAGATGGATCTGAATATCTTATACTGCATGGAGACAAATTTGACTCAATTATCAATATCGCACCCTGGTTAGCCCATCTTGGCGCTAGCGCATACGATTTAGCTTTATGGCTAAATAGAAGATTTAATCAATTAAGATTATTATTGGGTTTGAAATATTGGTCGCTTTCAAAGTATCTAAAATTAAAAGTAAAAAATGCTGTTTCTTACATTAATAAGTACGAAGAAATAGTTGCAGGTTATGCAAAAAAGAAAAATCTAAAAGGAGTTATTTGCGGACATATTCACCATGCTTCACATCGAATAATAAATGGAGTTCATTACTATAATGATGGGGACTGGGTAGAAAGTTGCTCCTTTATGATAGAAAATTTTGATGGATCAATGGAAATTCTTTTCTGGAAAGATATCGCTGAAAAGTATGAAATTATCAACAAACATAAGGACTCCGTAAAGGTATTAAGTTAATTGAAAATACTCATCGCATCAGACGCATGGCTCCCTCAAATAAATGGTGTTGTTAGAACTTATCAAACACTTGGTGATGAACTTACAAGTCAAGGACATGAGGTTAGGTACATAACTCCAGATAAATTTATTACAATTCCACTGATTATTTATCCTGAAATAAAACTTGCGATTAATCATTGGTTCAAAATTGGCGTGATCATTGAGAAGTTTAAGCCTGATTTTATACACGTTGCTACAGAGGGACCTATTGGCTTAGCGGTTAGGAATTATTGTTCAAAGAATAATTATGCGTTTACAACCTCGTATTGTACAAAATTTCCTGAATATATAAACACGATGGCTAAGATACCTGTATCTTTTACATATAAAATTTTGAAATGGTTTCACAAAAATTCTAGCGCAGTAATGGTATCCTCTAATTCAATTATAGATGAACTTAATTCACATGGAATTAAAAGGACAGTTAAATGGTCCAGGGGCGTTGATATAAAAGCTTTTAATCCGAAGAACAAGATTGATCTCAATTTAGAAAAACCAATTTATTTATATGTAGGAAGAATATCTAAGGAAAAATCATTAGAAGATTTTCTTAAATTAAATTTAAAAGGCACAAAACTACTTGTAGGTGATGGACCCTCTAAGAAAAAATTAGAAAAAAAATATACTGATGCAGTTTTTGTAGGAGCGAAGAAAGGAAATGAACTGGCCCAGTACTATGCATCTTCAGATATCTTTGTATTTCCAAGTAAAACAGATACGTTTGGAATGGTCATGATCGAGGCTCTCGCCAGTGGACTTCCTGTGGCCGCATATCCTGTTCCAGGTCCAATTGATGTTTTTGATAATTTTAAATATAATTGTCTTGATCATAATTTAATTAATTCAATTGATAAGGCGAGAAAAGTGAGTCGTACAGATTGTATAAATTATAGTAAAAAGTTTGATTGGCAGGAGGTTTCTAAGCTGTTTTTGTCACATCAAACTGTATCACGCGTTGCAAAATAACAACACTTCGAAAAAAAATTTTTTTATACAGTATTCATCTTAATAAATTTTAAATAAAAAATTAATAATAAGAAATTATATTTAAATAATTTTGAAATAAAAAAAACACGTTTAAACATATAAAGAAATAAACTGTTATATAATCTTAACAAAATTGAAATAATATTAATTTAGCTGTAACAAAATTTTAATAGACCTTAATAATTGTTAATATTTACTTAACTAAAATTTTATGAAATCTCATGTATGACTTCACTTATTAATTAATTAATGGAGTGATATATGAACAACAAAATCTTAAGTGCGACGACTGCACTTGCTAGTATAATGGCTCTTTCAAGTGCGCAAGCAGATGTAACTGTTGGCGGTACTTTTAATGGCTTGTGGGGATCTGGAGATTCTTACGCGTCTCAGGAAAGAATATCAATAACAGAATCAGCATACGTGACTTATACAGATACATTAGACAATGGTATAGGTATAGAAGGTGTCATGGCTTACGAGTCTGGTGGAGGTGGTGATTTTGATATTTCATTGATTTCTGACATGGGCACAGTTTCTTTTGGTAATGGTCTCTCAGGCGGCCCCGTTGATAGTATGGATAGCCACCCTGTAAAATCATCATTTGCAAGCTCGAGAAAATTACCTCAAGGCCTAAGCGCTGATTATGAAGATGGTGACGGCGTTACTGGTGCAGCAGGTTTTGATGATAGCAACCAAATTGTCTACACATCACCTAAGATAAATGGATTTACTGTTAAAGCGGGTATCGGATTTGGAACAACGGCTGGTTATGACGACATAGTGGCTTATTCAATATCTGGAAAGATCGCCGGTTTTTCAGTCAAAGGAGGTATTGTCGATGAAGGCAATACGGACTCTAGAACTGGGGATGAAAACTATATGATTGGTATTAAAGCACCTAAACTTGCAGGTTACACGATTGGTTATGGTCTATACGATTCAGATAGCGGTGACAGCTATACAGTAGTAGGTGTGAAAACACCAAAGATTCCTGGATTGGGTGCAACTTTTCAATACGAGTATTTTGATGTAGATAATCCTGGCGCAACGGCTGATGACGATGGCTCTATTGCTTCCTTGCAAAAGTCATTCGGTGGAGGCGTAAAAGCATCACTTGAATATCATGTTGCTTCTGTGGGTTCAAATGAGGATGTTGAAAACTTCTTCATTGGCTACAAAATTGGCTTTTAATTAACTTTTTTTAATCCTTTCAAGTTAATTGATCATGATAACCAGAGTGCAAATAATGCACTCTGGTTATTTTAATAAACATGTAACAATCTTGTAATATTAATAAGTGATGAAAGCATATTTTTTTTTCATTTTTATTTTAGTCACTCTCACTAACTGCGCTCAACTTCCATTAAGCATAGAAAGGGCAGACTCTGGCCATATAAGAGGAGAAGACGCAGCAGATCCTAACTCAAGGGGGATAAGCCTTAATAAATGGATAAACGATGAAATAAGTAAATCACTCTCAATCAACAATGACAATTTAATTAATAATAAAGAAAAGCTATGGAAGGCTTCACTTGCAAAGTTGTCATTCATGCCGGTGTTGGAAGCCAACAAAGAAGACTACTTTATATTGACTGATTGGTTTTCAATTGAAAAAGATATAAACAGCCGCATTAAAATTGATGTTTATATTGTTGGTGATGATTTAACAGCAGATTCCTTAGACATAAGAATATTCATTCAAGAATTAAAAAATAATAATTGGATAAAATCAACCTCCGATAACGATGTATTAATAAAAATTCAAAATAGCATAATTGATTACGCTGCATCAATATAATCTATAAGAATCTAGGTCGAACAAAATCTGTAACTTTAAATGAATTATATTTTAATTCACTCCAATCTTTTAAATCAGATTTGAGTATTGCAAGACTTCCTGTAGGAAATTTATTTTTAATATTTAAATATTTCTCATCTTGAGAGGGCGCACTTAAATCAATTGTTAAATTTCGAATTGTTGGTTCATGATTAACAATTAAAAGATTTGAATAATTATTTTCAGTGTTTTTGATTAAGTCAAAAAGGTAGATTTCGTCACATAAATATAATTTCTTGCTAAAAACAACCTTCGAGCTTGTCCTTAGTGTTTTTCCAAGAACTAAATTAAATGTGTCGACAGTTCTTCTTGCAGATGAAACATAGGAAATATCAGGTATTATTTTTTTTTGTGAAAGAAATGTTTCAATTTTATTACAATTGTTTTCTCCTCTTTTTGAAAGAGGTCTCTCAAAATCAGTTAAACTAGGATCATCCCAACTTGATTTAGCGTGTCTCAATAGATATAAATGCTTCATCACTTTAATAATGATAAGAAAAAATACAAATTCAGACAATAAGTTCTTAAACAGAGAATTATCATGGCTTCTTTTTAACCAAAGAGTTTTAGATGAGGCTAATGATGCTAAAGTGCCGTTAATCGAAAGAGTTAATTTTCTCTCAATTTCTGCAAGTAATCTGGACGAATTTTATATGGTAAGAATACCAAGTCTTTTGGATGAAATAGAAAATAATCCAAACAAAATAAGCCATGACGGCATGACTGGACATCAGCAATTAAAAGCAGCACAAAATGCATCTGCAAAAATATTTAAGAGTCAGGATGTTTCTTTTAAAAAGCTTGTTAGAGAATTAAATGCAGAAAAAATAATTCATATTACGCCTAATAAATTAAATATAAGATTGAGAAAAAATCTAAAGAAACTTTTTAATGAAGAAATACTGCCTATATTAACGCCAATTTCAATTGACCCAGTGCATCCATTTCCATTTATTCCAAATGAAGGACTGTGTATTTCATTGAGTTTAGTGGCAGGAGGTTCAAATAAACCGTTTAATTCGGTAATCATTGTTCCGCGA
Organism: uncultured Pelagibacteraceae bacterium; assembly: GCA_902610585.1. Lineage (GTDB taxonomy): Bacteria > Pseudomonadota > Alphaproteobacteria > Pelagibacterales > AG-422-B15 > CACNXQ01. The sequence continues at coordinate 43,427 of CACLWE010000009.1, forward strand.
GCATTAAACAGACTTGTGTTTATTCAAGAAGGTAAAAAAGAATACTATTTATTTGTTGAAGATATTATTAGATATTTTTTTAAAGATCTATTCCCAAATTCTAAATTGTTGGATAGTGCAATATTCAGAGTTATAAGAGACAGTGATATCGATTACGAATATGAGGATGATGAAGATGTTATTAAATATTTTGAAAAAGCTTTAACAAAAAGAAAAAGAGGGGAAATAGTAAGGCTAGAAATTTTAAAAAACATATCATCTAAAAAGAAAAACTTTTTAAAAAAAAATTTGAATCTTAAAGATGCGCAAGTCATTGCTCTATCAAAGCATGTTGGTTTACAAGATTTATCACAGATTCATAATTTAAATAGACCAAAATTAAAATTTAAAAAATTCATATCAAGACCTGTTGAAAGGTTAAAGCAATTTGATAATAATTGTTTTGCTGCCATCAGATCAAAAGATTTTGTTGTCCATCATCCATATGAAACTTTTGATGTTGTAGTTGATTATTTAAATCAGGCTGCTATAGATCCAAAAGTAGTAGCTATAAAACAAACGATTTACAGAACCACTGCTGATAGTCCTATTATAAAAGCCCTTACAAAAGCAGCAGATAACGGCAAGAGTGTTACAGCTGTTGTTGAAATCAAAGCAAGATTTGATGAGGAATCTAATTTAGCTCTTGCCAATCAAATGGAGAAATCAGGAGTTCAAATTGTATATGGTTTCGCTCAATTGAAGACGCATGCAAAGGCAAGTCTAATTATCAGAAGAGAAGCAGGCAAATTAAAAAGCTATGTACATGTAGGCACAGGAAACTATCATCCAAAAAATGCTAAAACTTATGAAGACCTGTCATTATTTACGGCAGATGAAAAAATCTGCAAAGACATTGAGAGAATCTTTAATTACATGACTGGGTATGCTTCTCCAATGAAATTAAATGATATAGTGCTCTCTCCACCCGCAATGCGAAATCAAATTAATGCAATGATTGATAATGAAATTAAAAATGCAAAGAAAAGTAAACCATCTGGTATCTGGCTTAAAATGAACTCTTTGGTTGACCCTCAAATGATCTCCAAGCTTTATGAGGCTTCTGCAGCGGGAGTAAAAATTGAATTATTCATTAGAGGAATTTGCTGCTTAAGACCAGGAGTTAAAAAACTTTCTGAAAATATTGTTGTTAAAAGTATCATTGGCCGGTATTTAGAGCATGCTAGAATCTTCTGTTTTGCAAACGAATCTAATATACCATCAAAAAATAACACCGTTTTAATTGGATCAGCTGATCTTATGCCTAGAAATCTGGATAGAAGAGTTGAAATATTAACCCCCATAAAGAACTCCACTGTCCATGAACAAATACTGAATCAAATAATGGTTGCCAATTTTCTAGACAATGAGCAAACGTGGATGATGAACTATGATGGCACATACAAAAGAGTTAAACAAAAAGGTAAGACGTTTAATGCACATAAATACTTCATGTCAAATCCAAGTTTATCAGGTAGAGGAAAATTAAAAGGAAATAGAAAGCCGAAGAAACTACTCTCTCTGATGCGTTATGAATAATTTAATTCCCAAAAAAAATTATTTTTTAAAGACGAACGTATTGCAATAATCGATATTGGCTCTGATACAGTTCGTTTTCAAATTTTTGAAAACTTTAAGTATAATCAGATAGCTATTTTTAATAAAAAAATTTCATGTGGGTTAGGTAAAGATCTAATTAAAAACAATAAGCTTAATAAAGACTCTATAAAAAGAGCAATGAATGCGTTCTATTATATAAAGGAATTGATAGACTCATCAAATATTAAAAATTTTGAAATTTTTGCAACAGAAGCTGTCCGTGTTGCTAAAAATAGAGAATCATTTGTTGCTGATGTAGAAAATATTTTTAAAAAGAAAATACATGTATTAACTGGCGATGAAGAAGCAAAATTTTCTGCCATGGGGTGTATTGTTGGCCTAAAAAAATCAAGTGGTCTCGTTGCCGATCTCGGCGGTGGCAGCTTAGAACTCGCAGAAGTTAAAAAGAAAGAAATAATGAATACATTGTCTTTGCCTCTAGGTGTTCACAGAGCAAAAACTAAAAATAAAAAAATAATAGAAAAATTCAAAAACTCTCTACGGCATACTGAATGGCTTAATGAAAATAAGTTTAAAAGGGTAATCCTTACAGGCGGCACGTGGAGAGCTTTAGTTAAATTATATTTTGATAAGTACAGCTATCCTCTCAAAGTCATTCATCATTTCAAACCTGATTTTGACAACTTTGTATCAATGCTTGAAGAAGTTTCAAATTTTAAAAAAAAGGATTTGCAACAATATTCATTAATTACAAAAGATAAAACACCATTTATACGATACGCAGCCAAGGTCGCGATGGAAATAATAAATAAGGCCTCTGCTAAGCAAGTAGTTATTTCATACACAGCTATCAGAGAAGGTTATATTTCTAATAAATTAAGCTTAAGCTCAAATAGCGATCCGCTTGAATATCAATCATTAAAAGTTGCTGCAATTTCTAACGAATTAAATCCTAGTGCCGTAAATTATGAGAATATAAAATTATTCACTAATAATTTTTTTAAAAGAAAATCCTATTTAAATAAAAGAATAAGAGTGTCCTCTATAAGCTATTTGTCAACGGGAGACAGTATAGCTCGTGACGAGAGGGGATTGTTTGTATTTCAACAAATATTAAAATCTGAAATATTAAAGTTTAGTCACTCTGACAGAGTTACACTCGCTACTGTTATTTATGTTTTTCACAATGGAATAAATCTAAATGAGATAAAAGATTATAGAAAAGTTATAAATAAAAATAAATTATTAAGCAGTATTGAGCTTGGATTATTCTTAAGAATTGTATATGAGATCGGAAAATTATCTAATTTTAATTACAGTAATATCAGTATTTATGTAAAAGATTCAAATTTGATATTCTCTATCCCAAAAAACTACTCAGAACTTTTAAACAGTAGATTTAATAAATTTATTTTAATGCTTTCAAAGCACAAAAAATTATCACAAAAGATTATATTTGTTTAATCAATGGAAAATATCAGTTTTATTCTTAACAAGCTAGAAGATGCAATAATCGTTCTTGATTCCGATCAAAAAATTGTTTTTCAAAATTCCCATTCAATTGATTTATTTGAAAATAATTATACTGGTCAAAATATAACAAACTTAATTAGAAGCCCAATAGTCTTAGAGGCATTAGAAAATGTATATAAAAATAAAAAAACAGCAATAATTGAATATAATAGTGAGTACGGACAAAATTTATCACCTAGATCAACAAATTTTTACAATGTGGAGATTAGTTATGAGAAAAATTATCTCCAATTAACTAACACAAGAGACAATTACGTTATTCTCATGAAAAATATAACTCCTTTAAAAAATATTGAAAGAGTACGCTCTTCTTTCATTGCAAACGTAAGCCATGAGTTGAAAACACCACTTGCTACAATCATGGGTTTTTTGGAGACTATAAGAGGTCCAGCAAAAGATGATCAAAAATCTATGTCTAAGTTTCTTGGTATTATGGATAAAGAAACAATTCGCATGAAAAGACTGATAGATGATTTAATTGTCGTATCTAAAATAGAATCAGATGAGCATATTCATCCAACTAAAAAAGTTAATTTATTGAAAATAATAGATAATGTGGCGGATAGTCTAAAAGAATACGCATTGAAAAAGAATATTAAAATAAGAGTCAATCATCAGCTTAGTGAGGGTTTATTTGTATTGGGCAATGAAGATGAGTTGGTACAGGTCTTTACAAATATTATAGATAATTCGATTAAATATGGAAAACTAAACAGCTCAATAGACATATTGGCAGAAAAAATCAAAAAGCAAACTGATCATATTGATAATAATAAACTGTTTCCACAACTTGTATCAAAAATCAGCGTTAAAGATGAAAGCGAAGGCATTCACCCAAAACATCTAACAAGATTAACTGAACGTTTTTACCGTGTAGATGCAGCAAGATCAAAAGAAATCGGTGGAACGGGTTTAGGGTTAACCATAGTTAAACATATTTTAAATAAGCACAGAGGTCATTTAGATATAAAAAGTGAAATAAATCAAGGCAGTACATTTTCAGTAGAATTGCCTATTGCACCCATTTCATAAGGTGCAATAATAGTTTAACAAATCTTGGTTAAAATAAGATATGGCGACTCAATTTGTTTTGTTTGGTTATCATCATTTGGCAACAATTTTCACAATTGTGACTATATCAATTTTATTTCCTTTTTTTGTTCGATTTATAAATAATAAAAATGTAACCAGATCAATTTTTTTGTTAATTGGTTTTCTATTAATTTCTCATGAGATGATAAAGCCATTTTATCGAGTGATATTTTATGATCATTCTATTTACGACGTATTGCCATTGCACATTTGCCATATAGCTGCAATATCAATGGGATTATATGTGTATACAAAAATTAAATTCTTTTTCGAAGTAGGTTATTTTTTTGGATTAAGTGGAAATTTCCTTGCAATCATTACACCAGATTTGGATTTCTCATTTCCTGATGCAGAGTATATTACTTATTATTTCGGTCATGGTTTATTACTGCTTTGTGTAATATATGCCTGTGTATGTACGAAGGTTCAATTAACCTGGTGGTCAGTTTTACGAGTTCTTTTGTTTGCCATTTGCTTATTACCTATAATTTATGGATTAAATATTTATATTTCTCAATTCTTTAAAGATGTAAATTATTGGTATTTAATGATTACGCCTGCCGCGAACACACTTTTGGATATATTTCCATCTCCTCCAATGCATATTCCTTATTTGGCTGTGTTAACAGTTATTATATTCTCACTAATTTACCTTCCCTTTAAATATTTTAATAAAATCAGTTATTTAAACTATCAACAATAAAGTGACATTCATAAAACTGTAATAAAAATGTTATAAATGTGTAACCAAGTCAAAATATTTTATTTATGATTCTAAACCTTAATGGAGAAAATAATGAGATTAATCAAAATAATGATTATTGCAGTTTTCGCTTCATCAATTTTTACATTCAGTTCTCAAGCTAGAGATACTATAAAAATCGTTGGTTCGTCGACTGTATACCCTTATGCAACCGTAGTTGCTGAGAGATTTGGTAAGACTGGATTTAATACACCAGTGATTGAGAGTACTGGTACGGGCGGTGGAATGAAATTATTCTGTGCTGGAGTTGGTACCGATCACCCCGATATTACCAATGCGTCTCGTAAAATTAAAAGTAAAGAAAAGGCATTATGCGCTAAAAATGGCGTTACTGATATAATTGAAATTACAATTGGTAATGACGGCTTGACGCTTGCTCATAGCTTAGATGCTGCCGATGCAGACTTTACGCAAGAGCATTTATTTTTAGCAATTGCAGAAAAAGTACCCGCTAATGTTGCAAAAGATGGCGAGGGTAATGTCATTGCTGGAAATTTAATTGATAACCCATATGAAAAATGGTCTGACATTGATGCTTCATTACCTGATCATAAAATTGAAATCCTAGTTGCACCGCCGACATCTGGTACAAGAGATGCTTGGAATTCACTTATTATGAAAAAAGGTTGCAAAGCAGCAGGCGCATACACACTTTGGGAAAATGCCGGTGAAAAGGCAAAGAAAAAATGTGCAGTAGTGCGAGAAGATGGAAGAGTTATTGAAGCTGGTGAAAACGACACTTTAATAGTTCAAAAATTATCAGAGGATCCAGAAAGATTTGGTTACTTTGGTTACAGCTACCTTCTAGCTAACGAAGATAAAATTAAATCTGCTTCGATCACTGGAATTCAGCCAACGCTTGCTGGTATCCAGGATTATTCTTACCCAATTGCACGACCATTACAGTTCTATGTGAAAAAAGCTCACGTAGGTGTTGTGCCAGGAATTGAAGAGTTTCTTGAAGCTTTCACAAGTCCTGATGCAATGGGTGAAGATGGATATCTAACTGATATCGGTTTAGTTGCATTATCTGATGGTGATGCATCTGATATAAGATCAAGAGTTGCTAACTTAGAAACACTCGATCTGGACTAAAAGACTTGATTAATCCACAACTGAGGCAAGTTATGCTTGTCTCAGTTGTTGAATAAGCATTATGGTGAAGCATGGGATTTATATTAATTTCTTTAATTATTCTAATTGGTATCGCCAGCTATTTTCTAGGAAATTTAAGAGCAAAAAATCTTAGGACTTCAAATCAAAAAAATCTTAAATCACTTAGTCATTATTATGGGTACTACGTAGCTCTATGGGCTGTTGTGCCAGCGTTATTGATACTGTTGATGATTACTTCGTTTAAATCATTATTTATTGAGCAATATGTATTAAGTGATTTCATAGCACTTGGCAGTTATACAGAAACAGAACTAAGTTTATTATTTACCCAAATCGAAAACACTGCATTGGGCATAAAACTTTTTGATGAAAATACTATTCTTATAAATGGTGCCGTAAATAAATTAAATTATATTAATAAGACGAGTGAAAACTTAACTTATGTTACAGTTCTTGGGTTGTCAGGTTTACTTGTACTTTACTCATTATTCAATATTAATAACAAACTTAATTCTAGAAAGATTGTCGAGAAATTTTTACTAGTCTTGTATTTTACATGCTCACTTGTCGCTATAATGACCACTGTTGGAATAATTTTTTCTTTATTATATGAAACGTTGCGTTTTTTTTCTCAAGTTCCAATAACCGATTTTTTATTTGGATTAAATTGGAGTCCTCAAAGAGTTTTTGTAAGAGAAGCTGGAGATCTTGATACAAGAGACTTGGCAAATGCATTTGGCGCTGTTCCATTATTTGCTGGAACATTTCTTATTGCATTAATTGCAATGTGTGTCTCAGTCCCAGTTGGTTTACTCACAGCCATTTATATGTCTGAATACGCTTCTCCAAAAGTCAGAGATTGGGCTAAGCCAATTATTGAAATTCTTGCTGGTATCCCAACGGTTGTATACGGATTTTTTGCAGCGTTAACTGTTGCTCCTTTAGTGAGAGATATCGGTCAGGGTGCTGGACTAACTGTCTCTTCTGAAAGCGCTCTAGCTGCGGGATTTGTTATGGGAATAATGATAATACCATTTATTTCATCACTTTCTGATGATGTAATAAAATCTGTACCTCAGAGTTTAAGGGAAGGCTCTTATGCCATGGGAGCAACCAAAAGGGAAACAATTGTAAAAGTATTATTGCCAGCTGCTTTGCCGGGTATTGTCGGTTCATTTCTATTAGCTGTCTCAAGAGCAATTGGGGAGACAATGATTGTTGTTATGGCTGCAGGATTAAATGCAAAATTAACAGCTAATCCACTTGATGCGGCAACTACAATTACTACTCAGATTGTTGTTATTTTAATCGGTGATCAAGAATTTGATAGCCCAAAAACACAGTCAGCTTTTGCTCTGGGTTTAACTTTGTTCGTTGTTACTTTGGCTCTAAATTTTATAGCTTTACAGGTCGTAAAAAAATATACGGAGAGATATGACTGATAGAATAGAACAAAGAATAAATAGTTTAAATAAAAGGCTCAATTCAGAGAAAAGATTTAGGATTTATTGTATTGGTGCAATGAGCTTTGCGCTTGCATGGGTGCTTATTTTATTTCTAAATATATTTTCATCTGGCTATTCAGCATTTTATAGAACTGTTATCCAGGTAGATGTACCTTTTTTAAATCTTATTGAAGACACGACACAATTTTCTGAGATGAGTTCAGAGGATATTAACAACCTGTCAATGTATTCTTTTTCTAAAAAGGCTATTTATAGACTTTTTCCAGATATTGAAGAGAAAAAAGATAAGAAAATGTTGATACGATTATTCAGTATTGAATTTGAGCAAGAAATAAGAGAATTTTTAAAATCGAATAAGTCAAATATAAATGAAACAGAAACAATATATTTAACTGCCTCCGACGATGTAGATCAGGTTAATAAAGGAAACTACCCAAGGGACTTAGATGAAGACAAAAGAAGAATTAAAGATATTCAACTTTTATTTTTTGATGACCTTGTAGATAGGGGACTTGTCAGCTATGAATTCAATCTACCATTTTTAATGAGGGGTGACAGCCGAGAACCTGAACTGGCAGGAGTAGGAGGTTCAATAGTAGGTTCTTTATTCACAATTTTGGTAGTTTTGATTTTGTCTTTTCCTATTGGAATTTTTGCAGCTATTTATCTTGAGGAATTTGCACCAAAAAATAAAGTTACCGATTTTATTGAAATTAATATTAATAATTTAGCAGCGGTACCTTCTATTGTATTTGGCTTATTGGGGCTTGGTATTATTTTAAATACATTTGGATTGCCAAGGTCAACACCTCTGGTTGGAGGCATAGTCTTATCTTTAATGACCCTACCAACAATAATTATTGCAACTAGAGCCTCATTAAGGGCAGTGCCGCCATCAATAAGAGAAGGAGCATTAGCAGTCGGAGCAACCAAAATGCAAGCAGTAATGCATCATGTAGTTCCTGTAGCAATGCCTGGTGCATTAACAGGTACAATTATAGGACTTGCTCAAGCACTTGGAGAAACTGCGCCATTATTATTAATTGGTATGGTGGCATTTGTTGTAGATGTTCCACAAACACCGCTGGACGCTTCTGCCTCTTTGCCAGTTCAGGTTTATTTATGGTCAGAAAGCGCAGAAAGAGGTTATGTTGAAAAAACTTCAGCTACAATTATGATGTTGCTTGGATTTTTAATTTTAATGAATTTAGCTGCAGTATTAATTAGAAGAAAATTTGAAACAAAATGGTAAAATAGAATATGAAAAGTATAAAAATAAAAGCAGACAACTTGAATGTTTATTATGGAGAGAAACAGGCACTCTTCGATGTTTCCATGTACATGGAAGAAAAACAAGTCACTGCTTTAATAGGTCCATCAGGTTGTGGTAAATCAACCTTTATTAGATGCTTAAATAGAATGAATGATGTTATCGATATATGCAAAGTACAAGGAAAAATAGAAATCGATGGCAACAATATTTATGCACCAAGCATGCAAGTTGAACAACTAAGAGAACGCGTGGGCATGGTTTTTCAAAAGCCGAACCCCTTTCCAAAATCTATTTTTGAAAATGTAGCTTATGGTCCAAGAATACATGGAATAGCTGAAAATAAATCTGATTTAGAAGAAATTGTTGTTAACAGTCTAAAAAAAGCAGCTCTCTTTGATGAGGTTAAAGATAGATTAAACGATGCGGGAACAGGCCTCTCGGGGGGACAGCAACAAAGATTGTGTATTGCAAGAGCTATATCCGTAAATCCAGATATTATTCTAATGGATGAACCTTGCTCAGCCTTAGACCCAATAGCTACGGCTAGAATTGAGGAATTAATGGGAGAACTTAAAACAGAATATACAATAATTATTGTCACGCACTCGATGCAGCAAGCCGCTAGAGTTTCATCAAGGACAGGTTTTTTTCATTTAGGTAAATTAGTTGAAGTTGATAAGACTGAAACAATCTTTTCAAATCCATCAGATCAGAGAACGCAAGATTATATAACAGGGAGGTTTGGTTAATGAGTGAACACATAGTTTCATCTTATGATGAGCAATTAGATTTAATAAATAGTACATTAATTAAAATGGGAGGTTTGGTTGAAACACAGCTTCACAATTCTCTTGTTGCTTTGGGTGATAAAGATACTGCTTTTGCAGAAGAAATTTTAAGAGATGATAATAAAATAGATGCCTTAGAAAAGGAAATTGATGCTTTAACATACAAAGTAATTGCAATGAGGCAACCGCTTGCTAATGATTTAAGAACCGTACTTTCGGCACTAAGCATTGCAAACGATCTCGAGAGAATGGGTGATCACGCTACCAATATTGCTAAAAGAGTTGCAAATGTAAAAATAAATATGCCCGACACGCCGGTTTCAGAAATTGTCAATATGGGTGAGAACGTTCAAAGAATGATAAAAAATGTTTTAGATGCCTTCGTTCAAAAATCAGATACGCTAGCAATTAATGCTTGGGATTTAGACGGCGATATTGATGAATTGTATTTATCAATTTACAGGGATCTTCTTAAGACGATGGCAGAAGACCCAGATACAATTACAGGCTGTTCACACTTATTGTCGATTGCTAAAAACATAGAGAGAATAGGAGATTATGTTCAAAATATTGCTGAAGACATTCACTTCATTACAACTGGTCAAGCCTTAGAACGTAAGTCGGAAAAAAGAATTAAGTGGGAAAAGGTGTAATGAAACCTAGAATCCTAGTAATTGAGGATGAAGTCTCAATAGTTGAATTATTAAAATACAATCTCACAGCTAGTGGATTTGATGTAGACGTATGCTTTGATGGCGATAGCGCATTGGATAGTATATTTGGTGATATTAAATACGATCTCATAATCGTTGACTGGATGCTCCCAAATATTTCTGGGTTAGAATTGTGTAGACGAGTACGTAAAGATAAAACTACAAAGAACATTCCTTTAATTATGCTCACAGCTAAAGGAGAAGAAGAAGATAAATTAAGAGCATTTGAAACTGAAATTGATGACTACATAACAAAACCATTTTCAGTCAATGAGTTAGTAGCAAGAATTAAAGCAGTACTTAAACGCTTAAGACCTATTTTTTATAATGAAGTTCTTACTTATAAGGGAATTCAATTAGATGTTTCAACGCATCGTGTCACCAGGGATAAAACAGAAATAAGTCTTGGACCTACGGAATTTAATTTATTGCGTTTTTTAATGGAAAATCAAGGTAAAGTATTTTCAAGACAACAATTATTAGATTATGTATGGACGACAAGTCCATATGTCGAGCCTAGAACAGTTGATGTTCATATCAGAAGATTAAGAAAAGCATTAAACGAAGGATTTGAATACGACCCAATTAGGACAATTAGATCTGCTGGATATTCTCTTGGTATATGAGCATTAAAAATGTTTTATATTTATGTACGCAAAATTCAGCCAGAAGCATTATAGCTGAGGCAATTACCAATTATAAATATAGTGAAAGTCTGAAAGGCTATAGCGCTGGTAGCACACCTTCAGGAATAATAAATCCTAAAACACTCGATTTATTAGATGATATGAAAATACCGACTGAGAAACTCTATAGTAAAAGTTGGGATGTATTTGGTGAGCCCAACTCTCCCTCTATGGATTATGTCGTTACTGTGTGTGGAAATGCCGCTAAAGAAACATGTCCGATCTGGCCGGGTGCTCCAAAAACATTTCATTTCAATATTGAAGACCCCGTTAAACAGAACTTAAACGAAGTCGATCACAAAAAGTTTTTTAGATCTACATTTGATTATATTGATCAATTAATAAAAGAAAATTTGCTTAAATAAATGCCTAAAAAAATACTTTCTGAATATCTGGGTACACTCTTACTTGTTTTCTCGGTAGTAGGATCAGGGATAATGGCCGAAAATCTATCTCCTACAAATGAAGGTGTTGTATTGCTTGCTAATGCAATAGCAACAGGAGCAATGCTTTACGTGATAATATCAATATTTGGTCCTATATCTGGAGCTCATTTTAATCCAGTTGTTACACTTTATTTTAGATTTAAATCAGATATTAATAACGTAACGATGATATTATTTATCATTTTTCAACTAGTGGGTGGCACTTCTGGAGTCATTTTAGCAAATTATATTTTTGATGATTTATTTATTGAATTTTCAACTAAAGAAAGAACAGGAATTAATATTCATGTCTCTGAAGTGGTTGCAACAATAGGCTTATTAATTACAATTGTGCTCACACTAAAGGCAAAAAGAGATCCAGCAATAGCGGTGGCTTTATATATAACTGGGGCTTATTGGTTCACATCTTCAACGTCATTTGCCAATCCAGCTGTCACGATCAGTAGATCATTCACCAACACATTTACCGGTATAGATCCACAGCACGTGTTGATGTTTATTTTTATGCAATTAATTGGACTCTTAATTGCATATTTTATTCTTCGATTTTACGATTAATTATATCGCTTGTCCAGATACCCATACTTTTTTTACTATTGGTAAATTGTTATAAATACTGAAACTAACTAGGTCCGCCTTCATGCCGCACTGTATACTACCTCGGTCTAGAAGCTGTGTAGCTATTGCTGGGTTTCTTGAAATAGAGGCAATTGCTTTTGGCATATTACCGGACTCTAAACCCCATTTGACAGCTGAAGAAAGTAGGGATGACGGGATATAGTCAGAGCTAAAAATATCAAGACAATTTTCGTCTATGAGTTCTTGAGCTGAAATATTTCCAGAATGTGACCCACCTCTCATTAAATTTGGCGAACCCATGATAATTTTCATGTCTTCTTTTTGCGACTCTTTTGCTGCTTCGATTGTGGTTGGAAATTCTGCTATTGAAACTCCTAGATTTTTTGAACTTAATACATCTTCTATAGTAGTGTCATCATGACTCGCAAGAACACATTGAAATCTCATTTGTGCTTCAGATATTTTCTTTATATGTATTTCACTATTTTTTGACTGCAGTGCTTTTAATTTAGAGAAGTGATTTTCCATTTCTTCATCAGATAGTTGATATTTACCCGCTAAATATTCCTTATATTTATCTGTATTTCTAAATTGTCTTTGTCCCGGTGTATGGTCCATAATGCTTATCATTTTAACGTTGCTTGATTCATCAAACTCATCAAGTTCACTTGCTAACGTTTCAGATGCGGTTTCTGCACGCAAGTGAATATAATGGTCAATTTTAAAAAGTTTATTTTTTTTTAAAGTTGAAATTTGGTCAGCTGTTGCTTTAGCATATTTTTTATATTCACCTTGAAGGTTCCCTTTTGGTATCGATCCAACTCTAAGTGCATCAAATACCGTGGTTATACCGACGGAAGA
>CACLWE010000010.1 GCA_902610585.1 uncultured Pelagibacteraceae bacterium
AGAAATCCTTCATCGGCTCTAGAAAGTGATTGTAACCTCTCACTTCTATTAGCTGGAAACTCAAGTGGATTTCTTGTGATGTCTTTTGGCTGATAATTATTATTTTTTTCTTTTTGAATAAGGCCTTCTTTATTTAAAAATCTCAGTACGTGAGGTATTTTTTCCTTTAATACTTTTCGTTTTTCTGCCTTAGGTATATTGCCTTCAGCCAGTAAACTAAAGTCTAAAAGTCTGTGTGTATAATCAAATGTAGGCCCCAATTTTTGTTTTCCGGGAATATCTTTATATGTTGCTGAGATTCTTCTCATGCATACCATATCTTCTGTTTTAATAGGGGGGGATGTTCCAAATCTTGGTAGAGTTGTACGATAGGCCCTGATTAAGAAGATGGCTTCAATAAGGTCACCTCTTGATTGTTTTATGGCGAGAGCTGCTAGATCAGTATCATATAATGATCCTTCTGACATGACCCTTTCAACAGACAATGTCAACTGTTCTTTAATTTGATCAATTTCGAGGTTGGGTACATTGACATCACCTCTCCTTATTTCTGAAAGCCAATTATGAGCATTTTCAATTGCTTTTTCACCACCTTTAACAGCTACATACATAGAAACTATCCTTTCTTTTTAATTTTTATTGATCTTGGAATGCAAAAAAAATTGCTTTTATTGGTAAAATAGAAATCTATACCAAGGGGGAAGTAGTTATTTACATCACTTATTTTATTCGCATGAGGTAAGTAGATATCTTTGCTACCTTTGATACCGGGCCCCGAAATACTTACATTGTCTGATTTAAATGGTGTCTCAATTATTAATGTACATGATCTATCCGGAAACTCGTCTGATCCTCTAGAGAATTCTGTAAGGGGCAACATGTCATTGAAAGTACCAATTGCAAAATTTGCAAATTTTTTATCTACTATTTTAGAGTTTGTATGAAAGGCTACCCAATCTCTTAAGGATTTAGTGTCTAATGATTTTCCAATATAAATGGCGCTGGTGTGATCGCACATAGTGGACAAAATAGTAGCTGAAGATGTAGAAATTTGTTTAGGTTTATTTATCTCTAAAAACTTTTCAATTGATCCAGGATAAGAAGTTGCAAACAATATAGCTCTGAATGCATCGGCTTTTATAATAGACTCGTTTTCATTTGTATTAATCATTTCAAGTTTCACCTCGCACCAATGTAAAGAAATCGACAGCTGTTGACTCTGATTTTGACATTACATCTTTTTTTAAATTTTTATCGCTTACAACTAGAGGGCGTATTATATTTTTGATTAAAAAATCTCTTTTATTTGTTTGCAGTAAAGCATCGCATATAGCAACAATTTCAGCCTTATATTTATTTCTTCCTTGCACGTATCCGTGACCAATTTTTCCTTGTGAGGTTTTCAATTGACAACGGGTAATAGTAACTTCACCAAAATTGAAATTATTTCCTGTTACTCCAATTTTTCCTTGACACATTATACTGCCTATTTCCGGTTTTCTAAGCCATGTGAAATTTACCTCAATACCAAATTTTTCCCAAAGAGAAGTTAGGTGGGCATCATTGCATGTAGCCAATGTACTAAGCCAAAATTTTCTTTCCATATTAATCTATACAACTATACAAGTATACTATACTTATTATGACGATTCGTTTCAATTTATTTATTAAAAATATGTTACAATAGCTAAATGTTTGCCTGGGAAGAAATAAGGGACTCAATAAAAAAAGATATTATTGATCGTAAGCTTCGATTAGGGGAAAAAATCTATTCTGAAAACTATTATGCTAAGCTTTTTAAGGTGAATAGGCATACAGTTAGACGTGGAATCGAGGCCCTTAAAAAAGAAAATATCATTTATTCGAGAAGAGGTTTAGGATATTTTCTCAACTCTAAGAAAATAAATTATAAAATCGGAAAAACAGTAAGGGCATCACAGAATTTAAATCAAGAGACTACTGATATTGCTGTAGATATTATTTCTATAGATAAGAGAAAAGGGTACAGCAATGAAATAAGAGAATTTAATTTAAAAAAAAATGATTCAGTTTTCTATATTTATACAATCTCTAAAGCTAATGGTATTCCACTTATTTTAACAGAAAGATTAGTCCCAGAAAAAAGATTTAAAAATT
The DNA here is from genome assembly GCA_902610585.1 of uncultured Pelagibacteraceae bacterium. Lineage (GTDB taxonomy): Bacteria > Pseudomonadota > Alphaproteobacteria > Pelagibacterales > AG-422-B15 > CACNXQ01. The sequence continues at coordinate 2,137 of CACLWE010000010.1, forward strand.
TTGATTTATTTTTTCGTAAAACTGGCTCTATGACATTGTCCTTTAATAAATATGGATTAAAAAAAATATATAGAAAAAAAACAACAGTATCAGCAGAGAGTGCGAATAATGTACAATCCAAATATTTAAAAATAAATATCGGAGACCCGTTAATACATACAAAAGCAATAAATACAGATATTAATAACAAACCAATTGAGATAAGTGATAGTTATTTCGTTGGAAGTAAAATTCAATTAGAAGTAAGCAAATTATAATTATTTGTGCATTTGATTTGTAGGTTTTTCGAAAATTATTAGTGAGAAAGAAAACGCTGATAGGATTGCAGTTATTACAATCGTAATCGTAAATAAGTTTAAATTATACGCAAAAAGAAGTGCACCTAATGCTGGACCTACGGCAAAGCTAATGCTCCTTGAAAGGGCCATCCACCCTTTAGCTTGGCCATAAATTTGTGACTCAAAATACATATTGGTGACATAACCATATGTTATTGTTAAAACACCGTGACCCATTCCGAAAAAAGCCATACTAATTGCGGCAACAAAAATATTATTTGTAAATTGAGCTGTAAAAATTGAAAAAATTACAAACAAAAAGGCTATTAAGCCTGTATATCTTGCGTCGTAATGCTTTCCAATTTTCATTTCCAAGTATCTTCCTACAAGTTGAAACGGGCCATATATACTCGCAAGTACAACCGCGATACTAATGTCATTAAATGTTTCTGTAAAAAAATTTACTAATGCAAGGGTAAATGCTACAAAAAAAAAATTTTGTAAAGAAGAGGATATTGTAATATAAAAAAATGATTTCTTTTGTGTCTTCTTTAGCTCATTCCAATTAAATAATAACTTACTTTCATTTAAGTATTCTATATTTGATTTGTATTTCATTTCCTTTGAGGACACAAGTACATAGCCAATTAATAAAATAATTGAAGTAAATAAACACGTATAGAATAAACCTACATTGTATATAAGTGGATAAATTGAAAGCCAGGTAATAGTGCTTGCTACCGCTCCATAAAAAGTAATTATTGAAATATTTTTTCTAGAATTGATTTCATCCATTTGGACTGCCGCATTAAACGCCACCTCATAGGTTGACATACCAAGCCCCAAGGTAATTAGAAACATAGAAATAAACACCCACAATACATTTTTGAAAATAAATAAATCAATCTCTGTTATTCCAATAAAAATTGAGCCTATCATACCTAATAACAGGCCGTATTTAATTACGATTAGGCTTCCATGATGGTCTGACCATTTTCCAATCCGAGGCGCTAATAGGGCTTGAAATAACAGTGCTAAACTAAACATTGTGAGAATTAATTCCTCACTTAAATTGGTGTGCAGTGAGATATATTCTTTTAATGGGGCAATAGTATAGAATAAAAATCCGTAACCAATGATTGTTACAATTCCAATAGTATGAACAGGAAATAAACTATTATTTTCTTTCAACTTGATGCCTGTTTAGTATTTATTTTTATAAGTCATTGAATAAATTTGTTATTTTTACAATAGTTAAAAAATAGATTGTTTACCAATTTTTAAATATTACAAAAATGTTAAGAAATATTACAATAATATTACATGAAACGATTCGTGCTTTTAATGTTCATTTTTAAAATTCTGCTGAGCACAAACATCTATGCTGACGACTTTAAGAGTTGTATAGTTTACTTTCAAAACACTTCATCTCTAGAAATAGGGTACGATGAGACAATAATTAATTGTGAAATATATTTTAATACTCATCCTGGCAGTAACTTCAATGAGTATAGTCTTTGTATGTTGCAGAATATTAAATCAGCTAAAAATATTGATGATTATTTTTATGAGTCAGACCAATGTGTGATTAATCACTGTTCTTCTAATATAGAAACTTTTTTTAATGGTAGTGATCCTGGCTTTTGTACGTTATTAGAAGAGGTGTAGTTAAAAAATCTGCCACCATGACTTTTCTTTTTCATTTTCTGTCTCTTCTTGCAGTTCGTCTGACTCATTAACAATTCCAATTCTCATATCTTGTCCGGCAACATTGCCTTCTCTCGCTATAGTTTGAGCCTCTTTCAATTTCATTTTTGCAAGGACGTTTTGATTTTTATTACACAATTCCATTCCTTCAAGCATTAAATTATGTGCTTTCGTTGCTGAATCTGGGTCAGCTCGCTGTATATCGTTTTTAATTGATCCACGGAGCGTTAATATACTTAAATCTTCACAGTTTCCTATATTGCTCTCGTATGTACTTTCAGTATTGGTAGAATAGTCACTTCCAGCTTGCCCAATTGTATTGTCTTCATGACTGTCTGCAAGAGCAAGAGATGATAACATGTACGACGTTATTAAAAAGAATTGAATAAATTTCGTCATGATTAATTATACAAATAGATTATTAAAAAAATATTAAGTTCTCAAAAAAAAATTATTTTTTTGCCATTTTTGCCAATTGTAATTCTGCTCCTAGCGTTTCATCACCAATCAAAGCTCTTCTTACTTTTGCGGACATTGTATCCATGAAAATAACAACTCCTAAAATCAATAATGACATATACATAACATTTTCCCAACTGGTACCCGTATTTATTGCTCCAAGTAATTGTAAACCTATGCCGCCTGCGCCCATGGCACCTATAATAACAGCTCCTCTCGTGTTTGATTCTAAGTAGTAAAGAGTTTGGGAAATAAAAATAGGAAGTATTTGAGGTATAATTCCAAATCTGTGTTGAAGAGTTTTATTCGCTCCCGTAGACTCTACACCTTCTTGTTGCTTTTCTTCGGTGTTTTCTATTGCTTCAGACATTAATTTTCCAAGAGTTCCTGTATCTGTAATTGCAATAGCAAATATTCCAGTAAATGGTCCTGGTCCGAAGGCTCTTAAAAAAATTAAGCTCCAAATCAAAAAATCGATGCCTCTTAATGTATCAAATAACCGTCTTAATATCGTTCGAACAAATTTAAAAGGCGTTACATTGTAAGCTGCAAAAAATGCCAGAGGAAAACCCAGAAGAGCTGCTAGTAGGGTGCCCAATAGAGCCATAAAAATTGTCTCTAATAAAGCCCACAATATTTGTCCATGATGCCACATATCATTATTTAGAAATTCTTGAATTAGAAGCGAAAAATTTGAAATATTGGGGTCAACTCTATCGCCTGAGAATGAAAGTGAAATAGCATTCCAAATTCCATATGGTTCTAAAGGACTGTCAAAGTCAAACCAGAAATAGTTCCAACCAAGATTGTACCTATGTACTTCAACTTTTTTTGAATAAACTTGAACTCTTTCGTAAAGAGATGGTCTAACCTCTATTTTATTTTCCGTTACCCTTATCCATTTTGGGAGATTATCTACATTTTCAACGTAAGGCTTGCCTTGTGCATCAAGACGAAAAACAAGTGTTTCTTTGGTGTCTGGCCAGTTTTCTATTGTAACTTTATCATCGTATAGATTTGCAAACCCTCCATTTTTAAAACTTATTTTTGTTTCACCCTCTGGACCTATGGAAGTCCATTCAGGATACCTTTCTGGAAGACCGTCACTTTTTTGATAGGGGCCAACATACTGAGACCACCTGCTTCCTTCAAAGGATATAATTATATCATCTGGTTCACTCCATTTCATTGTGACATGGTCTTTATGTGCATATGTGTCGAGGGCAAACAATGAAGCTCTTTCAGGACTCCATTTTTTATGAATCTGCGATATGTCGAGGCTTAAAATTGCTATGATTAAATACACTATAATCCCGAGCACTAAAAAAGTTGACCACATTTTAGATGAAAATTTAGTAACTACTATATCTGAATAATTTTTAATAATTTCAGACCTGTTCATGATTTCAATCCTATTAATGATTTTCGCCAATAACTTGATAAGTAATCCAATGCAATGATCGTAGACACAAGTAAAAACATTATTGCAATAGTGTCAGCTTCATATTTCCACTGAATATTAGTGTAAAGTTGCTCACCGATACCTCCAGCGCCAACAAATCCCAAAATAGTTGAAGCCCTTATATTAATCTCAAATCTTAAAATTGTGTAAGTTAGAAATAGAGGGAGTGCCTGAGTTACCACACCGAATCTTATTCTGGTAAACCATGAAGCTCCACAGGACTCAAGACCTTCAATTGGATTTTTGTCGACATTCTCAATAGCTTCTGAAAACAATTTGCCAAGAGCTCCTGCGGTATGAATTATGATGGCAATTACAGCAGGCAGTGCTGACTTTCCCAGTAGATACAACAAAACAAGCGCAATAACTAATTCTGGAAACGATCTGCATATATCCATGATGCGTCGAAATATTAATACAGTAGTTTTACTTTTGATTAGATTACGACTTGAAAAAATACTTAAAAAAAAGGCTAGCAACGTACCCATTGCTGTTGAAAATAGAGCCATATTAATAGTGCTTATTAAATCTGGAAGGTATTCAAGTAACAATAAATTCCATCTATAGCCGTATTCCCATGACCCAACAAATAGATCAACTGGGTAATCGAAAAATTTAGGTAATCCAACCCAGATGCTAGTCGCATTTCCTGTTTCCGCTACAATTAAACCCGAATAAATAACTGCTATCAATGCCGCAATTGAGAGAAAAGAATAAATTGATCTTGTTCTTGTAAGAGATTTTAAATTACTTTCAATTTTAATTAAATTTTCTGGCAATGATGATTGCACTGTTTCCTCCAAATAAACTGCTAATTAAGAGGATGGGGCATGCCATCCTCTTAAGTTAGCAAACAACTACCGAAATTTATTCGGCTTTTTTAGCTTCAATTTTAGCTTTACGAGCAGCTACAATAGTTTCATAGAAACTATGGTCGACTGGCACCCAAGCTTTAACAACTCCATTTGCAACATTCTCGCTGCATTGTGGGTCATTTTCATGGATCCACTGCTTCATGCCTACCATGACCTGATGCGCTCTCACAGGCATATTAGTTGGCATTACAATCGGTCCATTTGGTATCAAAGCAGATGACCAAATCTGTTTGATGTCATCCATATTTAATAGTCCTTTATCAACCATTTTTCTCAGATTTCCAGAAGAGTAACCTTCGCTCCATTCACCAACTCCAGATACCCATGTCACACCTGCATCGATATCACCATTAAGAACTGCCAAAACGTTATTTTCATGACCACCTGAAAATTGTGTAGAGCCAAAGTATGAGTCTGGATCCATTCCTGCAGCTTTTAATTCGATTGATGGTATTAGATAACCAGATGTTGAATTAGGATCAGCCCATCCAAAAGATTTACCTTTTAAATCATCAATTGAATTGATACCTGAGTCTGCTCTTGTAACCATGACTGAATAATAGCCCATATCTCCTGTCGGCTGCATTCTAGTTAAAATTGGTACAGTAGCGGTAGGATCTTCTAGATATATACCCGCATATCCTGATGAGCCAAACCAAGCATAGTCTAAGCTGCCACCAAGCATTGACTCCATTGTTCCTGCATAATCTTTAAAAGTATAAATTTTAGCTGGTACTCCGTATGCAACTTCCGCATATTCCTTTAGACATGCATTATTCTTAATAATGTCTTGAGCTGATTCATCGCCTAAAAATCCAAGTCTCATTTCAGGTTGATATTTACTCAAGTCCATTGTTGGCCCTTTATAGCCAGATACATCCCATGCGTATGCATTTGCAGACACAAAAAGGAATGAACAAGCAATAATAGACCTTACTAAATTTTTAATCATTTTTAGTATATCTCCTTGTTAGTTGTTAAGTTTTTTTTTGAAAAGGCTAACATTATCCTGCCTCTGCAAACTGTTCGTCACCAAGTGAAGTTGAAGTAACTGTTGGTTCAAATGCTTCTTCAGCTTCAGCGCCATAAATTTCTCTAGCAACATCATCTTTTAAACTTGAAGGTACATCATCAAAAACAATTTCCCCAAGTCTCATGCCAATGACTCTGTCACAATAATTTTTAGCGGTATCAAGAGTATGAAGATTTGCAAGAACAGTAATCTGCTTTTCTCTATGAATATTTCTAAGTGATTCCATTACAAGTCGGGCATTAAGAGGGTCTAGCGATGCAATAGGCTCGTCGGCTAAAATCATTTTTGGTTGCTGCATCATAGCTCTACAAATTGCAACCCTTTGTTGCTGTCCACCAGATAAAGTCTCTGCTCTTTGCAGCGCGGTTTCAGCCATTCCCAATTTATCCAGAGCCATCAATGCATCAACGCGTTCATCTTTAGTGAAAAGTTTTAAGCTTGATCGTAAAGTACCTTGAATATTTGATCTTCCAAGAATTACATTTGTTAAAACATCTAAACGGGGCACAAGATTGAATTGCTGAAATATCATGGCACAATCTTTTTGCCATGCTCGTTTGTCTTTCTTTGTTAATGAAAGTATATTTCTGCCTTCAATAAAAATAGATCCACTAGTTGCGTCGGTTAGACGATTCATTATTCTCAGTAATGTTGACTTTCCAGCACCAGATCTGCCAATTATACCAATCATTTCAGGTTTATTAATTTCAAATGTGACATCGTTTACTGCACGGTTGTCACCAAAATACTTATTTAATTTCTCTACTTTGATCATTAGTATGAATAAAAAGTAATACAAAAAAATTAAATCAAAGTTGCATTTTTATTACAGATATTTTGCAATTTATTACACTAATGTTACAGCTCAAATTATTGACATTAAAGAAAATATAATTAATCATTTAAATCATGCAATTAGATAAAATCCAATCTCTAGAAAATAAATTAAATTCAGCTTCAATTATTGAGCGTACCAATGTTTTATGTGAAATTATTGATCAAAGAGGTTCGTGCAGTTTTTATGACGAAGAGATTACTCAATTACAACATGCTCTTCAGTGCGCAACCTTAGCTAAAGAAAATAATGAAAGTGATAAATTTATTACTGCTTCATTATTTCACGATTTAGGGCATATGTTGACTGGCGAAGATGTAAATAGCCATGATTTTTTAAACAATGACAAGTATCATGAAAACGTTGCTGCATCTTTTTTATCCAAGTATTTCCCTGAAGAAGTTACTTACCCAATTAAAATGCACGTTATTGCAAAGAGATATCTATGTTCCGTTCAATCAGATTATTATGACGGTCTTTCAGATGGCTCCAAAAGAAGTTTTAAACTTCAAGGCGGATATTTAAACAAAGATGCTATTCGAAAACTGGAAAGTCATAAATATTTTGAAGATGCAGTAAGACTTCGAAAGTATGATGACAATGCAAAAATTAGGGGTAAGAAAACTGAAGCTATTTCATTCTTTCATCCTTTTATTAAAAAGTCCTATATTTGAACTTTACTAAAATAAAGCTTTCGAAAATTGTTAAAGCAAAAAAAAATCTTGGTAATTTGGTTATATCCAGTTGTCCAGGTATCAGTAATTCTAGATTTGATAAATTTACTTATAAAAAAGATTTAACCATTATCATCGACTTAAATATGTCACTCGTTGTTTCATTGATAGAACTTAATGAAATTAGAAATTTTGAAATTAATCAGTTCCATAAAGATCTAGAGGAGAAGAATGTTAGGGCCTACAGCATGCCCATAAAAAACTATGGTATTCCAGCTCAGATTAAAAAAAATGAATATAGTCAAATTATCAGAGATTGTGTTACTCAGTTAGAACTCAATAAAAATGTTTACCTGCATTGTTATGCTGGATTAGGTAGATCTGGAATGTTTGCTTCACTTATTTTAAAGGCACTAGGACTAGATTCAAAGCAATGCATAAATCATGTAAGGAATTGCCGGCCAGGTACAATTGAAACAGAGGAACAAGAAAAATTTGTAATCAACTTTTAAGGCCCTTCACCACGTGAAAGCCTTTTGTTAATATCATCAATAACGGCCTCGATATCTGCAATAGTTTCTATTACGTAATGCGCACCTGCTTTATAAAGCAGATCTTTTGCATATCCTTGTTTCATATCAATTTCTTCTTTACTCAGTTCATCAGCTTCTTCTAAGGAATTTATATTCATATAATTCGAATATCGCGTTACACCAACACCCCAACAACCAGCATTAATTGCTTCTCCAATTCCTGAAACAGTATCATCAACTTTTATAACTGATTGAATGGATTCTATATTCATTATATCTAAATTTTTATATAACATGTGGGGAAGGGGCCGAACGCCATTTTTAACATCATCACCTGCAACTGACGCATCAGGGACATATCCCTGTTTTGCTGATTCTTCCTCTAAAATATTAACCATTGACCGCACAAAACCAGTTGTGCAACCAACTTTTATACCGCTATTTTGAACCCGTTTAATTACTTCTGCTGTTCCGGGTAATAATTTTGAGTATTGTTTTAAGCATTTAAGCTGCAGTGGAACAAAATCTGCGTACATATTTTCAACATCAGACATTTGTGGGTCTTTACCATGTACTGTGTTCCAGCGCTTTCTTATTTCAGCGTTCTCTGTGAGTGCTTTTATATGTAAATCTTTTCGTAAACCCATGGGTTCTCTAGCCTCTTCCATGGAGATTACAACCTTTTGTTTCTTAAAAACCTCAACAAACACTATAGTTGGAGCAATCACGTATGCGTCAGCAGTAGTTCCACTCCAGTCTAATACCAAACCTTTTATCTCTCCTTTATATCTATTTTCTGACAAATATTTCAAAACTATTTAACCTTTTCTTGCTTTATTTAGACACTATTATGGCGTTAGCCATTCCTTGTTTAAACTGCCATTTGTGGATGTAAACAATGCTCGGCGATGACCTTGACGATGCAAATAAAGCCACTCAATCGAGTGAATTTGAATTTCCACTAAAGTAAAGTTGTTGTAACCGTTTTGTAAAAGATCATCGTCCGGCAGTTCGTTTTCATGCTCTGGTAAGTACCCTGAAGTTGGTTCATCTGAGGGGGTTCCAGGTGCCTTTTCAACAACATAACATTTCTTGCTAAATGACCTTGAGTTATCCCAGGCCATTTTTGCTTTATCGTTTTTATGATTAATTTCAGCTTTTCCCGACACTTTAATTTGTATCTTTTTGCCATGATCGTAAAACAGCATGGTTACAGAGTTATTTTTTTTTATTTCATCAATTTTACTGGATCGGATATCCGTATGAAAGCTTATGGTATTATTTTTCTTATCAACATGCCTGAGGACAACTGTTCTAACAGATGGAAATGAGTCATTGAATGTTGAAATATACCCTTGATGTAATTCAGATTTTGATTTTGATTTACCAATTATGAGTTGATCCCAAATATTTTCATAAGTCTTATCAAGATCATTATAGAAATCAGGTTTATCGTGAGTATGATCTTTTACCATTCGAGTTTTTTTCCTTTATAATTTAAAAATGAGCCAGAGTTATCAAGATTTAGTTCATTTATAACATTGATCATCTGGGTAATGCTCTCAGGTATCTCTAATTTGGCACTTGTGCCACCCATATCTGTTTTTACCCATCCTGGGTGCAAAATAAGGACAGATATACCATCTTCTTTCCAATCTATTGATAAGCTTCTTGCTGCAGAATTAAGAGCTGATTTTGATGAGCGATAAAAATAAAATCTACCAGAGTAATTGTCATCAATGCTTCCCATTTGACTGGATATAAAAACAACTTTTTTATCAGATCCCATTTTTAAGTTATTTTTTAATTTTCTTGCAAGAATTATGGGTATCACAGCATTAATTCTCATTTCATTCATCCAAGCATCAATATCAAGATCTTCTCTTAATTGCTCATCACTAAAAATACCTGCGTTGTGAATGAGTATGTCAATTTTTTGAGACTCGATACTTGTTACAAAATTATTCACGCTTGCATCAGAAGTTAAGTCAAGTTCAGCGATATCGATATTGTTAATTTCATCCAACTCTTTTGAGCTTTCTTTATTTCGAGTGGTTGCAATTATATTATGGTTTGTATTGCTGTATTGCTTTACAAACTCAAGCCCGAGACCTCGATTAGCCCCTATGATTAATATATTGCTCATTTTATATATAAACTTATAGTACGATCATGAACACTTTAACAAATCCTCTTAAAGTAATCTTCTTTTTTTATCTATTTTACATTTATTATGGTTACGTAAGACAAACACCAGAAATTTCTTATGTACAGCAAATGGCTGATTTAGTAACCGATTATACTATCCACTTTTCTGCATTTTTCATTCTTGGTTCTCTTGCTCAATTAGCAAATAATAAATCAAATGATTTCATTTTTGGAATAAGTCTAGCTCTAATTACAAGTGTATTTATCGAATTTATTCATGCGTTTTTACCTTACCGTTCATTTGTAATTTTAGAGGGTATTTTTAATATACTTGGATGTTTATCAGCTATATATTTAGTGAGTTACTTACGAAACAAACATGAATAAATTGTTAATAAGAAATATATGTCAACCTCCAGATAGCAATCCTTACGGCACGGCTCATGGAGCCTGGATAGTAAAGCAAATGGCACATGGAGGCATTTATATGACTCAGCTTGTATCAAAAGGAAACGCTGTATTAGTGGAATCGAAGGTTAAATATAAAAATCCAATGCATGTTGGTAAATTTATCAATGTTTACGGATCAATTGTATCTGTAAAGCAGTCCAAAATGATATTCAAAATCACCGCAATGCGTTCTGAAATGAACCAAAAAGAAGTTGAAGTGGCGGTAGGGGAGTTTTCTTACGTTGCTATCAATGATAAAAATAAAACAAGAAAATTTAAACCAAATTTAAAAATCTAAAAAAAAGCCCCCAAATTAATGGGGGCTTAATGTAGTTAAACCGGAGCTCCACTCAAAAAGTGGAGGTTTCCACATCTACAATCACATGGAATTTCACTACTCGAGCAAAGCTCCTCTATACTACCTATAGACATAGACCACCTCCTTTCATTAAATATGGTTAAAACTGTATTAGTATATATAATTTACTGGATTCTTATTTCAATCAAGGAGTTTATTATGCAACCCGAATTAATTTTTGAGCCAGTCATCAATATGTTATGGCTTTCTTTGGCAGTTTTTGCCTTTGGGACAGTCCTTAGACTTAAGGCTATTGTCATCGATAAGAAGAATACAGAAGATGATTTCAAAATACCCACTTTTGAAAACGGCAGTGAATTAATTCAAAATAGTCAGAGAAATTTGACAAATTTATTCGAATTTCCAATCTTCTTTTACGCAGTTTGCATTATGATTTATGTAACGGGAACAGTTGATGAGTATTTTATGTTGTTAGCAACATGGTTCTTTTGGTTAAGAGTTCTACACTCAATCGTTCACATATTTTATAATAAAATCATACCTGGTGTTGCCTTGCCAGTTAGAACGTTATTTTGGTTACCGTCTACGATTATCCTGGCGTGGATGGCTTATCGAGCCTGCTCTTTAATGATCTGATGTTAACTAATATTTTAGTTCCAGCACTTGGGCTTATTTTATTAACTTTTGTTATTGGATTAATTCATACAATCGCATCAGTTAATTTAATGGGTAAAGGCAAGGACTGGGAGGAAAGTGGAATTCCTGTCGAGCCTTATAAAGATGCTCCTCTAAATTTGAAAATTATAAAAAATAATATTTCAAATATATTTGAGTTTTCAGTTATTTTTTATTTTCTAATAGGGATCATCGTTTTTATTGAAATTGAAAGTAATTTTTTGCTAATTTGTGCATGGTTATATTTATTATTTAGAGTGATCCATTCCATTGTACATATCTGTTTCAATAACACTTCAGCAAGAGGTGCCATCTGGATTTTTTCACAAACTGCTTTGTTGTTATTGTTTCTTGGAACAGCGTATTATGTTTTAAGTAGCTGATACCCCGGCATCAGACAATCTTTTCTTAAGTTTGCCTGTAAGCATTAAATAAGCCATATGATGATCACCAATAAGAGACCATAAAGGATATTTAAACGTAGCGGGTTTATTTTTTTCTATAAAGAAATGCCCAATCCATGCAGGACCATAACCTGCAAGTAAAATTAAAGGCAGGAATAAGTAATTTTGAGTTAGCAGCAGGGACCAAAATAGAACTTGGTAACCAATCGTTCCAAAATAATGCAGCATCCTTGTGCTTTTTTTGCTATGTTCCCTTAAATAGAAAGGAAAAAAATCTTTGTAATTTGTATATCTAGCTGGATTTTCCATAGAATAAACATTATATTTCGATCATGAATCTAGACAACAAAATAATGTACATAATGGTTGCAGCTTTTGTAGTCTTTATATTGATATCCAGCTTCAGCGCATAATTTCATGACAAATTTTGGCTATATTCCTGTATATGCGCTTAGATTCATGATTGCATATTTTATTGTAACGAATGCCGCAGCAATGATTTTATTTCCTGGAGGAACTTTATTTAATCCATATTTAAATTCTTACTCTTTTAGTGGAAATTTTTTTAGTGACTTGGGAATCACATTTACTCGCGATGGCACTCAGAACTTTCTCTCAAGTTTCTTATTTAACAGCTCTTTGTTGATAATGGGATTATGCGCTGTCTCTCACGTATTTGTACCAAATTTATTTAGAGAGAATAAGAAAAGTTTTATAATTTCAGTCATTGCATCAATTTTATTAGTTATTTCTGGAATATCTTTCATTGGCGTTGGTTTAACACCAGCTGATATTTATTTTGAAGAGCATGTTTGGTTTGTTATTTTAGCTTTTAACGCTCAAACTGTTGGTATTTTTTTTATGACAATTGCATTTTTACTAAGCAAAATAAGTAATAGATATACTATTGTTGCTTTTATCTATTTTATAAATGTCGCTCTTTATACAATATTTGAAACAAGTGAGCCTCCACCTGACTTCAATCCATTTGAATTGGAAAATGTTGAAGAGTTTATAGATTACAACCGATTCACTATATCAGTTATTTGGCAAAAAATAATTACAGTTATTTCTATGATCAGTATTCTGATCTTTACATTTGGTTACAAGAAACTTTTAAATGACTAGATTCTGGTGTGTACATATCCCAAGAATTGCATCTGCTTATTATATTTTTGCGGTAATCATTGCTATGCTTCTATATCCTGGCGGTAATCATATAGAACTAGATCAAGTAGGTTATTCATTTCATAAAAATTTTCTTAGTGAGCTTGGTTTTCACAAAACAATGTCTGGAGATCTAAATTTTTTTTCATCCTTTTTTTGGAATACTGCAATGTACATGCTCTTATTACAAGGCATAGCTTTTTTGTTTATTCCGAGTTTATTTAGGGTAAATCGTTACTCGTTTATATTTGCTTGTTTAGGAACATTATTTATGTTTCCGGCTTGTGTTTTTTTTGTAGGAGTTGCCTTAACACCAGGTGATATTTACTTTGATGCGCATCTATTTACTACAACTATGGCATTTAATTTATACTCTGTAGCAATTCTCTTTTATGTTCTTGCTTTTTTATTTAGTCCTTTATCAAACCATTATGCGTCAGGAGGTGTACTACTTTTTATTGCAGTAGGAGTTTATGCCTATTATCTTGGTGACTTTCAACCGATTGATGCAATAAATGACCGTGTTCGTTTTTTAGAAACGTACACAATGGATTTCTTGATATTTAATGTAGTGTTACAGAAGGTGATGATTATTCTAATGATTACAACGATTATCATGTTTACGTTTGGCCTCGATAAGTTAATAGGAAAAAAAAATGCAAATGACTAAATTTTGGACAGTCTATATCATTCGATTTGTATCAATTTTTTTTGTTGTCTCAGTAATTATTGCTTCATATTTTTTTCCAGGAGGAAACATTCATGATCCTGATCAAATTGGTTATTCATTTAGTCATAATTTTTTAAGTGAACTGGGTGGGTACATTACATTTGCGGGAGATATTAACAGCATTTCATCATTTTTTTTTAACTCCGCGCTTTTTTGTTTTTTATTGGTCGGAATATCGAGTTTTTTCATTCCATCATTATTTACAGAAAATAAAGTTTCTTATCTTTGTGCATGCATAGCAGCAGTACTTTTTTTCATTGGAATGGTATTTTTTGCTGGAGTAGCCCTAACGCCGCACGATTTATATAGAGATGCACATGTATTTTTTGCAATAAATGCATTTCGTTGGTTAGTACCAGCATCATTATTCTTTGTAATAGCCTTTTTTCTAAGTAATGCGGACAATAAGTATACTGTTGTGAATATTATTTTTCTTATATCAACCGTTATCTATGTAATTTATCAAATATACTCTGGTGATCCAAGATTGAATGAAGAACTATTAGTGCAAAATGTATTAATGCAAAAATCTATAGCAATAATCCATATTATCAGTATTTTTTCTCTTACCTTCTGCTTCAACAGCCAAATAAAAAATAAAAATTTATAAATTTGGAGTTTTGTTAATCCAAGGAGATATTTCCTCTAATTGTGCAGCCAGAGAGATTAATGTTTCTTCATCTGCATATCTTGATGCAAATTGTACGCCTAAAGGTAGATTGTCACTAGTCCAATATGTTGGTAATGAAATTGAAGGTTGCCCGGTGATGTTTTGAAGCATTGCATCAGGTGAGTACCATAAACTCTCAGGTGCTAAGTTATTGAGAATTGAGTCTCTGATTGATTGAATACGAAATACCCAACCCAATTTTAAAGTCATAATGATTTCACTTAAAATACTTGCTTGTTTGTTTGGTCTAATTTCGCCAATGAGAGGAGGTTTCTGAGATATGATAGGAGTCAAGACTACATCATACTTATCAGTTTCTTCCATTACCGATCGAGCAATCTTTTGCATAGTATATCGTGCCCAAGTGTAGTCACTCGCTCTGAAACTTTTACCCAAGTAATTAAATAGTCTAGTTGCCGTTTCAACTTCGTTTTTCTTAAATCCTCTACCAACAACATCTTTCAATTCATTAAACATCTGGGTTACATGAGACGATATAGTTATTGTAAATGCTCTTGCCGCGAGTAGTCCGTCATAACTGAAATTCATTTCTTCAACATCGTGACCTAAGTCTTCACATAACTTGGCGTTGAATTTAATTGCTTCAATTGCATCAGATGAGGGTTCAATTCCAACAGGACTTTTAAGATTAAATCCAATCTTAAGTTTATTTTTTTTACTCAGAGCTTCAACAAGAGAACCTTTTTTGTATGGAATGCCATAAGGATCACCCACAACGTTTCCGAACAAACAGTCATACATATAAGCCGTGTCCCTTACTGTTCGAGAGACAATACCGGAGTGGGTAAGACCTCCCCATTTATCACCGTGAGAAGGCGCGAATGATGTTCTTGCTCTATTAGGCTTTAATCCAACCAGACCGCATGATGCTGCGGGAATACGAATTGATCCACCACCATCACTTGCATGTGCAATAGGAACTATGCGACTTGAAACAGCTGATGCTGCACCACCACTTGAACCACCTGTCGTTCTATCGGTATCCCAAGGATTTCTTGTTGGACCAAATTCAGTTGGCTCAGTTGTAACCATGAGACCGTATTCAGGTGTTGCAGATTTTCCACATATTACGGCACCAGTTTCTCTAAATTGTCTTGTGAGGTGATTGTCGTAAGGCATTTTAGTGTTTTTTAAATACTTACTGCCTTGCATCATGTGATAGTTAGCTAAAGAACTATCCATATCTTTCATAAGAAATGGAACTCCAATAAAAGTTCCATTTAACTCTTTGTTTCTGTTTATTGACTCGAATGCATAGTGATACATTGTACGATGCACTGCATTTAATTTAGGGTTCAGTTTTTCAATTAGATCAATGGCACTATCAAGAGGATCAATAGGGGATATTTCTTTATTTCTAATTAATTCGGCTATGCCCAAACCATCATAATTTGTATATTCTTTGAAAATAGCCATTATTGATTATATTAACCCCAAAAATATGATAATCTCTTTAAAATTTTTTTAATGATTCAGTCTATTTAAAACCTATGACAGATGCAAATAAGAAAAAAGGAAACCCAGTCATTAATTTTATTAAAAGGTACTTTTTTACAGGTCTTTTAATATCGGCTCCAATAGGAGCGACGATTTACATTACAATATTTATTGTCGAATTTATTGCTGGTCTGGTTCCAGACAGATTTAACCCAAATGGGCTGCTACCTGAGATCATTGGCTATAAAATTCCTGGCCTAGAATTAATTATAGCATTTCTATCTTTTATCTTAATTGGTCTAATATTTTCAACCTTATTTGGAAAAGCCATTCTTGGTTATTTTGACAATCTTATTACACGTATTCCATTAGCTGGTAATGTCTATAAAGCTATCAAACAGATCACTGAGACATTCTCAAATACAGATTCAGCGTATCAAAAAGTTGTTCTCATCGAGTATCCAAGAAAAGATATATATGCAATTGGCTTTATGACTGGTGAGACAAAAGGTGAGATTAAGGAAAGACAAAAAATAGAAATGGTCAATGTTTTTGTTCCAACCACACCAAATCCTACCTCAGGGTTTTTACTCTTCATACCTAAAGATGATATCGTTGAACTCGATATGTCTGTTGAAGATGCGATTAAATTAGTTGTATCAGCCGGTATGGTGGTTCCACCAAGGAAGTAGTTAGCCAGTTTTCAAATAATCGATTGCAACTTGATTTCTAAATAGATGCAAAAGTGTCCTTTGTGCTTTGCCTGCAGATTTTTTTAAATCCGGATCTTCTTTAACGATATCCATGGCAACACCTCTCGCTTCCTCGAGTATATGCTTATGCTTATCTAGATTTGATAATCTAAAATTTGGAATACCACTTTGTTTTGAGCCTAATATTTCCCCAGCACCTCGAATATCAAGGTCTTCTTCGGCGATTAAGAAACCATCGTTTGTCTCCTTCATCACTTTTAATCTTCGTTTAGCATTATCGGTGAGTGGCCCTTCAAAAAGTAATATGCATGTTGACTGTGCATTTCCTCTGCCAACTCTTCCTCGAAGTTGATGAAGTTGTGATAGGCCATACCTCTCAGAATTCTCAATAATCATTACAGTTGCATCAGGGTCGTCTATTCCTACTTCTATTACTGAAGTTGCGACTAAAATATCTATTTTATTATCTTTAAACTTTGACATGACATCATTTTTTTCATCTTGAGACATTTGACCGTGAACTAAACCAACAATGTTTGATGAGTAATATTTTTTTAAGTCATTGACCCTTGAATTGACTGATTGCAACTGAAGCTTTTCAGACTCATCAATTAAAGGGCAGACCCAGTAAATCTTTTGTTTCTTATTTAATATTTTTGTAAGGCTTTCTTTTAGTTGGTCAATTTTATTAATATTGATTGATTTGGTAATTATTTCCTTTCTGTTTTTAGGTTTTTCAGAAATTTTGGATATATCCATATCTCCATACGCTGCCAATTCCATCGTTCGAGGTATGGGAGTAGCAGTCATCAATAAGATGTCACAACTATTTCCTGCTTTTTCATTTAATAAAATCCTTTGGTGCACTCCAAACTTATGTTGTTCATCAATGACAACCAAGCCTATATTTTCAAAGTTTACTTTTTGCTGAAATAATGCATGTGTTCCAATAATAATGTCTGCTTCAAAATTATGATTATTTTTATTAGAGGATGTAATTAGTGAACATGTTAGGTTTAAATCACTAATAAATTCTTTGATTGTATTAAAATGCTGCTCAGCAAGAATTTCTGTTGGTGCCATTAAAACTGATCTTTTATTATTTTCAATGCATTGCATCATAGCAAATAATGCAACAATGGTTTTCCCGCTACCTACATCTCCTTGTAGAAGTCTTAACATTTTACTTGAACCTTCTTGATCGTTTGAAATTTCTTCAATAGTTGTTTCTTGATCACCAGTGAGTTGAAATTCCAATTGATCTCTTAATTGTTTTGATAATTTATTTTTTCTAGGAAGTGAAATTCCATTTTTATGACTAATTTTGTTTTTAATTAATCTAATTGTTAACTGTTGAGAGAACAACTCATCAAAAACAAGCCGTTCTATATATTTATTATCATCATTTTCTTTCACATCTTTTGGGTTATGCATTTGATAAATAGAGTCTTTCCATGATGGCCAATTGTTTCTTTCTAAAACTTTCTCAGGTATCCATTCAGGCAATTCATCAACCATACTTAGTGCAGAATTAATTGATTTTTGGATAATTTTAGATGTCATTCCTGCCGTTAATGGGTAAACACACTCAATCTTTTTAACAGAATCTAAGTTTTTAATATCAACTACATGATGTGGGTGTGTAATTTGATACAAATCGTTAAATTTTTCAATTTTACCACTAATAACCCTAGTACTTCCGATCGGTAAGATTTTTTTTATGTATGGACCTCGTAGATTAAAATAAACGACCGACATTTGTCCGCTGTCATCTGAGACATTTACTCGATATGGCATTCTTCTATTAAAAGCCGGTGTGTGACTATCAATTTTAACAACTACAGTTGCAATACTTCCTTCTTCCAAATCAACAATCTTAGGACTGTTTCTTCTGTCTATGTATGCGGCTGGTTTATGGAATAATAAATCAACAATGTATTTACCGCATAATCTCTCAATTATTTTAGCGTTCTTTGGTCCAATCCCTTTAATCGTCATTATATTTGAAAAAAGCTTGTATAAGATCTTTGGCCTCATATATGTATTGTATCAAAGATCGATAAAAAAAATATGAACGATTTACATACACTTCAAAAAAAGCTTCAGTTCAAATCCTCCCATCGGGGGTCAAAGGAAATGGATATTCTCTTGGGATCTTTTGTTGAGAAATACATCAAATTGTTTAATGAAGGTGAGCTTCAAATGTTAGAGGCTATATTAGAACTTGATGATAATGACATATATCGATATGCGCTAGATAAGGTAACAATTCCAAAAGAAATTGACAATCGCGTCATGCATTTACTCAAAGATTTTACGATGCTTAAAAAATGACGAAACCACGCTTAAAGACTCAAGTTAATGAGAATTTAAATATCAACATTGATGAAAAATTTGATTATGAAAGAACAATTAACTATTTATCTGCCAATGGTTATGCACGCGTAAGTTCAATTCGTGAAAATGGTGAATTCTCTGTAAAAGGAGATGTTATTGATATTTTTCCAACAGACTTCAAGAATCCAGTTCGTATTAACATATTTGGTGATGAGATCGAAAAATTTGAGGAATTTAATCCTAAAAATCAAAAATCGATACAAAGTCTGTTCAGACTCATAATCAAACCCTTTAATGAGTTCTCTTTCAATCAAAGCAAACGAACAATTAAAGCAGATACTTTTTTAACTGATCTCAGTACTTTTGAACAAGATGATCTAATTGTTCATGTTGATCATGGAATAGGAAAATTTAATGGATTAAAAAATGTTACTGTCCTAGAAAACGATCATGATTGCATTGAAATAACATATTTCAATAATGATAAACTTTATGTACCTGTTGAGAATATTGAACTTTTGTCAAAGTACGGTGGGAATAGTGAATTCGCACAAATTGATAAACTTGGAAGTTCAAATTGGCAATTTAGAAAAGCTAGCGCAAAAAATAAAATAAATGAAATTGCCGAAGATTTAATAAAAGTTGCGGCAGAAAGATCTCTAAAAGAAGCGACAAAATATACCGTTCAAGAACCTTATTATTCAAATTTTATAAATGAATTTGAATTTCAGGATACCGAAGATCAAGCAAATGTAACATCAGAATTACTGTTTGATCTAAACAGTGGACTTCCAATGGACCGTTTAATATGTGGCGATGTTGGCTTTGGTAAGACAGAAGTTGCATTAAGAGGAGCATTCAACGTAGCCATGAGCGGTGCTCAAGTTGCATTTATTGTTCCGACAACACTACTATGCAGTCAACACTATGAAAATTTTACAAAAAGATTCAAAAACTTTCCATTGAAAGTAGACCAAATCTCAAGATTAAACTCAACTTCTGAAAACAATAAAATTATTGAAAGAATTAATAGTGGAGAAAGTGATGTAGTTGTTGGGACACATGCACTTCTTAACAGTAAAATTAAATTTAAAAAATTAGGTATGCTGATTATTGATGAAGAGCAGCACTTTGGAGTTTCTCAAAAAGAAAAAATTAAGTCATTGCGGTCAAATGTTCATGTGCTTGCTTTAACAGCTACGCCAATACCACGCACGTTACAAATGTCACTTGTAGGCCTCAGGGATTTGTCAATTATTTCTACAGCACCATTAAATAGGCAAAATATAAATACTGAAGTTATTGATTTTAATGATGAAAAAATAATCTCTGCAATTGAATATGAATTAAGTCGTAATGGCCAGGTGTATTATGTCTGCCCAAGAATTAACGAATTAAAAGAAGTTGAGGATTTTTTAAAAAGTAAACTTCCAAATGTAAAGTATCAAATTGCCCACGGTCAAATGCCGTCTAAAAACCTTAAAAATACGATGATTGATTTTTATAATAATGAATTTCAATTATTACTGTGTACCACAATTGTCGAGTCGGGTCTGGATTTGCAGAAAACTAACACAATGATTATTCATAATTCTGATAAATTTGGATTATCTCAACTTTATCAGTTAAGAGGACGAATTGGCAGATCTAATATTGATGCATTTTGTTTTTATACAGTTAAAGACATCAATGGAATAACTGAAAATGCTTACAAAAGACTTATGCTTCTTAAAAAATTTAATTCTAGAGGCTCAAGTTTTAATCTTTCGAGTCATGATTTAGATATGAGAGGATCAGGAAACATTATAGGCGATGCTCAATCTGGACATATTAGAGAAGTTGGTCTCGAACTTTACCATAAATTGCTAAAAGATAAGATATTGGAATTAAAATCAGATACATCGACAGTTGATAATGAGTGGTCTCCACAAATAAATCTTGGTTTAAGCGTCTTAATACCTGAAAAGTATATGCCAAATTTAAACACTAGACTGTTTTATTACCGGCAGCTTGCCTACTTAAGTTCGAGTGAGGAATTAAGAAAAATTAAGGAAGAAATGAGTGAGCGATTTGGCGAAGCTCCAAAAGAGGTTGAACATTTGTATAACATCACTGAGCTTAGAATTATATGTAAACAGTTGAAAATAGAAAAATTTGATATTGGAAATAAAGGTTTAACTATAAAATTTAAAAATAATCATTTCGAAAAAATAGACCAACTGGTTGAATTTATGTCTCAATATAAGTATGACTTAAAGTTAAGATCAGACCAAACATTGGTGTATAATTACCAAAAAACATCAAATAAAGATCGAATATATAAAGCTTTTTCTTTTGCAAAGGAATTGCAGGCATTATAGTAGAAACATGGGTGTTTTATCTGGATATAAGATAATCGAATTATCAGGGATTGGGCCAGGGCCATTGTGTGGAATGTTGTTTGCCGATCTTGGTGCTGAGGTTATTCGTGTTGATAGAAAAAATACCGTTGTGCCTAATCAACAACCAAAATTTGATATTACAGGAAGAAGTAAGAAATCTATTTGTTTAAATTTAAAGGATCCCGAGTCTAAAGAGGTTTTATTTAAATTAATTAAAAATGCAGACGCGCTAATAGAAGGTTATCGACCAGGGGTAACTGAAAAACTAGGGATTGGACCTGAAGAATGTTTAAAACAAAATGAAAAGTTAGTTTATGGAAGAATCACTGGTTGGGGTCAAAATGGTCCTCTTGCAAAGGCAGCTGGTCACGATATTAATTATATCGCATTAGCAGGCGCTCTATATTCAATTTGGGGTGAAAATAAACCATCAATACCACTTAATTTAATTGGTGATTATGGAGGAGGCACCATGTTTCTTGCATTCGGTGTATGCGCAGCTTTACTGTCAGCAAATAGAACGGGTAAAGGACAAGTAGTTGATGCCGCTATGATTGATGGAGTTTCGGTTCTTACATCAATATTTCATAGTTTATCTCAGTCAGGAGTATGGAATGTAAATAACAGAGGTAATAATTTATTTGATGGCGGCGCGCCCTTTTATCAAGTCTATGAGACAAAAGACAACATGCACGTCTCAATAGGTTCTTTAGAGCCTCAATTTTATCAACTCTTAATTGATAAATTAAATCTTGGTGATGAATTTAAAAATCAAATGCAATTAGATCAGTGGGATAATATGAAAAGTAAATTAGCTGAAATATTTAAAACCAAAACAAGGGATGAATGGGATGAAATCTTTGAAGGGTCTGATGTTTGTTATTCACCAGTTCTCTCTATCGAAGAGGCAGCTAATCATAAACACATGAAGGCGCGTGATAATTTTGTAAATATTAACGAAGTACGTCAACCATCACCAGCACCACGTTTTAGTGTTACGCCATCCGAAAAACCATCTCCTGCACCTGAAATTGGTCAAGATAACAAAAGCATAATGCTTGATATTGGTTTTTCTGAGGAACAAATCAAAGAATTAGAAAATAAAGGAGTTCTATTATAGTGCCTAGTTTCGATGTTGTTAGTAGAGTTGAAATGCAGGAGGTTGATAATGCTATATCTAATTCAATGAAGGAAATTGGACAGAGATATGACTTTAAAGGTTCTGCTTCAAAGCTAGAGAGAACTGAGGGAGGGATTATTTTATTATCTGAAGATGAAATGAAGGCTAAACAGGTATTAGATATTCTAATTTCAAATTTAATAAAACGTAACGTTGACCCAAAGGTAATAAAACTAAAATCATCTGAAAGTGCATCTGGCAATACAATCAGACAAAATTACGATTTATTAGAGGGTATTGATCAAGAGGTAGGTAAAAAAATTACAAAATTAATCAAAGAGTCAAAATTGAAAGTGCAAGCAAAAATTCAAGGAAATGAGCTGAGAATAAGTGGCGCAAAAAAAGACAATTTACAAGAAGCCATATCGAAAATTAAAGAGCTAAAATTAGAATTACCTCTTCAATATATTAATTTTAGAGACTGAGTTATCTTAACGGTTGGTCTGTTGTTATTTCTTGTTCTTTAATTTTCTCTCTGTAAAGAATAAAAATTCCTGCTGAAACAATAATTAATATTCCTATTATTGTTCTCAATGAAACAGTTTCACTCCAAATAAACCATCCCAATAGTACGGCCCAAATTAAAAATACATACTCAAACGGTGCAACAATATAAGGTTTGCCGTATCGATATGCGTTGAAAATAAATACAAAACCAAAAATTACACAAACACCAACTAAAAATAACATCAAGAGAGTTGTTGTGTCATTGAATGACCAGTATCTAAATAAAAATTCTAAAATTTCATTTCCAGAATTATCCATATCTAAATAGAAACCAGTATAGGTAATTATGGGACATAAAATTATAGTAGCGATGTAAACATGAAGTGTTTGTGTGTAAACATTATCCTCATTTGAGGTATATTTTATTATAATCATACTTCCTGAATATCCTGCAGCACATAGTATTGGAAATATCATAAATATATTAATGGTCTCGAAATCTGGTGAAACAATGAGCATTACACCTGCAAAACCATAAACAATTGTTAGCCATCTAATGATACCAACTTTTTCTTTCAGAAAAATAGATGAAAATATAGTTATAAAAAATGGTGCCGTAAAAAAAAGAGCGGTTGTAACTGCAAAAGACAAATACGCAAGACCAATATAATAAAATACGAACGCAAATATAAACATTATTGTTCTAAAGATTGTTAATTTTGGATAATGAGTTGTCCAAATTAGTTTTTGGCCTGTAAAATAAAAAAATAGTACAAGAAGAACAATAGCAATTACGCTTCTTGCAAACATGACCTGAAGTATTGATATGTCAACGGCTAATAACCTTACTGCAGTATCTTGAAATGCAAAAGCAGTCATGCCCATTAAAATATATGCTATTGCTAAAAAATTATTCTCTTTTGCCATTAATAAAATATTAATACATAAGTTTTAGTAATAAAATATATTAATTGTTCTATAAGATTTGATATTAAATAATCTGCTAGTCAAAAAATATTGTGCAGTATAAAAAAAGAAATTTATTATGGTAAAAATTGATACTGAATACGACTATATCATTGTTGGCGCTGGATCTGCTGGCTGTGTATTAGCGAATAGATTGACCTCAAATTCAAAGAATAATGTCCTTCTTCTTGAAGCGGGTGGGGAAGACAAATCCTTAACTTTAAAAATGCCTGCTGCCGTTTTATCGAATCTTAAAAGTACTAAACACAATTGGGCATTTAAAGGTGAGCCAGAACCCGAGCTAAATGGTCGTCAACTTCAACATGACCGCGGTAAAACTCTTGGTGGCTCATCATCAATAAATGGAATGGTCTATATAAGAGGAAACACTCTTGATTATGAGGGGTGGAGACAAATGGGATGCGATGGATGGGGATACGCAGATGTCTTGCCATATTTTAAGAAAATGGAATGTTACAGTGGAGGAGGCGACGATTTTCGAGGTGAGTCAGGTCCATTAAAGGTACATAGAAGCATTCCCAAAGACCCACTTTCACTGGCTTTTATTAATGCAGGAAAAGAAGCAGGATATAAAGAAACAGATGATATAAGCGGATTTTGCCAAGAAGGTTTTGGTATATTTGATCGGACAGTATTCAACGGTGAGCGATGGAGCGCATCAAAGGGTTACCTTGATCCGATACGTAATAGAAAAAATTTAACAATTTTAACAAATACGCTTGTTCGCAATTTAAATTTTAAAGATAACACAGCAGAAGGCATATGTTTTAAAAATAAAAATAATGAAATAGTAAATGTAAAGGCAAAAAAAGAAGTAATTCTGAGTGCTGGTGCAGTTGGATCACCACACATACTTATGCTTTCAGGGATTGGACCGAAAGAGCATTTAGATTCAATAGGAGTTACTACATTAGCTGATTTACAGGGTGTTGGACAAAATCTTCAAGATCATCCTGATTTTATTATGAAATATAAATGCTTAAAACCTGTTTCACTTTGGCCAAAAACAAGGAGATTAAGTAGTATAGGATCTGGCATCCAATGGCTATTAACTAAAGAGGGTATGTGTGCATCTAATCATTTCGATACTGTTGCATGTGTTAGATCAGCTCCTGGTGTTGAGTACCCTGACTTGCAATTATGTATTTCACCAATTGCCATGAAAGACAACAGTTGGGAACTGCTTCAAGAACATGCATTTCAAGTTCATGTCGGTTTGATGCGAACTCACAGTCGTGGTAAGATCGAATTACGATCAAAAAATCCTGCTGATCCGCCTCGCATTCTTGTTAATTATCTCAAAGACAAACGTGATAGAGAATTGTTACGAAAGGGCATTCATTTGGCGCGCGAACTACTTAACCAACCTGCTTTTTCAAACATAAAAGGTGATGAAATCTTTCCTGGTGAAAACTACAAATCAGATGACGAACTTGATGCAAAATTAAATTCCAACATTACGAGTCAATGGCACTTGTGCTGCACGGCACGCATGGGACTAAAAACAGATAAATATGCAGTTGTTGATAATCAAGGCAGAGTTCATGGTTTCAATAGTTTGCGAGTTGTTGATGCTTCAATTATGCCTTTTGCGACAAATGGAAATACAAATGCACCAACAATTATGATTGCTGAAAAAATAAGTGACAATATATTAGGTGGTAAGCCTCTGCCTCGAATAGAATTAAAAACTTGGCAAAATCCTAACTATCAGATGTATCAAAGGTAAGTATTTAGATCGTAAAATATTAATACATAAGTATTAGTGTTAAAATATACTAATTACTCACTCAAATTTCATGCCTAACATAAAGTCAATCAATAATTTTTTTACAAAGGAGATCTTATGTTACACATAAGCAAATGGGAAAGACAAGAAAATGCAAGCAGAGATAAACTGGGAACAGCTGCATTGAATTTATGTAAGGTTGCAAAAAGTACTGATGGAGTTCATTCAGCAAAGTTCTATTGGCCAAATCCAAATATGGTTGCATTCGTAGTTGAAGCTGAAACAGGCTCATGGGGAATTGGAGCTGAGCCTACGGGTGAGGCAATGAAGGCATTTTTTGATTTAGGTGATGCCGCATCTTGCGTGATGGATGAAACATGGGTAGATGCTAGTCTTGGTCAAAAAAGGTCTGATAGAGCAGTTTAATTGAAATTCTTCTGGCGGAGAGGGTGGGATTCGAACCCACGAACGAGTTTCCCCGTTGCTGGTTTTCAAGACCAGTGCTTTCAACCGCTCAGCCACCTCTCCCTTGAAGAAATTAATTTATTGAATTTATTATTTAAAACAATAATTAATTTAGAAATCCAACCTTGCTGATTGTATATACAGTCAGTAGTGAAATTGCAGTGCAAAGTGCCATACCCCATGCGATATCTGAAATAACAATAGTCCAATTAAATACATTAAATACCGCTTTAACAGTTAATGCGTATGTTGCATAAGTAGCAAGTCCGTACATAGCAGCTGGTACTATTACACTTGTTAATGAAGCATTCTTAAATGGTGCCACTACAAAATAAACAAGTCCGAGTACAAATATTAGATAAAAAATTACAGCAGAAGTTATATCGAGATTAATTTTTAGATTATCTGGTAAATTTTTATTATAAATACGTACAACAAATGTTTGAATACCAATTGTATCAATTATCAAAAAGTAAAATAGGGTAGTCAAATAGAGTTTTATCATAGACAATTAAGTTAATGAATAAACAAGCTTTGATCAATGCATTATTTAGTTCTTTAGGGGCTTTTGTATGCATTGGATTTTTAGCATATTTAAATTCATCAATTGAAGGCGCTATATGGCTTATACCTCCTTTTGGTGCATCAATGGTTTTAGTCATGGCCGTTCATGAGAGTCCTTTAGCAAAACCAAAAAATTTAATACTAGGCCATATACTATCTTCACTATCTGGGGTAATTATTTTCTATCTTCTTGGCAACACATTTGTATCATTAGGCTTAGGAGTGGCTTTAGCTGTTTTTGTAATGATGATAACTAATACCGTGCATCCACCAGCTGGAGCAAATCCAATAATTGTAATATTAACTGGCCAGAGTATAAGCTTTGTTTTCTTACCTGTTGCAGTTGGGGCTTTTATAATTGTGGCTTTTGCTTACTTGTATAACAAGCTTCTCAATAGAAATTATATTTAAGAAATTTTATTAAGCTTTTTTACTTCAGAGCAATACTGATCAATAAAAGCTGTTCTCATTGGGTTTGGAGGCAAGCGATCGAATTTAAAAGATTCAATGTTCTTTAATTGATTTGTAGAGATTTTTGTTTTTGAAGCGATGGTTTTTAAATCTATTGAGATAGATTTTCTTAACTTTGAAATTTCCTTAATTTTATTTACTAACTCTTCGTCCATATCGGTTTTGCTGTTATCAAGTTTTTTATATGGCATGACAAACATTCCAGTTTCATTCTGTACCATATTAGTAATTTCTCCAAGTGTTTAATTGGTAGGTGCAGAAAAACCGCACCTACATTGGGCTTTAGAATGATTATCTAATAATACGGTTTAAAATTAAAGCTTATAAATACCCATTTTGGGTTATCTTAATGATCTAAATTTTACTAGGACCTTCAAATAAAACGTCAGCATTTTTTAATCTATCAATTAACGTTGACCCCAGGCCAGTTGAAGTGGTTAAGACGCCTCCAGCATTGGTATTTGGCAGATTGTCTCTATTCAATGCAAGACATAGAGCGGACTCGCATATTAATTTAGCTGTAGATTTATAACCGGGATCACCTTTGCAAAACATCCTCAATTTATATTTTTCGTTATTTTTATTTTTTCCGATAAAAATACTCTCAAACCAACCATTTTCTCTTGTTTTTTTATCAGGTCCATTACCAGCTTTAGTAAATAATTTTCTAAAGAGACCACTTATTGGACTTATTAACATCAGCCCAAAAACAGCAAGTCCGGCTGTCACAAGAAATGCAGAACTGTATTTTTTTAACATCATATATTCTTGATATTTAAATTCACTTCCATAACTTGCCTGATTTTTATCATGGATTTCAGAGCTTCTTCTTACAACTCTAGTGTTTGCAATTGCCATAACAAAGGGCGCTGACCATAATTTAATATCATCGATGTATTTTATTTTGAAATTATCCTTATTTTCAGAAATATTTTGAGTTTTTATATATTCCTTTGAATTGAGTAAAAATGGATGTCCCATTGAATATTTGCTTTTGTAGTAACGCATGGAAAACGCACTTTCAATCGTGCCTCCACTTACACCTCCATTACCTCGATGGTAACCATCAATTCTCTGTAGCTCTTGATTGAGACTTCTTTGCAAGTAAAAGCACCCAATATCTGATGGAATAGAGTCATAACCACATGATGGAATGATTTTTATTTGCTTTTTTTCTGCTGCTTCATGATGTTTATCAATAAGGTCACGCACCCAAATATTTTCCCCAGTAATGTCTAAATAATGAGTTCCAGCTTCAACGCATTGTGTAACTAAATTATTACTATACTTGTTAAATGGGCCAGCTAAAGATGCAATAACACGCGTTTTGGATGCAATTTTTAGTAAATTTTCACTATCTTCACTGTCTGCAATAAAATAATCAGGTTTACATTTACTATTATTGGATATGTTGACTAACTTATCCTCATTACGTCCCGCTATAGCCCAATTTAGGTCCCTATAGTTTTCATCTAAGTACTCAACAGCTAATCTTCCGGTAAAACCAGATGCCCCATAGATTATTAAATCGTATTCTCTATTCATATTTATGTAATATTTGCAAAATTATGTTAAAATTATCGTATGTTAGACTGGATAATAGGTGGCCTAGTAACGATCTCATTCTTATATCTACTTTATTGGGCATTGACACTGATTTTTGCATAAAGTGATTGAATTTTTAATTTCATTATTTCAAGACCTGTCACTTATATTTTATGCATTTTCATTCATTATTTTGATTTTGATAGTGGGAGCGTATTTATTTAACTTTTTTAAAAATATTAAGTAAAATCAGTATATTATAATATTATATTCAAAAAATACTTTAATACTAACTTTTATTAAAAATTTACATTATTAAAATGATACAAAACATTGATTATATTGACAAAAACAGAATTACTTTAGGTATTGTTGCAAATGCCAATAATGATTTAATTCTGAAGACAATTATGGATGCAGAAAGTCAAAAATTAATAAATCCAGTACTCATAGGAAATATTGATTTTATGACTACCTTTATTGATAAGCATAAATGGTCATTATCAAAAGATAAATTAATTGAGAGTTATTCAGAAGAAGAGTCATCAAAAATTGCCTGTGAAGTAGCGAGTAGGGACACCAGTTTAGAAAATAATATAATCATAAAAGGTCATCTTCATACAGATGTTTTGATGGGCGAGTATATAAAAAAAGAATATAATTTAAGAATAAGGGGAAAGCGCTTAAGCCACATTTGGTTTATGACTTTTCCAAATGACTCACGTCAGCCAATTATCATTACTGATGGTGCTTTGAACATATCACCAAGCTTAGAAACTAAAAAATATATTTTATCGAATGTTCTCGAGTACACAAAAAAAATTCCATCTTTCAATCCATATGTTGCCGTTTTATCAGCAACTGAAGAGCAACTAAAGCAAATGCCAAGCTCTATTGAAGCACATGATCTCGTTGAATGGGCAAAAATTAATTATTCAGATACTCCTATTGAAGGACCTTTTGCTTTAGATAATGCTATTTCACAAGAGTCAGCAAAAATAAAAGGGACACTAGGGAAAGTTCCAGGAAATGCTAATATTATTATCGTTCCAAATATAGAAACAGGAAATGCACTCGTTAAATCTCTTGTACATTTTGCGAACGCTACTGCTGGAGGATTTGTAATTGGCGGTAAAAGTCCTGTTGTTATAACAAGTAGATCAGATGATGAAAAGTCTAGAATGGCATCTATTATAAATGCAGTGATTTGTACCTATTAATTATTTAAAAGCTTGATTTAAGTCCTCTATAAGATCATCACTGTCTTCTATGCCAACAGATAATCTGACAAGCTTTTTGGGCACTTGATTAAAGGATTTATCGTCTAAATATGCATGTGTCATTAAAGCAGGGGACTCAATTAAAGATTCAACTCCCCCCAAACTCTCAGCTATTGTAAAAATTCTTAATTTACGCATAAACTTGGATATTTCTGACATATTTCCATCATAGATAAAAGTAATCATTCCACCAAATCCGTTCATTTGTTTAAGTGCAATATCTTTCTGTTTATGATTTGGTAATCCAGGATACGTTACGTTTAATGCTTTTTTATGCGATCTTAAAAAGCGAGCAACTTTAATACCATTTTCATTATGTTTTTTCATTCTAATAGCTAGTGTTTTAATTCCTCTCAAGGTAAGAAAACAATCAAAAGGACTTGGAACGGCGCCCGTAGAATTTTGTATTAAGGCTAATTTTTTCTCAAGTTTTTTATTCTTTCCAATGACTAAGGCTCCACCAATAACATCAGAGTGGCCATTGATATATTTTGTTGTCGAGTGATTAACAATGTCAATTCCATGCTCTAGCGGTCTTTGATTGTAAGGTGTAGCAAATGTATTATCACAAACAGTTATAAGCTTATTTTTTCTTGCGATACGGGCTATTCTTTTTAAATCCGTAATTTTAAGCAATGGATTTGTTGGAGTTTCAATCCAAATCATTTTTGTATTCTTTTTAATTTCTTTTGAAAAATTTGTATTTAAATCAACGAATGTGAACTCAATATTTGATGACTTGCTCTTAATTTCATTAAACAACCTAAAAGTACCGCCATATAGGTCATCAAAAGCAATTACATGATCTCCAGGCTTTAAAAGATCTAAAACCGCTGTTTGAGCCGCAACCCCTGAAGCAAATGCAAATGCTTTATATCCACTTTCCAATTCAGCAATCGAATTTTCTAAAACTTCTCTTGTGGGATTTTGACTTCTTGAATATTCATACCCTTTATGCTCCCCAGGTCTATCATGAGCATAAGTAGAGGTTGCATAAATAGGAGTCATTACGGCTCCAGTTAATGGATCCGTTTTAACACCAGCATGGACTGATAAAGTATCAAGCTGATTTATTTTTTTTATATAAGATTTTTTTCTTTTAACCATTCTTCATTATATGCTGTATTTAAATATTTTTCACCATTATCACAAACAAATGTAACAACGTTTTTTTCTTTATCTTGGTCCTTGCAATATTTAATTGCGGCTGAAATAAGAGTTCCACTTGATGAGCCTCCCAATATACCCTCTTTCAAAGCCAATTCTCTAATCATGCTAAATGCTTCTTCGTTCGTAACTTCATAAGCTTTTTTTATATACTTTAATTCTAAAGTCTCAGGAATGAAATCTTCACCTATGCCCTCAACAAGCCATGAATAGTCGGCTTTTTTTAATGGCTTGTTTTCAACGGCATCTTTAACTATTGAACCCTTTGGATCCGCTAGAACCATTTCTGTTTTTGGACTATGCTCTGAAAAAAACTTACCTAGACCTGAAATTGTCCCTCCTGTACCAACGCCACAAACAACAGCATCAACATCATTATTCATTTGATCAAGAATTTCTGGACCAGTTGAATATTCATGAGCCTGGGGATTTGACATATTTGTAAACTGGTTTGCCATAAATGAGTTAGGGGTATTATTTGCAACTTCTTTAGCCACATTTACATAATGCTCAGGACTATCAGGTCCCACATCACTTCTTGCCAAAATAACTTCCGCGCCGAGAGATTTGAGATGAAGTATTTTGTTATGGTTCATCTTATCAAGAATTACAACTTTAGACTTATATCCTTTTAAGAGCGCAATCAATGCTAGGCCAAGGCCGGTGTTACCAGCTGTAGCTTCAACAACTGTTGAGCCTTTCTTCAACTTTCCTTGAGCTTCAGCATCCTCAATGATTCTTAGAGCCACTCTATCCTTTATGGATGAGCCTGGATTAAGGCTTTCCATTTTAAGAAAAAGATTACATTTTCCGGTGTCTAAATTTTTAGCTTGAACAATCGGAGTATTACCAATTAAATCAACCAATGACTTTATTTTCTTCATCAAATTTAATTATTTATATTTCTAAATTAGTTAGTTTATTCACTGTAATAACAGTATTTACTATAATTAATTTATCTTCATTGCAAGCAGATGAACAAGGATCTTTTGAAGATTGGCTTATTTATATTGAAAATCTCGCACTCAAAGAGGGGATCTCAAAAGAAACAATAAATAATAGCATCAAGAATATTACACAGAATGAAAGAGTATTAGAACTCGATAGATCCCAACCTGAATTTACTCTTACGCTTGAGAAATATTTATCTAATACCACCCCTGCAAGTAGAGTGAAAAAAGGAAAAACGCTCTATAAAGAAAATAAAAATATTCTAGAAAAAGTTTCAAATGAATTTGGTGTTCAACCACGCTTTCTTTTAGCACTATGGGGTATAGAAACAAGTTTTGGTAAATTTACAGGATCCTTTAATGTAATACGTTCACTCTCAACATTATCTCACGATCTTCGTAGAAGAGACTTTTTTACTGAAGAGCTAATTAATGCACTTAAAATTATTAATGAAGGACACATTGATGCAGAGAACATGATGGGTTCTTGGGCAGGTGCAATGGGTCAAAACCAATTTATGCCATCAAGTTTTCTAAGTTATGCAATTGATTACAATGAGGATGAAAAAAAAGATATATGGACCACCCTAGATGATGTATTTGCATCTTCTGCTAATTATTTAAGCAGCTCAGGATGGGATAATAACCTCACGTGGGGCAGGGAAGTCATTACTACCAAACCTATAAATAAGGACCATATTACTACTTCTGCAAAAAAAATAGAAATTTCAAAAAAATTATATGAGTGGTCAGAATTAGGAGTTTTAAAAGTAAATGGAGAAAAACTTCCAAATAAAAACTTAGATGCATATTTAGTATTTCCTGAGGGTGAAGACGGAAAAAAATTCTTAGTATATGAAAATTTCAAAGTCATTATGAAGTGGAATAGATCGCTGTTTTTTGGAATATCAGTTGGCACTCTTTCTGATATGATAGAATATCATTGATGAAATATATTTATTTATTATTAATTCTTTTATTGTCACAATGCGCTGCTGTTAATATTGTTCCATTAGCAATTGAAGATAATAATAAGAACAAAAATATCTCTTTAATAGAAAAATATATTGAAGAACCTTACCAAGTTGATGGTAAATGGTTTTATCCAAGAGATTATAAATCGTTTATAGAAGTAGGAATTGCTGAAATTGAAATTGAATTAAACAATGGCGACTTGACAACTAATAAGGAATTTTTTCATAATGACGTACATTCTGGATCTCATAGATCACTTCCATTGCCATCAATACTTTTAGTTACAAACTTAGAAAACGGTAGAACAACAAAAGTCAGAATCAACAATAGAGGAGCATATTCATCTACGCATATAATAAATTTATCATCAGGAGTTTTTAAAGAGTTAAATTTGAATAGCGAAGGTGGGTTAGTGAAGATAGAACTAATTAATACAAACGAAAGCTTTATTTTATCTGAAACACAAACTTTTGAAGAGGAAAAAAAGGTGGTAGAAGCACCTATATCAGATGTAGTTGTAATAGATGCTGAAATTCCTAATACAGAAATAGTTACTAATGTGTCTGATATTCAGACTATAGAGAAACGACAATACAATGAAATATATCTAAATGTCGCAACATTTTCATTTTTAGAAAACGCAAAAATTGTATTAGATGAGTTATCGAATTTCAAAGCTAAAGTCTTTAACATGACAACCAGTGGGGGTACTCAAATATTTAGAGTACTCATTGGGCCATATGAAGACGTGAATAAGTTAATCAATGATCTCAAAGATGACACATTTAAAAAATATGAAGATTTATCAATATTTTTAATATAAAAAGATATTATGCACTTACTTAGACTAGTAATTATTTACCTAATATTCATTCCAATTCCCTTTGTACAGGCGTCATTTATTGATACTGAAGCTGAAACAGCAGTAATTATTGATGCAACTACTGGTAAAGTTCTCTTTGAAAAAGAAATGAATAAAAAAACATATCCAGCCTCAATGACAAAAATCATGACAACATTAATAGTATTTGAAAAATTATCTAACGGAACTCTATCTTTAGATGATAAATTTCTTGTTTCAGAAAAAGCTTGGAGAGAACGAGAAGGATCGTCTATGTTTGTCGAAGTAGATAAAGAAATAAGAGTTGAAGACTTATTAAGGGGGATTATTGTTCAATCTGGAAATGATGCTTGCATAGTTATTGCTGAAAATATTGCAGGATCCGAAGAGGCTTTTGCTATAATTATGACATCCAAAGCTCGAGAAATTGGTATGTTAAATACAAATTTTACTAACTCAACAGGTATGCATAGTAATGATAATTATTCAACTGTATATGATATTGCAATTTTATCTCAATACTTAATCAATGAGTTTCCAGAGTATTATCATTTGTTTGCGGAAACTGAATTTGAATGGTCTGGAATAAAGCAAAAAAATAGAAATCCATTATTATACAAAAAGATGGGTGTAGATGGCCTTAAAACGGGTCATCTATCAATTTCAGGGTACGGACTTGCGGCATCTGCTGTTGATGGAAATCGCAGAGTAATCTCAGTTACAAATGGTTTTAGCTCACAGCAAAAAAGATCTCAAGGCTCGTCAAGACTTATTACTTGGGCATTTAGAGAATATGAAAATATTGAACTATTTAAAAAATCTCAAGAAATTGATCAAATAAAAATTCCCGGTTCAAATGAGTCCTTGTCATCAGTTAGTGCTTCGTCAGATATAATCTTAACAGTCCCTAAAACGAAAAATAAGAGTTTAGATTTTAGTATTGAGCTGGACAGTCAAATAAGTTTCCCAGTTACCGCTGGGACTAAAATTGGACAGTTAAAAGTAAACATACCCAATGAGACATCTGAGTATTTTGATATTTATTCTACAAATGAACTAAAAAGGACAAATATTTTTTCTAGATTTTTTAGCTACATTTATCAATCTATTGTTAATTTATTTGTCTGATAGGTGATTAATTCACGTTTCATATCTTTTGAGGGCGGAGAAGGGTCTGGCAAATCAACTCAGATCAAACTCCTTGCTAAAAAATTATCAAAAAAAAGAAAGGTTATAATTACAAGGGAGCCAGGTGGGACTAAAGACGCTGAAAAAATAAGAAATTTAATTGTAAAAGATAAGAATCAGAAATGGTCTGGTACAGTTGAAACAATGCTTCTTTTTGCTGCGCGTAAAGACCACATAGATAAGGTCATTATGCCTAACC
>CACLWE010000011.1 GCA_902610585.1 uncultured Pelagibacteraceae bacterium
TAATATTTTAGAAAATGAAGATAGTTTTTCCAGCAAAACTTGGAATGAGCTGTATGAAATGTCAACAGAGACCTTTGTTGAGGAAACAGAACAATCAAAACAAACTGGGGCTGGGGCTGGTCTTCGAGATAACGATTAATATTTAAAGTTGTATACCAACGTTCTTCAGCTGCAAGTAGCTTTTAATTGCTTGTTGACCTTTCTCACGACTGTAACCTGATTGTTTATAACCTCCAAATGGAGTTGCAATACTTCCTGTGAACCAACTATTTACGTAAACTTGACCACCGTTTAAACGTGAAGCTGTTTTTGTAGCCATGTCAACATCTTTAGTAAACACACCAGCCGCTAAACCATAATCTGTGTCATTTGCAATATGGATTGCTTCTTCATGATCTTCATAATCTAAAACAGATAAGAATGGTCCAAAAATTTCTTCCTGTGCAATTGTCATATCGGGCTTAACATCTGAATAAATTGTGGGTTCAAAGAAGAAACCTTTTCTATCTACTCTGTTGCCACCTGAGACTGCTTTAGCGCCAGCTTGTAAACCCGAGCGCGCATAATTTTCTACTTTTTGTAACTGTTCCTCAGATATTACAGGTGTTAGGTCAACACCTTCTTCGTCGCCAGGGCCTACTTTAATCGAAGCTGCTAACTTTGATAATTTCTCGAGCACTTCATCCTTAATAGATTTATGAACTATCATTCTCGACATTGCAGAACAAATTTGTCCAGCTTGACTAAAAATTCCAACCTTGGTTGCATTAACAACTTTATCAATATCCGCATCTGGTAAAACAACAGCAGCAGATTTTCCTCCCAACTCAACAACAGCAGGCACAGCTCTTTCAGCGGCAGCATGTAAAATTGCTTTTCCAGTTTTTACAGAACCAGTAAAAGTTATTTGAGCAACGTCCTGATGGGCAGTTAGCGCAGCTCCAGCTTCACTTCCATAACCCGTGACTATGTTTATTAAGCCTTTTGGAACTTCAGCATTATGAATTGCTTGGGCAAAATAAGATGTGGTTGCTAAGGGCGTTAATTCTGCAGGTTTTATAACTGTAGAATTTCCTGCTGCAAACGAACATGCCAAAGAACGAGCGATCATTGCAATGGGAAAGTTCCAAGGAACAATATGTCCTGACACACCATAAGGTTCATAAACTGTATAATCCATGACCTGACTGTTTACAGGAATAGTTTGACCTTCAATTTTATCTGTTAAGCCACTGTAGTAATCAAAGTAGTTTGCCGCATCAACAAATTCATATTCAGAAGCAGCAAGTAGTTTCCCATTTTCAGCACAAAGTAATGCCCCACCTTCTCTACTGACCTTGCGAAGCTCTTCAGCAATACGTCGCATAAGTTTTGCTCGTTCCATCGGATTCATATCTACAAGAATTCGAGACTCGTATGCTTTTTTAGCAGACTCTACCGCTCGATTAATATCTTCATCCTTTGCGCAAGTTACTTCACCAATCACCTCTTCATTTGCAGGATTAATAACTGGAATAAGGTCTTTGCTTGAGGCATCGGTCCATTCACCGTTTATATAGTGCTGGTATTTTTTCATAAGTTAGAGTCTTTCTTGTTAAATACTGATCTATTTTTGTAATAAGGTCAGCTTTAATTTAGTTCAAAAATTCCTAGATTCCCAACTATTTTTACCTTAGTCTTACCGACATGAATTCAAAAAAGACTGATTTTGTTAAATTTGAACAAGTCGATAAAAGTTATGATGGAAAAGAGCTTGTAGTTAAAGGACTCGACTTAGATATTGCAGAAGGTGAGTTTCTTACCTTACTTGGTCCATCTGGATCTGGCAAAACAACAACTCTCATGATGCTCGCTGGTTTTGAAACTCCAACGAATGGAGAAATATATTTCGATGGTCGTCCAATAAATAATATTCCTCCACACAAACGTGGTATTGGTATGGTTTTTCAAAATTATGCTTTGTTTCCGCATTTATCAGTTTATGAAAATTTAGCTTTTCCTCTTAAAGTAAGAAAAGTGGATAAATCAGAAATCGAAGAAAGAATTAATCAAACTTTGAAAATGGTTTCATTAACAGGTTTTGAAAACAGAATGCCTGCACAATTATCTGGTGGTCAGCAACAGAGAGTTGCTGTTGCTCGCGCGCTTGTGTTTGATCCTAAACTTGTATTAATGGACGAGCCTCTTGGAGCTCTTGATAAAAATTTACGAGAGAGTATGCAGTATGAATTAAAGCACATTCACGAGTCATTAGGAGTGACTGTTGTTTATGTTACGCACGACCAAGGTGAAGCTCTGACCATGTCAAACCGAATTGCTGTGTTTAATGACGGTAAGGTTCAACAGCTTTCTGATCCAAATGAATTATATGAAACGCCAGTGAATTCGTTTGTTGCAAGCTTTATTGGAGAAAATAATACTTTCACAGGAACTGTAAAAGAAATTGCATCTGGTTCAGCAAAGATTGAAACTGACTCTGGTGAAACTATTGTTGCTAATCCTATTGCTGTGAGCTCTTCTGGGGAAAAATCCAGAATTTCTCTAAGACCTGAGCGAGTGAGTATTGACCCAAATGTACAACTTGAAAATAAATTCACAAGTGAGATCCGCGAAATTATCTATCATGGAGATCATACCAGGGTGCGAGTAAATCTTCTTGGTAATGACGACTTTATTTTAAAAGTTCCAAACGCGAGCAGTGATTTAAAGCTTAACGTCGGCGATAAATTAGACCTTGGCTGGTCATCTCATGACTGCAGAGCTCTAGATTACTAATCCTTTGATACTACATGTAGATTCAACATTAATTTGTTGAAAAATAATCTTTTTTTTTGTTGCGTTTTTGCTCAAGGCCTTGTGTAATATTTCTTTATATAAAAAAAGGAGACGATTAATCATGTCTAGATTAACTAAACTAATCTCTTTGGCTGCTTTATTGGTGGCTCCATCTATGGCTACAGCTGCGGAAGTAAACGTGGTGTCATGGGGAGGCGCTTATACAGAAAGTCAAAAGCTAGGTTACGGGGACCCATATCAAGAAATGAGTGGCGTTCAAGTAAACTGGATCGACTACAGTGGAGGTTTGAGTGAAATTAAAGCTCAGGTCGAGTCTGGAGCGATTACTTGGGACATTATCGATGTGTATGCTCGTGATACAATTATCGGTTGTGACGAAGGATTGTTTGTAGAATTCGATTTCGATAACGACTTCCCTGCTGGTGTTAACGGTATGAAAGCAAGTGACGATTTCTTTGCTCCAATGCCTAGTGATTGTGCTGTGGGTAATATTCTTTATTCATGGAACTACGCTTACAACACTGACAATGTGAATTTTGATGGAAGTTATCCAGATTCTATGGAGGACTTCTTTAACCCAGATAAATATCCAGGAGTAAGATCTATCTACTCTTCAGCTATGTCAAACTTAGAGTTTGCTCTAGTCGCTGATGGTGTTCCTGCATCTGATGTGTATGACTACATGGAAGACAATGGAATTGATAGAGCTCTTGATAAGCTTACAGATCTTTGCACAAACCCTAAAGGTGGATGCATTTTCTGGTCAGCTGGTGCACAACCACCTGAGCAGTTAGTTTCTGGTGAAGCTATCATGGCTACTGGTTGGAATGGACGTCACTTCAATGCCATTGTGAACGAAGGTTCACCAATGAAAATGGTATGGGATGGTCAGATCCTTGATTATGAGTACTTCGTACTTGTTAAAGGTGGACCAAACCAAGAAGAAGCTATGAAAGCTCTTCAGTACTTCACTAGTTCTGAAGGTTTAGCTGGAAGTGCTAAGCACATTGCTTACGCTCCTTTCCGTATCTCATCTCTTGATGTGATCATGGCTGATGAGCCGTGGTTCTATTCTGAGCAAGCAGGTGCTGTTGAGATTATGCCTCACATGCCTACTGCTCCAGCAAATACTGAGAACTACGTTCTTATGAACCCTGAGTGGTACGCTGATAACAACACTGAAATCAACGACGCTTGGGAAGCTTGGAAAGCTAACCTATAAGGTTTAAACTTGGGCAACCTATGGGTTGCCCAAGTACCTCAAATTAAGTATCCTTTTAAATATGACTGCCGAAATAAGAACTTCGGATGGAGAACTTCTATCCGTCAAACTCAAAAAAGTGGAGAGAAGACGCAGAACTACTGCTTTTTTACTGGCCGCGCCGCTTCTGTTCTTCATTGTTTTTGCATACGTAATTCCTATTTTTCAGATGTTGGGGCGAAGTATTGATAATGCTGAAATGAACTCGTTTCTTACAGAAACACACGAGGTTATGCAGACATGGGATGGCAGTGAAATGCCTGGCGAGGATGTAACATCAACATTTTATTATGAATTGAAGACTGCTGTAGAAAATAAATACCACGGTAAGATTGCAACTCGTTTAAACTATGAAAAAGGTGGCTTTACAAGTCTAATTAAAAAGACGTCACGTAAACTTAAAAACTTTGATGAAAATGCTAACTTTCTAGACCAATTCATTGATGTACATAAAAAATGGGGTGACATTGAATATTGGCAAGCATTAAAGAGAGGAACTGACGCTTATCATTTTCGAAAATATTTAACGACATTTGATTATGAACAAAAGTTTGATGGCTCAATTGAAAGGATTCCTGAAAAGCTTCGAATTAATGTAACCTTGTGGCTGCGAACAATATTTGTTGCCGTTGGAGTAACTTTCTGCTGCTTTATTTTAGCTTACCCGATTTCACACTTACTTTCAGTCTTACCGACTCGTTATTCAAATCTATTGATGATCTGCGTCCTTTTGCCCTTCTGGACATCACTGCTTGTTAGAACATCCAGTTGGATGGTTCTATTACAAAAACAAGGAGTTTTAAATGATACCTTAGTATCACTTGGATTTGTTGCAGATGAGTCGAGACTTGAGCTCATGTATAATATGACAGGCACATTCATTGCAATGACACAAATCCTATTGCCATTCATGGTTTTGCCTCTTTATAGTGTAATGAAAACAATTTCACCAAGTTTAATGCGCGCTGCAACTTCAATGGGTGCAACACCTTTTCACGCTTTTAGAAAAATATATTTTCCTCTGACATACGCGGGAATTAGTGCAGGATCAATTTTAGTGTTTGTTTTAGCGATTGGTTATTACATAACACCTGCATTGGTTGGTGGAGCAAAAGGAATTTTAATTAGTAATAGAATAGCATATCACATGCAGCAATCACTAGACTGGTCTCTTGCAACGGCGATGGCGACAGTTCTTTTAATAGCAGTGCTAGTGGTATACTGGCTGTACAATAAGATTGTTGGCATAGATAACATGAGGCTTGGATAATATGGCATTACCAAAATATACAGAAATGAGATACAGAGTTTGGCACTATTCTTATTTAGTAATTTGTACTGCAGTTTTCGTATTTTTGATTGCGCCTCTTTTTGTGATCATACCACTATCATTTAATGCTGAGCAATATATCCACTTTTCTGACGGTATGCTTGCATTGCAGCCAGAAGCTTTCTCACTTAGGTGGTATGAAGATATGATTTATGGAACAAAAAATCCTTGGGGAATAGCGGCTCGAAACAGTGTTTACTATGCATTTTTCTCAACAATTGGAGCAACCGTACTTGGAACAGTTGCAGCATTGGGTCTAAGCAGTCGTTACATGCCTTACAAACAATTAATCATGAGTGTATTAATTTCACCAATGATTATTCCACTAATTATTTCTGGCTCAGCTATCTTTTTTTCACTTGCAAAATTAGGATTAGCTGCAACTTTTCCTGGCATTGTCATTGCGCATATTATTTTAGGCACACCATTTGTTGTAATAACAGTTACTGCAACTTTAAGTGGATTTGATGACAGTATTACGCGTGCAGCATCAAGTCTCGGCAGCACACCAACTAATACTTTTTTTAAGATTACATTACCTCTAATAACTCCTGGCATAATCTCTGGTGCTTTATTTGCATTTGTAACTTCTTTTGATGAAATTGTCGTAATTCTATTCGTGGCAGGAGGAGATAGAAATCTTACAACTATCCCACTTCAAATGTGGACTGGTTTGAGAGAGCAGCTCAGCCCGACGATCATGGCTGTTGCTACATGCTTAATTGTGCTTTCAACATTAATCCTGATTGTGACTGAGTTGTTAAGGAGAAGATCTGAGAGGATAAGAGGGATTTCAGCTCAATAAAAGTTAAGACAATTCGTTAAATATACTATAACTCAAGTCCATCTTTTTTTAATGCTCTTAAAAGATCATTAAATCGGTCTTGCCCAAAGAAAAACTTGTTTTTATAGACTGTTAATGGAACTCCATGATGACCTGCTTCTAATTGTTCCTTTTGGTTTAATTTTATTTCATCAATCAAGCTTTGCTCAGCCTCTGTTCGTTTTTTTTCAATATCATTATGATTTAAGCCTAATTTTGATGATGACTCAGAAATTGAATCATCAGAATTCCAATTTTTCATACCACTCCATATCTTGCTTGAAACTTCTACGGCAAAATCAAGTTGTCTATCTTTTTCTATTGCCTGACAGTAATGACATAACTTAAATATACGTGGCTGGTCATCAGAAATTTTACCGGTTAGCATATTTTGTTTTATTGGATCTGGATTTGGTTTTTTAAATATCATACCGAGTTTTTTTGCCTGTAAAAAATAATCAAATCGTTTTAGAAGAAAATATGTAAATAAGTTCTTACCTTTAAAGAATTCTGGCTCTCTTATTGCTAACGGATAGACTTGTTTAAAATTTATATCTACACCATATTTATCTCTTAACAAAACGATACGCGGTAATATTAAATAAGAGTATGGACTTCTAAAGGAGAAATATAAATCTACTTTCATATCTCAAATATTAACCTTTCACATCCAGTGTCTTCAAGAAGATCATTTACTTTTTTCTGATCATTATCTTCAAGCATTTTATATTCTTCGTTAAGCCACTTTAAACACTTTGCCTGGTAAGGAAATGATTTTTGTTTCCACAGACATCCATCAATCTCTGTTTGCCATTCTTTATCGCCATTTTCTATTGCTTTAGCATTCGATAACTGCGCATGAACATATCCCTTTCCAATTTCCGTCAGTAAATCTTTTACCGTTGACGGCAAAGTATCAATTGATCCCCATTGTTCATCATCTACCTCAATACCTGACTGATCTTCAATTAAACCAACCCAAGCTACTGTCCTCAGAGAAACTTCATGACAAATTTCTCTTGGCGTGGGATCAAAGTTTACAAGTTGAGACAGTTGACCATACATTGCAAAATCACTTGATGAGGGTCTATTACTTATCAAATAGGGTGTTGATGTGAAATGTTTCTCAAGTATACCCAATAGGCGTCTGAAACTTGCATCTATGATAGGAGCTGTATCATTGTTGGAACCAACTACCCACAACCTATCTATCTGCCTTTTACTTATCATTCCCTTTAAATTATCTAGCATTTCATTTGGCATCATTCCTACGGTTTGAAGAGGTAAAATTGTTCCTGCATTTTCAGCATCTTTTTGATCGTGCCATCTATAATGAAACATATATTTCGTTCCCCACTCATCAGCAAAATCTTCAATTAAATAATTTATAAACGCAAGTGCAGGATCAGATGGAATAGTGCTTCGCTCACTAACCTCTTTATCAATCCTTCTTATTAACGGAGTCGAATCTGTTACGGCTTTTAAATTTCCATTTTCATCAGGTAAAACAATTGTTGGCAGTAATCCAGGCTTGGGCTTTTCAATACCCTCTTGATCAAGATATTTTGAAGGGTCTCCCCAAATCATTTTATGAGGAATACGTTTATACCTCAGATATGAGAGCATTTTACGTGTATAGGGTGAGCCAACACCGCCAAGAACAACTAATGGATTTGGTAAACTCATCATTATTCTCCTACTTCTGAATTATTTTTGAACCGGTATCGGTTAGGTCTTTTGACTGTTTCATATTTCTCATCAACTCCATAATATCAATTGGCACTGCAACACCTTTTTTGCAAGCCGGTCTATCCTCCATCATCTGCATCCATCTTTTTACACCTTCAAGACCGTCGATATTCACACCTGACCATTTATATGTTCTTACCCAACACCAATTTGCAATATCAGCTATACTAAAATCATCAGCGAGATACTCATTATCTTTTAAACGTGTCTCCATAACTTCAAACAAGCGTCTTCCCTCGTTTTGATAACGGTCAATTGCTGGTTGTATTTTTTCTCCTGGCCAATAACGAAAGAAAACATTGGCCTGCCCCATCATCGGACCAATCCCTCCCATCTGAAACATTAACCACTGAATGACTTTTGAACGTGCAATTGACTCTGTAGGCAATAATTTGCCTGCTTTCTCAGCTAAATAAATTAGTTGTGCGCCGCTTTCCATTATTGAAAGGTTATCGTTTTCAGTATCAACTATTACGGGAATACGCCCATTAGGATTCATTTCTAAAAATTCAGGTTTTTTTTGATCACCAGCTTGTAAATTCACAACATGAACATTGTAAGGTATTTCAAGCTCCTCAAGAGCTACTGAAATCTTATATCCATTCGGTGTAGGTGAAGTATATAATTCAATCATTAATTTCTTTTGTTTCAATGTTTAATTGGCCTGCTAATCCTGCTTCACGATGCTGATAAGCTTCAAGATACTTTGGGTCATTAGGCATCATGTTCTCACCCATAATTTGTCTGGAAGGCCATTTAGCAATAGCAACTACATCCCATAATTCTTCAACTTCCCCAACTGCCATGCGCGTCACGTCTGTGTGTAATATAAGATCGCCACCAATATTTTGTAAATGGTTCTTAACAAATTCTGCATAGATTTTGTATGCTTCTCTGCCGGTCAAATTTGTTTTTCTTCCATCCTTATATTCAGCCTTATCTTTAAACTTTAATAAATTAACCATATAGATTGGCTCATTATCATTTGTAGTTCCAAAGAAACCCCTCATCTGATCCTTACTGGGATAAACCTTGTTTTTGACTTCCATCACTAACCTTATTCTTGATTATATTAAGAATAAACATTATTTAATAATACTAAAGGGGAAAGATTATGAATAAATTTTTAGTTATTTTAAATACTATTAATGGGATCTTGTTCATTACAATTGGCCTACTCTGGGTAATTTCTCCTTACGTTGCCGGAGCTAACTTTGGTATATTAGAAATTCCT
The DNA here is from genome assembly GCA_902610585.1 of uncultured Pelagibacteraceae bacterium. Taxonomy (GTDB): domain Bacteria; phylum Pseudomonadota; class Alphaproteobacteria; order Pelagibacterales; family AG-422-B15; genus CACNXQ01. The sequence continues at coordinate 9,194 of CACLWE010000011.1, forward strand.
GAAGGATTAGGTCGAAGCAGTCTAATTGGTGATGTAGGAAGCTATTTTTTCTGTATTGGGGTGATGATGATACTTGCAGTTTATACCTTAAGAAGTATTTGGTTTTACGCACCCGCGATGCTTTTGGGTGTTACTGCTTTATTTAGAGTGATCTCATGGTTAGCACATGATGCAACCTTTGCAACTCAATTTATTATAATTGAAATAATAGTTATTATTTTGTTGCTCGTTACATCGAAGAGAATATCTAGTAAATAAATATGAAAAAAATTTATTTTTTTTTGATAACTGCAATTTTAATATTAATCATTGCAGTTGTTGGAATAAGAACTGTTACTGTTCAAAATGTTTTGATAGATTTTGATTTTAATAGACAATGGAATAATCAAGATAAATTAGTAACTTTTGATGGCGATTATCTTATTGGTCTTGTTTGCGGATCACGAGGGCCTTTACCGGGTAAAGGAAGAGCAGAGCCCTGTATTATGATAAAAACTCCTGATCATATGTTTGTGGTTGATACTGGGGATGGTAGCAGACAAAACCTTACAAATTGGAGTATTAATCTTGGTAACTTAGATGCAGTTTTATTAACTCACTTACATTCAGATCATATTTCTGATTTAGCTGACTTTCACCTTTATTCATGGGTAACTCAAAATAGAGGTAAAAAACTACCAGTGTATGGGCCATTGGGTACCAATCTCGTTACCGAGGGAATAACAAAAGCTTATGAGCTAGACACAGAGTGGAGAACTCTTCATCATGGAGAAGAAGTAGCACCTTCTGACTTTGCTGGTTTTGATACAACAATAATTAATTTAAATGATCCAGTTATTTATGATGATGGTAAACTTAAGATAACAGCCTTTGAAGTTGAACATTTCCCAGTTGATCCTTCACTAGGCTATCGTTTTGATTACAAGGGCAGGTCAATAGTAATAAGTGGTGATACCGACTACAGTGAAAACTTAGTTAAACAGTCGAAAAATGCAGACCTTCTGTTTCATGACGCTCTGTCTCATAATATGATAGGAAGATTAGAAGAAATTTCAGAAGATACAAACCCCTTATTATCTACTGTCTTTTATGATATTCAGGATTATCATGCTTCTCCAATTGAGGCCGCTCAAGCTGCCAATGAAGCAAATGTCAAGGAGCTAATATTCTATCATTTGACACCAGCTCCTCAAAATTTCATTGCAAAAATAATTTTTGTGAGAGGTGTTAATGAGGTACGTCCAGACAATTGGACATTAGCGGATGATGGTACGATGGCAATTTTGCCGATAGAATCAGAGGATATCACCATTACGAATATTCAATAACGACAAAATAAATCTATCGATTTTTTTGAAAATTTAATTAGACGATTGATCTTTTTGCTGTAAAATTTTTTCCCATGAGCGCAACAAATTCACTCCTCAGATTTTGGGAAGAACAAATGGGAACCTCACATCGCTCAAGTAAGCACTTTTTCAGAAAGACCCCATCTCATTATCATATGATGCTCCTTGTAATGTCAGCCCATCAAAATAAAGAAAAGCTATGTGTTGAAGAATTAAAGACAAAGCTCTTTCATACATCTCGGCCTAAGTCATCTATGATGATTAATGAGGCTAGTGACAGAGGTTTTATACATTTAGAGAAAACAGAGAGCGATAAAAGACGAAAAACAGTAAAACCAAGCTCAGAATTGATAAAAGAATTTAAAAATTATCTTAATTCAATGAAAAATATCAATTGGAAGTCCGAATAATAATTTCAAGAAAAAATTTTTTTAAAAAAATTAGACATCTCTCGCCATGAATGCTGATCAGCATATGCATCGTAAAATAATCCTGAGTTTCGATCATTAGCTTCAGGATTTGTAAAAGCATGCCCAACATTGCCGTAAGCATGAATTTGCCAATTTGCTTTTTTTGAATTTAATTCATCAGCTAAATCAATCATATTTTGTGGAGTGGCCATGGGATCATCGTATCCATGTAAAATTAAAATCGATGAATCGATTTGTATTGTTCCTTTTAATTGCTTTCCTGAACTTGCCATTGGTGCATCATATAATCCATGAAAACTAACAACTCCTTTCACATCTTCGCCTGCCCTAGCCAAATCAAGTGCACATTTTCCTCCAAAACAAAAACCAATTGCTCCAGTTTTGTTTTCATCAACTTTATCAAAATTCTTTAGAGTTTCAAAAGCATCGATCATTCTTTGTTGAAGCAATACTCGGTCAGAATTAAATTCATTCATCAACTCCATTGACTCCTGGGGATTTGAACCTCTTCTTCCCTGGCCATATAAATCCATAGCAAATGCGAAGTACCCGAGCTCAGCCAGTTGTTCTGATTTCTTAATGTCAAAATCAGAATGACCTCCATAAGCATGACATACAAGCACGCCTGGTCTTGGTGTATCAAAACTATCTTCATAACTAATTGAACCTTCAAATTGCACACTAGAATTAGCAGAACCATAAACTAGTTTTTCTGTTTTAATCATACTTATAGGATACCCTCATATGAGTTAATGTAAAGTTGCTTCATTTCATCAAAACTTATATCGCGTGGGTTTGGTCCAGTGGATGGATCTTTCAGGGCCATCTCACTAAGTTGCTCAAAATTAAATTCTTGATTAAGCTCCTTCAGTGTATGAGGGATAGCGAGTTCATTTCTTAGCTTCAATATCCAAGACAGAAATCCATCAAATGTAGAATTTTCTAATTCTAAGTATTTTGTTAATAGTTGTATCCTCTGATTTATAATCGGTTCATTAAACTTAAGTACATATGGCATAAATATTGCATTTGAAAGACCGTGATGAATATCATTAACTGCATTTATAGGATGAGAAAGAGAATGTATTGCTCCTAGTCCTTTTTGAAATGCAGTTGATCCCATTGATGACGTTACTAACATTTTTGATCTTGCAAATATATCATCTGGATTTTTATATGCACTTAGAAGACTATCTTTCACGTTCTTCATCCCTTCTAGTGCAATTCCATCCGCCATAGGATGAAAACCTCTAGCACAATATGCCTCTAAACAATGAGCTAAAGCATCCATACCTGTTGCAGCTGTGAGATGAGGTGGAAGAGATAAAGTTAAATTTGGATCAAGTATTACAAGGTCTGGTAAGAACGAGGGATGAAATATTATTTTTTTTGTCTTGTCACTTTCGTCTAAAATAAGTGATGCGCGGCCTGTTTCAGAACCTGTCCCAGCCGTAGTTGGTATCGCAATTACTTTTGGAAGTTGATCTGTAATTGCCTTTGTCCAATTATCCCCAATATCCTCGAAAAACCAAAGGTTTTCCTTTTGTTTTGTCATAAATGCAATTGCTTTACCAGCATCAAGGGAACTGCCTCCGCCAATCGCTATTATACCATCGTTGTTGTTAGACAAAAAATGTTCAATGCCCTCCATTACGTTCTTGCCTGTTGGATTGCCTTTTATATTTGAAAATATTGAGTGTTTGATTTTATTATTTTTTAATAATTCAACAATTTTTGTAAAGTTCTTATTAGTTGAAAAATCAGGATCTGTAACGAGTAGAGGATTTTGCATGCTGAGAGACTCTAACGCATTTGCAATCTCTAAAGAACGGTCTAAACCAAACCATATTGGGGTAGGATAATTCCAAGTTACATTTTGAATTTCACTCATACTTTTCTATAGTGTGGGAGGTGTAGATTTTTTTGAAGAACCTAAAGCATAAAAACTAATTGCAATAATTATGATCAAGCCACCCATTAAAGTTATGTTTGAAGGAACTTCGTTTACTCCAAATAGAGGTATCCAACACCAGATGACCCCACCCACAACTTCAGTTAAAGAAAGTAACATAAATTCTGCCGCAGGAAGGTAACGTGCACCTAAACTTAGAAGAATAAGACCAGTTCCCACTAATGTACCATGAAGCATACTCAGAAAAATATTTTGTATAGGCATTGAGTAACTGTCTGAAAATAAAACAATCATAATTATTGAAAAAAGCGAGCAAGTAATGCCCGCAATAATGATTGTTGTAAATTTAGGCGTGTTTGGCTGCCATCTGAGAGTCGTCGCAAATATTGCAAATCCAATGGAACAGAATAAACCAAATACCCAACCTAAAAAAGTTCCTGCATACCAGTCGTTATAAGCCATTAGAAAGATACCAAACAAAGAAACAAAACATGCAATCGCAGTTGTGATGCCAACTTTTTCTTTTAGAAAGATATATGCAAAGAGACCCGCAAATAATGGTTGTGTACCGATCATAAATAATGTGGTGGCCGCAGAGGTATAAGTCATTCCAAAAATAAAAAATATAAAAGCCGCAGCAAGACCAACTCCACCCAATAAACCCGATGATCCAACTCTATTAAAATTATGATAGAAAGATATGCCTTCGTTATAGAGCAAATATATCAACAAGATTGTTGCAACAACTATACCTCTATAAAAAAGGTAATGCCATTGATAGACCTGAGCATCTATCATATACCTAACGGTAGGTGCTCCAAAACTCCATATCAAACCAGCAGATAGTGCCAGTATAAAACCTATTAAATATGTTTTGTTATTCTGCTCTGTCATATAATCTACTGCAGAATATATAAATAATAGCCTTATGACACTATAAATGACTAAAGATAATGAAATAACAGCATTGGGTGAGTTTAATAAAAAGTTCGAAAACACATATGAATTATTTAAGAAAAACTTGGAGAATAATGAAGAAGTGGGCGCATCTTTTGCCGTTTATCAAAATGGAGAGGTTTTGGTGAACCTTTATGGCGGCTATCGAGATCGTGATAAAAAAAACAAGTGGGACCAAAATACAATAGTGAACATCCATTCGACCAGTAAGGGTATTGTTGCGATGATTGTTGCTAAATTGATTGATGAAAATAAATTAGATTTAGAGAAAAATGTTGCTGACTACTGGCCTGAATTTGCGAATGGTGGAAAAGAAAATATAAAAGTAAAGACATTGCTCTCTCATCAAGCAGGTATGTATGGATGGAAACAGCCCATAGATGAAACCGATTTTTATAAATGGGATTATGTAGTTGATCTGTTAGCAGAACAAGAGCCCTATCATAAGGCTGATGAAAAAATATGTTATCATCCAAAAACAATTGGTTTTTTAGTTGGTGAATTAATTAAACGAGTGACTAATAAATCAGTTGGTAAGAACTTGGAGGAGTTACTGAATAGTCCTCTTGAAACTAAATGTTTTATAGGTACACCTCTAGCATATCATGACAATATTGCTGAACTAATTAGTTCTGAAAGCCTTAGAAAAGCTTTTAGTGATCCGACAAATGTAGATGAGTATCTTATTACTGCGTTTCTTAATCCTGCAAACAGAACAAAAACAGCAAACACAGCTGAATGGCGACTTGCGGAAATTCCAGCTATGAACTGTCACTCTAATTCAGGGTCACTTGCAAAAATTTATGATTTTTTCTTATCACATTTATCAAATAAATTTATTTCATCAAATACCTTTGAAACTCTTACTTCAGCTGCTGTAAGTGGAGACGATCATGTAATGAAGTCACCTATGCAGTGGTCACATGTGGGTTACAGTGTCGGTGGTGGTAAATTATTTGGCAAAAGCAGTAAGGCATTTGGCCATACCGGTTGGGGTGGTTCTATGGCATTTGGTGATCCTGAAAATGGAATTAGCTGCGCTTATACAATGAATTTATTAACTGGTTCCATGCTCGGTGATCAGAGAGCATTAAAATTAGTTGAAACAATATATGATACCATATGAAACTAAGTTTTAGATCAAAATTGTTTTACGGTGGTGGTGATTTTGCCATTAATATAATGTGGCAACTGACTGTCTTCTACTTACTATTTTTTTATACAGATATTTTTGGATTATCACCTGCAGATGCTGGTTTAGTTTTCTTTATAGCAAAAATCTGGGACGCATTTACCGATCCAATCATGGGGTATATTGCAGACAATACATCAACCAGATGGGGGAAGTTTAGACCTTATATTTTGTTTGGATCAGTTCCTGCGCTAATAATGATTATTCTTTGTTTTACATCACCCGATTTATCACAAACGGGCAAATTTTACTGGGCCCTTTTTACATACATTACATTCACTACTTTATATACCATCATTGCTATTCCAGTTGGTTCGCTCATACCAGCAATGACACAAGATAGAAATGAAAGAACGTCACTCGCATCTTTTAGATTTTTAGGGGCTAGCTCTGGATCAATTGCAGTTGCAGTTCTTACATTGCCCCTGGTTGGACTTTTTAGATCACCACAGTTTGGATTTCCAATTGTAGTAGGTTGTTTGGCAGTGCTTGGGGCTATTTTTGCCTTTCTGTGTTTTTTTAATACTAAAGAAGTTTATTCAAAACCATACGAAGAAACCATTGGTATTAAGAAAGTTACCAAAATGGTATTTAATAATTATCCATTACATTTCGTGATACTGGCACTTTTAACAACTTGGGTTGCAAATAATATAAAGCAACTAACAGTTGTCTATTTTGTTAAATATAATCTGCAATTAGAGGCTTACTTTAGTCCAATTTTGCTTGGTGTGATTTTGCAAATTATGTTTGGCGCATATTTAGTTAACTTAGTAAAAAATAGGTTTGAGAAAAAGACATTATTCATGATTGGAACATTTCTCTACGTAATTACAGATTTAATAATCTATTATATTACTGGGTATGAAAACTTTTGGTTATTAGCTTTTATTGCAACCTTTGGCTTCATTGGTTTTGGTATGGCAGGTGTCATGGCCTGGTCAATGATAGCTGATACAATCGAGTACGGGGAATGGAAATCTGGATTTCGTGCTGAAGGAGTCCTAAACGCAGCTCACGTATTCGTTTTTAAATTAAGTGTTGGTTTCAGTGCATGGCTTGCTGGTGTAATTCTTGAAAGCACAGATTATGTGGCAAATGCAATAGATCAAAGTCCAGAAACATTGAATGGTCTATTTATTATGGGATATATTTTTCCAGCTGTTGCCGGAACTATAGCAATAATAGTTACTTACTTTAATAAGTACGATAGTAACTTTTATGAAAGAATATTTTCTGAATTAAAACAAAGACAAAGTTAAGTTATGAACACAGTCTCGATTGGTGAGGGCTTTGGCAGAGTTAACCTCATTGGAGAGCATTTAGACTATAATGGTGGACATGTTTTACCGTTACAAATCAAGAACTCAATTATCTGTGAGATCGTTGAAAATAAAAATAGTGAATCTATTTCAATATTTTCAGATAAATATAAAGACTCTTTAACTGTTAAGAAACTCGAAAAAAGAAATAATTGGGCAGATTTCGTTATTGGATCATGTCTTTATTTTGAGAAGAAGTTTTCAGTTAAGATTAACAATATCTCAATTTATATCAAAAGCAGTCTTCCATTGGGAGTCGGTCTCTCTTCCTCTGCAGCTATCACCGTTAGTACTTTAAAATCACTAAGTTGCTATTTTCAAAAAAATTTGGCAGATCAAGATTTAATTAATTTAGCATTTGAAGTTGAAAATAATTTTGTTGGTGTGGGCGGTGGAGTTATGGACCAATTTGTATCGGTCTTAGGAAATCATTATGAAGCCCTTTTTCTTGATACTTTTAATAAAAATTATGAATTGATACCAATTTTTCAAGATTATCAATTTCTAATAATTGATAGCAATACACAAAGGATTTTATCAGATAGTGAGTTTAACAAAAAAAAAGAATTATGTCTCAATGCTGCAAAAAAGATGAAAATTCAAAACCTCTGTGCAAAAACAAAAATTGATGAAAATGATATTCAATTACTGTCTGATGAAGAGCTCAACGTTAGTAAACATGTAATTGAGGAAAATTTGAGAGTTGTCAAAGCAGCTCGATATTTAAAAGATAATAAAGCTGAAGAATTTGGAAAATTAATGACAGAAAGTCATATTTCTTTATCACAACACTATATGGTTTCAACTGATGATTTGAATAAGTTGGTTGATCTTTCTAATTCCTTTGGCGCTTTAGGATCCAAACTGACTGGAGCTGGTTTTGGTGGGGCAATTGTAACTTTAGTAAAAAAAGAGCTGGTTGAAGAACTTAAAAAGTATATTCTTGATGGGTATCCAAATGCTAAATTTATATAATTATGAAACTTAATTTACCAAAAGACTTTATATGGGGTACAGCGACTGCTGCTCATCAAGTAGAGGGAAATAATACGAACTCTGATTTTTGGCTACTTGAAAATACAAAAAATACTACATTTGCTGAACCGTCAGGAATTGCTTGTGATCAGTTGAATAGATATGAGGAAGATATAAAACTTATGTCATCTCATGCAATACAGTCCTATAGACTATCTATTGAATGGGCTCGTATCGAAGAGTCCGAGGGAGAATTTTCAAATGAGGCAATTAATCATTACAAAAAAGTTTTAGACTGTTGTCATGAAAATAATCTTCAAACGTGCGTCACATTCCAACACTTCACTTCCCCACTTTGGTTTACAGCTAAAGGAGGTTGGGAAAAAAAGGAAAACGCAGATTTATATGTTAAATATGCTGAATTTGTAACAAAAGAGCTAGGTGACCGTATAGATACTGTTTGTACAATAAATGAGGCAAATCTAACTGCATGTTTTGCACACACATTTCCTAGCTACCCTGAACAAGGTATGAAAACTATAATGCCATTTGTTGAAGATGCTGCTAAATCATGTGGGTCAACTCTAGATAATTTTGGCCCTTTTCTATTTGGCCATCCCTATAAAATACGTGACTGTATGATGGCGGCGCATGTAAAAGCATTTCCAGTTATCAAAGGTCTGCTTACAAAAAATCAGCCTGTTGGTATTACACTTTCAATTATGGATTACCAAGCAGCTGAAGGAGGTGTACAATCACGCGACATTGCTCATGCTGAAACTGTAGACGTGTGCTTGGAACAAACTAAAGACGACGATTTCATTGGTATTCAAACGTATACACGTCACACCTATGGTCCTGAGGGAATTATGAAACCTAACGTCAATGATGAAAATATGCTTGTTATGGGATATGAATATTATCCTGAGTCATTAGAAAATGTATTGAGGTATGTTGCTCCAAAAATAAATTGCCCGATGATTGTGACTGAAAATGGGATTGGCACAGATGATGATAATCAAAGAATAAAATATATCACTACAGCATTAAAAGGACTTCAAAGCTGTTTAGATGACGGTTTAGATATTCGAGGTTATTACTATTGGTCATTTCTTGACAACTTTGAATGGATATATGGCTACAAACCACGTTTTGGTTTAATCGAGGTGAATAGAGATACTTTAGAGAGAAAAAGCAAAGAAAGCCTAAAATTTTACGAGCAAGTTATAAGAAACTCTCAAGCCTAAATTTCGTTACTTTCTGCCTGAGTAAGAAAACATCCATTTATCAGCCATTCACCATCTTCTTGTTGCTGCATTGAGTAAATTGCAGTTACGAATTCACCTTCAGGATCAACTAAATATACTTCTAGGGAAGGCACTCCATCTTTAATTGATATCTTGCCAAAGTTCACACTTTTGGGACGATAAACGGCCTGATACTGACCTACAACCATTTCACCAAATACTTTTGAACTTGGAAATATTTTCTTGATAATCGGTGATGCGAAAGAATAGGCTTTCTCAAAATCATCATCTTGAAATGCCTGCAGCTGCTGACTTACTACAGAAATAATCTCTTGTTCATCCTCATCAGTAAGTGAAAACGCAGATGTGCTTATTAAAAGTACAATCAAAAATGGAAGTATTAATCCTTTGACAATCTTAATCGTCAACATCGGCAAATATTTTAAGCTTTCTCGCTTTTAATATAAGAACAGCTATAGCAATCAATAAAATAGCTCCTCCCTCGTATAGCAGCATGCTTGGATCCATAGTCTTGCCTTGTAAGATTATTAAACGTGCAACAGCAGTAATAGCGATAAACAGCGGTATGCTGATCCTGATTCTATTTAGTGTCCAATATTCTCTAATCATCTGTATAACTTCGAGATAAATAAATAACAAAAGCAAGTCAGCAAGTTCAACGAGATTTTTTTCATACATTGCATATATTTCATAGCCAATAGCTATTACTGTGGCAAATATAATTATTACCAGAGCTATTTTCTCAATGTATTTAATTGTATCTATCATAAAATCTCAAAAAGACCTGCTGCTCCCATTCCGCCGCCAACGCACATTGTTACAACACCATATTTAGCGTTTCGTCTCTTACCTTCGATTAAAATATGTCCTGTCATTCTAGAGCCGGTCATACCATATGGGTGTCCAATAGAAATTGATCCTCCGTTCACATTTAATTTCTCATTATCAATTCCTAGCTTATCTCTACAGTATAAAACTTGAACTGCAAATGCTTCGTTCAGTTCCCATATATCGATATCATCTACCTTTAAACCGTGTTGCTCTAGAAGTTTTGGTACAGCAAATACTGGTCCTATACCCATCTCATCGGGCTCACAAGCTGCAACAGAAAGTCCTCTAAAAATTCCCATAGGTTCAATATTTCTTTTTTCTGCTTCTTTAAGATCCATTAACAAACATGAAGATGCTCCATCTGACAGCTGACTAGCATTGCCCGCAGTAATATATTTATCAGGTCCCATGACTGGCATTAAACCAGCAAGGCTCTCAAGTGTAGTTTGTGGTCGATTACACTCATCTTTATCAACTGTTACTTCTTGTTCAGTAACTTCCTTTGTTTCTTTGTTCATTACATCCATTTTTGTCGTTAAAGGAACAATCTCGTCTTTAAATTTTCCTGCAGTTTGAGCTGCAGCTGTTCGTTGTTGACTTTGTAGTGAATATTCGTCTTGGTATTCTCTGCTTACTTTGTATCGATCTGCTACAACATCTGCAGTATTAATCATAGGCATCCATAATGCTGGACAAATTTTTTGAAGTTCAGGCTCAATAAGGTGTTTCATGTTCATGTTTTGCTGTGTCATTGATATTGACTCTACTCCCCCACCTATAGCTAATTTAATTCCATCAACAATAATTCTTTGAGCAGCTACTGCTATTGATTGTAAACCTGATGAACAAAAACGATTTATTGTAGTACCTGGCACAGTTACGGGGCATCCTCCTGCAATTGCAACATTTCTTCCAATGTTATGACCTGTTGCTCCCTCTGGTTGTCCACATCCAAAAATTACATCTTCTACTTCACCAGCTTCAACTCCTGCTCTTTCAATAGCATGTTTAACAGTATGGCCACCCATTGTAATACCGTGAGTTTTGTTAAATCCACCTCTCATAGCTTTTGCTAATCCAGTTCTTGCAGTTGAAATTATTGCAGCATCTCTCATACTATATTGCCCTTATAAATATTTAGAAAACCGTAAGATAGACTTTTTATATAAAAAAAAAAGTTTAATTTTATTTAAAAAAATACATCAAAAATACCCTCAATTTTGGCAAATATTTTTCTTTATTCTGCTTGACCATATCCGAATTGAAGTCTAGAAGGTCGCATTCTTTGAATTAGGGAGATTCTCTATGGTCATGTTAAAGACAGAAGTATCAGCACCAAGCTGGGTACCAGAAGGATACAAAAAACTTGGATGGCATGCTGGCTTTGATGTCTTAATTGGACCAATGTATTTTAAGAGAGAAGAAAATAACCAATATAAATTCATTACTAAAATTTTGGATAAGCATCTCAATGCTCATGGTATTGCACATGGTGGCTACTCCATGTCACTAGCAGATATTTTCTTAGGATCTATGGTATTTGCTGCATGTGGAAAAAAACCTTGCAGTACTATTTCACTAAACTGCAACTTTGTAAGTCCCGGTCTTCAGGATGATATTGTAGAATGCGATGCTAAGGTTACAAGAACTACGAAATCACTCGTCTTTATTGAGGGTAATTTGATCTCACAAGATAAAATTATTTTATCTGCCTCAGGTATTTGGAAAATATTGAATCAATAATAATTCATAAATCGGTCAAGGCTGATATAAGTTTTCATATCATTAATCTTATTTGTTTTAAGTAACCTTCTTACTTCTTGGACTGAATATATTTTTGTCTCTAGAACCTCATCTTCGTCAAAATTTGTCTCACTCTTCTTATAGCAATGAGTTAGATAGCAGTGCACTATGCAAGTGTTATATGCTGGGGTTGAAAAGTATTTGCCTATCATTTTCCAATTTTTTCCATGATAACCAGTTTCTTCAATTAATTCTCTTTTGGCGCAACTTAATGGCCTTTCACCTGGATCAATAGTTCCTGCTGGGACTTCAAGCATAATTTGATCTGATCCGTATCGATATTGTTTGAGCAAAACTATAAATTTCATATCAATTATTGGAACAATACAAGTTATGCCATTGTGTACAATAAGATCCCTAATAGTTTTGTTTCCATTTACCCATTTAACTTCATCGAAATGTAAATCAAAAACATTCGCCTTAATTTTTTTCTTGGTTTTAATAAATTTTGCTTTTCTTAGAGTCATTTTTGAAAATCTCTCATATTAATAAATTCGACTTTTGAATGATGCTGTTCAATCAGATTTATCAAGTCATTCGGAGCTATTGACACTGTTGACGTGTTGATTAAAGGATGAAAATTCACAATTTCATATTCCATAAACTCTTGATCAAAGAAAAATTTAACTTTTTTTTCTTTATCGTTCAATAATCCAAATGGAGATACTGATCCGGGTTTGATACCTAGAATATTCATTAAATAATCTTCATTTGCAAAAGACAATTTTTTGGAGTTTAAAGGTACTGATGCTTTTTTTAAATCGGCAATAATATCCTCAATAAAACTTACTAAAAAAAAATTATTTTTTTTATCTTTCAAAAAAAGATTCTTTGAATGCGCTCCTTCAATTGAACCTCGAAGATTTTTAGAGTCTTCGACTGTAAACAGCGGTTTATGTTCAGTAATCTTATAACTAATAGACTTTGATTCTAATAAATTAATTAATGAAATTTTATCAAACATTAAACAAGAGAACTTAATTTCTCTTTATATTTTGAGTTGGGCATTTGATCAATTAGAGTTCTAAGTTGTTTCTTTGTAATCCATCCATTTAAATATGAATCCATTTCAATAGACCCAAATAGCTTTTTTTCCTTTTTTTGATATTTGTGAATATAGTTTGAAGCTTCAAGCATTTCTTCTGCATCACCAGTATCAAACCACTGAATATCATTTTTTAAAGCAAAAACTTTTAAGAGATTCTTTCTAAGATAAGATTGATGCACATCAACTATTTCTAATTCTTTTCTTTTAGAGGGCTTTAAATTCTTAACAATTGATATGGAGTGTTTATCGTAAAAATAAAGACCAGGTATTGTAAGATTACTCTTTGGTTTTTTTGGTTTCTCAATAATTGATTTTATATTTTTTCCTCTATCGTATTCAATAACTGCTGATTTGTGTGGATATTTTGTTTTTACAGCTAAGACAGCAGCTCCATCCTTGAGCGACTGAACTTTTTTTAAAGTTGATGTGAAGCTCTTACCAACAAATAAATTATCAGCTAAGGCTAAAACAAATGGTTTTTTATTAATAAATTTTTTGGCAATATTAACTGCATCAGGAATTCCAACTTGTTTTTTTTGAAATGTGTAACTGAATTTCATGCCAAGCTGTTTTCCCGAGCCAAATAGTTTTTTAAATTCTGGTATATCTTTCTTTTGAGATATAAACAGCACCTCTCGAACACCAGCCTTAATTAGGTTTGATAATGCGTAATAAAGTAAAGGTTTATCATATAGAGGCAGAAGAGGCTTCACTGTTACTTTTGTTGCAGGCGAAAGTCGAGTTCCCTTGCCGGCAGCGAGAATAATGCCTTTTTTAAATCTCATTAAAATTTAATTTGTTAAAAATACTATTTACTTGATTTATGTTTCAAGAAATTTTTATCTCTTAAATTTCTATACTCTGGCTTTTTCTTTTGCATTTTTGACATCATTGTAGTCATTACATCTTCTTTATGAAGCGTAGCTGCATTCCAAAGCGCTACATTATCTAGTCCTTCTTTAACAGAGTGATCTCTTGAGTAATTGAGAACTTCTTTTGTAACCCACATCGCAAGTGGTGTTTTTGATGCTAATTTTTCAGCCATTTCAAAAGCACTGTCAATCATTTCTTCATGACTCTCATGCAAAGAGCTCACAAGGCCTACTTCTTTTGCTCTTTCAGCAGATATCTTTTCTCCCATCATAGTCCACTCACGCGCTATACCAGCAGGTATAATTTTTGGTAATCTTTGGATCGTTCCTATATCTGCTGCCAAACCTACATTTATTTCCTCAATTAAAAAAAATGCATCTTTTGTACAAAGTCTTATATCAGCAGCAGTGATTAAATCGATACCTCCACCAATACATCCTCCTTGGACAGCGGCAACAACTGGAAATCTCGCATCCTCCAAACATGAAGCAGCGCGTTGCAGAAACTTTAACTGTTGAATAAAATACCCTCTACTTCTGCCAAGCTCCTGATTTGTTTCGTGTTCGACAACATCATCTTTAAACATGCTAAGGTCTATTCCAGCGGAAAAGTGTGGTCCCGTAGAAGATACAATTAAAGCTCTAATCTCACCACTATCATCCAGCTCTTCAACTTCCTTTGGAAATAATCTCCAGAAATCCTCGTTCATTGAATTTCTTTTTTCAGGCCTATTGAACCTGATATGAGCAATTGAATTATTTATTTCAACATCAAAGGGTTTTGGCATGTTTTTTTCCTCGCTTTAGATAAGTGATCTATATAAAGTATATATACATTTAAAAATTAGAGAAATACATAAAAAATGGCTATTAATTACGAAGAAATAATGTCCATGACTTCAGAAAACATAGAAGTTTCCTATACTGATAAAGATTCAATTCTCTATAGTCTAGGCGTCGGTCTTGGGAATGACCCAATGAATTTAGATGAATTAAAGTTTGTCTATGAAAATTCACAAATTGCATTGCCGTCAATGGCTACTAATTTTCAATATCACTCACCATTATTGCTGAAGACAAATATTAATTTCATTATGGTTGTTCATGGTGAACAGAGATTATCAGTAACTAATCCTTTACCTGTCTCAGGAGGTTTTATAACCAACGCAAAAGTTATAGGTTGTTATGATAAAGGTCCTGGTAAGGGTGCAATTATTGAGGTTGAAACAACTGTAAATCTTAAAAAAGATAATACGGAAATCTGTAAACTTGTAAGTACAACATTCGCTAGGGGGGATGGTGGCTTTGGTGGACCTGAGTCTCCAAAAAAAGAATTAGTAAGGCCTGAGGGTAAACCCGACTATGTACATGAAATAAATACCAAACCTGATCAAGCATTAATTTTTAGACTTTCAGGTGATTACAACCCATTACACTCTGATCCAAATTTTGCAAAGTCTGCTGGTTTTGAACGGCCAATTCTACATGGCATGTGCACATACGGTATCGCATGTAGATCAATTATTGAAAGTGTCTGCGATAGAGATGTAAAAAAACTTAAAAGATTTGATTGTCGTTTTTCTTCACCTGTATATCCTGGAGAAACAATAGTTACAGAAATGTGGAAAGATGGTAATAATGTTTATTATCAGTCCAAAGTAAAAGAACGTGATAAAATGGTAATTAAAAATGGAGTTAGTGAAATAATATGATACCAAAAGTTGGAATTTCTGAGGGTAAAGAACCTCTTTTTTATAATGAGTCTCATCATGCATGGAGAGAAGAAGTAAGAAAATTTGTTTCAAAGGAAATAGCTCCTTTTGTTGAAGAATGGGAAGAAGCTGGTGAGTTTCCGAGAGAACTCTATAAAAAAGCTGCTGATGTAGGTCTAATGGGAATGGGCTATGATGAAAAGTATGGCGGTACAACAGAAGGTATTGATATTTTTCACGGTATCGTAACAGCTGAGGAATTCGCCCATGGATGTGGTGGTGTTTCAGCAAGTCTTTTATCACACAATATTGCAATACCATTAATACAGTCTTTGGGTACAGAAGAGCAAAAAGAAAAATTTATTCCCCCAGTTGTAAGAGGTGAGAAGATAGCAGCTCTTGCAATGACAGAGCCTTCGGGAGGATCAGATGTTGCAAGTTTGAAAACTAAAGCAGTTAGAAAAGGCGACCATTTCATTGTTAATGGCTCAAAAATGTTCATTACAAGTGGAATGCGTGCTGATACATACGTAGTTGGAGTAAGAACTGGCGGTGAAGGTGCTACCGGAATATCAGTTCTGGTTATTGAAAAGGATACGCCTGGCTTCACGCAAACACCTCTCAAAAAAATGGGATGGCTCAGCTCCGATACAGCTGTACTTTACTTTGATAATTGTAAAGTGCCTGTAGAAAATTTGATTGGTGGAGAAAATAGCGGCTGGATCGGCGTAATGAGCAACTTCAGTCAAGAAAGACTTGGTATGGCAGCTGGTATGAATGCGTACTCTCAAATTTGTATTGATGAAGCAGTAGCTTGGGCAAAAGAGAGAAAAACATTTGGTAAGCCATTGATTGATAATCAAGTAATAAAACATAAACTCGTTGATATGAATAGAGCAGTTAAAACATCAAGAGCTTGGACTGAATTGCTATCTTGGAGAGTAATGAATGGTGAAAGCCCAATTGCAGACTTGGCAATGCTGAAAGTACATGCAAGTAAAGCGATGGAATTATGTGCGAGGGAAGCAATGCAAATATTAGGTGGCGCAGGATACCTTCGAGCTAATAGCGGGCCTGGAAAAGTTGAGAGGATTTATAGAGAAGTAAGAGTTAATGCTATTGGCGGTGGATCAGAAGAAATAATGTACGATTTAGCTGCAAGACAATTGGGATATAGATCTTAATTAAAACTCTGCAACTTCCATATCCATCATTGATGACTTGCCTGCTTGCACTTTTTTTGAGTACATAGTTAACTCTGGCATAATCTTTTCAACAAAATACGTTCCAGTCTTTATTTTATTTTTATGAATAGGTTCATTTTTTCCAACTGAGAACTTTGCCATGCGTGCCCACATATATGTCATTGAAGATAGAGCTACTAAATTTAGGTAATCAGTAGCAGAAGCAAGAGCATTTTCGGGATCCTGCATACCGTTTTGCATTAACCACATTGTTGATGCAGTAACTTCATTGAGAGCATTCTCGAGAGGTTTGATAAATGAGGATATTTCCTCATTATCTTTATTTTCAGATAGAAATTTTTGAACCTCTTTTTGGAAATTTTGTAACAACCGTCCCTGGTGCATTGTTAATTTTCTTCCAACTAAGTCTAAAGCTTGAATGCCATTTGTACCCTCATATATCATTGTAATTCTTACATCTCTCATGTACTGCTCGAGAGGATATTCTTTTGTAAAACCACTACCACCTAAAACCTGTAAAGATTCTGAACAATTTAAAAAACCTCTATCAGTGCAGTAAGCTTTAATTATTGGTGTCATCAATGCAGCAAAATCATCAGCTTCCTGTCTTACTTTTTCATCGGGATGATCTTCTGCAAGATCAATTTTCATTGCTGTATAAATGCATAATGCACGCATTGCTTCAGTTGTTGCTTTAACATTCATTAACATTCTTCTTACGTCAGGATGAACAATTATATTGTCAGCTTTACTATCTTTGTCTTGCTTATCCTTAACAACTGACCTCATTTGTTTTCTTTCTTTTGCAAATTCCAGGGCGTTTTGATATGAGATCTCGGACATTGCTATACCTTGAAGTCCAACTTTTAAACGTGCATCATTCATCATCAGAAACATAGCTTCCATACCTTTGTTTTTTTCTCCAACAAGCCAACCTTTTGCATTTTCAAGATTCATAACGCACGTTGGTGATGAATTTATTCCAAGTTTATGTTCTAAACCGCCACAATAAATTGTATTTCGAGAGTTATCATCTAATCGCTTTGGTACAAGAAATAAACTTATTCCTTTAATACCCTCGGGTGCGTCTGGTGTTCTCGCAAGTACAAGGTGAATAATATTTTCTGTTAAGTCATGTTCACCAAATGAAATCCAAATTTTTTGTCCTGTTAACTCATAGTGATCATCTTTAGGAACTGCAGTTGATTTAATTAAGCCAAGATCAGTTCCGCACTGTGGTTCTGTTAAACACATAGTACCCATCCACTCACCAGAAGTCATGTTAGGTAGATATTTATCTTTAAGTTCCTCTGTAGCTTTTTTTAAGATGGTCTTCATTGCTCCATGACTTAATCCTGGACCCATATAGAATGCCATATTAGCAGCTATACCAATCTCACCTGCAAGTATGGCAGTCGTAAACGGTGCTCCACCGCCACCATATTGAGTGGGCATAGTAGCACCGACATAGCCTGACGACTTAACTGCATCATACAATTTTTTAAATCTTTCAGGGGTATGAACTTCAGGGCCTTCTGCTCCATCAGTTACATATTTTAAGCCTTCTCTATCCCCAATTTTGTTACTATCTATTACTTCTTGCTCATTAAGGCGCCCAATTTCAGAAACAACGCTCATGAGTGTTTCGGAGTCATATTCCTTGAACTTCTCTATGCCAGCAATGACCTCATCGTAATTAAGCATAGCTAGATTGTATTTGAAATCTTCTATTGGACTTTTATACGACATAGGTTTAAGAATATTTATTGTAGTTTAAATATATATAACCTTTGTCTCATAAATTGCAAATTTCTAATTTTGTTGGCCATATCGATGGGGAAAGTCTGAAAAGTTTAGAATTATGAGTATTTATCTGCCTATTGCAGAGCTCTCCGTTAACATTTTTCTATTATTGTCTTTAGGTGGAGTTGTAGGATTTCTGTCAGGCATGTTTGGTTTAGGTGGAGGCTTTTTAATGACCCCGTTACTAATATTCATAGGCATACCTACCAATGTTGCGGTAGCAACTTCAGCAAACCAAATTGTTGCATCATCAATTTCTGGAACATTAGGACATTGGAGACAAGGTCTTGTAGATTTTAAAATGGGAGGAGTATTGCTTATTGGCGCCTTCTTTGGATCAATCTTGGGCGTTTGGATATTCAGTAAGCTTGTTGCAATTGGTCAAATTGATACTGTGATCTCAATTCTATATTTTGCTCTTTTAACAGGTATAGGTTTATCAATGCTGATTGAAAGTTCTAAAGTAATAAGGGATAGAATAAGAAGAAAAAGTGTTAAACGAAAGATTCATTATCATAACTGGGCGCATAGATTGCCTTTCAAAGTTAGATTTTATAAATCTAAATTATACATAAGTGTTATTCCTCCAATTATAATTGGTTTTGTGATCGGCATCTTATCAGCAACAATGGGCATTGGTGGTGCTTTCATATTAATCCCTGCAATGATTTATTTTTTGGGAATGCCAACCTCCAAAGTAATAGGTACATCGTTATTCCAAATTATTTTCATAACTGCACTTGTTACAATTCTACATGCTACTACTACTTTTGCTGTTGATGCAGTTCTAGCTTTCTTTTTAATACTTTCTTCTGTAATTGGTGCTCAAGTAGGGGTATTAGCGGCCAATAAGTTAAGAGGTGAGGAAATTAGGGCTTTACTAGCCATTATAGTACTTGGTGTTGCAACTAAAATTGCGCTTGATTTGCTAGTAGAGCCTAATGAAATTTTTAATTTATCTGTAATACGATTAGTTTTCTGATGATCAAACAATTAATTATTTTATTTTATTTTTTGACTGGAGTGTTAACGCCTTCAATTTCAATTGCACTTGTAATTGGCTCAGATCAGGAAGAAATATATATAGATGCAAATTTCTCTGGTGAAGAGCTTCTCGTTTTTGGGGCATTTTATTCTGATCCATCTCAGTCAAGAGATAGTAAAAGTGATATACTTATAGAAGTTGTCGGCCCTCCTGAGGATGTTGCATTAAGAAAGAAAGACTCATATTTTGGATTTTGGTTAAATTCTAAAAGTGTAACTTTCAGAGATGTGCCAGGTTTCTATTATCTTTCGAGTACATCTAAACTTACAGATGAATTTTTAACGAATAATCAAATCGGACTACTTGAGAGAAAAAAATCAGAGATGATTGATTGGAGCTCACTTACTACTGATTGGGGAAGCATTATAGATGAAAAGGAAAAAGAAGAATTCTATTATGCTCTAATTAGAACAAAACAAAATGATAGTTTGTACAAACAAGTTTCAGATGAAATTGAAATAATTGATGGAAATCTATTCAGATCTTATATTGATATTCCAAATACCGTTCCTGTAGGAGAATACAGTGTTAACCTTCATTTAATTATAGATAATGAGATATCTCAGAAATATTCTTACAACTTTATGGTTACCAGAGTTGGAATTGAGGAGGCAATTTACTCATTTTCAAAAAACTATCCATTCTTCTACGGATTGATTTCTTTAATAATTGCAATAATTATTGGCTGGAGTGGTGCTGAAATATTTAAAAGATTTAGAAGAATATAGTGACTGAAATATCATATTTATATGTAGTTCTTGCGGGACTCCTTAGTTTTTTATCTCCGTGTGTGTTACCAATTGTTCCAGGTTACTTGTGTTTTATGGCGGGAACTAGTTTGGATAAATTACAATTGGACCAAGGTGATGAAATTAAAAAAAAGGTTTTTAGTTTTTCATTAAGTTTCGTGTTTGGGTTTTCAACTGTATTTGTAATCTTAGGTGCTTCTGCAACTTTACTAAGTAGCTTAGTTTATGAATATCTCGATATTTTACGTATTGCTGGAGGAATAATAATTATCATTTTTGGTATTCATTTTATGCAGATCATACAAATACCATTTTTAAACAGGGAGATGAGATACCAAATTGAAAGCTATAGACCAGGTATAGTTGGCTCTTATGTAATTGGTTTATCATTTGCATTTGGATGGACACCTTGCATTGGGCCTATTCTAGGAAGTGTTTTATCGATAGCCGCAAGCTCAGAGACAGTAACGTATGGAATAGTTTTACTAATGCTGTATTCAGCTGGCTTGGGCATACCTTTTCTAATAGCAGCTTATGCAATAAATGGCTTTATGAAATTTTTATCAAGAATAAGAAATTATATAAGATTAATCGAAATTTTTACTGGTCTTTTACTAATTTTATTTGGTATCCTGATACTAACAAACAGAATTCAAGAATTGGCTTTCTTTTTTATAAAGTATTTTCCATTCTTAGCGCAATTTGGATAAAGGAGTAAATATGTTTCAAAAAGATTTATTAAAAAATAAAAGAATTTTAGTTTCCGGTGGTGGATCGGGACTTGGTAAAGCTATGGCAACAAGGTATTTAGAACTTGGTGCTGATGTCTATATCTGCGGTAGAAGAAAGTCTGTACTAGATGAAACGGCTAAAGAGCTTATGGATATGCACGGAGGGTCTGTGAAATCAATCTCATGCGATATCAAGGTTCCTGAAGCAATAGAGGATATGGTGGATGAAATTTGGAGTGAAGGACCACTGACTGGGCTATTAAACAATGCTGCAGGAAATTTTATTTCGAGAACAGAAGATTTATCTCCGAGAGCATTTACTGCTATTTCTAATATTGTTTTCAATGGAACGTTTTATATGACAAATGCAATAGGCAAAAGGTGGTTAGCTGAAAATTTAAAAGGAAGTATAATTTCTATTTTAACTACATGGATTGATAGCAGTGGTCCATATACAGTACCATCAGCAATGTCTAAATCTGGTTTAGCGACAATGACCAGATCTCTTGCGGCTGAATGGGGAAATAGAGGTATAAGATTAAATGCTATATCGCCTGGGCCTTTTCCGACTAAAGGTGCGTGGGATAGATTAGCGCCAGGTGGAAAAGGTGCTAATATGATGGAATCAATTCCTATGAAAAGAACAGGAGAACTCAGTGAGCTAGCAAATTTAGCCACTTTCTTAATGGCAGATGGAGTTGATTACTTAACTGGAGAAATCATTACAATTGATGGGGCTCAATGGTTAAATCATGCAGGTAACTTCTATGAAATGTTAAAAGATGTAACTGATCAGGAATGGGCGCAGCTCAGAAATATGATTAAAGCGTCAAATGATGCTGATAAAGCAAAAAGGTCTGTCTAGATAAAAGAGTCCTTAAAAAGCTTTTTGCTCAAACCTCTTATGAGTGATGGAAGGTGTCTCATAAAAAAAGATGCAAATTTTGCTTCAAACCCAACTGGATGATGAATACTACTTGAGTCATAAGCTGACCAAACTGAACTTACGACCTTTTCAACTGGATAAACTTTTGTTTTTTGATTCACAAATTCACGGTCCAATTGACTTTTTGCACCAGTAGTAACAGCTTCAGCATCTAAGATAGGTGTTTCGGTAAACCAAGGATTAATTTCAGATACCTTAATGCCATACCGCTCAAACTCAATACGCAAATTTTCGGTAAGAGAACTTACGGCATGCTTTGTTGCTCCATAAACTGATATGCCTGGCGCTGTAATAAGTCCTGCAACTGAACTGGTGTTAAGTAACATGCTGTTTTTCGTACTTTTTAAAATTTCAAGCATTGCAAAACATCCATTAACAACGCCTTTAAAGTTTACATCAATTATTTTGTTCATTTCCTCAATCTTTATATCCTCAAATGCTCCTGCAAAGTTTGCTATACCTGCATTATTAAAAAATATATCACACCTACCACCTGTATATTGTGAGAAACTTTTTTCTGCTTCAATCCAATCTTCAATATTTGTTACATCTAATTTTTGATACATGCACTTATTATGACCTATAATGTCGGCTACCTCTTTCAGACCCTCTTGATTAATATCAAAAAGCCCTACGTTCCATCCATTTTCAGCAAACGACATTGCAGTTGCCTTACCGATTCCGGATGCTGCGCCTGTAATAAAAATACTTTTTGTCATCTTAAGCTATAGTCCTTTTAAAAATAATTTGGTAGCAAATAAGCTTACCTCAGCCGGTTTCAAATCATTTCTTTCCAATAATTGGTCACCAAGATTAACGCTTACGGCAATGACAGATGTTACCATAAGTGAAATATCGTTTTGAGGAAATTTAATAATTTTTGACATATTTAATGTTACTTCTAGCAATTTTTTATTAAAATTTTGGTATTCTCTCGAATTGTGACCCAACCATTTTAGATCTAATATATATTTTTTATTATTTTTGAAAAAAATATAATTTTCTGCGTCGTTAGATATCCAATTAAACCAGCTATTAAAAGCAATACTAACTAATTCATCAAAAGTTTTGGCTTTATTAATTTCTGGAATGATAAAGTTACTAAATTCATTAATTAGCCTATTTACAATAACCAAAAAAACTTCAACTTTATCATCATAGTAATTATAAAATGTCCCAGAACCTAAACCAGCCTCAGATACAATCTCCCTTACATTAGAACTATCAAGACCCTTTTCAGTAAAAACTTTTCTTGAAGCTAAAATTATGGAGTCACGATTTTGTTGCTTGTTAAGCTGCCTCTTTCTTTTGTTAAAAGGAAGATTAAGGGTTTTATTCATTTATTATTTGCACCGACAGCTTCTGAAATATTTGTAAATTCATCATCTTTGATAAGTTTAACAAGATCAATTAAAATCTTATTTATTAGTTGCGGGCCACCATAAGTAAGTGAGGTATACAATTGTACTAAAGATGCACCTAGTTTGATTTTATTATATACGTCTAATGCACTACTAACACCACCTACACCAATTAAAATGATTTCTTGATTAGTCTCTCGATATAACAATTTTAACACTTTATCTGATAAATCCTTTATCGGAGTGCCAGATAATCCACCGTCTCTTTTCTTATTGAGATCTCGTAAAATTTCTGGCCTTGAAAGTGATGTATTTGTAGCAATTATTCCATCGATATTATATTTATTTACAAGATTAAGAATCATACTGTAGTGATCATTTGTATTATCAGGATCAATTTTTAGCATGATAGGTTTTCTAATTTTTTCCTCATTCCTAATTTGAGAAATGTCTCTTAAAAGTACTTCAAGATATTCTTTTCTTTGTAATTCACGTAGGGCTTCAGTATTTGGAGATGAAACATTAATGGTTACATAATCACAGGAGACTGAAATCTTTCTGTAAATTTTTAGATAATCATCAATGAAATTTTTAGAATTTTTATTTGGTCCAATATTTGATCCCACAATACCTGTCCTTTTTGCAGACATAAGATTCTTTACAAACCTTTTTTCTCCCATGTTATTAAAACCCAATTTATTAATTATGGCGTTGTCCTTTTTTAATCTAAAAATTCTTGGCTTTTCATTCCCATATTGTGGCTTCGGTGTAACAGTTCCACATTCCACAAATCCAAATCCAATCTTTAATAGAGGGTCTATTAATTCAGCGTTTTTATCAAAGCCAGCTGCAATACCCAGTGGGTTACTGAAGCTTAGGCCTTTAAGATTAGTATGCAAACTTTGATCTTGAAAACCTTTACTTAATAAGGGGCTTCCATATTTTATTAATTGTATTGTGACGTTATGAGCAGTTTCTGGTGGCAAAAGCTGAAGCATACCGGTTAACAAACTCATCACTTGCTCACTTTTATTCTTTCTCTAATAAGTTGTATTGTTTCTTTTATGCCGTAAATGGCAATAAAAGTACCAAATCTTGGTCCATCACTTTTGCCGAAAAGAACCTGATAAATAAGTTTGAACCAGTCTCTTAAATTATCAAACTTATAATCTTTACCAATTTGA
Source organism: uncultured Pelagibacteraceae bacterium (assembly GCA_902610585.1). GTDB lineage: Bacteria > Pseudomonadota > Alphaproteobacteria > Pelagibacterales > AG-422-B15 > CACNXQ01. Next base: position 33,890 of record CACLWE010000011.1, read on the forward strand.
TAGATTTCAGTCTGTATAGTCTCAGCATCAACATTGTCTGGCAAAAGCTCCATTCGATTAATTAAATCTAAAAAAATACTTTTCTCTTCTTCACTGGGTACTTTAAATTGAATTTTATCGGCATTAACATTCTTTTCAAATGCTATTGCTCCATTTATAAGTTCTAACACAAAATTATGATCAGAATTGATAACCGAATCATCATATTTTTTTATAAAATCTAGAATGAAATCTGGATCACTCTTTCCACTAGCTGAAACTATATTTAATATTAAATTGAAAGAGATAGGTATTGATCCAATGTGATTCTGACTATTCATGATATGCCAAACTGGATTTTCAATTTTTTCCTCATCATTTTGGTCATTAAATTTATTTAAATGACTCAAAAATTCATCAACTGATTTGGGGATCACATCAAGAAATAATTTTTTTGCTCTTCTTGGATTTTGGTACATAAAGTAGCTTAATGTTTCCTTAGGCGCATAAGATAGCCATTCTTCAATACTCAAACCATTTCCCTTTGATTTTGAAATCTTTTCACCATTCTGATCAAGAAACAATTCGTAGAAATAATTTTCAGGAGGTTGATGCCCTAAAGCACGGCATACTTTGGATGAAAGTTGAAAAGTTGGTATCAAGTCTTTACCGTACATTTCATAATCAATATCTAAAGCGCACCACCTCATTGCCCAGTCCACTTTCCATTGTAATTTGCAATTACCATCTAAAATAGACTGTTCAATTTCCTTATTATTCTGAAGATACACAACCGTATTTTTTTCAGTATTGATTGAAATAATTTCAACTTCGAGTACGTGTCCTGTTTCTGGGCAAATTGGCAAAAAAGGACTGTAAGTTTTTTTTCTTTCCTCTCCTAATGTTGGTAATATTATTTTTTTAATCTCATCATAAGAATTTAAAACTTTAATTAATTGGTCGTTAAAAAAACCTGATTTATAAAGCTCTGTCGCGCTCTTAAAAGAATATTTGAACCCAAACTTATCAAGAAATGCTTGTAACATCTCATTGTTATGGTTTCCAAAACTCGTTGATGTTTCAAAGGGATCTGGAATCGAGGTGAGTGGTTTATGTAAATTTTTTTCCAAAATGTCCTGATTAGGAACATTATCAGGAACTTTTCTTAATCCATCCATATCATCAGAAAAAGCAATCAATTCAACTTCATAGTCAGATACCGCTTTTATAGCATTTAGCACCATCGTGGTCCTTGCGACTTCGCCGAAAGTTCCTATGTGTGGAAGTCCACTTGGTCCATAACCAGTCTGAAGCTTGATTTTTGAATGATCTTTGAGGTTAGCTCTTTCGACTATCTTTCTAGCTTCTATAAATGGCCATGCTTTTGAATTTTCGTTTACTATTGTCATATAAGTGACAATAACATAAATAAGCGGTAATTCGGTGAAAAACAAACAATTTTTTTAATTGAAGTAAACTAAAAAAGAACTATTTGGGCTTATAGAGATAATAATAAACCTATAAATTTTATTAAATTTAATATAGTACTCCTATCTGATTATGAAAAAAAATAAACTAAGAAAACCTACGCAAAGTGAAGCGGAAGAAGCGGTTCGTACATTAATTAAGTGGGCTGGGGACGATGTAACACGCGAAGGTTTACTTGACACGCCGAAAAGAGTAGCCAAGGCATACAAGGACTGGTTTTCTGGATATGATGAAGATCCAAAAGAAATTTTAAAAAGAACATTTTCAGAGACAGGTGGTTACGATGAAGTCATAATGTTAAAAGACATTAGAATTGAATCACATTGTGAACATCATATTGCGCCATTTATTGGAAATGCTCACGTTGCATATCTTCCTAACAAAAGAGTTGTTGGCATCAGTAAATTAGCAAGAATTACCAATATATTTGCTAAGCGAATGCAGGTTCAAGAAAAGCTAACTTCTGAGATCGCAACATGTATACAGGATTGTTTGAAGCCTAAAGGAGTTGCAGTTGTGGTTGAAGCACAACATGAGTGTATGACCACTAGAGGAGTGCATATGCCAGGCATATCAATGGTCACGAGTAAACTTTTAGGAAAATTTAGAACTGATGCCTCTACACGTAGAGAATTCTATAGTATGCTAAATCAAGGTCCCATACTTAAAAAAAGCTAATATATATTTATCAACTACATGCTTAATTTTAAATTAATACTTAATGTATTAGGTTTCTTATTGATTGCTTTGAGTTTTGTTTTACTCGTGCCAGCTATATTAGATCTAGCTTTTCGTAATGAAACATGGCAATCATTTATAATAAGTTCAATAATTACTCTTGGATTTGGTATTACCTTTTTTATTTCAACAAGAAATTCTGTAGAAAATAAAATCCAAACCCAAGATGCATTTTTAATTACTACTTTATCCTGGGTTTTTATTTGTATTTTTGGTTCTCTACCTTTCTTTTTAGCGAACCTTAATATTAGTTTTACAGACTCAATTTTTGAG
>CACLWE010000012.1 GCA_902610585.1 uncultured Pelagibacteraceae bacterium
AACTCAAAATTTTGAATATAAGATTCAATAAATACGGTTGGTATGGAAAGTCTAATTATTTAGACTATATTTTAGAACATGCCCAAAAAAGATATTAATATTTTCTGGTTTAGACAAGATTTACGACTATCAGACAACCCCGGACTATACAATTCGATTAAAAATGGGGTGACGTTGCCAATTTTCATATTTGATGATGAAAACTCGAAAGAACATATAAATGGTTCTGCGAGTAAATGGTGGCTTTACCACTCATTAATTGCTCTAAAACAATCTTTAGACAATAATTTGAGTTTATACAGAGGTGATCCAAAGAACATTTTAACTAAACTTACTGAAACTTATAATGTTAAAGAGATATTTTGGAATAGATGTTATGAGCCTTGGCGAATAAAAAGAGACAAAAAAATTAAAAGTTTTTTTGAGGAGATGAAAATAGGCGTAAACACATTCAATGGATCTCTTCTTTGGGAACCTTGGAATGTGGTCAAAAATGATGGTACTCCTTATAAGGTATTTACCCCTTACTACAGAAAAGGATGTTTGAACTCTGAAATGCCAAGAACACCGATACAAAAACCTAAAATAAACAATTTACTCTTGGACAAGACGAATAGTATAAGTATAGATGATCTAGAGCTAATGCCAGAAAACAACTGGTACGGAAAAATGCAAAAACTCTGGGTTCCAGGGGAGAAAGGTGCCCATAATAAAATTGATGTCTTTATAAAAGATGGTCTTTCTAACTATAAAGAAGGTAGAAATTTTCCATCTGGAAACAATGTTTCACAACTGTCTCCTCATTTACATTTTGGAGAGGTATCACCTAACCAAGTATGGTATCGATCAAAAACCCAAGAAGAAAAAAAAGAAATAAAAAGAGATTTGGATCATTTTTTAAGTGAACTTGGATGGAGGGAGTTTTCTTTCAATCTTTTGTATCACTTCCCAACTTTACCAAAGGAGAATCTTCAAAAGAAGTTTGATAAATTTCCTTGGGATAAAAATAAAGATGCATTAAAGAAATGGCAAAAGGGACTAACAGGGTATCCCATAGTAGATGCTGGTATGAGGGAATTGTGGCAGACTGGATACATGCATAATCGTTTAAGAATGGTTGTAGGTTCATTTTTAGTAAAAAACTTATTATTACATTGGCATCATGGTGAGAGATGGTTCTGGGATTGTTTAGTTGACGCCGACCTTGCTAATAACAGTGCAGGATGGCAATGGATTGCAGGCTCAGGAGCTGATGCTGCTCCATATTTTAGAATATTTAATCCAGTTATGCAGGGGCAGAAATTTGATCCAGATGGTAAATATACAAAAAAATATATTCCTGAGCTTAAAGATGTACCAAGCAAGTATTTATTTAATCCTTGGGAGGCACCCAAAGACGTTTTAGAGTCAGCAAATGTTAAACTTGGTAAAGATTATCCAATGCCAATTGTTGAGATTGGTACTTCCAGACAAAAAGCATTAGAGGCTTTCGCAACTACTAAAAGTTAATTATTAAATTAATTTTTATAAATGGCCTTAGCAAAGTTTTTGCCACAATAATATAATAATGTATAGTCTATATCTATGAGTACTGAAACAGTAATAATTATTGTGCAAATGGTTGCAGCATTTGGTGTAGTTGTTTCTGTTATTTATTTAGGAATACAAATACATCAGCAAAATGAAATTACAAAAGCACAATTTGGACATTCTCTAACGCATAGAATGTATGAAAGATATTTTAATACTTCTAAAGATAGAGAATTTAGTAATTTTCTCTCAAAAGATTGGGCTGCGGGCGAATTAGACAATGCAGATAAATGGAGAGTAGCAGTATATGTGAATGCTTTACTAGTGGATATTTTTGATACCTATGAAAAAGTTGAAAAAGGTTTTGTTGATGAGACACACTTAAAAATGAGAATGCACATGTTAAAATTGGGCACAATGAAGGCTCCCATCGCACAGTCAACCTGGAAATATTGGAAGGGGATTAAATCAAAAGAATTTGTTGAATGGTTTGAAACAGAAATTTACGGTGATCGAGCAACCTTTAAAGAAGGTTACCAAGAGGAAATAATTCCAAACGTAAGAAGGGATTAAAATAAAGGAGATTATTAAGTGAGAAGAATTGTTACAGGGCACAATGAAGACGGCAAATCTGTAATTAAAATTGATGGTCCACCAGCACACTCTATTGGCGAGGAAATTGGAGGCTTATTCGAGATATGGAATGAAGATGGTAATACTATTGATACTAAAAGTAGTGTGGACAGAGCTGACAATGATATAATTTTATCTCCACCTGAAGGAGGTTCCAAATTTAGATATTTTCAAATAATGCCAACTCCTAAAGGGGTACCGGTTGACATATTAAATAAAATGGCTGAGGAGGCCTTTAGCCGTATTGGCGCAGCACATCACCGAATTGATGTAACCAAACATCCAGCAATGCATAAAACTAAAACGATTGATTACATTACTCTCGTAAAAGGAGACGTTACGTTAATTTTGGATCAAGAAGAAGTGAAAATTAACCCATTTGATGTTGTTGTACAAAGAGGTACAAATCATGCATGGGTAAATAATGGCTCTGAGCCTGCGCTTCTAATAGCTGTACTTATAGATAGTGAATTAGAGGAATAATTTTTAAACAAAGCTTTCCCTAGAATTTTTTTAAATTATCAAGTATAAACCGATGCCATGTTAAGAAAGTCAGCGGATTATATAAAATCATTAAAAGGAAAAAATCCAATTGTTTGCCTAACAGCCTATACTGCACCTATTGCAAGAGCGATAGATGATAAAGTCGACTTAATGTTGGTTGGTGATTCACTTGGTATGGTTCTTTATGAATACGAAAATACACTTCAGGTCACACTTGAGCAAATGATTGATCATGCAAAATCTGTTGTTGGCGCCTCAAAAAATTCATGTGTTATTGTTGATATGCCTTTTGGTACATATGAAGATTCGATTAATAAAGCATTTTTGAATGTTGCTCGTGTAATGAAAGAAACAAATTGCAATGGAGTAAAACTTGAAGGTGGTCAAAAAATGTCAAATACAATTCAGCATCTGTGTAAAAGCTCAATCCCAGTAATGGGCCATATTGGTTTGCAGCCTCAAAGTGTACTAATTGATGGAGGTTACAAAGTTAGAGGAAAAGAAAAATCTGAGTGGCAAAAATATATTGATGATGCAATTGCTGTAGAAGAGGCTGGTGCTTTTTCAGTGGTCCTGGAGGGAATGGCAGAGCCTTTAGCTGCAGAAATTACTTCAATTCTGAATATTCCAACAATTGGCATAGGTGCATCTCCAAAATGTGATGGTCAAATATTAGTAACGGAAGATATGTTGGGTTTAACTAATGTGGCTCCAAAGTTTGTTAAAAAATATATTGATTTAGATAAAATCATAAAATCTGCAGTTTGTCAGTTTTCTGATGACGTTAAAAACAGAAACTTTCCTTCAGCAGATCATATTTATCATATGCATCCGAAAATAGTAAGTGGTAACAATAAAAATTCATGAGTGACATCCTAAGGCAAGTTGATGAAGACTTAAGAAAAGAAAAACTATCTAATCTGTGGAGCAGGTATGGTTTATATTTAGTTTCTGCAGTAATTATAATTATCCTAGCAGTTGTTGGATATCAATTGAAAAATTATTCAGACAAAAAATATAATGAGGAGCTAGTTGAAGAATATTTAAATGCAGCAAATGCTCAAAATATACATGATAAATTATCATTATATGAAAACCTTTTAGGTTCAAAAAACGAGTACCTGTCTGGTATGGCGGAATTACGGATTGCCAGCTTAGAATTGGAAAAGGGAAACCTTGAACAAAGTTTATTTATTTTAGAAAAAATTATCAATAATAAGGATTATGAACCAATTATTCGAGATTTAGCTACTTACTTGCTTCTCATTAGCAATATTAATGAATTAGGCAAAGATGAATTTATGAATCACTTAGATGAAGAAAAAGTTCAAGAAAGTAATTTTAGGTTTTTATTCAAAGAATTAATATCAATTAAAAACCTTCTTCTTGGAAACAAGGAAGAAAGCAAAAAAGGGTTTAAAGAGTTAATTGAAATATTTGATACACCGACTGAAATAAAAATTAGAGCAAACAAATTTATTGAGATCATAAAATAATATGTTTCGTAATTGTTTTATTATACTTTTAATCCTATTAATTTCTTATTCATGTACAAAAAACGAAATTATTGACGATGTGAGTTCAGGATTTCCAGTATTAAGTTATGACGCTGAAATATCTGAAACTCTAAATTTAGATCAAAGTAAAATTAGATTAGATCAACCAAAAGAAATTAATTTTTGGGCACAACATTTCTTAAACCCATTTAATGACTTGAATAATATTTATTCTGATGCATCATTCAATAATAAAACAAAAATTATTGCAGGCAAAAGAGGCCCAGTAAATATAATTCAGCCATTATTTTTTAATGATAATATTTGTCAAATATTGAATAATGGATTTGTTCAATGTACAAATACTAAAAGTAAAGAAATAGTTTTTAAAATAGATATAAAAAATGAAGAAATCAAAAAGTATGAGGTTGTAAGGGGCGGTATTGCATATTTTGATAATCAGATAGTATTTGTTGATGGATATGGTCAGGTCAAATTATTAAATTCTGACAATGGAGATGAAATATGGTCTACAAGTGTTGATTATCCGATTCTATCTCCCCCTTTAATTTATAGAGGTTATATTTATTTTATTTCGGCTGACAACAGAATCTTCTCAGTTGATATTTTAGATGGAGAAATCAATTGGACTTTTCAAACAATAACAGAGGCAAAAAAAAATCTATTTACTTCTTCACCAATTGCTTTCGAAAATACAATTATTGCTCCGTTTAGTAATGGCGAACTAGTAGCTTTTATTTATGATACTGGGCAACCAGTATGGTCAGAAAATGTCTCAAAAATATCAATGGTAAGTAATTTTGATATCAAAGACATATCCGCAAGTCCTGTAATATCTAATAATACAATATATTCTCTAAGCTCTAATGGTAAACTTGTATCTATAAATGCAATAAATGGACAACAAAATTGGGCAATTGAGCTTTCTGGATATCGTACACCAATATTATCTGGAAATCAGATTTATATTGTAAATGAGGACGGAAAGCTAATTTGCTTAGATAGAGAAAGTGCAGAGATATTTTGGATCACTGATCTATCAAAATATAGAAAGGGACAAAAGGTTGAAAATCTAAATTTATGGCTTGGCCCTTATCTAATAAATAATTTAATTTATAATATATCTTACTTTGGAGAATTAAAGATAGTTTCTCCGATAACAGGTGAAATACTCTCTTCAAGTTCCACTGGAGTTAAAGGGGCTTTGGTTCCTCCAGTAATATTATCTGACTCAATTTACTTATCGGATGAGGACTCAACGGTATATGAGTTTAAGTAAGATAAATTTAGGTATTATTGGAAAACCAAATTCCGGTAAGTCGACACTATTTAATACATTACTTGGAGAGCGCGCATCACCTGTAGGAGATGAATATGGTTTAACTAAATCCCTTTTTATAAGTGATTTTGTACACAAGAATTATAACTTTGCAATCGTTGATACACCTGGATTACGTAGAAAGAGTAGAGTAGTAAAAAAAATAGAATTAGAACAAAATTATGAAGTAATTAAAGTTATAAAAAAAGTTGAAACAATAGTACTTTTAATTGACTCCTTAGAGAATGTTACTAAACAAGATTTTCGTCTGGCAGACTTAGCAATTAATAAAAATAAAATTCTTTTTTTTCTTTTTAATAAGATTGATCTCATTGAAGATAAAAAAAAATTTCAGACGCAAATCAAAAAATTGCTCAAGAATAATTATAACAAGTATAAACTAATAAACATTGAATTTATTTCAGCTAAGGAGAAGTATAATGTTAAAAAAATTTTAGATATTATTATTAAAAAAAATGAATTATTATTAAAAAAAATTCAGAAGCAAAAACTTAACAAATTTATCAGTTATTTAAATAAGAGGGCAACATTTCCTAAGTCTAATAAAATTGAAATTAAGCCTAAATATATTGTTCAAATTGACTACAAAATCCCTAAATTTAAAGTGTTCCTAAATATACAGAGAAAAACACCACAAATATTTCAAAAATTCTTTGACAATGCATTTAGGAATTATTTTAAGCTTAATGGTATTCCAATTATTTACAATTTTGAAAATTCTAAAAATCCATATGTTAATTAATTTTTATTATCTGACCTGTACTGTTATTTGTTAATATAAATTCTAAAATTTCTTTTGCCACCTCTGTTGGCGTACTTACATATTTTTTATCTTCTCCAGGCATAATAATTTCCCTTAATTTAGTATTTACAGCCTTTGGACAAAATATATTTGCTTTAATGTTGGTATTTTTATTTTCGTTTGCATATGTCACGATTAAATCATTAAGAGCGGTCATGATTGGCTGATATATGCCCCAATAATACTCTTTAGATGAGTCTTTAATGGATGATATCACAGCAATATTTGAATTTTTTGAATTTTTTAAAAGTGGGTGAAAATTTTTAATCATTCTAAAGTTTGATAAATAGTTAATTTTCAAAATTTCATTAAGTTTAGATAATTCAATTGACTCAACTGGAGTTAGTTGGCTTATAACTCCTGCAGATAAAATTAATACATCAAGTGATTTATCCTTCATGAATAATCGTTCAGCCAAATTTTCTATAACATTATCATCACTTAAATTTATTGGAACAATAGTGCACCCACATTCATTTTGAATAATTTTATCATGCACTTCTTCAAGATTTTTTATATTTTGCGAGCATATATAAATGTGTTTTGCATGTTTTGATAGCTCTATTGAGATTTGTTTTCCTATTCCAGAAGAAGCGCCGGTAACTAGACAATTTAATTTTTTCATCATTCAATGTCTAAATTTGGAAACTCATTAATATTTCTCGGTACTTGAATTAAAAGGTTAACCCCATAATTTACTATTTCTTGAAAAGTCCCTACCTTAACAAATTCAGGTATAGTTTTTGATGCAAAATTATTATTAATAAAAAAAATCAAAAGAACAAATATTACATATCCCCTTAATACTCCAAGTAAAGCTCCAAATGAGATATCAATAAAAAAAGATTTCCTAGGTTGCAGCACTCCAATAATCATTCGATTTATGAATGACATAAAAATATATGAAACAATTAAAGTTGAAATAAAAATTAATATATCGGAAAGTGATTGATTTGTTATATATTTATCAAATATTGGTCTTAAAAAGGAAAAACAATTTTTTATTAGATAAAAAATAATTATCCATTTAATAAAATTGAAAGTACTTCTGATTAACCCATTCTTAATACCAAAAATAAATGAGATACATATTATGATTAAAAATACAACATCAAAAGGGTTAAGGAATTGGTTAAAATTTACATTCATTGTTTAATTAGTAAGAAGTTTTTTGAGTATAATAGGTAATAAAGTAAGGCTGCCCCATAAAGCAACAAGCATAGCTAAAGCAGTGAATATTCCAAAATAAATAGTTGGATAGAAATTTGAAAATATTAGTATCGAGAAACCTGCGATTATTGTGTAAGATGTATTTTTAATTGCCATACCAACTGTTTCATCGCACTTAATAATTGTTTTATCATGATTGTTTGTATGAGAAAATTGTTCTCTGTATCGATAGATATAATGAATCGAATTGTCAACTGCAATGCCTATAGTGATTGCTGCTATTGTGATTGTCATGAGATCGAGTGAAATGGACAATAATCCCATAGTTCCTAGTATAACAAAGCAGGCAATAAAATTTGGTATTATAGCTGCAAATGCAGTTTTAAGTGATCTAAATAATAGGGATAACATTAAGAATATTCCAAATAAGACAATTGATAATGTTTTAATTTGTGACTCGAAAAGACTTTGTAGCATGTTATTATAGAGGATTAAAATTCCAGTAGGAGCAACACTGACATTACTCTTAGAATAATTCTCATCAATATAGTTATTTAGGTCTAAAATAAATTGCTTTCTTACTAATTCTGGATGTGTATCAATAATTCTCATTGTAATTCTTGCTTGGTTTTCCTTTATTAAAACATAGGGCTTTATTATTTGTTCTTTAAGATCGTTAGGAAGTTTTTTATAAAGAACTGATAGTTCAAGTGTATCAAATTCGTTATTTGAGTTTAGTCTTTCTGCTGTTCGAACTACCGAAGCTAATGATAAAACCTTGCCTGCAAAAGGGTAATTTTCTAAATGATCATGTATCTCTTTGATTGTATTTATTTTATCTTCAGTAAACCAATAATCTTCAGGATCATACTCAATGCCAAGGTCAAGAAAATCGTCATAATTCTCATCATTATTCTCATTTAAACTTTTGTTGAAATCAATAATTATATCTAATGGAGTAGTACCACCTAATTTATCATCGATTAATTTCATACCTTTATAAATTTCTGTATCTTTATTAAAATAATCAACAAAACTATTTTCAACTTTCAATTTAGTTACACCGTATAGGCCTAAAAAAAATATAATAGCAAAGAAAAGTAATACTGATTTTGAATATCTTTGTGCCATATGCGCAAAAATACTTTCCTTTTGTTTCGATGCAACATAATGAGGTAAACTAAGATTAAAAAAACTTATTAAAATCGGCAAAAATGTAAAACTTGTAATATAGGTAATTGTTAACCCTACGCACATCATTAAACCAAAATCCATGACAGGTTTTATGCCACTAGTGTAAAGGGTTGCAAAAGCAAAAATAGTTGTTAACGCGGCAAAAAGGCAGGGTCTATACATATTTCTGATGGTTAGAATTAGTGCTTCTTTATTAGACTGTAGATTATTTTGTATTAAAAACTGTCTATATCTGACAACAATATGGACCGTCATAGATAGAGATAATATTAAAATCAACATTATAAAATTTGACGAAATGACAGTAACTTTCCATCCCATTAAAGATACAGTTCCGATCATTATGATTAGAGCTGCCAAACAATTAGAAATACATGTAAGCATCCATAGTGGATTTTTAAATACAATAAAAAGAACTAATAAAATAAATATTAAGGCCCCAAAACCAAAAACTATTATATCATTTTTAACAAAAGATATGGTATCGTCAGCAATCATTGACACCCCACCCAAATGTATTATCAATTTACTATTTGAAAATTGACTTATAATGTGCCTTATCTCATTAATGTTTTCATGACGTACTTTATCAAAGCTTTTTTTGCTTATTTCATATGCTAGGTTAGTTTTTTTTAAATTATTCTTATCTTCAATTGTATATTTTTTTAAATTTCTAAGTCGATCTCTTTCTTTTAATAAATTTTCGTGGTCTATGTTCCTCTTGAAATTGATTAGAACCCCTGTGCTCGTTGCATCTTCACTAATTATTAAGCTTTTAAAAATTGGGCTATTGAGCAATTCCTTTTCGGCATCATGGAGCTCTATACCTGGAGACTCAATAGTAAGTATCTCATCAATAAGATCCGTGAGACTCTGATTGTTTACTTCTAATAGTGGTACGTCAAATATAGATTGTATGCTATTCACCCAATTGAGTTTCTCTATTCGTTTAGTAAATAACTTAATTTGTTCTAAATTTTCAGAAGTTAAAATTTTATTTTCATCCGTAAAAGTAATAATTAAAAAATCATTTGATCCATAATCTTCAATTACTTTTCTATATTTTTTGAGATCTTCATCCTGTTCAAGGATAAGAGTGTCAGATGACGCATCAAGTTGAAAATTTCGAATACTGTAACCAAAAAAACAAATAATAATTAATAGTATTATAACAGCAACATTTGCATACCTATTAAATATGGATAAATATATTTTCTCCATTTATTAACAAATATATCTTCTTTCATATCTTTTGCCCAGATTTGTTAATATTTCATAAGGTATTGTATTAATTATTTGAGCAATAACATTTATTGAATATTTAGCACCAATTATTTCAAATTCTTCATTCATAATATTGCTTTTAGTTTTAATATTTGTTAAGTCTACAGTAATTAAGTCCATTGATACTCTTCCAACGACATTAATTGTTTTGTTTTTTAATTGTATATTATAATTATTTGAAAAAAGCCTATTAAATCCATCTGCGTATCCAAAGCCCAATGTACCAATTTTCATATTAGATTTTGCCTTATATGTTGCACCGTATCCAATTGTATCCCCTTTATATATTTCCCTGACTTGAATCAGTTTTGCTTTTAAGAAAACTACATCATGATATATTTTTTTTTCATTTTTTTGACAGTGGCCCCCATAAAGAGAAATTCCAGGTCTCACCATGTCAAAATGATATTTTTTACCTAGTAATATACCTGCTGAATTTGATAAGCTGTGTAAAGAGTTTGGAAAGTGAGATCTTATAAAATTAAATTTATTAAGTTGTTTTTTATTTTTAAGAGATTTTCTATCATCAGCGCATGCAAGGTGACTCATAACAAGTAAAACTTTTGATTTAATAATCAAACGGGATTTTTTACTAATTAGTATATTAGTCTCATTTTTATCGAAACCAAGACGAGACATTCCTGTGTCAAAGTGTAAAGCAATATTGAGATTTAAATTTTTTGATTTCTGAAATTTTTCTAATCTAGCTAGTTGTTTTAAGCTATTGATGACAGGAATTAAATTATATTTACGAATTAATTCTATTTCATTTGTAACAAGACCATTAAGTATAAAAATATATATTTTCTTATTAATTCTACGTAATTGTATTGCTTCATTGGTAGTTGCAACAAAGAAAAATTTACAACCTGTATTAATCAATTCTTGTGCGATCTTATCTGCACCCAATCCATAAGCATCAGCCTTTACTGTTGCAGCGATGTTACAGTTTTTTCCTATTTTGTTTTTAATTATTTTATAGTTTTTCTTTATGGATTTAATATTAATTTTTAGAAAAGTTTTTTTATCGACATTGTTCATTATTGAAAAAATTATTCATAGTTTTCTGTATGATCTTTGCTAATAAAGTTACCAAATCTTGTATACTTTGCATCAAAACTTAGTTTAATATTACCTGTTGGTCCATGTCTTTGTTTCATAATAAGTAAATCTGCTTGACCGTGTATTTCATCCATTTTTTGTTGCCACTCTATAAATTCTGCTGTTCCAGGAGATGGAGCATTTTTTTCTAAATAATATTCTTCTCTAAAAATAAACATTACAACATCAGAGTCCTGTTCTATTGAGCCAGACTCTCTCAAGTCAGATAATTGTGGTTTTTTATCGTCTCTTTGTTCAACTTGTCTAGATAATTGGGATAAAGCAATTACTGGTATATTTAACTCTTTTGCAAGAGCCTTCAGTCCTTGTGTAATTTCGGAAATTTCTAATACCCTTGATTCATTTCTAGAAGTTTTACTTGGTCTTAGTAATTGTAAATAATCTATAATTACTGCACCAAGTCCATTTTTTCTTTTTAATCGCCTCGCTCTTGAAGATAGAGTTCCAATATTTACTGCCGGTGTATCATCAATGTACAGAGGTATTTCCAAAATTTCTTTTGATACAGAAACAAGATTATCTAGATCATTTTCTGATAGATTTCCTCTTCTAATATCATTAGAGCTGATACGTGCTTGTTCTGATAAAATTCTTCTTGCTAATTGTTCAGATGACATTTCAAGTGAAAAAAATAATACACTTGAGTCCATATTTTTTTCAATCTGAGCATTTCTTGCAATATTAAATGCAATGTTTGTTGCTAAGGAAGTTTTACCCATTGATGGCCTTCCTGCAATAATTATTAAATCAGATGGATGAAACCCTCCAAGCTTAGCATCTAAATCAGTAAACTCTGACGATATTCCAACAACACTACTATCTTTTTCATAGGCTTTTCTTGCTAATTCGATGGCTTCTTCAACAGAACTCTGAAATGTATGCACATTGTTTTGTGAAGTGCCAGTTTCTGATATTTGATACAAATCTTTTTCTGTTTCCTCTATTAAATCTTCGGGTTTAGTTTCCATATTGCTTTCAATAGCATAATGTTGAACTTTACCTCCTAATTCATAAAGTCCTCTTCTTACTGCAAGATTGTATATAATTTCTGAATAATTTTTTGCGTAGTCGAGTGAAACAGCAGAATTAGCAAGTCTTACCAAATAATTTGACCCTCCAATATCTTCTAAATTTTTTTCAACCTCAAAAAAACTTTTAAGTGTTATTGGAGTTGCTATTTGCCCACTAGAAACCATTTTGCCGATTACTTCAAAAATTAGCTTATGTATTGGTTCGTAAAAATGCTCGACATTAATCTTTTCAGAAATATCAAAAAATATTTCATTATTAAGTAATATTGCTCCGAGTATACCTTGTTCAGCTTCAATATTGTGAGGAAGCTCTTTCACGTTTTGTTGACTATTTTCAAATTGAAATGATGTAGACATAAAATAATTATAGATAATATTAATTTAGTATATATGTCAGTAGAATTAATATAAAAGATATTAACAATTATTAAATAATGTTAATATAGTGATTAATCAGGTTAATTAGTAAAATTGCTGTTTAAATTATTGAAATAACAAGTAATTGCTTTAATTCTTTTTATTAATTTCTAAATTCAAATTAGCTGTAATGTCACTGTATAGTCTTAGGGTGATAATGTGGCTACCCAATGATTTAATATTGTTTAATAAAATGTTATTTGGATCAAGTTCTAAAGAAAATAAATTTTTAAGTAATTCACTTATTTGTCTTGGCCCAACATTTCCATAAAGATTTCCGTCTTCATTTGCTTCCATTTCTAAACTTATTTGCTTGCCATCAATTTGTGATTTTACATCTGTTGCTTTTTTAATCATTTTATCATTATTTTCATTAATTCTGGTCATTTTTGATTCAAGTTCATTTATATTTTTTTTATTAGCTACCAATGCTTTTCTCTGAGGTATTAAAAAATTATTTGCATAGCCGTCCTTTACAGAAACTATTTCTCCAGCTTTACCAAGCTTATTTAGTGATTCTAGAAGTATTACTTGCATATTATTTACCAGTGTAGGGCAACAGAGCTAGATATCTTGCTCTTTTAATTGCGTTTGATAAATCTTTTTGTTTTTTTATTGTAATATAACTTATTCTTCTTGGAGTTATTTTACCCTTTTCTGACATAAATTTTTTCAGACTCGTTGTATCTTTATAGTCAAAAATAAATTCACTTTTCTTAAAAGATTTCTCCATCCTTTACTTTGCTTCCTTTTCTTTGATCATAGCAGTAGGTGTTTCACAGAACTCTTTAACTTTGATCGATAAGTATCTGATTACTTTTTCATTTAGATTTAATTTGGAGTTTAATTCGTCAATTTTATTCTGTGGTATTTCAATATTCATGAATTCATAAAATGCTTTTTTATTTTCTCTAATAGGATAAGCCAAATTTTTTAAACCCCAGCTTTCTTTATAAATCATTTTCCCATCAAGTTCGTTTAACAATTGTTCATGCATTTTAAGTGTCTCCTCAAGATCAGATGTGCTAAGATCTTGTCGTAGCATGATAACGTGTTCAAACAGAGCCATTTTGTTATGTATTTAATATTAAAAATGGAATAAATATTCTATAATCACACTTAAAGCAAGCATTCTTTTTCAATGAAAACAGCGTTAATTTTTCCAGGTCAAGGCTCTCAATTTGTCGGAATGGGTCGTGATTTTTATGAGAAATATTATGTATCGCGAAGCATATACGATAACTTAGATGATGTAATAGAAAGAGACTTATCAAAATCAATATTTTTTGGCGAAGATAAAGATCTTTTAGAAACTCAGAATTCACAGCCATCTATTATGGCTACAAGCATTGCTATTCATAAAGCACTAGTTTATGAAAAACTACTGGTCGATGGTACATACTCTTGTGTTGCAGGCCACTCATTAGGAGAATACAGTGCTTTAGTTGTAAATGACAGTTTGAAATTTGAAGATTCTGTAAAACTTTTAAAAGTGAGATCAAAAGCAATGCAAGATAGTATGCCTATTGGATCTGGTGGAATGATAGCTTTAATTGGATGTAAGGAAACTATAATTAAAAATACAATTGAGTCTGCAAAAAATCATGGTCAAATCTTCGTAGCGAATGATAATGCTCCTGGTCAAATTGTTTTAAGCGGTGAAATTGGTGCTATTAATTATATTGTTGAAAATTCTAAATCTCTTAATATTAAGAGGGCCATAAGATTACCAGTTAGCGCTCCATTCCACTGCAAATTAATTGATTCGGCGGCAAAAGTAATGAGTGAGGAAATCGTTAATTATAATTTTAAACCTTTTAATGTTCCACTTTATTCAAACGTTACTGCAGAAGCATGTAGTGAAAAAGAAATTTCAAAACTATTAATTGATCAGATAACATCTAAAGTTAAGTGGCGTGAAATAGCTGAAAATATGGTTAGAGATGGTGTTATTAATTTTATAGAAATTGGTCCTGGTAATGTTTTAACAAACTTAATCAAAAGGATATCAAAAAATGTTAACGCTTTATCAATAAGTAAACTGGAAGATTTAGAAAAACTAGATAGTATTATACTATGAGAAATGCACTAATCACAGGAGCTACTGGCGGCATAGGATCATCTCTTATACAAAAGTTCCATGAGAATGGATATACTATCTGCGCAACTGGCACAAACAATGAAAAGCTGATCGCTTTACAAGAAAAATATCAAGAGCGCCTCAAGATAATCAGGTGTGACTTGTCGGACTCTACTCAAATTAGGGAATTAGTAGATAAGTCTAATAAATTTTATGGATCAACAAATATTCTAGTAAACAATGCAGGAATAACAAAAGATAACCTTTTTATAAAGATGAAAGATGACCAATGGGATGAAGTAATCAGTATTAACCTTAATGCAAACTTTTTACTAACTAAACTTATTATTAAGGATATGATTAAAGCCAGATGGGGGCGAATTATTAATATCTCATCGGATGCTGCAAGAATTGGAAATTCAGGACAAGCAAATTATGTAGCATCAAAATCCGCTGTTGAAGGAATGAGTAAAACAATTGCTAATGAAGTAGCTACAAGAGGAATAACTGTAAATTGTGTTGCACCTGGTTTTATAAATACAGAGATACTTGACTCTGTTGATGAAAAAAGACTAAATGCTATGAAGGAAAAAATACCTATGGCTAGAGTAGGCAATGCCAATGATGTTGCATCAGCAGTTTTTTTTCTTTCCTCAGAAGAATCGTCATATATTACTGGACAGGTACTTCATGTTAATGGCGGCTTGACAATGTGAGGTATATAGTAATAAAAGTGAACTAATATATAGGAGTTAATATGAGTGATGTATCTGAAAAAGTAAAAAAAATAATATCTGAACATCTTGGCATTGACGATATGGCAAAAATCACCAATGACGCTAAATTTATAGATGATCTAGGAGCCGATAGTCTAGATACTGTAGAATTGGTTATGGCGTTTGAAGAGGCCTTTGATGTGGAGATTCCTGATGATAAGGCGGAGACAATTCTTACAGTAGGTGATGCAATTTCCCACTTAGAATCTAATTAATTTTAATAAAAATGAGAAGAGTTGTTGTTACTGGCATGGGGTTAGTGACTCCTCTAGGGTGCGGTGTAGAAACTAATTGGAAAAAACTTAAATCTGGTATCTCTGGAGCTCGTAAAATTGAGAGTTTTGATACTTCGAACTTTAAGTGTAAAGTTGCATGTGAAGTACCTCTAAATAAAGAGATAGAAGGCTCTTTTATTGAGGAACAATGGATAGAAAAAAAAGAATTAAAGAAAATTGATAAGTTTATAAAATTTTCTCTTGCAGCTGCAGAGGAAGCATTTCAGCAAAGTAATTTAGATAATTTAGATGATCCAGCATCTTACCGTGCAGGATGTATAATGGGATCAGGTATGGGGGGGCTTCCAGGAATAGAAGAAACATCAATTTCTTTTCAAGAGGGCAAAAAGATTAGCCCTTTTTTTATAACTGGTCGTATTATAAATATGTCATCTGGATATTTGTCAATTAAGTATAATTTAAAAGGTCCAAATTATTCGACTGTCTCTGCTTGCGCTTCATCTGCTCATGCTATAGGAGAGTCATTTAGACTAATTCAACATGGTCAAGTAGATTTAATGATGACAGGGGGATCAGAGTCTACGATTAGCCCCATAGGTATTGAGGGATTTACAGCCTGCAAAGCACTGAGTACTAATTTTAACGATAATCCTAAAAGTGCTTCTAGACCATTTGACATTGATAGAGATGGATTTGTAATGGGTGAGGGTGGAGCTGTAATTATTTTAGAGGAGATGGATCACGCAATAAGCCGAGGAGCAAATATTTTAGCAGAATTAATAGGTTATGGAATGTCATCTGATGCATATCATTACACATTGCCAGAACCATCCGGAGATGGTGCCTACAGGGCGATGCACAATGCACTTGCTGACGCTAACATTGATGCAGGTAGTGTTGAATACATTAATGCTCATGGCACATCAACACCGTCAGGAGATAAAATTGAAGCAATGGCGATAGACCAAATTTTTGAAAATAGTAAATACAAAGTTAATGTATCTTCAACAAAGTCTCAAATCGGCCATCTTTTAGGTGCAGCTGGTGCAGTTGAGACCATTTATTCAATTTTAAGTCTACTGAACAATCAGGCGCCTTACAATTTAAATTTACAAAACGAAATTGAAACAAAAAAAATAAGTTTTATAAAAGATAGATTACTTGAATTTGATATAAATTATATCCTAACCAATTCATTTGGGTTTGGAGGAACGAATGTTTCTTTAGTGTTAAAAAAATTCAATGAAGGTAAATAATAATAGACTTATTATTGTTATATCGTCTCCATCAGGAGCAGGAAAGACATCTGTCTGTAACAATTTAATTAAAAGAGATATGTCAATTGGCCTATCTATATCTGATACAACAAGACCTGCAAGAGACAATGAAGTTAATGGTATAGATTATAATTTTATTCAAGAGTCAGAATTTAAGAAGAGAATTGCAAATAACTCTTACATTGAACATGCTTACGTGTTTGGAAATTATTATGGATCACTTGCTAAAAATATTAATGATCATTTTGAAAATAATAAGGATATTTTATTTGATATTGACTGGCAAGGAGCTTTGCAATTAAGGAAATCTTCTTATTCAAATATTATTTCAATATTTATAATACCGCCTTCAAAAGATATTATTTATGAAAGATTAAGAAAGCGAGCAATTGCATCAGGTGACGACTTAGACACTATAAATAGTAGAATGAAAGAATATGAAACAGATATGAGTCATAAAGATGATTATGACTATGTTGTAATTAACTATAAACTAGACTCCTGTGTTGATGAAATTGAAAGGATTATAAATAAACACCGAAAGAAATAAATTAATTGATATAACTAGCAATATTACAATAATCTGAAACTGACAGATTTTCTGGCCTTAGATTCTCATCTATTTTTAGACTTTCTAGAATATTTCTATACTCTTTAAGATTGTTTTTAATAGTTTTCCTTCTACTGCTAAAAGATTTTTCTAATAAATCTTCGAGCTTTAAAAAATTAATTTTACTATATTTTTCTGTTGGCTCTAAAAGTAAGATACATCCATCAACCTTTGGTTTTGGATAAAATATTGATGCAGGAGCATCTAATAATTTACTTACCTTACATCTAGATTGAACTAAAACAGATAGTCGGCCATATTTCTTTGTATTACGGGTTGCAACAATTCTTTCTGCCACTTCCTTTTGAAACATTAAAATCATTTTACTAAAAAATGAAGGCCAAATGTTACCACTTAGCCAACGGGTTAAGAGTCTTGTTGAAATATTGAAAGGTAAATTACCATAAATTATTACATCATCTTTGTTGTTGAACTGACTATAATCGTAAACTAATGCATCATCGTGAATAATTATAACATTATTATTTGACTCATATTTTTTTTTTAGGTGATGAACAAGAGTATTATCTTTTTCAATTAGATATAGCTTTTTAAATTTTTTTTTTAAAAGATATTTAGTAAGCGCTCCTTTGCCTGGGCCTATTTCAATAATAATATTTTTATTTGTTGAATGAATATATTTATTCATCTTTAAAAGGAAATTATTATCATGAATAAAATTTTGCCCTAATGACTTTTTTGGATAGATATTATTTATATTCAATTGTTGCCTCATTGATCATATCTCTTAATAATTTACTACTTTGCAAATCCAGCTGTCTTTGAATTACAAAATTTTCAGCTTGTTCAAGAGATATATTTGGATTGTTTTTAATAATTTCATTTACTTCTATATCACTTACAGAGGTAAGTCTTAAATACAGTCTACCTATAAGTTTAGTCCACAAAAGTTCATTAATTAATCGATTTTTGAATTGCTGATAACTGATATTATTTTCCTCAAGCATAAATAATGTATTATTTCTATCAATATTATTTTTATCAAAGAAACTCTCCTCAAATCTAAGGTATTCATCATCTAAAATTTTAATATTGTATTCATCTATTTTTTGTTGTTTTAGTTTTTCTTTTATCAGTTCATCAACTGTATTATTGACGAGCAATTGGTTACTTAGGTTTTTATTATTTAAAATAGCTTCTAATTTAATTCTTTGAATAATATCATAAGAAGTTATTATGTCCTCATTTACTAAAACTGCAATTTTGTGCTCAATTTTGCTATCTGCTGTCGAATTTACGATTACAAAAAATAAAAAAGTTAATAATAAAAAAAGATTAGAAAAGTAATTAGGCATATTAATTTATAGTTGGTCCGAAAACTTTACTTTTTCCATAACTTCTGGTGGATCCAAAAGGTTTCAAGACAATTGTAAAGCTATATCCATCACTCTCTTTTATATCTCTGTCAATTGTTAAATCTCTATAGTAATTAAAATCTATACCTAGGCAATTATCCTCATAAAGTAGTCCGTATTGATATCCAATATTTTTATTTGTATCAATATCCTTAGTTCCTGTAAACTTTAAGTAAAAATTATCTTTAAAATTATATTCACCTCCAACAGCTACTTGCTCATTTAAACTTGAGTATTTTCCAGATGTATAATCATAATCGACTTTTAATTTAAGATCATAGATTTCTGCATATGTATTCATGCTTATCGATTTAACATCAATATCTTTTCTGTCTAAAACTATAGAACTACTTATATAATTGTTTTTTAATGATGCGTTTGATGAAAAGTAATAATCAGATAATTCTTCTGCAGTATCAGAATTATTTTTGTTTAGCCTGAAACTTTGGCCCACGGTTAACTTTAGGCTAAAGTTTTCATTATCATCAATCAACCAATCTAATCCATAATTAATTCTTGGTCCACTTTCCCATTGTGTGATTGATGTAGCTCTATTTGAAGAAAAAAGATTACTGCTCGATATACTTTGTGGACCTGTATAATTATTATAGGGAGCAATAATTGGCATTATTACCGGTGAGAGTGTTTGACTTACATTCGATCCAGTTTTTATAAGAGGGTAGCTGATTACACTGTGAATTTGAGGATAAATTCTAAAATTATCAGTATCGTTACTTCTCTTATTATCAATCGATATTGAAACTAATCTAAAATTGGCGCTATTTTCAAAAATTAGACCTGTATTATTATTAATAATGTTTTTATACCAATTTAGCTGCGACGAAGCCATGTAACTATAATTATTGCTTAAGCTTTTGTTATAGTAAAATTGATTATTAAGATTAAGATTGCCGTCCAATAAATCATCTTTTATGCCATTAATATTGTATGTTACTCTAGGATAAACATATTCCCATTGTTCACTTCCTTGTATCGCAAGATGTTTATAACCTATGGCATCCAATGAAAAATAATAATTATCATGAGATCTTGTAAAACCTAGTCCAGATTTTAATACTGTAAGGTTATTGATTTTATTTTTCCTCATGTATGTATCATTATTACTTGTTTGTATGAATGCATCTAATGTTCCATAAGGATTATTTATTTCTGAATTAAAAAAAATATGCTGGCTTGTTCCAGTCTTATCACCATTATCATCTATACTTGCGTCAATATTGAAATTTCCCATATCATTTAAATGACGGTAGTTAAATGAATAAAAATTATTACTTTTAGATTGTATCGTTGGAGTGAATGTCAGATCTAAATTACTTTTTATATTATAGAAGATTGGTATTGAGAATGAGTCACCAAGATTTTGATCTGTTTCAACAGTTGGCATTAACAATCCTGATCTCTTTTTTACCGATGGATCTGGGTGAGAAAAATAAGGAAGATAAAAAACTGGTATGTTAAATAGATGTATTCTTGCGTGATCATAATGAATTGTTTTAGTTTCACTATCTTGAAATATTTTATTTGCTTTCAATTTCCATCCAGGACAACCTTCAATTAAATAATCATTTTCAAGACAAGGAGTATATTCAGCATCTTCTAAACCACTCACATTTTTCTTCTTAATTATATTGGACCCCACCAATCTAGACCCATCATCTAATCTAGCTCTTACATTTACACCTTTGAGATCTTTTATTTCATCATCAGTCTCAAGTTTATCAAAAAAATAGCTATTACCTTCAATATCGTTTAAAATAATATTCCCATCAGCATTTATTAGAGACTCATTTTCGTCATATATAATTAGATCAGATTTTAATTTTGATCCTTTTTTATCTTGTACTGTTGCGTTTCCACTTGCCTGAATTATCCCACTATTTTTTTCTACTTTTATTTCGTCAGCAATTATTTTTATTTTCTGATCCGCTGAAATTTTATTTGATGCCAATAAAGTAATCACTATAAAAGACAAAAAAATAAAATAAAAATATTTGAATTTAAGTAGAGCGATCATTTATGTAAATTTTTCTAATATTATCTAATTGATATATGATTACTGAAATAGCTGTTATGATAACTGGTAATATAGCTTTAGAAGCCATCGGATCTAGTTGTGAAGTTGATCCAAGTGCTTCAAGAAGATTAGATAAAAAATATATAATAAAAATTATCAACAAAGAATATATAATTGTTTTAGTAAATTTGTCGTTTTGTTTTAAGTTTCTTACTATAGATGACGCTAGAAGTGCCAAAGATGACATGAAAAAAGGTAGAAAAACTAGGTCGTAAAGATGCATCTTAAAATCTATAGCTGAATAACCCAAACTTTCCAGAAAACCAATAAATGGAACTAGTCTCCATATAGAAATGTTTGTTGGAGATGATAAACTGTCTGTTATATCTTTAGGCTTAATATTAGTTTTATAAGTTATTTCATTTTTAAAGTATGCCGATCCAAATTTTGGAGTTATTTGTGTATGCTTCATTTTCCAATAGCCATTTTGAAGTTCTGCTGTTTCTCCATCAAGTCGACCTTGAAATACTCCATTTTGATCATATTCAAGGATCATAAAATCTATGATATGTGTTCCTTGCTCTTTAATTTTTTTTGCAAATAATACACTAGAAATTTTTTTGTCACTATTTTCTTGTTTTAGCCATAATCCATTTTTTGTAATTGACGCGAATTTGTCTACTCTATCAATATATCGATATTCTAATTCACTATACCTGTCATTAAATAGAGCGTTAAGCGGATTGATTATGGCAATAAAAAAGATACCCAGAAAAAAATAAAGAAAAATTGAAGGCAGTGTGATTTTTATGTTAGAAATTCCAACAGAATTAATAATTATTTTTTCAGATCCTCTAATGAGTCCCAAGTAGGCTAAAATAGATCCAGAAAATGCAATTAAAGGCAACGCAAAATAAATAAGACTAAGGAAATTTAGTGCAGCTAACTGAAATATTATATTTAATGGAACATCTTTTGAAGCTGATTTTCGGAGCTGTTCAACAAAATCGCCAATAAATAAAATCGTCGCAAATACAATCAATGATATAATGAAAGAATAAAAAAATCTTTTGAAAATATACAAATTTATTTTATCTAGCATTAAAATACCTTTTTAATTCAACATCATCAAAAAAAATAATTAAGTTTAGGAAAATTAAGGATGATATAGGTAAAATATACACTAAATATATCAGATTACTTTCTTGAATTAAAAAGTTAGACAAAGTAATTTGAATTATTTGAAAAACAAAGGCTAGAATAGATACTATAGTTATTGGTAACAAAAAATTATCTCCTGGTTTTTTCGAAAATTTCAATATTATAAGAGGAATCAAGGCAAAACTAAAAATATACAGCGGATTAGCAAATCTTGAATGCAATTCAGCAAATTGCTCTTTTTCATATTTATTTAAATCTCTTAATTTTTTTCCTTCCAAATTTGTTATTAGTTGATTGGTATATAATTCGTCTGAATAAATATGTTTATCTTCTTTTTTATTATAAGGCGCAAGGTTCAGGTCGTAAGTTTCAAACTCTATCTCAGATATTTTGTTTTCATTTCTTTCAAAAATTTGAATATTACCATTAAATAATCTTAATATTTTTTCATTATCATACTCAACAAATTCTCCATTTTGAGCAATATATGTTTGTGGCCTGTTTGAGTCACCAAGATCATGAATTAACAAACCATTAATTTTATTCCCAACTCTTTCTTGAAGAAAAATTGTTAATGTATCAGCGGGTGAGATAAATTTTTTTTCTTTTAAAATTGAAGCATGAATGCCAGAAGATCTTATATCTATAATCTTGTGTCTTATCTCATTTAGTGAATATGGAGTAATATAAACACTCAGAATAATTGATAAAAAATATACCAGGAGAGCAAAAAATAGAATTGGCCTTATTAGAATATCAAAATCTGATTTTCCAGAAGCCCAAAGAATGATAATTTCACTATCATTTCTTAATCTATTAATATTGAATAAAATAGATAAAAAAAGGCAAATTGGAATTGTAATGAGAAGTATTTTGGGCAATAACAATAATATGTAAGACATATATGAAATTAAGGAAACATTTTCAGTTGTTAATAAATCAATATGCCTCAGACTTTGACCAAGCCATAAAATAGAGCTAATAAGAACTATTAATAATAAAAAACTTGAAGAGATTTCCTTAATCGAATATGTTGTAAATCTTGACATTTTTTCAATTATATCAATATTTTGCTAAAGGTACATATGTATGGTTATTCAATTTAATAATTTAAAACAAGAAAAAGATGCAGTTGGTATAATATTTTGTGACGATAAATGTCGATTAATTGGTTATGGAAAGAAACTAGATCAATTATCAAAGAAATATATCTCTAACATTGTTAAAGCAGATGCTTCCTTTCAGGAAAGAAAGTCAAAAAATTTTGATTATATAATAATACACCAACCAACAAATTTAAAGCTATCAAAAGTATATATATTTAAATTAAAAAAGTTTAAAGACTATCATATAAGAGATTTTCAGATTTTAGGAGGAAATTTAAACTCCCTTATCAAATTTTATAAGGAAACAAATGTAATAATATATCCAGACGGCTTGTCATCCTCAAAAGTAAGTTCTCTCAATTCTATTAGCGAGATGATACTAGGTATGTCATTAGCCTCGTATAGCTTTACAAAATATTTTTCGAAAAAAGTAGATAAAAAGGGTATTAAGAAGAAAAATAAAAAAATTAAAATTTATTCATCACAACATACTCGACTTGCAAAAAATTATGAAAATATTAATGCGATACATCAAGGCGTTACTCTTACAAGAAACTTGGTTACTGAACCTCCAAATGTGATGACCCCTCCGAAAATTGCAGAATATGCAAAATCTCTCACTGAATACGGGGTTGATGTTAAGGTATTGGGTGAGAAAGAAATGAAAAAGCTTGGCATGGGTTCCCTTCTAGGTGTAGGACAGGGTAGTATTTATGAGTCTCAGTTAGTAATCATGAAATGGAGCGGCGCACGAAATAAGAAAAAAAAACCAATTGCATTCATTGGTAAAGGGGTCTCATTTGATACAGGAGGCGTATCTTTAAAACCTTCAAATGGTATGGAAGAAATGAAGTATGACATGGGAGGCTCAGGGGTTGTAATTGGCTTAATGAAGGCTCTAGCGCTTAGAAAAGCAAAAGCAAATGTAATTGGCGTTGTTGGTTTAGTTGAAAACCATATTGGCAGTAAGGCACAAAGGCCTAGTGATGTAGTTAAATCCTATTCTGGCCAAACAATAGAAGTATTAAATACAGACGCAGAAGGAAGATTAGTTCTTGCTGATGCACTATGGTATACTCAAGAACAATATAAACCAGAGCTTATGGTTGATCTTGCAACTCTTACTGGAGCAATTATCGTCGCATTAGGAGACGAGTATGCAGGTCTTTTCTCAAATAATGATAAAATAAGTAAACAATTGGCTGAAGCTGGTGATATCGAGGGAGAAAAATTATGGCGTTTGCCGCTGAATGACAGGTATGACAAAATGCTAAATTCACCTATTGCAGATATGCAAAATATTACAAATGGAAGAGGTCCAGGTTCTATTACAGCAGCACAATTCTTGCAGAGATTTGTAAATAAAGTTCCTTGGGCACACCTTGATATTGCTGGAACTACTTGGACTAAACAGCCATTACCTACTTCACCAAAAGGTGCAACTGCTTTTGGTGTGAAGCTTTTAAATAGATTTGTATCTAAATATTATGAGGGTAAATAATGGCGATAGAGAGAACTTTTTCAATAATCAAACCTGATGCAGTTGAACGAAACAAGATTGGTGAAATAATTTCTATGCTTGAGTCTGCTGGCTTAAGAATTGTTGCATCTAAAAGGATTCAATTAGACCAAAACAAAGCAGCCTCTTTTTATAGTGTACATTCCGACAAACCTTTTTTTCAAAGCTTGTGCGATTTTATGTGCTCAGGGCCAATAGTGGTACAAGTTCTTGAAGGAGAAAATGCAATTCAAAGGAATAGAGAAGTAATGGGAGCAACTAATCCAGAGGAAGCTGCTGAGGGTACGATAAGAAAAAAATTCGCTTTGTCTTTAGAAAAAAATTCTGTACATGGATCAGACAGCCCTGAAAATGCTGAAATCGAGATAAATCATTTTTTTGATGAGGCAGACATTATCTCGTAAGCACCAACTTGATGGCTTCGGGATAAATAATATGTTCTTCTTTTAAGACCTTTTTAGAAACTGAGGTTTCTGTATCCTCTGCACTAATCTCTACTTCTCTCTGTAGAATAATTTTCCCTCCATCCATTTCTTGATTTACATAATGTACCGTACATCCCGTTTTAGTTTCATTATTTTCTAGAACACGTTGGTGAGTATTGAGCCCTTTATATTTAGGCAGTAATGAAGGATGTATGTTTATAATTTTATTAGGATAATGATCAATTAATTTTTTTGACAATATTTTCATATATCCTGCTAAACAAATTAGTTCAAGTTCATATGGTTTTAATAGACTGATAATCTTTTCTTCATATTCTTCAGTATTTTTAAAATTATGGTGGTCTAATGTGATTGCCTCTAAATTATTTTCTTTTGCAAAACTTAAGCCGGGAGCATTTTTATTATTTGAAAAAACTACTTTTATTTCTGCTGGATACTCTTGTTCTTTACATGCATCTATAATCGATTTTAAATTTGAACCACGTCCAGATATAAAGATACCTATGGGATATTTAATCATTAAAATTTAATTTGCCAATATAACTAACTTTTTTATTTATTTTTTTTGAATTCACTAAATATCCAATAATACTGTATTTAAGTTTGTGGCTTTTAATTGATTTTTCAAATTGATTTAACTTTGTTCTATCTAAGATTACTATCATACCATATCCACAATTAAATGTTTTTAACATTTCATTTTGCGTTACCCCAAAGCTCTGTATCCATTTAAATATTGTTGGCAAATTAAAGTTTTCTAGATTTATTTTTGCTGAAACATTTTTATTTAATGACCTTGGTAAATTTTCTGTTATTCCTCCACCAGTAATATGAGCGCATGTTTTTATTATTTTTTTTGCGTACATTTCAAGTATTGGACTTACGTATATCTCTGTCGGCTTGAGTAATAGTTCACCAATAGTTTTATTTTTTTCTATCTTCTTATTTAATTTTATTTTATTTTGTTTGATTATCTTTCTTACAAGAGAATATCCATTAGAGTGAAGGCCTGATGATGAAATTCCTATAATAAGATCATTTTCTTTTAATTTTGGACTTGCTTTAACTTCCCCGCTCTTAACTCCTACACAAAATCCAGCAAGATCATACTTATCGTTTGAATCAACTTCTGGATGTTCGGCTGTTTCTCCACCTAGCAGTGAACAATTGGACATTTTGCATCCCTCAATAATGCCCCTTATAATCTCTTTACCTTTAGATATATCTAATTTTCCAGTTGAAATATAGTCTAAGAAAAAAAGAGGTTTAGCCTGATCAACTATTAAGTCGTTCACGCACATGGCAACTAGGTCAATGCCAATTGTCTTATGGTTCCTCATCATGCGGGCAATCTCAATTTTTGTTCCAACCCCATCGGTTGCACCGACAAGAATTGGTCTTTTTATTTTTGGATCAAGAATATATTGACCAGAAAATCCACCAATATTGGATTTTTTAAGATTTTTGTCTTTACGAATTATATTTTTAATTTCAGATACAAATTTATTTCCTTTATTTATGCTTACGCCTGAACTTGAGTATGATAGCTTCTTCATTTAGATTTCTTATATATGATTTTTAATTCCAATACTAAGCAAATAAGCTTTGTGATTGTTTTTTTATTTGCTCTTATAAATTCCTGTCTCGCTAATGAAAATGTAGATTTTTTTTCATCATCTGGCATAAAGGTAAATTTATCTTTTTCAAATGAGACTGATATTAGAAATACTGCTATATCTAAAGCTGAAGAAATTGCCTTTAAAAGAGTTTCAGTTAAACTTCTTACACCAGAGGATTATAAAAAACTAAGCAAATTAAAAGATATTGATATTTCTTATTTTGTAGAAAGCATTGAGTTTGTTGATGAAAAAATTTCTACAGAAACTTATCTTGGTGAGTTTAATATATATTTTAGTCCATTTCGTATCAAAGAATTCTACAAATCGAATTCCTTGACATTTTCTGAGGTAAGTTCTCAAAACATCACAGTCAATGTAGCATTTTCAAATTCTAATCAATTTTTTATTCTTTTTAATTTGTGGAACACTGAATGGGAAAAAATTAAAAATATAGGCAATAAAATGAACTTAGATATAAAGACCTTTTCACAGACTGAAATGGGCAATAATGATTTATCTAATTTTTTGGAAAATAAAGACATAGAAGGAAATAATTTAAATGACGAAAATGATATAATATTAATATGGTGTAGCCCTATCTATGAAAAATTAAATGAGCTTAGATTTGATTTAATAATAAAGTTTAATTTGAATCAAAAAGAAAAGATAATTAGAAAGAGTTATTTGACTGATTATTCTTTATTTAGGGATGATATTTTCGTACCATTAATTGAGGATATAAAAAATGAACTTTTACTTACATGGATTGACCTAACTAAACAATCCGATGAGGTTTATAGGTTTAAGTTCGTATACGATATTGAAAATATTTCTGATTGGGTTGAGTTACAAAATCGACTTCAATCAATAAGACTTTTAGAACAATATAAGCCGTCTTTATTTACTTCAGATAAGGTTGAGGGGTATGTGGATTTTTTAGGAAATGGAGATAAATTTGTTCTTCTACTTTCTCAAAATAAAATTAATGCAGTAAATCTTGGACCATATTATAGAATTTCATTAGATGATTAAAAATTTGCCAAATTTTATATCAATTTACCGTTTGGTTACTATTCCATTTGTTGCCTGGTTTCTTTTAGAAGAATTATATACTTATGCGGCTTTATTTACTCTTTTAATTGCTGTAAGTGATTTTTTAGATGGATTTATCGCAAGATATTTTAAAGTTCAAAGTGAACTAGGTTCATATTTAGATGCAATTGCTGATAAAGCATTCGTAATTTCGATTTTTATACTCATTGGAAATCTCGCGTTGTTACCTGTATTCATAATCATAATAGTAATTTCAAGAGATATAATTATTTTGGGGTCGTTTGCAGTCACTTTTTTGGTTGGTAAAAAAATTGAGGTTAAACCAACTAAAATTAGTAAATTAAATACATTCTTTCAGTTTTGTCTTGTTATTGCGACCATGCTTAGCAATATCAACGGATATGAGAAACATTTCACTGCATTAATGTTACACGAAGTATTAATTATTATTGTATTGATATGCACTCTGTTATCTTTAGTAAATTATATAAATTATTGGTTTAAAAACATAAACTAAATGGAAAAAGGACAATTAATCTTTAATTTAAAAAATATAGAAACTTATGATCCTGAGGATTTTTATATTAGTAAAAGTAATTTTAATGTTTCAACTTTACTAAAATCATCACAGGACTGGTTCAATAAATCAGCTGTAATATTTGGGCAAAAAAAATCAGGTAAAACACATCTTTTAAATATATGGTCAGGCTACAACAATGCTAATTTAATTAATTGCCTTGATGTGCAAAGCTGGCATGACATTTCGTTTAATACTAATGTAGCTATTGATGATTTTCATAATTTAAAAGATGAAGAGGGTTTTTTTCATTTCTATAATAGTTTAATTTTACAAAAGAAAATAATTTTAGTAACAGTTGATATAAATTCAAATTTTAAAATCAAACTAAAAGACTTGAATTCAAGGTTTAAATCCTTTACTTCATCTAAAATCGAAGATCCAGAGGATGATCTCTTAAAAGCCATAATCATGAAGTATTTTAGTAATGCCCAAGTTCAAGTTGACAAAAATGTAATTGAATATCTATTAAAGAGGGTAGATCGTGATTATCAAAAATTATATAATATTCTTGAAAAAATTGATATTCTATCCTTGCAAAGAAAATCAAAAATAACAACACATCTCATCCGAGATATAATGACTTAACATAACTCTCAAAAACTTCTAAATGTTGATCATTTTTATTTTTACCTTTTTTTAATTCTCCAAGTCTATTTTTACTTGCTCTTATAAGATTTTTATCAGAAACAATCCAATTACGAGGAAGGTCATCTTTTTGGGCATAAGTTTCTCTCCATTCTGAAAATTTTTTAATTAGTTTTTTTTCATTTTTTGAAAAATTTTTGATTTTTATTCTTTTATAGGATTTTTTAGTGTTGTAGACATCTTTGGTATCTAAATGGTCTTCGATTATTTTTTTTATTTTTTTTACGAGATTTCTTTTTTTAATTTTTTGCAATAAGTTTACATAAATTTTAGGCAAATAATACACATCGTTAATTGCATAATTAATTTGCTCGGATGATAAAGGTCTCTTAGTCCAATCAGAAACTTGATGTTTTTTTGAAAGTTTTATTTTGAATAGTTTTTCTACTAAACTAGTATATCCGATTGTTTGTCCTCCATAAATTGAATTATAAGCAATTTGAGTATCAAAAACATTTACAACACTAATTTCAAAAGCATAGTTTAATACCTCGATATCTTGTCGAGCAGAGTGAATAACTTTCAATATCTTTTTTGATGTGAGTATTTTTCTAAAATTTTCGAAGTTCATTTTTTCCCCTGATAACATATCAATTAAGAATTCTTTTCTTTGAGTTTTAATTTGAATAGTGCATAAAATTGGCCAATATGTATTATCTCTTTTGAATTCGGTATCTAGGAAGATAATTTTATACTTATTCAATAATTTACATAGCTTCTCGAGGGATTTATTATCTTGGACTATTTTCATAAATCAAACTATATATGATCCTTAATTAAAAGTATGAATAAATATAGAACGCACAATTGTAACCAGCTTAGATTAGAAGATGCTGGTTCTAAAGTATCATTAGCTGGGTGGATAAATAGAAAAAGAGATCACGGCAATGTACTATTTGTTGACTTAAGGGATCATTATGGCGTTACTCAATGTGTAATTGAGAAAACAAATACTAAATTGCTAAACTTAGTAGACAGCTTAAGAGTTGAGACCGTTATTAAAATTGATGGCACCGTTATAAAAAGAGAGCCTGATACTATTAATAAATCATTAAATACAGGGACCATTGAAATTGCAGTTGATAATGTAGAAGTATTATCTGAGGCAAAGGAGTTGCCTATGCCAGTTTTCGGCGAAAACGACTACCCAGAAGAAATTAGATTGAAGTATCGATTTCTTGATATTCGAAGAGAGGAATTGCATAAAAATATTGTTTTAAGATCCTCAATTATTTCCCACATTAGAAAGCTCATGTCTGACGCTGGTTTTTTAGAAATGCAAACACCAATACTTACAGCTTCTAGTCCAGAAGGGGCTAGAGATTACTTGGTACCAAGCAGGATACATCCAGGAAAATTTTACGCTCTTCCTCAAGCCCCACAGCAATTTAAGCAATTAATTATGGCGGGAGGATTTGATAAATATTTTCAAATAGCCCCTTGTTTTAGAGATGAAGATGCAAGAGCAGATAGAAGTCCTGGCGAATTTTATCAATTAGATATGGAAATGGCATTTGTCGAGCAAGATGATGTATTTAACGCCATTGAACCCATTTTACATTCTGTGTTTACAACTTTTTCTGATTTTAAGGTTACAGAAACACCTTTTCCAAGAATTACATATGCCGATGCTATGAGCAGGTATGGAACAGACAAACCTGACCTTAGAAATCCAATAAATATTTCTAATTTAACTAAGGAATTTAATGATGACAAAGTTGAATTTAGTGCATTTAAAAAAATTATAGAAGAGGGGGGCGAGGTTATTGGAATACCAGCACCTGACTCGAGTCAAAAACCTAGAAGTTTTTTTGATAATCTAAATAATTGGGCAAGAAAAGAAATGAATGCTGCTGGTTTAGGTTATATTGTTTTTGATAAAAGCTCTTCTGGCGTAGAAGGAAAGGGACCTATTGCAAAATTTATCCCCTCTGAAATTCAAGAAATGATATTAAACAAAGCAGGTCTTAAGGCCGGAGACTCAATTTTCTTTGCATGTGCTAAAGGCAAAGAAGTTTATGATATTGCTGCTGCAGCCAGAGATAAAATTGCAATAGATCTGGATCTAATTGAAAAGGGAGTATTTAAGTTTTGTTGGATTGTTGATTTTCCCATGTATGAAAAGGATAAAGAAACTGGAAAAATTGATTTTAGTCATAATCCTTTCTCAATGCCACAAGGTGGATTAGAAGCCCTCAATAATTCAGATCCTTTAAATATTTTAGGTTATCAATATGATATTGTTTGTAATGGCGTTGAGCTGTCATCAGGCGCTATACGAAATCATATTCCAGAAATTATGTATAGGGCCTTTGAAATAGCTGGCTACAGTAAGGATCAAGTGCATGAAAAATTTGGAGGCATGATAAACGCTTTTACTTATGGCGTACCTCCTCATGGCGGCATTGCACCAGGAATAGATAGAATAGTCATGCTGCTTGCTCAAGAAAAAAATATTCGTGAGGTAATATTGTTCCCAATGAATCAACAGGCCCAGGATCTGATGATGCTGGCTCCCGCTGAAGTCGATAAGACTACACTTGATGAGTTGAATTTAGAACTTAAACCAACTAATGAATAGATTATGAGCAGCCAGTTGTGGCGCCACATGTATCGCATTTTAAGCAAGTGCCATTTCTAACAAGTGTAAAAGAGCCACACTCAGGACAGGCGTCACCTTCGTAGCCCATCATTCTTGCAGCCTGAACTCTACTCATTGATTGATCAGATGTAGAACCTGAGCTTACCGCTGCACTAATTGGTGCTTGCTCGGCTGACACAGTTTCCATGTTTCCGTTTGAACTAACTACCGAAAGTCCATCCTGGCCTCGTAAGTAACCCTGGCTTGAAACTTTTTTAACTAGCTTCCAGGGAATTTCATTGCTTTTTAACGTTCCCTCCTCAGCTCCAGTTCCAAGTGAGAAGTCAACATCAGTATTATCAGCATGTGCCAGATCATTTCTGCCTAAGTAAGAAACAGCGAGTTCTCTGAATACATAATCTAAAATAGATGTTGCATTTTTAATTCTATTATTACCTTGCACCACCCCGGCTGGGTCAAATCTAGTAAAAGTGTAAGCTTCCACGTACTCTTCTAGCGGAACTCCATATTGAAGACCAATTGATATTGCGATTGCAAAATTATTCATCAGACTCCTTAGGAAAGCTCCTTCTTTATGCATATCAATAAAGATTTCACCCAAGCTGCCATCCTCATATTCTCCAGTATGAAGATAAACTTTATGACCTCCTACAATAGCTTTTTGAATGTACCCTTTTCTTCTATCAGGAACTTTATTTCTTGAACCGTATACAACAGAATTTATAGCCTCTTTAGCAACAGCAATTGTTCTATCAATTTGGTTTTCAGGTTGTTCTATTTCTTCCTCAACATCCTCATCAACAAGTTTTGATGCAAGTGGTTGACTTAATTTTGAGCCATCACGATAGAGAGCATTTGCTTTGGTGCCAAGTTTCCATGACATTAGATAAGCTTCATTACAATCTTCTACATCAGATTCTGCAGGCATGTTGATCGTTTTTGATATTCGGTTCTCTTTCAATTCATATACTCTTGGGATGGAGTTCTGCAAAGAGAAACTGAATTTCTCAGAAG
>CACLWE010000013.1 GCA_902610585.1 uncultured Pelagibacteraceae bacterium
AAATATAATTTTAGATGGTGGCAATATTCCCACTGGAAGCTTATTCCAAGGAAATTTTAAATCTATTGTCTTTTGCTCAAAATTTAAATTAAGAGCATCTGCAAGGCCTTTGACCTGACTGATCATTCCTGCTGATCCATCTGTTAGGCACCACGCTCTCAAATTCTTGAAATTGGTCATTTAATAACTATCTATGTTGAATACAAAAGTTCTTTAATTACTAGAAGATAATATATAGATTATAAAAATTAAATGCATTCAAAAGTTCTAATAATAGGCTCAGGTCCCGCAGGATATACTGCTGCAATATATGCGGCAAGGGCAATGCTCGAGCCGACTTTAGTTCAAGGTTTGCAACCAGGTGGGCAACTTACTATAACAACTGATGTTGAAAACTATCCTGGGTACGGGGATGTAATACAAGGTCCATGGTTAATGGAACAGATGCAAGAACAAGCAAAAAATGTTGGAACAAATATTATAAATGACATTATAAAAAGTGTAGATTTCAAAAGTAAGCCATTTAAGGCTGTTAGCGAGTCGGGAACTGAATATACTGCCGACTCAGTGATTATCTCAACAGGAGCTCAAGCAAGATGGCTTGGATTAGATTCTGAGAAAAAGTTTCAAGGTTACGGTGTTTCAGCCTGTGCAACTTGTGATGGCTTCTTTTTTAAGGAAAAGAAAGTTGCAGTAATCGGTGGTGGTAATTCAGCAGTTGAGGAAGCTTTATATTTAACAAACTTTGCATCTAAAGTGTACCTTGTTCATAGGCGTGATGAACTTCGGGCAGAAAAAATTCTTCAAGATAGATTATTTAAAAATGAAAAAGTTGAATGTGTGTGGGATAGCGAACTAAAAGAAATTGTTGGCGATGAAGATCCTCTAAACGTAAAAAGTATAAATATTAAAAATACAAAAACTAACGAAACCAGCAGTATCGAGTTAGACGGTGTCTTTGTTGCTATAGGGCATGATCCAGCTACTCAAATTTTCAGGGACCAAGTCGAAATGGATGAAGATGGATATATAATTACAAAACCTGACTCAACACTTACAAATGTTGAAGGTGTATATGCAGCAGGAGATGTAAAGGATAAAATCTATCGTCAGGCAGTTACTGCAGCTGGTATGGGTTGTATGGCAGCACTTGAGGCAGAAAAATACCTAGCTGAATTATCTTAATTTATTAAGAAAATCTCTCATTCGAACGCATGCATTTTTTAAATTTTCGTCTGAAGTTGCATAAGAAATTCTAAAATAGCCCTCCAAACCAAAAGCTGAACCTTGAACAACAGCAACTCCTGCATGCTCTAATAATGATGTCGTAAATTCTTCATCATTTGTAATTTTGTTATTCGACTCATCAACTTTACCAATTACTCCTTTACATGATGGAAAAACATAAAATGCACCTTCAGGTACTCTACAAGTAATTCCATTCATACTAGTAAATTCATTGATTAGAAAATCACGTCTACCTTTAAATACTTTGGCTCTTTCGGCAATGAATGAATTATCTCCATTTAAGGCTTCAACTGCTGCAGCTTGACTGATAGATGTTGGATTGCTTGTTGATTGAGACTGAAGCTTGCCCATGGCTTTAATTAAGCTGGCATTTCCTCCCGCATAACCAATTCTCCAGCCTGTCATAGCATATGCCTTACTAACTCCGTTCAATGTTAATATTCTTTCTTTAAGTTCTGGAGCAATGCTTGCAAAAGTATGAAATTCATTGTCATCGTATATAAGATGTTCATATAAATCGTCTGTCATTATGTTCACGTGTGGATATTTTTTCAAAACGTTTGCAAGTTCTAAAAGTTCATTCTTTGTATAACAGGAACCTGTAGGATTTGAAGGTGAATTAAGAATAAACCATTTGGTTGATTGATTGATTGTGTTTTCAAGTTGTCGTGGGGTTATTTTAAATCCTGACTCTTCACCACATTGAACGAAAATAGGTTTTCCATTGAAATAATTAACGACGTCAGGGTAAGTTACCCAATAAGGAGCTGGAATAATTACTTCATCTGACTCATTTAAGGAGACAGCAAATGCATTAAAAATAATTTGCTTTCCTCCTGTACCAACAGAGATTTCATCAAGCTCGTAATCTAAATTATTTTCTCTTTTAAATTTTGCTTTGATTGCTTTCTTCAGTTCTGGAGTTCCATCAACAGGGGTATATTTGGTATCTCCATCGTTTATCGCCTGAATGGCTGCTTTTTTAATATTTTCCGGAGTATCAAAATCAGGTTCGCCCGCTCCTAAACCTATGATATCCTTTCCTGCGGCCTTCAATTCACGAGCTTTTTGGGTAACTGCCATGGTGGCCGATGGCTTAATTCTTTTTATACTATGCGATAGTTCTACCACTGCTTATCCCCAAAATTTGTTATTTATACAATCAGCTATTATATTAAATTAGATTAATACACAATTTATATTCTAACTAATTGATAAATTAATGCCAAATTCTGAAGTTCTTAAAGTCACATCTGAATACAAGCCTGCAGGAGATCAGCCTCAAGCAATTGAAGAGATTGTTAAAAGCATCAAAGGCGATGAGATGGAACAAGTTTTGCTTGGAGTAACTGGATCAGGCAAAACTTTCACAATGGCTAAAATTATAGAAAAACTTCAAAGGCCAACTCTAATACTTGCTCCAAATAAAACTTTAGCGGCACAATTGTATGGTGAAATGAAGTCATTCTTTCCCGATAACGCTGTTGAATATTTTGTATCTTATTATGACTATTATATACCTGAAGCATACGTACCGAGGTCAAATACTTATATAGAAAAAGAAGCATCGATAAATGAACAAATCGATCGAATGAGACACTCAGCAACTCAATCCTTACTTGAGAGAAAAGATGTTGTAATTGTTGCAAGTGTTTCATGCATTTATGGAATAGGTTCTGTTGAAACGTATAGATCAATGACTATTCGATTAGAAAAAAATCAAAAGATCGGACGAAACGAAATTATTCAGAAACTCATCACGCTTCAATATAACCGAAATGACACAGATTTTCATAGAGGCACATTTAGGGTGCGTGGAGACTTGATTGAGGTTTTTCCATCCCATTACGAAGACCGCGCATGGAAATTATCGTTATTCGGAGATGATCTCGAGTCGATTAGTGAATTTGATCCATTGACTGGAAAAAAGACAGCTGAGTTAGAAACTATAAAAATTTATGCAAACAGTCACTACGTCACTCCAAGGCCAACACTTGATACTGCCATAAAACAAATACGAAAAGATTTAGAAGTAAGGATTCCTGAATTTAAAAAAGAAAATAAATTAATAGAGGCTCAACGAATAGAAGAAAGAACAAGGTTTGATTTAGAAATGATTGAGGCAACGGGTAGTTGTCCAGGCATTGAGAATTATTCAAGATATCTCTCTGGAAGAAATCCAGGCGAACCGCCTCCAACACTTTTTGAATACTTGCCTGACAATGCACTCCTTTTTGTTGATGAAAGTCATGTCACAGTACCTCAATTAGAAGGCATGTATAAAGGTGACCGAAGCAGAAAAACAACACTGTCAGAATATGGCTTTAGATTACCATCTTGTTTAGATAACAGACCATTGAAGTTTGAGGAATGGGAAATGATGCGCCCTCAAAGTTTATTCATTTCTGCTACTCCAGGACCATGGGAAATGCAAAAAACTCAAGGGGTATTTACTGAACAAATAATAAGGCCAACAGGGTTGGTTGATCCAGAGGTTGAAATAAGGCCTGCGAAAACTCAAGTTGAAGATTTAATATCAGAAAGTAAAAAAATTATTGATCTTAAATACCGAGTATTAGTGACAACACTGACTAAACGCATGGCTGAGGACTTGTCAGAGTATATGCATGAAAACGGAATAAAAGTAAAATATATGCATTCAGATATTGATACATTAGAAAGGATTGAAATCATCCGTGACCTAAGAAAGGGACTTTTTGACGTCTTGGTGGGTATCAATTTACTTAGAGAAGGTTTGGATATACCTGAATGTGCTTTAGTCGCAATTTTAGATGCTGATAAAGAAGGCTTCTTAAGATCGGAGAGGTCATTGGTACAGACAATCGGTAGAGCAGCAAGAAATGTAGATGGAAGAGTAATACTGTATGCTGATAAAGAAACAGAAAGTATAAAAAAAGCAATAAGTGAGACTGACAGAAGAAGAGGCATACAAAAGCAATACAACAAAGAAAATAATATTACACCTGAAACTATAAAGAGGGATATAAGTGATATTCTTGAAAGTATTTATGAAAATGATCGTGTAAACGTTGATTTGAAGAGTACAGAAAAACATCTCGTCGGAAATAATCTAAAAAAACATCTTGAGGAACTTAAGAAAAATATGATGGATTTTGCTGATGATCTCAATTTTGAAGAAGCTGCTAAGTTAAGAGATGAAATAAAAAGGCTTGAGAATAATGAATTAGAGTTACCATCCAACAGCAATATAGTTTATAAAAAAAATAAAAGGAAAAAAAGAAAGTACTTTACTTAATGTTTATAGATTTCTGTATACTGTTAATAGGATTATCTCTTCTTTTATACAGTGCAGATAAAATGATTGAGTCGGCTGACGCAATTGCTAAAAAGTTCAATTTATCCCCAGTCTTAATAGGTTTAACAATTGTAGCGTTTGGTACATCAGCACCTGAACTAGTTATAACTCTATTTGCTGCAACAAAGATTGTTCCAGCTACTGATGCCATTACCGGAAATATAATAGGATCTAATATTGCAAATATTTTACTAATTTTAGGAACGTCAGCATTTTTTTTCAAAATTAATCTAGATAAATTAGGTACTAAGGATATTATTTTCTTACTTCTAATATCTTTATACTTCGCGCTCTTATTTTATATTAGCCAAACAGTCACTCTCATTCACACAATTGGCTATTTAGTTTTAACTTTGTTCTTTATCAATTTTCTTCGTAATTATAAATCCTCAGATCAAAATGAAGAACAAAAAATTTTTGGAAGATACACTTATTTAATTTTACTAAGTGCCTTTATAGGCATTTTTATCGGTGGGAAAATTTTTTTAGACAGCTCACTGAATATTTTTCAAACGTTAGGAGTTAACGAGGTACTAATAGGTATTTTTGTTCTGGCCATTGGTACATCCTTACCTGAATTGATAACTGTTATTATTTCTTACTTAAAAAAGAAGGGCTCTATAGGTATTGGTAATGTTATTGGTAGTAACATTATGAACATACTGTTTGTTTTCCTACCAGGGGTTATAATTGTTCAACTTAGAGGGCTTGAATATTCCCTAAAAAATATAGATGTATTTCACATATATATTTTTATATTAGTAACTTTGATGATAGCTCTTATGGCAATTTTAAGAATTCAAATGAGAAAAATACATTCTGTTTTTTTCTTGATTAGTTATTTTTTATATCTTGGGTATTCTTTTATATTATGAAAAAAACAATATTAATTACTGGCGGTTCTCAAAGAATTGGTAGATCAATTGCACTATTTCTCAAAGATTCTCATTATAATTTTATAATACACTATAATAAGTCTTCAAAAGCAGCCAGAGAGTTGAAAAATATTATTAATAGTAACGGGCGCGATTGCGAAATAGTGAAAACTGATTTGTCTAAAATATCTGATGTTAAAAATATAATTAAAAGAAGTAAAAAATTCTTTGGACCAATAGATGCAATTGTTAATAATGCCTCCTTATTCATCAATGATAAAATAGAAAATTTAAATGATAAACTTTGGTATGATCATATGAATATAAACTTATACGCCCCTCTAATAATATCTAAAGAATTTAATAAACAACTTCCAAAAAAGAGCTTAGGGCATATCATAAATATATTGGATCAAAATGTAGTCAATCCAGACACATCATTTTTTTCCTACTCCATTTCAAAATCTGCTTTGCTGTCTGCAACTACAATCATGGCAAAATCATTTGCTCCTAACATTAGGGTTAATGCGATTGGCCCAGGCCCGACACTTAAAAATATTCATCAATCAAAAAAACATTTTGATAAATCGATCAAAAATACTTTACTTAAAATAGGTTCGCCGCCGGAGGAAATTGCCAGAACAGTTAAATTTCTTCTTGAATCAAAATCAATTACAGGTCAATTTATAGCTGTGGATGGTGGGGAACATTTATCATGACAGCAAGGAATATTCTTAAATTAAGTGAATTAAGGTCAGAAACAGATTTGATCAATCCAAATTCTGGATACGATTTAATCTTTTTAAATGATTTTATGATCAATGCAAACATTGGAGTATACAAACACGAGAAAATAAAGAGCCAGCCACTCCGAATAAATATAATTGCTAAAGTTAAAAATCCAAAAAAAATAAATGATGATAAATTGTACAGTGTTGTTTGTTATAATCAGATTTCAAAAAAAATTAAAAAAATTATTAATTCTGGTCATACAATTTTATTAGAAAAACTTGCTGAAAAAATATTTCA
This sequence comes from uncultured Pelagibacteraceae bacterium, assembly GCA_902610585.1. Taxonomy (GTDB): domain Bacteria; phylum Pseudomonadota; class Alphaproteobacteria; order Pelagibacterales; family AG-422-B15; genus CACNXQ01. The sequence continues at coordinate 6,490 of CACLWE010000013.1, forward strand.
GGAGTGTTTTAAAAATAAAAGAATTCAAACTATGAAGATAAGACTTGAAAAACTTGATGCAATTCAAGAAGCTGAAAGCGCAGGCATCGAAGTTGAACGCTCTCGTTCAGAATAATGAATAATCTTGAGAATATTAAAGAAATAATTGACCAATCCCCCTCTTCTTCCGGTATTTATAAAATGCTTAATGAAAAAGAAGAGATTATGTATGTTGGTAAAGCAAAAAATCTCCAAAATAGACTTAAAAGCTATCTAAACACTAACAATCTCTCAAATCGAATCAGAAGGATGGTTAGTAGAATATCAAAAATTGAAGTAATTATTACAGAGACAGAAAAAGAAGCTTTGTTGCTTGAGGCAAATTTAATAAAAAAACTTAAACCTCCTTTCAATATACTTTTACGAGATGATAAATCATTTCCTTATATTTTTATTAATCATGAACAAGAATTTCCACAAATTTCAAAACATAGGGGAAAACAAAAATATAAGGGAAAATATTTTGGTCCGTTCGCAACAATTAATTCACTAAATTATACTCTGAAAATATTACAGAAAGTTTTTCTACTAAGGTCGTGCGATGATACTATTTTTCAAAATAGATCCAAACCATGTCTTCTTTATCAAATTGAAAGGTGCAGTGGTCCCTGTGTTGATTATACATTAAGTAAAAAAGAGTATTTACAAAGTGTTAAGAATGCTGAGCACTTTCTTTCAGGTCAACATAGCAATTTACAAGAGGAGCTATCTTCTAAAATGGATGAAGAAAGTAAAAGTCTTAATTATGAAAAAGCAGCTAGCTATAGAGATAAGATAGTTGCACTAACCCAGATTCAAAGTCAGCAAAACATAAATCTTTACGATGTAAAAAATACTGACGTGATTTCAATTTCAAGAAAAGGTAATAAATCATGTGTTCAAGTATTTATTTATAGGTCAGGTCAAAATTGGGGAAATAGATCTTATTTTCCAAAACACAGCGATGAAGTAGAAACTTATGAGATCCTAGAGCGTTTTATTGTTGATTTCTATACAAGATATTCCCCTCCAAAAAATGTATTGCTAAACTTACCTATAAAAAATACATCTCTTATCGAAACATCTCTTAAATCTATTTATAATTACAAGACATCTTTTTTTGTTCCTAAAAAAGGAAAAAAATTAGATATAGTGAACTATGCGAGTAGAAACTCAGAACTAGCACTAAAAAATCACATTGCACAGTCTCACTCTGACAAAGAGAATCTGAGCCAACTTTCAAAAGTACTCAATATGACTAAAAAAATAAAAAGAGTTGAAGCTTATGACAACAGTCATCTATCGGGCAAAAATGCAGTTGGTGCAATGATTGTTTACTCTGAAGAAGGATTTGAAAAAAAATCATACAGAAAATTTAATATAGACTCATCAAAAGTAAAACTCGGTGATGATTATGGAATGATGAGACACGTCCTTGAAAGAAGATTTTCAAAAGAAGCAATCAAAAATTCTAAGAAATATGAAAAATTGCCTGATTTATTGGTTATTGATGGAGGTAAAGGCCACTACGATTTAGCTAAAGAAATCTTAGAAACTAAAGGTTTAAATGAAATGGAACTAATATCAATATTTAAGGGTGAGGGAAGAAAAGAGTCGTTAGATCAAATAATATATAAAAATAAAAAAAACTTTATCGACAAAAATACTCCCTCATTTTTCTTTATTCAGAGAATTAGAGATGAGTCACATCGCTACGCAATCGGAGCACACAAAGCGAAAAGAAAGAGGGAAATGCATGCCTCAGAACTAGAACCGATAGAAGGTTTAGGACGAAGCAGAAGAAAATTACTTTTGAATCATTTTGGATCAGTTAAAAATATTAAAAATGCCTCAGCTCAGGATATAATGAAAGTTAAAGGAATTAGTAAGTTGCTTTCAGAAAAAATATATGCATATTTTAATGAATAATGTCTAAGTTACCAAATTTTCTCACTCTACTTAGAATTTTTTTATTACCATTATTAATATATTTAATCATAGATAGTGACAGCTCTTTTAATTTGGCAATTCTTATTTTGTTTATTGTTATTGCATTGTCAGATTATTTTGATGGGATAATTGCAAGAAAAACGAATAGTACATCTGAATTTGGTAAAATGTTAGATCCTATTGCAGATAAGCTATTTGTCATACTGTTAATAATTACATTTATCTATAATGACTATATTAATGAGATTAATTTAATTCCAGCCTACTTAATAATATTTAGAGAAATTTTTATCTCTGGTCTAAGAGAGTATGCATCTAATTTACCAGAAGTAAAAAAAATAGATGTTTCTGTATTAGGAAAATATAAAACAGCTTTTCAAATTTTAAGTTTATTTTTTATCTTAATAGGAAGCATCTACATAGATTTGAAGCCTTTATTAAACATAGGTATTTATCTGTTCTGGCTGTCAACTATATTCACGCTGATCAGCGCTTATCAATATTACAAAAGTATATTTTAAGTTAAGATCTAACGATTTCGTGATAATCCTGCATAAACTTAAAATTTTGGGTATTGTCTCCAGTATTGAATTTAATATTGTCAATAGACTGAATTGGAGTAATCTCTGCCGCGGTACCTGTTAGAAAGGCCTCATCAAAATTACTAATTTCTTCTGGCTTTATATGACGCTCAGTAATATTAAAGCCTTGCTCTTTAACCATTTCAATAACAGTTTGCCTTGTTATACCATTAAGAAAACAATCAGGAATTGGAGTATGAATTTCTTTTCCTTTAATAAAGAAAATATTTGCTCCAGTACCTTCAGCAACATAGCCCCTATAGTCCAACATTAGGGCATCATGGTATCCTTTTTCCTCCGCAAATTCTTTTGACATTGTACAAATAACGTAAGGACCAGATGCTTTTGCTTCGCATGGTGCCGTATCAGGTGATGGCCGTTTCCATGGTGAAGTTATTAATCGTAGGCCAGCTTTTCGATCTTCGATTTTAAAATATGATGCCCAATCATTCCACACCGCAATTGCAACATTAATATCAGATTTAGCAGTTGAAATTCCCATTTGCTGAGACCCTCTCCATGCAATTGGCCTAACATAACAATCTTCAAAATTCATTTTTTTAATGAGTTCATCTTTGGCCTCATTGATTTGGGACTGACTATAAGGAATTTTTATGCCCACAATTTCCGCTGATCTAAATAGCCTTTTTGTGTGTTCTTCAGATTTAAAAATCTTCCCTTTATAGGCTCTTTCCCCTTCAAACACAGCACTAGCATAGTGAAGACCCTGAGTAATAACATGGCATTTTGCATCATTCCATTTGATAAACTCTCCGTTCATCCAAATAAAACCCTCTCGATTATCAAATGGTGCTATTTCCATGTAAATTACTCTAATAAATTAAAAGTTTAATAACAGATAAATGGCTTGATTAATATATATTTTTCAGATTATTATGTCATAGTGGCTGACTTAAATACAATATCAAATAAATCTGCATCTCTACTTTATCTACGTGAAGACAGAATCAAAAATTCATTAAATAGTTTTTTTGAAGTTGCAAAAATTCTGGAAAAAGAAATTTTAGCAAGCCTTGATGATAAAAAATTGGGCATAGCCGATATTAGATGTCTTTTGATAATTAATATTAAGCCTGGAATAACATTTAATGAACTACTGAAGAAATTGGATATAAGGAAACAAAGTCTTAATCGTGTACTCAGAGTTCTAATCAAAGAAAACTTAATTATTCAAAAAATAAACAATGATGATGCAAGAAAAAAAAATTTATTTATGACAGATAATGCTAACAAAGCTTTAAACGAGGCAATAAAACCCATTATCAATTCACTTTCAAAAGCCTATGTAAAGTCTGGGGCTGGTTCAGTGCAAGGATTTAATCAAGTAATAAATTCATTTATAGAGGAACATTGATGAGTGAAAATAATCTACATATTCTTTTAGTTGATGATGATGATAAGATTAGAGAATTATTAAAGACATTTTTAGTTGACAATAAGTACCTTGTATCAACAGCAAGTAATGCCGCTGAAGCAAAAGAGGTACTAAAATATATTACATTTGATTTACTTGTTATTGACATAATGATGCCAGGACAAAATGGTTATGAATTAACAAAAGAAATTCGTGAAAAATCCCTAATACCTATAATCCATCTAACTGCAATGGGAGAGACTGAAGATAGGGTCCATGGTTTAGAAATTGGAGCTGATGATTATTTGGGAAAACCTTTTGAACCAAAAGAATTACTTTTACGCATAAATAATATCTTAAATAAAACTTCTATAAAAAAAGAAACTAAACAAATTCAACTTGATAATATTATAGTTGATTTAAAAAGTGGTGTGATCAAGGGAAAATCAACTGAACTATCTCTTAATGAGAATGAATTAAAAATATTGAGAATTTTGTCAAAATTTCCTGGTAAGTCATTTTCTAGAGAGGAGCTAATTACATCACTTAATTTTAACCAAGAAAGAACATTGGACGTATGTATAAATAGACTAAGAAAAAAAATTGAAAAAGACCCCAAGATTCCAAAATTTCTTAAAACTAAAAGAGGTTCTGGTTATGAGCTATGGATTGACTAAATGATTAAAAAAATTCTACCAACGAGTCTTTTAGGAAGAACATTGTTAATTGTTTTATTCCCAATAGTGATGTTTCAATTAATAATTCTATCATATTACTATAATAGCTTGTGGGAACGCACACTCAACCGCCTATCAAGATCTGTTGCTATGGAAATAGAATTAATTTCTGACAGAATGCTCTCAAGTGAAATCAGGTTAGATCAGTATCAAGCCAAGAGTCAATTTGGTGATTACTTTCTAATGAACATCCAAGAATTGAGCAAATATGATTTGGAACAATTAAATGCCAAACAAAACGATAATCAAGTACTTGTCAGTCTAAAAAATGAATTGAGCACCAGAATTAAACATAAATTTTTTGTCATTGAACAAGATAACGAAACAGTCGATGTTATGATAAGCACTTCAGAAAAAGTAATACATTTTAACTTCCCAATTCATCGTATTACAACCTCAAGAAACCATATATTTTTAGGGTGGCAGATTATTTCATCATTTATCCTTATTTTGATAGCGTATTTATTTTTAAAAAATCAAGTTAAACCAATTTCGAATTTGGCAAAGGCAGCAGAAAAATTTGGCAAGGGACAAGAAGTTAATAATTTCAAAGTATCAGGTGCTCTAGAAGTAAGACAGGCAAGTTTGGAATTTTTAAAAATGAAAAATCGAATATCAAGACAAATTGAACAACGATCTCTTATGTTGGCGGGAGTGAGTCACGACTTAAAAACTCCTCTCACGAGAATGAAATTACTTCTTGAATCAATAAAAGATAATAAAATTAAAAATGAACTTAATTTAGAAATAAATCAGATGAATGAGATGCTAGTAGAATATTTAGATTTTGCAGCTATAAATGAGTCAAAAGATAAATCCACAATTAATCCTATTGAGGCAATAATAAATATTAAGAATGATATACATTTTACAAAACATGAAATTAACCTTGAAATCATTAATGATGAAGAAGTTTTTGTAAATGAGAATATTTTTTCTCGTTCAATTACAAATGTATTAAATAATGCGATTGTACAATCAGACAAAATAATAATTAAAGCAGACATAAACAAAAACCTAATTAAAATAAACATTCATGACAATGGAATTGGTATTCCTGATAGTGAAAAAGATAATGTATTTAAACCTTTCTATAGAGTAGACCAAAGTAGAAATCAGAATGTCTCAAACTCTGGATTAGGTCTAGCTACTACTAAATCCTTATTGAATTCAATAAATGGAAAAATATCACTGCACGACAGTTATTTAGGAGGTTTAGAGGTTGCGATTGAAATACCAAATTAAGAAATTTTACTCAATTCTCTAGACCTTTTTGTTGCTTTGTTGACAGCTCTTGTAAGAAGACTTTTTAATCCTTTATTAGAAGCAAGAATACTCAGTGCTGCTTCAGTGGTGCCTCCCTTACTTGTCACCTTTTTCTGTAAATCAGAGGGCTTTTTTTGTCCACTTAATAAAAGTAATATTGATCCTAAGAAAGTCTGTAAAACCATACTGTCCGAATTTTTAAACCCCGATTTATTAGCTATCTCAATGAGAGAATTTATAAAAAGATATATGTATGCTGGACCACTTCCAAAAATTGCAGTGAAATCATCAATTAAATCTTCTTTTTTGGTTTCACTGACTTGCCCCAATAAGGACATGAAATCAAAAATAGGTTTTTTTTGTTTTGTTTTTATTTTTCTCTCAAAATATACAATTGTGGTACCCATATTAACAGATACAGGAGTATTAGTCATAGCTCTTACAATACCTAATGTTTTTTTGAAGACTTTATTTAAATCTTTTATTTTTTTACCAGCAACTACGGAAACTATAATTGAATTACCAAGTCTATTATCTTTATCTAATCCATTCAGTGTTTTTAATTGATTAGGCTTAACAGCAATAAGTGTGATTGTAGGTTGATAAAGATTATTAATTTTATCTATGCTATTTTTTATATCAAAATTATTTGATCTTTTTAATTTTTTCAATTCGCTTGACTGATTCTTTTCAATAACCACGATTTTTTTTGAGGAAATTCGGTGGTTAAATAATGACTTGATCACAGCAATTCCCATATTACCAGCACCAATTATTAAAAAATTTTCTTTATTTAAACTACTTGCAGTGTTTTTTTTCTTTGGCATTATTTCTATCTTTTTTAAACTTTGTTATTGTTTTGTATTCATCATTGATCGCCTGCGAAAGCTCAAAGCCTTTTGTAACAAAGTTAACAAATTTATTAATTAAAACTTTCCTTGTGATCATAATTAGTGATAAATATATTTTAAATATTATTCAAAATTAACGTGATTTATCTTAGTTTTCCATCTATTAGTCCAGTTTTTTTTTCGATTGGTCCTCTTGATATCCGTTGGTACTCACTTGCGTATATTGTAGGATTTATATTTGCTTGGAGATACATTAAATATCTCGCTTCAAATAAAGCAGTTTCTCATAGTAATAGCATCAATGAAAAACTAATAGATGATCTGATTTTTTATTCAATAATTGGATTAATCATAGGAGCACGATTGGGATATGTGATTTTCTATAATTATGATTATTACTCTGAAAATCTAATTGAGATATTATATCTTTGGCAAGGAGGTTTATCCTTTCACGGAGGTTTGCTTGGTATTGTTACAGCCGCCATAATAATTTCAAAGCTCTATAAAACTACTTTTTTTGAAATAAGCGATTTGATATGTGTGTCAGCTCCTGTTGGAATATTTTTTGGCAGAATATCAAATTTTATTAATGGCGAATTATTTGGTAGACCTTCAAATTTTCTTATTGGAATGAAATTTCCAAACGCTGACAACCAGTATCGTCATCCAAGTCAATTATATGAAGCTTTTTTAGAAGGACTATTATTATTTATAATTTTAAATTTTCTAATTTTTAAATTTAAAAAACTTAAAAACCCTGGAATAATTTCAGGTGTCTTTCTTATGCTGTATGGATTATTTCGATTTACAGTTGAATTTACACGCGAGCCCGATATTCAATTAGGATTTGTATATCATTTTCTCACAATGGGCATGATATTATCTTTACCAATGTTTCTTGCTGGAATTTTAATTTTAGTAATTAAAAGTACTAAAAATGATACAAGATAAAATTTACGATGCTTTAAAAGAAAGAGCATTTCTCTATTTAGATGATTTTATGAATATTTCGTTAAGAGATGAAGAGCATGGATACTATACGTCTAACAAAGCTATAGGCAAAGATGGAGATTTTGTTACTGCACCTGAAATATCTCAAATGTTTGGTGAAATAATTGCTGTAAAAATATTAAACCTCATTCATGCGAGAAACATAAAAAAGTTTAATTTAATTGAACTTGGACCAGGAAGAGGCGCTCTGATAAACGATATTACTAGAGTACTCAATGCTTTATTAGATGAAGGTGTCGAGTATACAATTCACTTTAATGAAATTAATAAATTCTATATTCAAAATCTAAAAAATAACTATCCAAATTGTAAGATACATAAAAATTTCAATTCATATCCCAATGAATTTTCAGTAATAATTGCAAATGAGTTTTTTGATGCAATACCTACGCGCCAAATAATTAGTAGGAACGGAAATATTTATGAAACGGTTATTAAATTGAATCAAAAGAATAGTCTAAGATTTGACTTTATTAAGCCGAGACCAGATATTTTTAAATTAGTAAAAAATATGCAAGACCTTGAACATCTTGAGGTAATTGAATTTTCTCCTGAGACTAATTTAATCTTTCAGGAATTGATCAATTTCTTGCTTATGAATAATGGTTTTTTCTTACTAATTGATTATGGATATATTAATCTACCGAAGATAAGCACACTTCAGTCAATTAAATCAAATAAAAAAACTGATTTTCTTGATAACCCAGGTAATCAAGATATCACATATCATGTAGACTTTAATAACCTGAAAAATATTTTAGAAGAAAATAAAATTGATGACTTTATAATAAATACTCAATCTAATTTCCTTCGGCAAAATGGAATTTTAGATCGAGCTAGTATCTTAATTAAGAAAAACCCAAAGAAAGAAAAGCAAATAAACGAACAGTTGGCAATACTTACCAAAAAAGAATATATGGGAAATTTATTTAAAGTTTTGGAAATTAATATTTAATGTTTTTTACAAAAAATCTCTCAAATATAGATCATTGTTTCTTTTCAAGATTGGGTGGTGTTTCGCAAGGAAGATATAAATCATTAAATTGTGGAAAAGGATCAAAAGATGAGAATGGTGCTATTGAAGAAAATTTAGTCGCTATTTCTAGATATTACGGTTTAAAAAAGTCTGATATTATTACTATGCATCAAACACACTCTTCTAATGCAATAGTTTTAGATAGCAGAAATAAGTCTGAAATTTTAAAATGTGACGGGATTGTAACTAAAGAAAATAATAAAATCTTATCAGTATTAACGGCTGATTGTGCTCCATTATTATTTTATGAAGTGAAAAATGAAATAATAGGAGCTTGTCATGCAGGCTGGAAAGGTGCCTTGAATGGCATAATTCAAAATACGATTTTACAAATAACCAAGCTGGGCGGAAAGAGAGATAATATACGCTGCAGTATTGGCCCATGTATAAGACAAAAATCCTATGAGGTAAGATTACCTTTTTACAAAAACTTTATTAAACAAGATCAAGATAATGCAAGATTTTTTCAAAAAAATCATAATAATAGATATCTGTTTTCGCTTACTGAATTCATTCTCAAGATACTTTCTGATGAGCAAATTACTAACCACGAGATTGTTGATGTCGATACTTTCAGCGAAGAAACATTATGTTTTAGCTATCGAAGAAATTATAAAAAAAATATAACCGATTATGGTAGAATGATTTCAACAATTGTTATAAAAGACAGATAAATTATGAGAATTATTGCAGGAAACAGCAATTTACCTTTAACTAAGAGCGTCGCAGAATATCTTGGCGAAAACCTCACAAATGCCTCTATTACAAGATTTGCTGATGACGAAGTTTATGTAGAAATTAAAGAGAACATTCGTGGTGAGGATGTATTCGTAATGGAGTCTCTATCTTACCCAGCGAATGACAATATAATGGAACTACTGGTGATGATAGATGCACTTAAAAGAGCTTCAGCAAAAAGGATTACTGCTGTGATCCCTTATTATGGATATGCACGTCAAGATAGAAAACCAGGGCCAAGAACCCCAATCTCAGCAAAATTAGTTGCAAATTTAATAACAACTGCTGGTGCAGACAGAGTACTTACTTTAGATCTTCACGCTGAACAGATACAGGGATTTTTTGACATACCAACAGATAATTTATTTGCAGGTCCAGTATTTTCAAAAGACATAAAAGAAAAATATGAAATTAGTAATCTAGTTGCAGTTTCTCCTGATATTGGTGGAGTTGTGAGGGCAAGAGCGATTGCAAATAAGATCGGAGCCTCAATTGCTATTGTTGATAAAAGAAGACCTAGAGCAGGTGAAAGTGAGGTAATGAACATAATTGGAGACGTAAAAGGAAAGGATTGTATTATTCTAGATGATATCATTGACTCAGCAGGAACAATTTGTAATGCAGCTGACAAAATTATAGATTTAGGTGCTAATAGTATCACTTCTTATGTTACGCACGGAGTATTAACAGGTAAGGCCTTAGAAAAAATAAGTGCATCAAAATTGACTGAACTAGTAATTACAGACTCAATCAATAATCAGGAAAAATTAAAAGCTTGTGAGAAAATTAGGTCGATTAGTATCTCAGATTTATTGGGTGAGGCAATTAAGAGGATATCCGAGGCGAGCTCAGTATCAAGTCTATTTGAATTTTAATTTATATACTTGCCATATAGTTAATTTTAATTTAAGACCAACTTCATCGTTATGAGCAAAGAAAGTAATTTAAACGCTGAAATCAGGGATGGATCTGGTAAATCCGCTGTAAAAAAAGTACTAGCTGCGGGTAAGATTCCTTCCGTTATGTATGGTTTAGGTGAAAACCCTGTAAATATTTCATTAGATAAGATTACAGTTCAAAAAGAGATCAATTCTGGTGGTTTCCTAACTAGAATATTTTCACTTAACATTGATGGAAAGAAAAGCTTAGCAATTCCAAGAGAGGTTCAATTTGATCCACTTTCTGATCAACCTATACACATTGATTTTTTAAGACTAGCTGCAGACTCAAAAATTACTCTAGACATTCCTACTAGGTTTATAAATGAAGAGTTATCACCTGGATTAAAACGAGGCGGGGTTCTAAATGTTAATAGACGTACTGTTCAACTAAGTTGTCCTGCTAATAACATACCTGAAGAGATAGTTTTTGATCTAGAGGGTTTAGAAATAGGTGACACAATCAGAATTTCTGCAGCAAATTTAGGTGATGGAATTTCTCCAACAATTAGTGATAGAGATTTCACTGTAGCATCTGTTGCTGCACCTACTGTTGTAAAAGAACCTGAAGCCCCTGCAGAAGGTGAGGCTGCTGAAGGTGAAGCTACTGAGGGCGGTGCCACTGCTGAAGATAAAAAAGATGCAGCTCCAGAGGCTGATAACAAAGAAGAAAACAAAGATAAAGAATAACACTTTTTCTTTTACCTATTTTGATATTTATATATCTTCAATCATATGATCGCATTAATCGGATTAGGGAATCCTGGCACAAAGCATAAAAATAATAGACATAATGTGGGCTATTTATTTATCGATCAGCTTTTACAAGATCATGATGATGTAATGAGAGAAAAGAAATTTGATGGGGAGTTGGCATCGTTTCCTATCGGAAAGAAAAAAATATACACCTTTAAATCCAATAATTATATGAATGAGTGTGGCAAAAGTATTGCAACTTTTTTAAACTTTTTCAAAATTAAATCAAATTTAACTTATGTTATTCATGATGATCTAGATATCACTTTAGGAAAAATAAAAATCAAGTTGGGAGGTTCTTCCGCAGGTCATAATGGGCTCAAATCAATAGATAGAAACATTGGAAAAAATTATAATAGAATAAGAATAGGTATAAATCATCCAGGTAATAAAGAAATGGTTAATAAACATGTACTAAGTAATTTTAAAAAAAGTGAGTTAGAAGTTATTAATGAATTAAATATAAAAATGTCTGAAAATATAAAAATATTATTGGATGGAGAAAAATCTAAATTTATTAATAATTTAAAATAATTTATCATGGGATTTAAGTGTGGAATTGTTGGATTGCCAAATGTTGGGAAGTCAACATTGTTCAATGCATTAACAAAGAAAATAGCCGCTGAAGCAGCAAACTACCCTTTTTGTACCATTGAACCAAATGAGGGCACAGTAATTGTACCTGATGCAAGAGTAGAAACGCTGTCAAATTTAGCAAAATCAAAGAAAACAATACCAACATCTCTTAGTTTTTACGATATAGCGGGTTTAGTTAAAGGCGCTTCTAAAGGAGAAGGACTTGGTAATAAATTTTTATCTCATATTAGAGAAGTAGATGCAGTTATCCATGTGGTACGCTGTTTTGAAGATACCAATATTACTCATGTTAACAATAAAATAGATCCTGTTGATGATATTGAAACGATAAATACTGAATTAGTTCTATCCGACATCGAACAACTCGAAAAAATAAATAAAGGATTAGAAAAACTTGTAAAAAAAGGTGATAAAGAAGCCAAATTAAAAACAGAGGCTTTGAACCTTCTTCTTAAACACTTGGAATCAGGTCAGCCTGCTATTTTAATGAAGAATTTAAATGAAATCTTCTCTCATATAAAAGAGTTCAACTTAATAACAATAAAGCCAACTATTTACGTATGTAATGTTGATGAAAATTCAATAATTGAAGGTAATGAACTAACTTTAAAAATTGAAAATTTTTTGAATTCTAAATTAATTAAGATTTCAGCAGAAATTGAGTCACAAATCTCTTCTTTAAATGAAGACGATCAAAAAGATTATCTTGAAAGTTTAGGATTGGATGAGTCTGGCTTGAATAAGGTTATAAAAGCTGGATATTCGACTCTTAACTTAATTACTTATTTCACAGCCGGCGAACAAGAGACAAGAGCGTGGACGATTGAAAATGGCACTACTGCACCAAAAGCTGCAGGAAAAATCCACACAGACTTTGAGAAAGGCTTCATTAGAGCTGAAACTATATCGTATACAGACTATTTAGATTGTGAAGGAGAGTTAAAAGCTAAAGAACTTGGAAAGATGCGTAGCGAAGGTAAGGATTATGTAGTACAAGATGGTGACGTAATGCATTTTTTATTTAATAATTAACTATGGACCATAAACTAGAATTTCCTTCATATGAAGAAATGCATGAAAAAGCAGTTAAGCTTGCGCATCTCATAAAAGAAAAAAAAATTAAATTTGATAAAATGGTTGTTGTCTCTCGAGGTGGATTTGTACCTGCTTCAGTTGTGGCTTACACTCTTGGAATCCAGGACGTAGATATTGTTTCAATACAAAGCTATATCCATAGAGAGGCTGGAAAAGCAATTGTTCATAGAGCTCCGAAAACTGATGAGGTTGTGCTCGTAATAGATGATATTGTAGACAAAGGTGGTACCGCTAAAGCTCTAAAGGAGTACATGCCTAATATGCACTTAGCTGTAATATATGCAAAACCAAGAGGTCTGCCTCTAGCTGATACATATGTCGAGGAAATTACCCAAGATACTTGGCCTGTCTTCCCCTGGGATGAGGAAGACAAAGCCAATCATTAACTAAACTAGAAGATAAAATATAGTACCGATAATACTCCAATAACTATCGAACCAGCATTCAGATCCTCGTGTCTACCACTTAGAGCTTTAATTACAACGTATGCTATAAAACCAAGTGCAATTCCATGAGCAATACTGAATGTAAGAGGCATCAAAACTGCCGCTAATACTGCTGGAGCATACTCACTGACATCATCCCATTCTATATCCCTTAGGTTTTTCAAAAAGAATGTTGCAACAAACACTAGAGCTGGAGCAGTTGCAAATGCAGGAATACTTTGAGCTAATGGTGCTAAAAATAAACAGATTGCAAAAAGAACTGCCACAGCAACCGCTGTAAGTCCTGTTCGCCCACCTTCTTTAACGCCAGCTCCAGATTCAATGTATGATGTAGTATTGGAAGTTCCAACTAATGCACCTATTGTTGTAGCGGTGGAGTCTGCTAAAACTGCTCTACCTATCCCATCAACGTTTCCGTCTTGGTCAACTTTACCAGTTAAATTAGCAACTGAAGTAAGAGTTCCAGCGGTATCGAAAAAGTCTACAAAAAGAAAAGCAAACGCGACACCAATAAAACCTGCTGTTGCTACAAGACTAAAGTCCATTGAGAACGCATGAACAGCTGGTGGAACTGATCCCACAACTCCATCAATTGCACTCACACCGCTTACCCAAGCAATAATACTTACTGCAAGTATACCGATGATAATTGATCCTGGAACACCGCGCTTATCTAAAATTGCCATAATTGCGAATCCGACAGCAGCTAATATTACAGGCATTGAACTTACATCACCTAAACCAACTAAAGTTGCGGGATTATCAACAACCACACCAGCATTTTTTAATCCTATGATTGCTAAGAACAAACCTATTCCCGCCCCTACGCCAAACTTCATACTTTTTGGTATGCTATTTATTATCCACTGCCGTGCTGGTGTTACAGATAAAATTAAAAATACTATCCCTGCAATAAACACTGCGGCAAGAGCCTGCTGGTAAGTATAACCCATCCCAAATACAACTCCAAAAGCAAAGAAAGCGTTTAAACCCATTCCAGGCGCTAGGGCGATTGGCCAATTAGCCCATAGGCCCATTATTAAACAGCCAACTACAGCAGCTATGATTGTAGCAACAAATACACCGCCAAAATCCATACCAGTTCCCTCAGTAGATAAGATGGCTGGATTAACGACGATAATATATGCCATTGTTAAGAACGTGGCTAAACCTGCCAACAACTCAGTTTTTACACTGGTACCGTTCTCTTTTAATTTAAAAATATTTTCTAACATTCAATTCCTCCGTTTAGTAAGAGTTTAATTTACATTACCAAAATGAAGTAATCGAGTTCGATAAAATGTTTCTGTGGATAAGGATATTGATAATTTACTTAAAATTATTTTTTTAAATAATTGAAAATCAATTATTTTTAGAAAACAGACTAATGAGTATCTTTCCAAATTTGTCGATTAGTGAAGTAGAGTAATACGGAAAGAATTAATAAGTATGAAATTACCTTAAAACCGATTCTTTTTCTCGCCTCTAGCTTTGGTTCTGCTGCCCATGTAAGAAACATCGTGACGTCACGAGCCATTTGTTCTGGCGTTGCAGTCGTTCCATCTGTGTACACTACAGCATCTTCATACAATACTTGAGGCATCGCGATTTTTTGACCTTTTGCGTACTCGTTGTAATAAACACCATCATCGAGTTTAATATCACTAGGTGCATCAACATAACCCAACAATAAAGAGTACAAATAGTCAGCTCCACCATGTCGTGCCTTAACCATTACAGATAAATCCGGGGGATAAGCGCCGCCGTTTGCAGCTCTTCCTTGCTGCTCATTCTCATACGGGCTAACAAACTTGTCAGATAATATTGCAGGACGCATTTCAATTTCTCCATCGGCATTTGGAGCAGCTTTCACTTCAAAAGCAGCTGCCATTGCTTTAGCTTGAGGCTCGCTGAATTCAGGGCCACCCTCTTCAATTAGATTTCTATAACTTAAAAGGTTCATTGAATGACATCCTGAACAGACTTCGGTATAAACTTGATAACCTCTTTGAAGTGACGCTCTCTCAAATTTACCTAATGGTCCTTCAAATGACCAATCAGGATGCATAGGTTCTTTCATTTCACCAGCGGCGTGTAATTGAGTGATGCTGAAACTAAGGAGCAATAAAAAAGTTGCAAATAAATTTGTACTAATCTTCATTTACCAGTTGCTATGCACTAGCGCCTGAGGCAGCAGCCTTCATCTGTCGTTCTTCAGGAGAAAGCACAGGTTCACTCAAGCTCTTGGGCAAAGGTTTAGTTTTTTCGATATAACCAAGTAATGGTAATATAATTATAAAATGTGCAAAATAATAAACAGTTGCTATTCTTCCGATAATCAGAAATAGACCATCAGCAGTCTGAGCCCCTAGATAACCAAGCAATATTACATTTGCAAAGAAAAGCCATACGAATTGTCTGTAAAGAGGTCTGTATTTTGCAGATCTAACTTTTGAAGTATCGAGCCAAGGTAAAAATGCTAAAATAGCAATTGCAGATACCATTAAAATTACTCCACCCAGCTTATCTGGAACAGCTCTTAGGATTGCGTAAAATGGAAGGAAATACCATTCTGGGACAATATGTTCTGGAGTTTGTAATGGGTTAGCTTCAATATAATTGTCAGTATGTCCAAGTAAATTAGGGACAAAGAAAACAAAGCCCGCGAAAACAATGAGGAATACTACAAGTGCAAACATATCTTTAACGACATAATGCGGGTGGAAAGGCACAGTATCTTGGGAACCTTGTACAACATTAATACCCTCAGGATTATTATTACCTGGTACGTGTAGTGCCCAGACATGAAGTATAACAAGGGCAAAAATTAGGAATGGCATCAGATAATGTAAAGTAAAAAATCTAGTCAAAAGTGGACTACCAACCGCATAGCCTCCCCATAACCAATTAGTTACTGACTCACCCACTAAAGGTATTGCACTGAATAAATTTGTTATAACTGTTGCTCCCCAGAAACTCATTTGGCCCCACGGAAGTACATAACCCATAAAGGCAGTAGCGATCATGAGTAAAAATATGAATACGCCAATAATCCAGATTAATTCTCTAGGTTCTTTATACGATCCATAAAAAATTGATCTTGCCATATGAATATATACAGCCATAAAGAACAGAGATGCACCATTTGAATGTATATATCTAAGTAACCACCCATAATTAACATCTCTCATAATGTGTTCCACACTTGCAAAAGCCAAATCAGCGTCAGCAACATAGTGCATAGCTAAAACAAGCCCTGTAATAATTTGGGTAACAAGACAAAAAGTTAAAATGCCACCAAAAGTCCACCAATAGTTAAGATTTTTAGGAGTTGGGTAAGGAAGTAAATGTCCATAAATTAAGTTTAAAAGTGGAAGACGGTCATTAAACCATTTTCCAACTGCTGATTTAGGTACGTAATTATCGCTCATTCGTTTTTATCCAATTTTTATAGTACTTTCGTTTAAGAATACATAATCCGGAATTTCAAGATTTGTAGGTGCAGGACCTTTTCTTATCCTCCCAGAGGTATCGTAATGGGAACCGTGACATGGGCAAAACCAACCATTATAGTCACCTTTTTGTCCAAGCGGCACACATCCAAGATGGGTACAAATGCCAACCATAACAAGCCACTCAGGATTTTGTGCTCGATCGCTATCTTCTTCTGGGTGCGGTAAATCAGCTAAATTCACTTTCTTTGCTTCATCAATTTCTGCCTGTGTTCGCCTTCGAATAAATACCGGTTTACCCCTCCACATTACAGTAATGCTTTGTCCAGGTATTATGGGCCTTAAATCAATCTCAGTTGATGCTAATGCTTTGACTGATGCATCAGGATTCATTTGGTCAACGAAAGGCCATGCTAATGAAGCAGCTCCCGCAGCTGCAAATGCACCCGTGGTAACATAAAGAAAATTTCTTCGTGTGACTTGTTTTTCTGACAATTTAATATCCTTGAGTTATATTGTTAATATACTTGTAAATCGTCCTTTTTTAAGGGAAAAAAAGTGCCTAAAGTGCCAAAAATTGTGTCATGATGACGCATATATTTGGATCAAAACGTTATAAAATACTAATTACATGAATTTAGCAATTTTTGAACCTGATATACCTCAAAATACTGGAGCAATGGTTCGGATTTGCTCTTGCTTCGGTGTCAATATAGATATCATTCATCCAGCTTCTTTTGTACTTTCTGAAAAATCTCTAAGTAGAGTTGCATTGGACTATGGTAAAAATATTAAATTAACAGAGTTTGATGATTGGAAGCACTACGAAAAAAATAGAAAAGGAAGAAAAATACTGTTGTCTACAAAAGGTAAACTTAGTCACTATGATTTTGAATTTAAGGATACGGATAATTTAATTGTTGGAAGAGAAAGTGCAGGAGTGCCAGATTACGTTCATAATCAATCTGACCAAATAATAAAAATACCAATGAACAATTCCGCAAGATCTTTAAATGTTGCTGTGTCTTCTGCTATAGTTATTTCTGAGGCAAACAGACAGTTAAAACTATTTTGAAATGTTAAATAAGAAAAAGATAACTAAAGCATGGTTTAAGGAATTGCAGAATTTAATCTGTGAAACTGTACTTGAACTTGAAAAAAAAAGTGGATCAAAAGCAAGATTCAAATCTAATACATGGAAAAAAGGTGAATACAGAATAATTAAGGGAAATGTGATCGAAAAAGGTGGTATAGCATTTTCAAATGTAACTGGTACCTTTCCAAAAGAATTTGCTAAACAAATTCCAGGAACCGAAAAAGATAAAAGGTTTTGGTCCTCGGGGGTATCCGTAGTACTTCACCCAGCAAATCCAAAAGTTCCTGCATTACATTTCAATACTCGGCATATAATAACGGGTAAGAATTGGTTTGGTGGCGGTATTGATGCCACTCCATGTTTTAAGGACGCTAAATTAAAGAAACAATTTCACACGAAATTAAAAACAATGTGTGAAAATCATAATAAATCTTATTACAAAAAGTATAAAAAATGGTGTGATGAATATTTCTATTTACCTCACAGAAAAGAAATAAGAGGTATTGGCGGAATATTTTTTGACTACAAGATGGATGATTGGAAAAAAGATTTTGATTTTGTTAGGGACGTTGGCTTAACTTTTAATGATATTGTAAGAGATATTATAAGCCAAAAAATGAACGAAAAGTTCACAAAAAAAGATAAAGAAATTCAGTTATTGAAACGTGGGAGATACGTGGAATATAATCTTTTATACGATCGAGGAACAAAATTTGGCTTGAATACAGGTGGTAATATTGATGCAATTTTAATGTCAATGCCTCCTAACGCAAAGTGGAAGTAAAAATGGAAACTGAACCAATTACATCAAATGGCGCAAAAAAACTTCAAGATGAATTAAGCGATTTGGTAAATAATAAGAGGCAAAAGGTAATTCAAGCCATTGCGGAGGCGAGAGAGCACGGTGATTTAAAGGAAAACGCTGAGTACCATGCGGCAAAAGAGGAGCAAGGACACATTGAGGGTCGTATTCAGGAAATTCAATTACTATTAGCAAATGCAGAAATCATAGATATTTCAAATATTCCTAAAAATCAAAAAACTGTTGTCTTTGGAGCAACTGTTGAAGTTGAAGATATTGATAATGATGCAAAGACAAAGTTTCAAATTGTTGGCAATGATGAAGCAGATATTGAATCGGGTCTGCTGTCTTACAGATCACCTGTTGCTAAAGCTTTAATTGGAAAAGAAAAAGGTGATTTTGTATCAGTTTCAACACCTAAGGGAGAGAGAAACTACGAGATTAAGAAAATTTTATATAAATAAAAAAAATTATTTTTTTGATTGAACGATTGCTTTAAGCCTCTCAATTAATGAAAACTTATCGTCAATAAAATCATTTTCTGCCCACCAGTCTTCAACCTCTTTTAAGATGTCTCCAACCATTGGGCCTTGAGATATTCCCATGTTTATTACATCTTTGGCTGTTAGAGCAAAAGATGGCTTCTCCCAGCTTTGAGCAACTTCATATAGAGATCTCCAATTTACTTCATTTTTATTATTTGTATCCTTAGCCCAATTAACAAGTATTTGTTTTTGAAAACCGTCACGACCTAAT
>CACLWE010000014.1 GCA_902610585.1 uncultured Pelagibacteraceae bacterium
TTAAATCTGGATACTGATACAAATATGTACACACCGATTAACCAATATATTGAAAGGCTTGAGAATATCTCATTCGATGTAGATAAATTAAATGAAGCTGTCAGTGATTTAATCAAGATCAGACCTTTTGAAAATTCTGAGCAAAAACCAGGTATGCTCAAATCAAATGCAATCTGTCTAAATTATGACGAAAAAGAGCTAGACGAATGGTTTGGAGGCAATATCAGAGGTAAATATTGGACAAAACCAGACTCGTCATTTGAGGAAATGGAAAGAGAGCCATACATTGACGAAACTAGATATACTCTCTTCAACCCAAAATTAAATAATACGTACTTTAAGTATGTGTACGAAAAAATAAATGAGTTTTTTGAAATAGGTAGATGCCGCGTAATTAAAATGCCACCACGTACGACTTTAAGCTGGCATAGAGATCCCGAGAAAAGACTACATATTGCAATCAAAACCAATTACGGAGCTCGAATGTTTATCGAACATACCGGTCACCATATTCCTGCTGATGGAAACATTTATTTAACTGATAACACTAAATATCACACAGCTATTAATGGCGGCGAGGAGGATAGAATTCACTTGGTAGCTACTGTTCTCGGAACAAAGTAAATTTAACAATCAATTATATTTTTACGTATCCAGCTCTCTTTGTTTGCTTCATGCACTTGACTAAATTCTTTTAACTCACGATTCTTCAATTTTACATACTTCGAGACAACTTTTGCACCAACTGACTTTTTAACAATTGTGTCATTGCTAAATTTTTTTAAAGCTTGCTCCAGGTTGTTAGGTAATTTTTTTACTCTTTTAAGTTTGTGACCCTGTGTATACATGTTTATATCAAGTCGTTTTCCAGGGCTACGTTTATTTTTTATTCCATCCAGACCCATTGCTATAATTCCTGATTGAAGCAGGTAAGGGTTAACGGCGCCATCGGCAGCCCTAAACTCAAATCGTCCTTCATCTGGAATTCGTATCATATGTGTCCGGTTATTTCCTGAGTACGTCACAGCAGTTGGAGAATAAGTTGAACCGGAGTTTGTTGTTTTTGCATTTAATCGTTCATAACTGTTTAGACACGGATTCAGCCATGCAGCAAAAGAGTCTACAGATTTCATAATACCACCAATGAATTGATAACCCATCTTTGATAGACCCAGTTGATCAGAAGAATCCTGAAATAAGTTTTTTTTCTTTTTTTTATCCCATACTGACACATGCGCATGACAACCATTGCCTGTTAGTTGAGTAAATGGCTTAGGCATGAATGTTGCTCTCAATCCGTGCTTTTCAGCAATTGATTTTACCATAAACTTAAAGAATACGTGACGATCTGCAGTTGTGAGACAATCTGTAAAATCCCAATTCATTTCAAACTGACCATTAGCATCTTCATGGTCATTTTGATAAGGGTTCCAGCCCAGTTTAATCATAGAGTCACAAATTTCACTTAACACATCAAAGCGTCTCATTAACGCGGCCACATCATAGCAAGGCTTTAGAGCATCATCACGATTGTCAGCGACTTCACTGCCATCTTCATTTAAAATAAAAAATTCACATTCAACCCCAGTCATCATCTTAAGATTTAACTTATCTAAATTATTAATTTGGTTTTTTAAAATTACACGCGGACATTGGTCCATAAATTTATTATTCATAAGCAGGTCACTTGCTAACCAGCCAACATCAGGCTGCCAGGGTAATTGAATGAGGCTGTCTGGATCTGGCAAAGCAAACATATCAGGTTCAGAAAATGAAAGATCCAAATGTGTTGCAAATCCTCCAAAGCCTGCACCTGTTTTTTGCATTTCTCCAATAGCTCGCGTTGGTACAAGTTTTGCCCTTTGCACGCCAAAAAGATCAACAAATGTGACAAGGAAATAATTGATTTTCTTTTGCTTTGCGATTTTTTCTAAGCTTTTTACCATTGAAAGAATTATGCGCAGCATTGATGATTATTCAATAGGTAAATGTTTATTGATATTTGAGCAAAAAACCCATATTGGGTATAATTAAATATGGATCCTAATTTAAAAAAAATTCGAGACTCTGTCATTGAGCACACCCTAAAGTTGAACAATGACCAACTTGCACTCTTATTGTTAATTCAACTTTCTCGTCATCAAAATCTATTTATTCACGAACCGTCAGATTGGGAAGATAGCCCAACAGGTTGGATTACAAAAGATCAAAGACTGCAAGATGAAGTAATTGCTATTTTATCTTTTATAATACTTTTCTCATTTACAAACGCATATCACGATGAAAATTTATTTAAAGAACATAGAAATGAAATTTTAGCAATGCATCCAGAAGATTTTCTTAATAATTCAATTTATCAGTCATCATTTACCCAATTCATTGGCAAAAAAATTACGATCAGTTTACTTTCAGATCATTTCAATATTCCAAAAGAAAGTATGAGAAGATATCTAAATTCAGTTTTAGAAAGTGATTTGATAACCAAGGATTCAAAATATGGATATCTCGTAAATTTTGACTCTTATCAAGCATATATATTTACAAATTCATTAAGTAATATTTACAAATCAGTAATGCGCTCATTGAATGATTTTATAGTAAATCTTGAAGATTATTTTGAAATTAATTTTAATTTAAAGCCTCTAACTTCAATCAATACAAAAAAATTTTCACAGTCTAAATGGAACAGAGTACGATTGCATTTATACCACTTCTGGGTAAGAATTCTTACATTAGAAGGTAGCGATCAATCACTTTTACCAGCTGATCGTATAATACTATCAGCTGCAGTATATTTCAAAAACAGACATGGTATATTAAAGTATAAATCAATTGAAGATTTATATGAGAGTGAACATCTTCTTCCAACAAACCTATCTTCAATTTCTGAGGCAGCAAAAATGCCGCGCGAAACTGTCAGACGATCTAGTAAGAAATTAATTGAATTGAAACATCTAAAAAAAAAGGGGAGAAATATTTACCGAGTTAATTACCCAAAACTCAATGGAGAGGTAGATATTTTTTTAAAATTTAAAGAATCAACTTTTACAGAAATGATGAACTTTTATTTCAATATTTATGAGGATCTAACGAGTTAAATTGAACACATTAGAATGACTTCTTCATTACAAGTAAGCTCAGCGTCAACAATTGAGCTATTCTCTGAACTTAATTGAGTATCAAGTTCTTCTAACATCGATTTAGCCTCAACCATAGGAACTGGGCCGATCACTACTGAGAAGTCATTTTTATCAAATTTTTCAACATTAATATCATATTTGAGGAAACGAGTATCAAAGCCCATTAAATCGTATATGTAATTCATCAAGCTATTCGCCGAGTTTCCTCGTGTATATGACCCGATCTTAATATAAGCATACTCTGCATTTGATGAACTTTCTGAAAGATCATTGTCAGTTTCAGCTGGCACTTCACTTGCTTGAGTACTGAAAGAATTAGTTTCAGTATCAATACTTGTATCGACAAGTTCATTTAAATTTTCTAAAGCTTCTTCAGCCTCTTTAGCTAACTTTTCTTCAAGTGCTTCTTGAGCAGCTTTTTCTTCTAACTCATTTTGTTTATTTTCTTCAATCAATTGAGCTAATTCTTCTTTTGCTTCATCCGCCTCAGAGAGAAGTTGCTCATTGTTAGCTTGAAGCTTTTCGTTTTCTTGAATAATTTTTTTGGTTGGCAGAATGTTATTTTCTTCACCTGTATCAGCAGTTGTTACATCTTCAGTTACGACTTCCTCATCGCTATTGGCATTGACACTTTCATCAAAAATCTGATTATTAAATTGCAATGAGTCTGCTTCGTTATTTAGTTCTTTTAGCGACCCCTCAAGCAACTCATCAACCGAGTCTAGAAGTTCATTTAGTTCCTCAGCTGATACATTGCTGAATTCATATTCTGCCTCAATTGGCTCAGATGTAGTTACTTCTGCTTCAATTTGATCTTCGTCTACAACAGTTTCAACTGAAGCTACCTCTACTTCTTCATCCGTTAAAATTTCATCCTCATTACTTAACCTCGTCATACGCGCAAGTTCTTCTCTTGCCTTTTGACTTTCATTTACTAAGAATGTTTCCTCATCAACAAAGTTCAGAATAAATTGATCTTCCGCTGAAACCAAAGCATTAGCAACTGAGATCTTTAGTTTTATGCCTGATACATTTTCGGGCGGGTTACCAACTATCGATAAGTCCGAAGTTAGGAATGCAAGCCATCGAGGCAAGTCACTGCCGTCTTCTTGTGTTACCGAGTATCTTAATTTACCTGGACCAGAGATATTAAATGTATCTTTAGATATCTTAAATTTGTTGCTTGATTGTTTTGTATTAATTGGGTCTGTGATCACTAGCAGTTGTGGGTTTTGATCATTCAAAGGAATATTAACCGCTGCTTGATAAGTTACGCCCCACTCAACTAAATTGGCTTTTATGCTATTACTTAAGTCCTGAATTGATAGATTTTGATGATCTGCAGGTAAAATGTCTTTACCAATTGATGCATATATCTGACCAATGCTGTGCTGCATTTCAGAGAAGGCTAAATCTTTTCTAAGCTCTGCAACTAAAAGACTTGCTTCTTCTCTGATAACTTCTAGCTCACCAAATCTTGAGACTTTCTGGGCATTTTGGACTTGTTTACTTATTCTTTTAGCGACATCTAAATATCTTTGCGCTGTATCATATTCCTCAATAGCTAGGTCATAGTTTATATTCGACAAGTGGACCTGAGAGAGCACTGTCATGGCTATAGCAAGATGTCTTTCGGCAATAAGCTCTTGATTTGCTTTCGAAGCTTTTCTTGTCACTCCTATTGAGAATATATCAAATAGATTACCACCGATTGATGCTCCATACTCTGTTGTATCTTGATTTAATAAGTAATCATTATTTGTGTACCCATATGCTGCATTAAATTTTAAGCTTGGTATAAGTGCTAACATGGCCGCTCTTATATCTTTACTTGTAATTCTTTTTTGATATCGACTCTCCATAAGTTCAGGTCTTGAAAGAAGTGCTATTTCCTCCATAGCTTGAATATCCATATTAAGGTTTGTTAAATATGTATCATTCTCAGCGAGCGTAAACTTTTCACTAGGAAGCAGACCCATTAATGATGCTAACTCGTTTTTTGAATTTATGAGAGCGCGTTGTTGTGTCTGAAGTGTTCGCTGTACATCAAGTAATTCTTTTTGATAAAGTAAAGAATCCATCGGGGCCGAAATTAATAGTTCTTCAATGTATTGAGAGTCTGCTAATGCGTCTTCAACTCTCTTAAGGAGCGGATTAAGTTTTTTAAGAAGATTTTCTGATGCTTGGGCTTTCCAGTATGACCTGATAATATCTCTAGTAATATTTTGAATAGCCTTTCTCTCAAGTTCCTTCGCAATTAAATATCTATCCGCCTGTTGTCCTGCCCTAATGTATGAAAGTCCAAAGTCTAGTGCATTCCAAGTAAATTCAATACCCCTTGTCGCCTGACCTTTATCCCTAGAAATAGTGTAGCCTTCTGTTCCATCAATTGACGGTGCAACACTGTCATCTGATGCAACTGTTTTACTTGTAGAAGGCTGAAGTTCCGTAAACTCAGAATAACCAGCGCTGAGTGCTATGTCAGGAAGCATATCAAATTTTTGCAAGTCTCTTTGACTCTGTGATAGAGCAGATTCCATAACGCTTAACCTTAAATCACGATTGTTTCTGACAGCAATTGCGATTGCAGTATGTAAGTCAATATTTTGAAATGATGCTTTAACTTCAAGTTCGGCAATCTCTTCAGCAATAGAAACGCTTAATGACTCTGCATCAATTATTCTTGGAGATCGCGCACAAGCAACGAGCGCCAAACATATGAAAACTATTAATAATTTTTTTATAAGGTAGACCATTAAAAATGTTTTTTAAAAATATCAGATACACTGTAATCGACTTACAGTATCAGGCGCAAGTAATACCAAACTTTAATAATTTCAGTATGCACATAACCGCCCATTTTGGGTTTTATTTTCGATCCTGCTACATTTGGTAACATTTCTGCTGTATATAGAAAAGGTATATTTATCAATAAATTACTAAATTTTATTTATATAAATTAACATGACCAAAAAACTAATTCAGGCACTAGAACCACGCATGATGCTCGATGGAGCTGCAGTTGCAACTGCAATTGATACCATTGATGATTTAGCAAATACGAACAAAACTGATTTAGATAAAAAATTAAAAGAAAATAATTTTAAAACTGACCAAGATACAAAACTTCCATTTGTAAATCGTGAAAGTACCAATCAAAACATACGAACAAAACAATTCGTCTTCATTGACAGTGCAGTTGATGATATCGAAGTCTTAATTGAAAGTTTTGATGACAACACTGAAGTTTACATCATTCAAAGTGATGTGGATGGTTTTAAAGAAATGCAAAATATTCTTGCTGATGAAAAAAACATTGATGGCATTCATGTTATTGGTCACGGTAGCATTGGTCAGATTGCATTTGGTGATGCGACTCTAAACACTGAAACATTAAACGAGTACGCGCAAACTTTTAAAGACATTGGCGCAAGCCTCAGTGCTGATGGTGATATCTTATTCTATGGTTGTAATATTGCAGCAGATGAAAGCGGTGAGATTTTAATCAAGCAAATTGCTGAAATTACTGACGCTGATGTAGCAGCGTCAGACGATGTCACTGGTAAGGGTGGTGACTGGGATTTGGAGAAACATACAGGTATCATTGAGACAAAAAATATTGATGTTGCAAATTACGATTATTCGCTTGCTAACGATATAACTTCCATCAACTCAAGTGTTGTAAACCTTTCTTCTTCTGCAACCAACTTTAGGGCACAAGTTACTACTGATAGTTCTAATAACAATGGAGTACAGGATTCTTCTTCAGATCGATTTATAATAGTCCAAGAAAGAGCAGGTGTAAGTAGCGGGACAGGGGCCCTAACCTTCGATGTTTCTGGAGCAAAGAGCTCACATACACCAAGTACGAGTGAGCCTGTTCATGTATATTTACTTTTCTCTAATGATGACACTAATAGTAACTCTAGACGAACTGGTAGTCGAGTAGGTGAAGTAACTTTTGATTATGAAATACTTGGTGTATTTGCGGAACCTGAAAATTTGATTGAAATGACTGGGGTTTCAATGGATGGCGGGATTTATCCAACATTGAGTTCAGATAAAATTGGTAAGAGGGAGTTGGAATACAAGAATGAAAATCCTCCGGGTGAAGAAGGGAATAAAGACTGGTTTGCAATATCAAATGGCAACAAGACGATTAGAATTGGTACTAAAAATGGTGAGAAAGGTGACTTTATTCGTATCATTACCAGGGCTCCAGTCGCAAACGAAGCTCCAGTTGGTAACAACGACACCGGAGCCGTTAATGAGGATGCTAGCGTTTCAGTAACTGCTGGCAGCGGAGTTTTAGCAAACGATACAGATGCTGACGGAGACTCGCTTGAAGTAAGTGCAATATCTGGTGGTTCTCTTGGATCCGCTCTAAATGGCACCTATGGACAGCTAACTATGAGTGCAGATGGTAGCTATACATACAATGCAAACAAAGATGCAGCTGACGCACTAGATCCTGGTGATACAATAACAGATACATTTACATACACAGTAACTGACCAAACCGATACAGATACCGCAACGCTGACAATAACAATCACAGGAGTGAACGATCCTATTATCGCTGCAAACGATACCGACTCCGTATTTGAAGATAAAACAATAAATAGAAGTACTTCAGACTCTCAGGAATTAGATCACGATGATACAGATGTTGATGCCGATGATGTATCTGGAAGCTTTACAATCACGGCAATCAGAACAGGAAGAGAGTCTGCAACTAGTGGAACAACAGCGGGCACAATAGGTCAGGCTCTAAATGGTACTTATGGTGTATTAACTGTAGCTGCAGATGGTAGCTATAGCTATGCCGCAACTAGAAGTGGAGCAGACGCGTTAGCGGCAGGTGTATCTGCAATTGATTACTTTACCTATACAGTAAGAGATCACACAAGCAGTCCAAACGATACAGATACCGCTGAACTCGCAATAACTGTTACAGGAGTTGGCCCTTTAGGAGTAAACGATACGGCTTCAGTAAATGAAAATGCATCACTAAATGCAAATAATGCATCTTCAACTGGTGTTCTGGCAAATGATGATGATAATGCTGCTTATGATAGTGAGAGTTTAGCTGTTACAAATATTAGCTCAGACTCTACAGGGAATAGTGGGAACGCCACTCAAGGTGTTTTAGGTACATATGGTACTCTGACCGTTGCAGCTGATGGTACTTATACTTATACGGCGAACACAGCTGCAGCTGAAGCCTTAGATGCCGGTGACTCTGAAACTGATGTCTTCACTTACACAGTTAAAGATGATGATGATGTCAATTCAAGCACAGCAACCTTAACAATCACTGTTAACGGAGTCGATGATAATCCAGTTGGCAATAATGATGCAGGTGCAATCAACGAGGATAAAACCCTAACTGTTAGTGCGGGAAGCGGAGTATTATCAAATGATACTGATGCTGATGCTAGTTCAAGTCTGACTGTATCTGCAATTGGTGGTGGTGGTACAGTTGGCCAAGCGCATAACGGAACCTATGGTGTTCTGACATTGAATTCAGATGGTAGCTATACTTATGTTGCAAACGGTAGAAGTGAGGATGGTCTCGCTGCTGATGCAACGGCAACCGATACATTCACTTATACCGTAAGTGATGGCGCTGGAACAACTGATACAGCAGATTTAGTCATCACTGTAACAGGTGTAGGCCCTCAAGCTGTTGCTGATACTGGCTCAGTCAATGAAGATGCTACTTTAACAGTAAATGAAGCATCTGGTGTAATCAGTAATGATGATGACAATGCAAGCTACGATGTTGAAAGTTTAGCTATAACTGGCATCACTCACGGCGTTACTGGGAATAGTGGTAATGCTGCACAAGCTGTTACTGGAACTTACGGTGAATTAACCATGGCGGCTGATGGTAGCTATGAATATGTTGCCAACCAATCAGCAGCTGATGCCCTTGATCCAGGTGATCAAGTTACTGATGTATTTACATACACTCTTAAAGATGATGCCGATAAAAATGCAAGTACTGCAACGTTAACTATTACGGTGACTGGAATTAACGATGATATTACTGCCGTTAATGATACTGATGCGGTAAATGCTGGTGCATCAATCTCAAGAGGTACAAGCGATGCACAAGAGCTTGATCAAGATGATACAGATGCAGACGCTGATGATGTTCCAGGTAGTCTTACTATTACAGCGATACGAACCGGACAAAAGACAGGTAGTGGCGATACAAAAACTCTTGGCCAAGAATTTACAACAACATACGGAACAGTCACGATCAACGCAGACGGATCGTATAGTTACGCTGCCAATCGACCTGATGCGCTTAGTCTGGCTAATGACGCAACTGTCGTTGATTACTTTACATATACTGTAACAGATCAAGCTGGTGATACTGATACAGGACAACTAGCAATAACAGTAACTGGAACTACTGTGGTTCCTCCCACAGGAAATAATGACACAGGATATATCCTTGAGGACTCTCAGCTTCAAGTTACTGACGGCACATCTGCAGTAACAGGAACAGATAGTAATAATAATAACGAAAGTGGAGATCATTCAGGAGATGTTCTCCTTAATGATACTGATCCAGATAATGACCCTCTAACAGTTTCTGCGATAGCAGGAGGCACTCTCGGAAATGCAGTCTCTGGAACGTATGGTCAATTAACAATACAAAGTAATGGTAGCTACGTTTATAATGCTAACAATGCTAATGCTCTTGATGCAGGAGATATTGCAACAGATACGTTCACATACACAGTAACTGATGGAACTGGAACAGACACCGCAACTATAACCTTCACCGTAAAAGGTATTGATGACGACCCTGTTGGAGTGAATGATACAGGCGCTGTTAATGAGGATGCGCAAATATCAATAAGTGCTGGCAGTGGTGTTTTATCTAATGATACTGATGCTGATGCAAGTTCAAGTTTAACTGTTTCAGGAGTCAATGGAGGGACAGTCGGTCAAGAGTTAACAGGAACATACGGTACCCTTACGCTCGCTTCTGATGGTAGCTATGTATATACTGCCAATACCAGTGGTGCTGACGGGTTAGCTCATGGTGCAACTGCAACCGATACATTCACTTATACCGTAAGTGATGGCGCTGGAACAACCGATACAGCAAATTTGGTTATTACTGTAACAGGTGTAGGTCCTGTCGGTTCAGCAGATACAGCTACTGCCACTGAAAGTCAGACATTGACAGTTAATACAGCAGGTGGAGTATTAACAAACGATACGGGTGGAGATACGGAAAGTCTTGCGGTTACCAATGTTTCCTCAAACGGCACAGGCAATAGCGGTGCAGCAGATGCAGGGGTTTTAGGTACTTACGGAACATTAACATTAGCAGCTGATGGAAGTTATACATATATAGCAAATACAGCTGCAGCTGAAGCCTTAGATGCAGGTGACTCTGTTACTGAAGTATTCACATATACTGTAAAGGATGATGATGATAAAAACTCATCCACTGCAACACTTACAGTAACCATAAATGGGGCAAACGACCCAATCGTTGCCGTTGATGACACGGATAGTGTTAATGAGGATGCAACCGTTAGTCGAACAGTAAGTGACACTCAAGAATTAGATCATGACGATACGGATGTTGATGGGGATGATACGAGCGGAAACTTTACAATAACTGGCATCAGAACGGGATCAAAGGATGGCACAGGTGAGACCGGTACAGTAGGTGCTTCATTAACAGGTGAGTATGGAACTCTGACAGTGAATGCGAATGGATCGTACACTTATGTTGCTGATCAAACAAAATCAGATCAACTCGTTACAGGTCAAACTGGGACAGATACATTTACGTATACGGTGAGTGATGGAACTGCCACGTCAACAGCAAATCTTACATTCACAGTAACAGGAATAAACGATAATGATCCTGTAGCCGTTGACGATACTGATACTGTTCCTAAAGGTGAGACAATTACGAGAGCGGCTAATACAACATTTGCGCTTAACGCAGACGATACTGATGCAGACGGTGAGTCATTAACAATTTCTGGAATTAGACTTGGGCAATCAGAAGGCGGTGGTGACCCAGGCACGCTGGGTTCAGGACTTGTAGGAACTTACGGTACTCTTACTCTTAATGCTGATGGAAGCTATAGTTATGTTGCTGATCAGGCCGCAGCAGATGCGCTTAAAAGAGGAGAGAGCAAAATAGAATATTTCAACTATACTGTAACAGATGGAACAAATGAAGACATTGGTGTGATTGCAATAACTGTTACTGGTAAAAGTGATCCGCCAGTACCAGAAGATGATACTCTAGAAATCGATGCAGGTGCGACTGGAGTAAAAGATGCTTCTAAAGGCGTATTAAAGAATGATACAGACCCTGATGGTGATAGTTTAACTGTAAATACAATACGAACAGGTGAAGAAAATGGAACAGGGACATCTGGGACAATTGGATCACCCCTAACAGGAACGTATGGTGACTTAACTATAAATTCTGACGGCAGCTATGAATACAAGGCAAACAATGCAAAATCTCTAAACCCTGGTGAAACTAAGACGGAGTACTTCACATATACAGCAACAGATGGAGAAACGCCTGTAGAAGCGCAGATAGCCATTACTGTGACTGGTATCAACGATCCACCTGAACTATTATACCCTGTTGTTGATCCAAATTTAGTTGTTGGTGAACCAATCATTATAAAGCATAAACAGATTTTTGATGATCCGGATACTGGTACTTATGATATTGCAGAATACAAAATTATTGATCCTGAAAGTGGCGCAGAAACAAGTCTACCAGAGGGTCTTAGATTAAAACAAAATAAGCTGCATGGAACCATTAACACACCAGGAACGTATACAATTACAATTAGAGCAATTGATGGTGAAGGACTTTATGCTGATCATACGTTCACAATTACAGTAAATCCTAAACCAGGAGAGATGGTTGAAAAAGAGACACCTGATGAAGAACCAACTCCTCCATCTAAACCAAATGTTATTAAACCTAAGAAAGATTATTTAGCAGCTATCCAAGAAACGATTTCTGAGGCTTCAGCAATCAGCGATGATGGCTTTACACTAGATACAGTTTCAATTGCTGATACCGCTTCTCTCTCAAAACCGCTAAAATTTAATGGGGGTTTGAGATTAATGGATGCTGTTGCAAACGAAGTTTCAGGCGATTCAGAATCTGATCTAAAAGTTGGAGTTAAACTAAATGATGATAATCAGAAAAATGTTGAGTTATATTCAGGTCAGCTTTCTAACGGTGAAGCTTTACCTGAATGGATTAGTGTCAATCCTGAAACTGGAGAAACAACAGCTGATATGCCAGAAGGCGTTGAAGCGGTTGAGGTTCAGCTAGTAGCGCTTGATAAGGATGGAAACACGAGAGATATTAATATTGTTTTAGATAAAGCTAAAATTAAAGGAGACCAAGACTTCACAAGGGGAGCCGTTGATCAGGCAAGAGTAGTTGTTGATAATGACTCAAATGTAAACTTGATTAGAGAGAACAACAATGCATCAAGTAATGCTGCAAATAATAATTTGAACGCTCAAACAGATTTTGAAGGCACGATGAAGCTAAGCAGTCTTCAAATGGATGCGGGCCAATTCACAGTTGATGTAATTGACGACAATCAATCAAATGTGAAAATGTACAAAGCAGAGCTCAAAGGTGGTGGCGCATTGCCTGATTGGATTACAATTGATCCTGAAACTGGAAAAATTGCAGCCGATCCTTCAAAAGGTAGAACAGGCTCAGCAGCTCCAGCATTTTTAACTGAAAGCCTTCAAGTTCTTGAACTGAAAATTATTGCTGAAGACGAAGATGGAAAGGAAAGAATTATTGAAGTTGAGATTGATCTTAATGAAATAACTGAAAACGAGTCAGATGGCGAAAATTCTGCAACAAACGATGAAATCTCTTTCATTCCACTTGATGAACAATTAAAGCTACATGCTAAAGCAGCAGATAGCTATGGCGAAAAGATTGTATCTCTAGTAAGTTAATAAATACCTTTATGAACAAAATTGTAAAATTTGCGTTAACTGCGTGCTGCATATTATTGCCTTATAATTTGTCAGCAGAAGAATATTCCACACGTGTTTTAGTAACTGCAACCGAAGAGGCAACACTCTCAAGTGAACTTGCTGCAAAAGTTGAGTCAATTCCAATTGATGAAGGATCCAAATTTAAAGAGTCTGATGTTTTAATTAAATTTGATTGTTCTTTTTATGAAGAACAAAGAAAAGTTGTTGAGGCACAATTAGAGAGTGCAAGAGTAACTCTAAAGAGCAATCAAGACCTTGCCTTGATGAGATCCATTGGTGAATATGAGGTTCAGTTATCAGAAATCGATGTAAAGCGTGCTGAAGCTGAATTACAAATTGCTAAACTCAATACAGATCGATGCGTTATCAAAGCTCCATACGATGGAAAAGTATCAAAAGTGTTTGTAAATGAGTTTGAGAGCATTGAAAGGCAGCAGCCTTTGGTTGAAATCATTGGCTCAGGTATTCTTGAGGCCAAATTGATTGTTTCAAGCAAATGGCTGGCTTGGATTGATGAGGGTTATCCAATGAAAATCAGCATTGATGAAAATGGGCAAACATATAAAGCCAAAATTCATACTATCGGTGTTGATATTGATCCCGTCAGCCAAACCATCGACATAACTGCAAAATTTGACGAAAATTATGATACATTACTGCCAGGCATGAGTGGGACAGCAACGTTTTGAATGATAATACTTCAATAAAAATAGCAAGATTAATTACTCTTGAGAAAAAATTTCGGACTGCAGAAAACTTATCCGAACTCGGATTTGTTTGTGCAAATGAGTTAAGAAGTGTTGTTGATTATAATTTTTTATTTTTTCTTGCAAAGTCTGCTACAGGTCGACAGATTGTCCAAACGATCTCTGATATTTCAGTCGTTGATAGAACAGCGCCGACAGTCACGTTTGTTGAAAGATTAATAAATAAAAAGAAGGTTGAAACGGGAGTCTTTTCAGAAGTTTCAATTAGTGATTTGAGAAAAGATGGTTCAAATTTAGACTTACCTGAAAATTTTCCAAACGAGTTAATGGTTGTTCCATTAATTTCAAGAACAAAGGGTGATTTAGGTTCTCTTGTTATTGTACGATCTAATAAAGTTTCAAATACAGAAAAAGAACTGCTGCAGCACATCGCAGAAACATTCAGTCATGCATTGGACTCATTTTTATCAAGAGGATCGATTTTATCCTTTTTTGGTAGAATCTTCTCAGGTTGGCTAAAGTGGCTAATATTATCAGTAATCGCATTTGCAATGTTTATACCAATTAATATTTCTGCTGTTGCGCCAGTTGAAGTGATTGCTAAAAATCCGTCAGTTGTTACATCGCCAGTGAATGGTGTAGTGAAAAAAGTATTAGTTAACACAAATGATGCTGTTGATATTGGTATGGAGCTTGTAAAATTAGACGATCTCAATTTTAAATCTCAATATGAAATAAACTTACAAGAATTAGAAGTCGCTGAAGCAGAATTGCTTAGAGCTAAACAATCCTCATTTACAAATGATGAGGCAAAAGCAAAGCTCGTTGAACTATCAACTGAAGTTGCGTTGAAGAAAAAGCAAGTTGCTTATGCCGAGGAACAATTAAAATATTCTGTCATAAAAGCGGAGGTTTCGGGAGTTGCTGTTGTTGAAGATTTTATTGATTGGCAAGGTCGTCCTGTAAATATTGGTGAAAAGATATTAACGATTGCCAATTCAAATGATATTGAGTTCTTAATCTACCTACCAACAAAAGACTCACTTTTTATTGAAAAATCAGCAAGAGTTAAGGTTTTTTTAGACAGCAGCCCATTAAGCTCAATTGAAGGAAAAATATTAAGAACTTCTTACAAACCTGAATTAACAGCTGAGAGTATTTTAGCTTATAAAATACACGCTAGCCTTGAGGATAATATTGAGCCGCCGCGTATTGGATTACGAGGATCAGCAAAAATTTACGGAGATCGGACATCTCTTTTTTATTATATCTTTAGAGTTCCAATCAATATTAGCAGACAGTTTTTAGGAATATAAATGATTGTACCGTCCATCCGACAAGATTTGAAACTCAGCGAGGGACCAAAGAAAGAGGACGGTTCAGCGTCGTGGCTTCTTTATGACTCATTAAGAAATAAATACTTTTCAATAAACAAAAAAGCATTTGATCTTCTTAAAAATTGGTCAAGTGGAATTGAGACAAAAGAATTTATTGAAAAAATTAAAAAAAGTAATTTGTCTATTACACAAGAAGAAATTGAAGAATTTATTAGTTTTCTAAATCTCAATAATTTAACTATTAAAAAAACAGGCGATGAAGTTAAATCTTTGGTTGTTCAAAAAGAGAAACTTAACAAGCATTGGCTGTTAAAAATTATTCATAATTATTTGTTCTTTAAAATCCCATTATTTAAACCAGGAAATGGTCTTGAAAACAGTTTGCCTTTTGCCTTGTTTCTTGGATCGCAAACCAGCAGACTTATAATCTATATTCTCGGGATTATTGGTATTTTTTTAACAATCCAAAATTATGAAACATTTTTAACAACATTTTCCTATTTCTTTAATGTTAATGGATTGATTTTGTTTGGTATAACGATTGTTTTTGTAAAAGCCTTGCACGAACTTGGGCATGCATATGTTGCCACTTATTATAAATGCAAAGTTTCATCAATTGGCCTTGCAATGCTGGTTTTTTTTCCATTTTTATACACTGACACTACTGATGCGTACAAATTAACTGACCATAGAAAACGCTTACTGATTAATTTTGCTGGCATGCTGACTGAATTGCACCTTGCTCTTCTTGCTACATTTGTTTGGGCTGTAAGCCCTGAAGGTGTAATCAAAAGTGCTTCATTTTTTATTGCGACTTCAAGCTGGATATCATCACTTCTTATTAATATCAGCCCGTTTATGAGATTTGACGGTTACTATGTGCTCTCAGATTTTCTTAAAGCTGAAAATCTTCAACCGCGCTCTTTTGCTTTAGGTCGATGGCAGATAAGAGAATGGATCTTTGGATTTAAATTTCAACCACCGGAACAACTCATGAGTCAAAGACGGTGGACTTTTATCATTTATGCATGGATGACATGGATATATCGCTTCTTCATTTTTATTGGAATTGCCTTATTAGTTTATTATCTAACATTCAAAATTCTTGGCATCATTCTATTCATTATTGAGATTGTTTGGTTCATTTTACTACCAATTTGGAGAGAAATTAAACAGTGGTGGGGACTTAGAAGGTACATGCGTTTTAATTGGACTTCTTTGAGATCAATTTTTATTTTCTCAGTATTTTTGGCAGTAATGTTAGTACCATGGCGAAGTTCACTCAGTCTTCCGGCAGTGATTGATCGAGGTGAAGTAGCCGATATCTATCCAACAGAAGACTCAGAGATAAAAGAGATTTTTGTTACTTCAGATCAACAAGTCGAAAAAGGTGATTTATTAATAACAATGATGAGTCCATCTCTATCAAATAAAGTTGATAAAGCAATTGAGCGTGTAAAGATGATACAACAAAAGCTAGACCGTCGAATTGGATCAGAGTCTGATATGAGTAACCTCATGGTATTAGAAAATCAATTAAAAGTAGAATTTGAAATTCTTAAAAGTCTCAAAGAGGAAAATGAAAATCTATCAATTTATGCGCCAATGAGTGGGGTAATAAAAGATCTTAAGTATTTAAATAATGGTCAGTGGGTGAATATAAAAGAAAAATTATTTTCTATTGTTCAATTCAATGACACAAAAGTTGTCGCATTCATAAGTGAAAATGATTTGTATAAACTTGAAGATAATACTAGTGGTTATTTTGTGCCAAAAAATAATGAATTTGATGAAGCAAAAGTTGTCTTGGTTTCACAAAATAATACATCGACAGAAGAACTTCCTTACTTATCATTAGTATCTAGTTTTGGGGGATCAATTGCATCTCGTGAAGTGAAGGGAGATGGAAAAGTTATTTATCGACCAGAAGAAGCCTTATACCAGCTTAATTTTTCTGCAAGTACAGAAGTTGAGGCCGTTCAATGGCAAACAGCAGGTAAAGTAAAAATTCAGACTGAAAACTATAATATTTTTCAAAATCTATTTAATTTGGTTTCATCAACATTAATCAAAGAAAGTGGTTTTTAGTGGTGCCCCTAGCTGGTTACGCTCCAGCGGCTGATCATTACCAATGACCTGCTTTACTATTAAGCGATAGGGGCTTAATAGAAATTACTCCTTAGTACCATAGCCTTTTGTAATAGCAATTGCCACGCCAGCAATACAAATGCTTAAGAAAGTAACTAAAGAAATAACACTGACCCAAATATTAATATCAGATGCCCCGTAAAAGGACCATCTCATACCATTCACAAGATATAAAACAGGATTAAAGTAAGTTACATTTTGCCAAAATTCTGGAAGCATTTCTACAGTATAAAGACTACCGCCTAAAAAAACTAAAGGAGTCACAATGATAAGCGGTACAACTTGCAACTGTTCAAAATTTTCACTGAGTAGTCCAATTAGAAATCCAAAAAGACTAAATGTAAGACATGTTAATACTAGAAGAAAAAGCATTAATATGGGATATTGAATTTCTAGTTCAACAAAGAAAGTTGCAGTAATGAGTATAATGACGCCAACAATAAGTGATTTAGTTGCACTGGCGCCAACAAATCCTATGATAATTTCTAAAGAGGAAATAGGTGCCGCAAGGACTTCGTAAATCGATCCGGTAAATTTTGGAAAGAATATTCCAAATGACGAGTTTGAAATACTTTGAGTCAACAAAGTCAGCATCAATAAACCAGGTACGATGAATGATCCATAACTAACACCCTCAATTTGCGGAATCATACCCCCAATAACTGAACCAAATACAATGAAATATAAAGAAGTCGAAAGCACAGGCGAAAGTACGCTTTGAAAAAGGGTTCTTCTCATTCGATCCATTTCATGAAAATAAATTGCTCTGATTGCGTAAAAATTCATTATTTTTCCTTTACCAGTTCCACAAAGATCTTTTCAAGTGAACTTTGCTCTGTATTTAAATCTTTTAGTTTTAATCCAGCTTCTTTCATATCTTGTAAGAGAGAAGTTATTCCAGTTTGCTTGCTTTGTGTATCGTATTGGTAATCAATTGATAATCCATCATTAACTATTGTAAGCTTATAATTATTAAGCGTCTCAGGTAATGCTTCAATTTTTTCATGTAAATCAATTGTCAGAGTTTTCTGGCCTAAACTTTTTATTAAATTTGAGGTTTCATCAACTACTATCATCTCGCCTTTATTAATGACGGCTACTCGGTCAGCTATTGCTTCTGCTTCTTCTATATAATGGGTTGTTAAAATTATTGTGACACCTTTATTCCTTAAATTCTTAATAACTTCCCACATATCTTTTCTTAATTCGACATCAACCCCCGCTGATGGCTCATCAAGAAATAAGACTGAAGGCTCATGAGAAAGAGCCTTAGCAATTAAGACTCTTCTTTTCATTCCACCAGAAAGCTCGTTAATTTTGGAGTCTTTTTTATCCCACAGGCTGAGATCTTTAAGTATTTTTTCAATATGCTGAGGACTAGGAGGTTTGCCATATAAGCCTCTCGTATAAGATACGTTGTTATAAACAATTTCAAATTGTTCTAAAGTTAACTCTTGAGGGACAAGTCCAATTTGTGATCTAGTTTTTCTATAATCTTTAATAATATCGTAGTTACCAACCTCAACTGTCCCAATACTTGGCGTTACTATTCCACAAATTATACTGATCAAAGTTGTTTTGCCTGCACCATTTGGTCCAAGAAGTGCAAATATTTCATTCTGTTTGATATCTAAATTTATATTATTGAGTGCCTGAAATTGATTACCGTAAGTTTTAGATAAATTCTTTACTGAGACGACATTTTGCATCGGTCTCTTATATCAGCAAATTTTTGAAAATAAACACTTCTATCTTGTTTTGAACATATTTTTATCAAAATTAAGCCTTGCTTTTTAGGTACATATTTATCAAACATGAATAAGTCGAAGATGAAGCCTCAGTACATAAGAAGACAATCCTATAACGGTGAGTCGACTCTCGTGATTATACCTTCAACCACAAAGCTTAAACTTTCTAGAACCCCTAAACTTTTATCAAGCTTTGTGATCGCGACAGGTTTTCTTGGTTTGATGTTTTTCTCCATTAGTGGCTAAAATCCTTTCGGTACGGTTGTACTGGTACCGAAAAGATTAAAAATTTTTCATATCAAACCCTGAAGATGAAATATACAAGAAATAAATCCTTGTTGAAATTTTAAAGAGAACTTTTATTTCTTTAAACAGATGTTTATGCGGACAGCTGTACTAATAATAGTTGCATTAATTATTGCTTTTTTTCTATATCAGGCTTTTAGCAATCAATCGATAGAAGAAGAAGTTGCTCAAGCTCAAAAGCCAATTCACCCTGAAACAATAGCCGCTTATCAAAATAATTGTGCTTCTTGTCACGGAGTTAATTTACAGGGTCAAGAGGGTTGGCAAAATACTCTAGATGAAGATGGGCATCGATTAGCCCCACCATTAAATGGCACAGGCCACACGTGGCATCATTCTCCAGATTACTTGTTTCAAGTTATTAAATATGGCTTTCCAAGTTTTGATCCTAATTATGAGGGAAAAATGCTTGGCAATGACAGCTTAAGTGAAGAAGAGGTTTGGCAGCTGATCACTTACATAAGACAAGAATGGCCAGCGCAAATACAAGATGTATATAACAGTAGATATGAGTAATTGCTGTTAGCAGTCAAATTAGGATGAAGAAACGAATAAAAAGCAGAATTCACTTATATTAAATAATATTTAATTTTTTTCATGTCTTAGTGTCTTAACGTCTTCCCTCTGTATCTGATCCAAAGCTTTATGAATTCGTAGGTTAGAAGTGCTTCCATCAGCTTTACGGATCGTAATAATTGTTTCTTTTGGTGGGCAATTTGGTTCATGACAGCTTAGTTCAGCAATGCTTACAGTAGTATCTTCATTTAATCTAAATTTCTCTATGATTAGATTTTTTAAATTTTGAGTAGCACTTTTATTTGATTTTTTTTTCTGAAACATACCCTCCATTTTATTGCTCCCAAAGTGGTGACCATAAAATTTGGCCTTTTGAATCTCCGACCAATATATGGGATCGATCGGGTGAAATACTAATATTTGATACTTCTGATCCTGTAGGATTTTGGATAAGGACGTCATTTGGATGTTCTGATAATTCTGAGAGAAGAACCATGCCATTTCGAAATCCAGCAAAAACTGCTTTCTCCCCAGGCAATGACTCAACAAAAGTTGCGTTTTGTTGACCACCACTTGCAATGCACAGAGGCTTGCGTCCTTTAGGACCCTCCTTGCCATCGAATGGCCAGCATATAGCTTCTTTTGCACCCGCTGTTACTAGATAAGGGTTGTCTCCGGCCCATGTAAAACTTTTTACTTTTGACGGGTAACCTGACATCGCAAAACTTGCTTTGTCTCGAATTCGCCAAGCATGAAGCTCATTTTCTTGCATTGTTGTCACCAGATACTTACCATCTGGACTAAACCCAACTTTACCGTGTGAACCTTTCCAAGCAAATTTCGATGATTTCCATTTGTTTTTTTCTAATCTCCACAAAGTTACTCCTCCATAACATGAGACAGCAATTCTCCTTCCATTTTGATCAATTGCGATACCACCTATCGTACTTTGATGCTCTAGTATTTTTGGCTTATCATTTTCATCTGACCAGATGTAGACATTTTTTCCAGACGAACATAAAACCATACTTTCATATGCCGCTACATTATCTACCCAACGTGTTCCAAAATTGTAAATTTCCTCGACCTCAGCATTTGTCGATATTTTTAAAAAACGACCATCTTGCCCGCCTGTTATGACCCCATCATTACTTGAAGCTATGCTTAGTATTGCGCCAGAGTGCGCTTGAACTTCTAAGGGATCATTATCTGGCCAAAAAAACCTTATTGATCCGTCTCCAAATCCAACTGCAACAGCATTCTCTATTGAAACTGCACCTGTAACAGGAGCGCCTGTTTCAAAGACCTTTCCATTTTCTTCAAAGCGGGATTTTATTACAGATTCGTTATTCATCTAAAGCAGAACTAATCTGATTTACAACTTTCGAAGCCCTCTTTCAAATTCATAGTCTCTAATTTGCGACCAATAAATACAACTCGGGAATTTCGAATACTTTTTTCAGGCCATGGACCCATAGGAGATGCATCCATGAGCATATGAACTCCTTGAAATACGTAGCGATCTTTTTCATTCTTAAAATCAAGAATGCCCTTTGATCTAAGAATATTTTGACCATGCGTTTGTAATAGGTTTCCAAACCACTTCTCAAATTTTTCTAAGTCAAGCGGAGTGTCAGAAACAAAAGAAACACTGGTTACATCGTCATCATGTTCATGATCATGATCGGAGTCCAAAAAATCAGGTTCAACCTCTAAGACGCGATCAAGACTAAAAGCATTAAGACCAAGAATTTCCTCAAGAGGTGCAGCGCATCTATTTGTTTCGATAATTTTTGTATAAGGATTAATTTTTCTAATACGATCCTTAACACCTGCAAGCTTACTTTTATCGACTAAATCAATCTTATTGAGCAGAACTACATCCGCAAAAGCGATCTGCTCTTCTGCCTCATGATGTTCTCCGAGTTGAGTGCTAAGGTGGACAGCATCTGCGACAGTGACAATAGCGTCTAATTTAGTTCGGTCTGCAACATCTTGATCGACAAAAAATGTTTGAGCTACAGGCGCAGGGTCAGCAAGTCCTGTTGTCTCTACAATTATTGCATCCAGCTGATCTGCACGCTTCATGAGACCTCCAAGTATACGTATTAAATCGCCTCTAACTGTGCAACAAATACATCCATTGTTCATTTCAAAAACTTCTTCATCAGCATCAACTACGAGATCATTGTCTATTCCTTGCTCACCAAACTCATTAACAATTACAGCATAACGACGACCGTGTTGTTCAGTTAAAATACGATTTAATAAAGTAGTTTTACCTGCTCCTAAAAAACCTGTTAATACTGTTACTGGTACTTGTGATGTATTAGTTTCCATAAATATTTATTTTATTAAGAATTTTATCAAATTTACATTTATATTTATAAGAATGCACGATTAATTACCAATCAAAAAAACCATGAACACCTGTCTCGCCACGATAATATTCAATTTTGTTAGCAGCCATCTCATAACCTACTATGGCAAGATCTTCTATATTTTGATTTTCAATTTTCATTGTTCCAGTCACATAAACAGGCTCCCACCACGCAAGTCCTTTCCATGGATTTTCTGCCTCAACATAAACGAGTTGGTTTGGTGCTGGTGGCGGTACATGAATACAAGCTCCAATATAGGGAACTAATAAAAAAGTATTCACACCACGGCCATACATATCTAATGGGAGGACATAACCTGGTATTTTTACTTCTTTATCTACCAAACTTTTATTGAACTTTACTTCTCCGGGACTGAAAACAGAAGTCCATGGAATTAAATCATCCCAATCTATTTCCTTTGGTGAAGCGTAAGAAACAAGAGGTATAAGCAAAAAAATTAATATTAATAATCGAGATAGTTTTATCATACTTTAATAGACATACCGTCGTTGATGGAAAACCAGTACGCTCTTACCGCTGGCAATAAGCTGACAATTATTGAAGAAATTATAAACATGATGAAAACATAAATATCTCTCAAAGTAAAAAATTCAACATTTACCAAAATCCCGTAATTATAATCAATCCATGGCTGAAGTATATTAAGCGTGCCAAATAAAAGTATAACACTAAGCAATATGCTTAATAGCGCTATAAATATTGCCTCTAGCATCAATATGCCCATTACTATACTGGGAGAGGCGCCCATGGCTCTCCATATTGCCATTTCTCTTCTTCTTTCATTTAAGTTTGAAAACATAATAGCAGCCATACCAACTAGCGTTGTGAATATTACAACAATGGATATTCCAAGCAGTAAATTTTCCACAACCCCCACCACACGCCACAGTTCTTGTAATGCAGCGCCTGGCAAAATTGCTGTCATAGCCTCTTCGGGATATTCATTTACCCAACGTTGGAGATTAAAAATGGAAAGTTTTGATTTAACCCCAACTAATACTGCTGTGATATTTTTTGGAGTAAGATCCATTTTTCTTATTTCTTCAATTGGAGTCTGCTGTCCAGGAATCTTGGCTCCGGTTGACCAGTCAACATGGATTGCTTCAATAGCTGCTAAACTGACAATCACAGTATTATCTACTGGCGTAC
>CACLWE010000015.1 GCA_902610585.1 uncultured Pelagibacteraceae bacterium
CAAATAGAAAAACATGAAGTTTTGATTCAAGTTCACGCGGCTGGTATAAATCGACCAGATATTCTTCAACGATCTGGTGGTTACCCACCACCGCCAGGTGCATCAGAAATTTTGGGCTTAGAAGTTTCAGGGGAAATTGTTGATGTTGGTGATGATGTAAATAAAAATTTGCTCAACTCAAAAGTCTGTGCACTTGTCCCTGGTGGAGGATACGCAGAATTTGTAAAATGTCATACATCAACAATTCTTCCTATACCTAAAGGTATTTCAATTATTGACGCTTGCACAATTCCTGAAACATTTTTTACAGTTTGGACAAATCTATTTGATCAAGCAAAGCTAAAACAAGGTGAGACATTATTAATTCATGGTGGTGCTAGTGGTATAGGTTTGACTGCTATTTCTATTGCATTAGCCATGCAAATTAAATGCATAGCAACCGTAGGATCAGACGAAAAATATAAATATCTGAAGGATTTGGGTTTAGAAAGAGTAATTAATTACAATCTTGAGGATTTTGAAAGCATAATTAAAAATGAATATAAAGGAGTTGATGTAATACTAGACATGGTAGGTGGGGATTATTTTCAAAAAAATATTAATGTCCTAAATAGACTTGGAAGGCTTCTAAATATCGCATACCTAAAGGGATCTAAGGTAGAAGTAAACTTACTGCCAATTATGTTGAAGCGATTAACAGTTTCTGGCTCAACGTTAAGAATAAGAAGTAATGATGAAAAGAAACTCATTGCCGATAATCTTAAAAAACATATTTGGCCATTAATTGAAAATGGCAATATTAAATTGCATATTGACCAAAAATTTGATTATGAGAATGTTCAAAAAGCACATCAATACATGGAAAATAATAAGAATATTGGCAAATTGCTGCTTAAATTTTAGGATATCCTTTGAAAAACTCTAAAATTAACTTATAAGAGGCACTCTATAATTATTATGAAAGCAGCAAAATTACCATTAATGCCAAAAGCCACTGCAATATGGCTTGTTGATAATACTTCTTTGTCATTCAGGCAGATAGGTGATTTCTGTGGGATGCATGAATTAGAAATTAAAGGTATTGCAGATGGTGAAGTCGGTGTGGGAATTAAGGGATTAAATCCTATAACCAGTGGTCAATTAACAAAAGATGAAATCGATAGATGTGCGGATAATGAAGATGAGTCACTGAAGATTATTGAAAATGAAATCTCTGAAAAGACTGAGCAATCAAAAAAGAAAAAAAAATATACTCCTCTTTCAAAAAGACAGGATAGGCCAGACGCAGTTTATTGGTTGATAAGAAATCACCCCGAACTAAAGGACTCACAGGTTGCAAGACTAGTTGGTAGTACAAAAAATACAATTGATGCTATTAGAAAAAGAACTCATTGGAACATGGCAAATATCCGGCCACAAGATCCAATTGGACTTGGAATTTGTAGGCAAGTTGAATTAGATGAGGCTTTAGCTAAAGCTGAAAGATCAATGAAAAGAGCTCAAAAGAAAAAAGAAAAAGAAGAGAGATTGAGACTGCAAGAAGCAGATGAAAAAGTTTCAGACATAAATGAGTCAGAAACTTCTGCTGTCGATGGATAATAAATATTACAATGAAAAATCCTTCACTGG
Organism: uncultured Pelagibacteraceae bacterium; assembly: GCA_902610585.1. GTDB lineage: Bacteria > Pseudomonadota > Alphaproteobacteria > Pelagibacterales > AG-422-B15 > CACNXQ01. The sequence goes on from CACLWE010000015.1 coordinate 1,630, forward strand.
TAAGCATTATTATGGGCAGCCAATCTGATTGGCCCACAATGAAGCATGCTTCAAAAATTTTAAAATTATTTAATATTAAACACGAAGTAAAAATTATTTCTGCCCATAGAACACCTAAAAGAATGTTTGAATATGCTGAAAGAGCAGAACAAAGAGGGATAGAAATAATAATTGCAGGCGCTGGTGGAGCAGCTCATTTGCCTGGAATGACAGCCTCTATTTCAAATATTCCTGTACTAGGTGTTCCAATTGAATCAAAAAAACTAAAAGGCTTAGATAGTTTGCTATCGATCGCTCAAATGCCAGCAGGCGTACCAGTTGGAACACTTGCTGTTGGAGAAGCTGGAGCAAAGAATGCAGCATTACTTGCAGTATCAATTTTAAGCGGCAATAACACAAAACTGAAAAAGAAATACGCTTCATGGAGATCAAAACAAACTAAGTCAGTAAAAAATATACCTAAATAATGAAAGCTGAAGTTTCCACTGTAGGCATAATCGGTGGGGGTCAACTTGGCATGTTTTTAGCTCAAGCTTGTCAAAAAATTGGACTTACTGCACATATCTATTCTGATACAGATGATGCCCCTGCAAAAAAATATGCTAATAAAATTATTTATGGTTCTTTTAATGATCATAAGAAGTTAAATGAATTTAGAAAAAATGTTGATTTACTAACTTATGAATTTGAAAATGTTGCTATAAAAACATTAAAACAAATCAATAAACAAATAAAAATATACCCACCGATTTCGGCTTTAGAAATAAGCCAAGATAGAGAAAAAGAAAAATTATTTTTTTCAAAGAATAAAATTAAACATGCTGGACTTTTTTTTATTAATAAGAAAACAAATTTAAATAAGTTTAAAGATAAAATAAATTTTCCAGTTATATTAAAAACCTGCAGATTTGGTTATGACGGAAAAGGTCAATACAAAGTAAAAAATTTTTCTGACTTAAAAAATAAATGGAAAAAGCTTGATTATCAATCGTGCGTAATTGAAAAGGTAATAAAGTTTGATAGAGAACTATCTGTCATTTGCTCAAGAAACATAAAAAAAAATATATATTTTTATCCACCATTTGAGAATATTCACAAAAACCATATTTTGTTTGAAACAATATCTCCGTCACAAATAGATGAAAAAATAAACAAACAGCTAATAATGATATCAAAAAAGATTTTAAATAAGCTTAATTATATTGGCTTACTCACAATAGAATTCTTTTTAGATGATGAAAATAATATCTATGTAAACGAAATTGCACCGAGAGTTCACAATTCAGGCCATATAACACTTGATAATGCGAATATGAGTCAATTCGAGTTGCATATTAAAGCAATCACAAAACATAAAATTAAAACCCCAAAAATTATTAAAAAAGGTCTTATGAGAAATCTTATTGGCAATGAGATCAAAAGAACCAAACAAATAAGTAAATTGAAAAGTTATAACGTTTATAAAAAGAAGAAGACATATGACTATGGTAAAAAAGCAATTAAACAAGGCCGCAAAATGGGCCATATTAATTTTGTTAAGTAGATTAAATCTTTTTCTTTTATGTGGACAAGCGTGTATCCAAGTGCTAAAAACCCTCAAATTTTAACTTGCTCTTAAGGAGGGCAGAACAATAGTCGAGGTAAGTGTAAAAGATAACAATGTGGAGGGAGCCCTTCGTATTCTCAAAAAAAAGATGCAAAGAGAAGGCATTTTTAAAGAAATGAAGATGAGAACTTACTTTGAAAAACCTAGTCAAAAAAAACTAAGAGAGAAAGCTGAAAACATTCGTCGCTCACGTAAAATGGCTAGAAGAAAGATTTATAGCTAAATCTTTATAAAGCTTTAACAATACCTTCAACCATTTTTTTTGCATCAGAAAATAGCATCATAGTATTGTCACGATAGAACAACTCATTATCAATACCTGCATAGCCGAGACCACGACCTCTTTTGACAAAAAGAACTGTACTGGCTTTTTCGACATCAAGAATAGGCATTCCATAAATCGGTGACGCAGGATCTGTTTTTGCTATGGGATTTGTTACATCATTCGCACCAATAACAAAAGCGACATCAGCTTGAGAAAATTCAGAATTAATATCCTCAAGTTCAAAAACCTCGTCATAAGGAACATTTGCTTCAGCTAATAATACATTCATGTGTCCAGGCATTCTTCCTGCAACGGGATGTATTGCAAACGTAACCTTTACACCATTTGATTTTAGCGCATCTGTCATTTCTTTAAGTGCATGCTGAGCTTGTGCTACCGCCATTCCATATCCAGGAACAATAATAACTGAACCAGCATTCTTCATAATAAATGCAGCATCATCAGCGCTACCTTCTTTGACAGGTCTTTGCTCCACATCTTTAGAAACTGCAGCATCTTCTGCTCCAAACCCACCTAGAATAACACTGATGAACGATCTGTTCATAGCAGCACACATTATATATGATAAAATTGCTCCAGATGACCCAACTAAAGCACCTGTAATGATCAGTGCAGTATTTCCAAGAGTAAAACCAATTCCAGCTGCAGCCCATCCAGAATAAGAGTTTAACATTGATACAACAACAGGCATATCGGCACCACCAATCGGAATAATAATTAAAAATCCAATCAGAAATGAGAGAGCGATAATTGCTAAATAAATATTTTGATCCTGATTAAAACAAAAATAAACAATACCCGCGATGATAATCAAACCAATTAATAAATTTACAAGGTGCTGACCCTTAAATACAATTGGTGAGCCTGACATGATGCCTTGCAATTTACCAAATGCAATTACTGAGCCAGAAAAAGTAATAGCACCAATCACAGCACCAAGAGACATTTCTACTAAACTTAAAGTTTTAATTTTTCCAACAGTGCCAATGTTAAAAGCTTCGGGTGCATAGAATGCAGCTAATGCAACGAATACTGCTGCAAGTCCTACTAAGCTATGAAAAGCAGCAACGAGTTGCGGCATCGCAGTCATTGCAATTTTCCTAGCGATCACTGAACCAATTAATCCACCAATAACTATTGCAATTAGTACCAATCCTATAGTTTGAATATTAGATGTAAAAAAATTAACAGAGAATAATGTAGCGAGCACAGCAATTAACATACCAAGCATACCGAAGATATTCCCTCTTCGAGAACTTTCTGGTGAGGATAGGCCTCTTAAAGCAATAATAAAAAATATTCCTGATATAACGTAAGCAACAGCTACAAGATTGTGCATTATTTTTTATCCTGATTTTTTGGTTTCTTTTTATACATTGCTAACATTCTTTGTGTTACTAGGAATCCACCAAAAATATTTACCGCGGCTAGCAAAACCGCTATAAATCCAAAACTTTTGGATAAAATTCCCAGAAATGTCTGATCAGTGCTTGAGACAAGAGCAAATAATCCACCAACAATTATTACTGACGAAATCGCATTAGTAACAGCCATTAAAGGAGTATGTAAAGCAGGTGTCACACTCCAAACTACATAATAACCCACAAAGATTGATAAAACAAAAATGGTTAATCTAAATATATTTGGATCAATTGCTTCCATTAACTAAGCTCCTTATGAACGATTTCATTATTTTTTGTTACTAGTATTCCTTGAATAATTTCATCATCCCAATCAATACTTATAGTCTTGGATTCGCTGTCAATTAATAATGTTAAAAAATTAAGTATATTTTTTGAAAATAGCGCTGAAGCATCTTCAGAGATTGTTGAAGTTATATCTTTTGAACCAACTACGTGCACACCTCCAACCTCCTTAGTCTCACCAGCTACAGAGCACTCGCAATTTCCACCGCTTTCGGCTGCAAGATCAATTATTATTGATCCAGGTTTCATTGATCTGACCTGTTCCTCTGAAATAAGTGTTGGAGCTTTTTTCCCAGGAATAAGTGCTGTACATATTGCAATATCTTGAGTTGCTAAGGTATCTGAAATAAGCTTTGCCTGCTTAGCTTTGAATTCATCACTCATTTCTTTTGCATAACCCCCGGATGTTTCTGCATCCTGGGTCTCATCATCCTCAACCATAACAAATTTACCACCTAAACTCTCGACTTGTTCTTTTGCTGCTATTCTTACGTCAGTTGCAGAGACGATTGCTCCAAGTCTCTTTGCAGTAGCAATAGCTTGTAAACCAGCAACACCAGCGCCAAATACCATAACTTTTGCTGGTGCGATTGTGCCAGCAGCCGTCATCATCATTGGCATTGCTTTGTTAAATAAATAGGTTGCGTCTATCACAGCCTTATACCCAGCTAAGTTTGATTGTGAGGAGAGTATATCCATTGATTGAGCTCTTGTTATTCTTGGCATTAATTCCATTGCAAACGATGTTACACCTTTATCTCTTAGTTTATTTAGTGTCTCCCTACTATTATAAGGATCCAGAGAACCTATGAACAAAGAGCCTTCTTTCATTGATGAAATTTCATCGTCGGTTGGTTTGTTCACTTTTATTATGATATCAGCGTTTGAAATTTCGGAAGTATTATTAAAAATCTCGGCCCCGTTTACTTTATAACTTTCATCAGAAAAATTAGAATTTTGACCAGCAGTAGTTTGTATATTCACAGAAATACCCAACTCAACCATCTTTTTTACACTATCAGGTGAAGCCGACACACGTAATTCTGTATCACTTTCTTTTAAAATATAAGCGCGCATAAATTTAAAATTTAGATTAAAAAAATTGCCATCAGAACCAATACAACAACAACACTAACAGATCCCCATAAAATGAGTTTACCGAAGAAACCATATGTTTTTTTCTGCTCTGATATATCCATGATAAGCAGTTAATATATTTCTAAATATCGAATTTAACAGTGTTTTTTTTAGTTAATATTGGATTAGAGATGATTGATTTATATATAATTTACAGTGCCTTAGATGGTTTTGAATGATCCCAATCAATTATTAATGATCTTAAAGCTGAAACGAGCGCTAAAGGTTGATCTACCATAATATGGTGATGAGCTTCTGGTATGTTAATTATCGGTGATTTCTTATCCATCAATTCATTCATATATTTTGCACTAAATCCTGGAAAGATAGATGATTTCTCCCCCCTAAATACCGCGACTCTACATTTAAGGCCCTTTAGTGTTTTTCTCAAAACTGCTTGCCTTTCCGCAAAATTTTCGCTTGTAAAAATATTCATATAACTTGGGTCAAATTTCCACGTCCATCCACCTCTGACTTTTTTAATAGATTTTTCTGCTATGAAATTCATCGCATATTCAAGAGCGTCACTCTGAGATGGAACTAATCTAAAACGTTCAATAATATCTGACATTTTTTTATAAACGTTGTTAGCTCTGACTTTTAAATCGAATTTAGGAGGATTATCAGTAGGAGGCATTATAGCCGTGTCTACAATGACTAAACCATACAATTTTTTTTTCATTAAAGAAGCAGCATACACACCGCACATGCCACCAAGGCTATGTCCTATAAAAATAGGTTTTTTTAATTTTTCTTTTTTACATACGCCAACTATTTCTGCGCCCCAAGACTCAACTGAATATTTTTTCTTCCATTCACTATCACCCATCCCGCCTAGATTCATAGCTATAACTCTATGTGTTTTTGCAAAGTAGGGAGCGATAAAACTCCACCACTCTGCATGTGCCATGCCACCATGAATAAAAATTAATCCTGGTTTTGATCTATCGCCCCAGGCATTATAGGAAATTTTTGTCCCTTTTATTTTCACAGACAGTACTTCAGGCTTATTAGATATTGCTTTTTCAAACCACTTTGGAGCTATATTACTCATTTTGTCTTTAAATCCTATTAATTGAATTATTTATTATTTTTTTCAATAGCACTGAAACTCTGTGTATCTTAGTTGCGGAAGAAAGTAAATCGTTTCTGACCTCAATTAAAGTATGATGTAAATTATTTTTAAGACCATGTTTATACATCGTATCACCAATTAAATTTCCCTCATACGGCTCATTGTCACCGACTTTTAATTTCCTTCTTTTCATTTCTGTAATTATATAATCACTCAGTCTTCTATCTTGATTTGATAGAATGCCGAAATGAATATTTCGTTTTCGCTTTTTGAATATTGGATTAAATGAATGAAGAGAAATTAATGCCATTATATTATTATGTTTTAAAGCTGTTTTAATTTTGTAATGATATTTATTGTAGATCTCTGAAATTCTTTTTCTCTTATCATAATTAGTTAAACTTAAATTTTTCGTTATTATTTTTCTATCAACAATTTCTGGAATTAATGTTGGATCTGAAATATCTCTATTTAAATCAATAATAAGTCTTGAGTATTCGCCTATAATATAATTAGAGTTTAGAAGATTAGACAAATTAATGCATAATTCTTTTACACCTACATCATACGCAATATGTGAATTTAATTGGTTGTTTCTAAGACCTAAATTTTTTAATGAACTTGGTATATAATTTGATGCATGATCTGCAATAAAAAGAATTCTTTTATTTTTTTTAGACGACAAATATTGTTAGCCTTGACGAGCTTTCATTCGTGGATTTCTTTTATTAATAACGTATAGACGACCTTTTCTTTTTATAAGCTTATTGTTACGGTCTCTTGTCTTAAGATTTTTTAGTGAGCTTCTTACTTTCATTGTTGAGGCTCCGGTTGAGGTGCATTCGCTTCTTCAATTTTTTTTAGTCTAACTTTTTCTTTACGAATGTTATTTTTTCTAGATCTCATCCTATTGAGTCTTGCTTCTCTGATTTTATTTGTCTTTTTCATTATATAGCGATCTTTTATCTAATTAAGTAATAAAAAACAACATATAATTGAGATTTATGGTGGGCACGGTTGGGATCGAACCAACAACCCCCACGATGTCAACGTGATGCTCTACCACTGAGCTACGTGCCCAAAAGTATGGTATCTAAACATTATATATACTTTTTTATGAGCTATCTTGCAAATCTTTTGAGTCCCTCTGGAGTAAACATATTTTCATTATGGGGCTCATCTAATCTCCATTGTATCTTTGGTATATCTATAGAACGTACATTTGATAATTGATATCTCCTAGTTGCAAAATCGTATGTTGCAGAGTGAACTGACAAGCACATAGGCTGATCATAATAATTAATTATTGGAAATTCTCTATACGCCATAATTTTGTTTTCTTCATCAAACGTCTCCTCAACAAGCATATTATGACTATCAGTGTCAAAATACATTGTTCGATGAGGTAAAATATGTCTTTTATTTTTTCTTAAGTCAGCCTGAATTACATTAACATTAACTAATTCATACCTAAGATAGTTTTGATCAATATGATATGGTGTTAAATATTTATCTATATCAGTTTCATGCAATTTATATGCGTTGTAGGGCATCAATTTTTTTTTAGTTCCTAAAAAGGTCCATTCGTATCTATCTTTAGCCCCATTGAACCCATCAAACTGATCAGTTGTAGTGATGCCTTGATTTGCAGTCGGTTTATAATCGTAAGCAATATCCGGGGCCCTTCGAACGCGGCGGGTTCCAGGGTTATATACCCAAGCTTTTCTGGGTGTCTTTAATGCATTTAAAGATTCAATTACTAATAGAGATGCGTCAGCTAATCTTGGTGGATGAGTTACTTTTGACATTAGCATTCCTTGCAGCCCCTTTTTATTGTCAACAAATGGATTCCAATAATTAATTGCAATAGCCTCACCAGCTCCGTAAGTAATAGAACTATCTGGGTTTATAATATAAAAAGGTGATGAACCATATATGTTCACTCCTCTATATCTTAAAATATGATTCCATACATGATGTAGTGCTTCTGATGGATTAGGAAAAGGTATACTGCCTACAATTCCTATGATTCCTTCACCTTCATCAGTTAGTTCAGCATTTTGAGATGTTAATTCGTTAACTTCTGGTGGAACAGCACAACTCCTACGAGATGGATAAACATGCATCTTAAAAGTATCTGAATATACATTAAACATCTCAATTTGGCCTGGCGTGAGCAATTGGTCGGCATATTCAAGATAATTGCTCTTATCAATTGTAAATAATATTTCATCTTTATGAAATGGATCTGGATATGAGTTTTTACTTGGATCATAACTATCTATTGGTTCTGCTATTGGCTCTTTATCACCTATTTTGAGGGAATTTAAATCAAAATCTGCATAAGAGAAACTACTGAGGATTAGAAAAAAAAGAAAAACAAATATATTATTCATGTATTAATACAAAGTATTAAAATGACTTAAATATTTTAAATAGTCATATTCAATTAACATTAATATATTGGCAACATAAGTGTCAATAATATTATATCTTACTACTTAAGATAAAACAGGTCAAAAATGTCAAATGAAATAAAAGATTTTTTAAAATTTTCGTTAAAGTTAGCAGATGCCGCTCGAGAAATTTCTTTACATTATTTTAAAAGAAAAATTAACGTTAAAAATAAAAGTAAAGCAAATTTTGATCCAGTAACTATAGCTGATATCAAGATTCAAAAAAAATTAAATCATATAATTTTAAAAGAATATCCTGATCACTCAATATTTGGTGAAGAAGAAAGTTTTATCAAAAAAGGAGAATACGAATGGTGTATTGACCCAATTGATGGAACTAAATCATATATTCAGGGTGTGCCATTATGGGGTACTTTAATTTCTTTATCCAAAAACAATAGAATTATTTTGGGACTTGTAGATATTCCTGTTCTTGATGAAAGATATTTAGGATATTCAAATCATTCATACATGATTAAAGATAATAAAAGGAAAAAGTTAAAAGTGAGAAATACAAATAAATTATCCCAAGTAATCTTAAATACAACTTCACCATATGTATTTGCAAATAAAAAAGATCAAAGATCTTTTGAAAAATTAAGTAAGAGAACTAAATCTACAAGGCTTGGAGGTGATTGTTATAGTTATTGTCTACTAGCTGATGGCCACGTGGATGTAGTTGTTGAAAGTGGTCTTAATCCCTGGGATATAAGAGCCTTAGAGCCGATAATAATAAATGCAGGTGGAATAATTAGAACTTGGGAAGATCAAGAAATATATAATGGTGGTAAGATTATTGCCTGTAATAACAAGAAAATATTTAAAGAATGTAAGTATATTTTGAACAAAAAAAGCCCAGCTAAAAATTAACTAGGCTTTTTAAATTTTATTGTCGCTGTTAAGCAAGAGCGTCCATAACAGACTGTAACTTCATGGCAATTGACATATCTCCTGATACTTTCAACTTGCCTTGCATGAAAGCTGATGTCCCATCAACTTCGCCTGATCTCATTTGTTCAAATGTTTCAAGGGACATCGATAAAGTACAATCAGCATCTTTATCTTCGTCAGAAACAGTATTTGGATTTGATTTACCATCAAGGAAAATGCACCCAGCTCCCTCAAAATCAAATTTAACTGTAGCTCCAAGTCCAGTATCCTTGCCTTCGATACCTTTTTGAAATTCAGCTAATAAACTAGCAACGTCAGCCATATTTTATCTCCATTTGTTAATTAGAATGGCAAATAAAACAATTTACATTATATATGTCAATATTAAATTAATTTATTAAATATGAAGAAACCTTTTTTCTGGGAAAAAGCAAAAAAAGTTCTAATTAGTCATGATCCTAAACTAGGAAAAATTATAAAAAGTTATCATAAGGATTTTCTTTTTTCAAAATCAGATCCTTTCTATACTCTTGCTCGTGCAATAATAGGTCAGCAAATATCAGTTAAAGCGGCTCAAGCGGTATGGAATAGATTTGAAAATAAAGTAAAAAAAGTTAATCCTGAAAATACACTTAAGGCTCATTATATGAGTCTTAAGGCATGCGGCTTATCAAGACAAAAAATTTCCTACCTAAGATCTTTATCTTCTGGTTTTGTAAATAAACAAATAAATCCCAATAAGTGGAAAAACTATTCCGATGAGGAAATAATAAATGAATTGATTAAGATTAAAGGCGTTGGAAGATGGACAGCTGAAATGTTTCTGATTTTCAATTTATGTAGACCTGATGTTTTTCCTGCAGATGATTTAGGTTTAATAAAGGGCATTTGTAATTGCTATAATTTAAAATATCCAATATCTAAAGAACGTGCTATAAAAATTTCAAAGAAATGGAAACCTTGGAGATCGGTAGCCACATGGTATTTTTGGAGGAGCTTAGATCCCATACCCGTTGAGTATTAAGATGCAAAAAGTAAATTTTACCTACGCCTCAAAATCGGAGCATAGTTTAGCACAGAGATTTATTATAAGAACAATTGAAAAATTGTCTGGGAAAAGAAAGCTCCTTAAAGTCTACAAAAAATATGAGTCTTTAAATCTTGATCCAACAAATTTTTGGACTGACATTCTAGATGTAATGGATATAAAAGTTGTAAATAAATCAAAAAAAGGCTTAGTAATTCCAAATAAAGGTCCATTAATAATTATTTCAAATCATCCATACGGAATTATAGACGGGATTGTTTTATGCTCTTTGGTATCAAAACAAAGAAAAGATTTTAAAATTATTACACACGAGACACTGCAGTTTCTACCAGAATTAAATAATTTTATTTTACCAATCAATTTTGGTAAACAAAGTAAGGAAATAAAGCTGAAAAATATCGAAACATCAAAAAAAGCAAAAGAGCACCTTCTAAATGAAGGTGTCTTAATTGTATTTCCTGCAGGAGGTGTTTCTGTAGCAAAAAGTATCAGAGAAGCGGCGATGGATGAAGATTGGAAACTGTTTCCCGCGAAACTAATACATCAGACAAGTGCAGACGTAATACCAATCTATTTTGAGGGTAAAAATGGTATTTTATTTCACTTTTTTGCAAGCAAAATGAAAAATCAAACACTAAAATATTCATCATATATTCATGAAACTGGAAAAAAGATAGGTAAGGAAATTGAAATTACCTCTGGAAATCTGGTAAAACATAAAATACTTCAAAAGATTGAGTCTAGGAAACAACTTACAAATTATCTTAAAGATTTAACCTATAGCCTTAAAGCTAAATAATTTAAAAGAATTATTTATGAGTATTATTAAATTATTAAATAAACATAAATCTAAATTAAAAAAAATTAAATTGATTTGTGTAGGAGATATAATTCTTGATAAATACATTGTTGGTGAGGTTAATAGAATTAGTCCTGAGTATCCAGTTCCTATTTTAGATCAAAAAAAACAATTTGTTAAATTAGGTGGAGCTGGAAATGTTGCTAATAATATTGCTTCAGTCGGTGTGCAGGCAATGCTTTTATACTTAAATGGAAAAGATAAACCCTCAAAAGATATAAACAAGCTTCTTAAAAGAATAAAGGGGATCAAACCTAAACCTATATACATTGAGAATTTTACAACTCCAGTCAAAACTAGATACATAGACAAATCTCATCAAATATTAAGATTAGATAATGAAAAGAAAAATAAAATTAGCAAAAAAGAAAAATTAAAAATTATTAAAGTGTTTAAAAAGGAAGTAAAAACTGCTGATCTTGTTATCATCTCAGATTATGATAAAGGTTTACTTGACGAAAATATGATTCAGGAAATTATTGCTATTTCCAAGATAAATAAAAAAATAATAATTGCAGATCCTAAGAAGGATAGTTTTAGATGTTTTAAAGGCGTAGATTTGATAACTCCAAATTTAGAAGAATTTAAAAAAGCGGTAAAGGTAAACATTTATAATGAAAATAAATTGGTTAGCGCTGCACAAGAAATATGCAAAAAATTATCAATAAAAGAGATATTAATTACTAGATCCAGTAAAGGTATGTCACTGTTTAATAAATCATCCATTAAAAACATTGAAGCATTAAAGCGAGAAGTATCTGACGTAACAGGCGCAGGAGATACTGTTGTTGCTATATTATCGATTATGAAAGCTGTTGGTTTAAGTAGCTACCAGGCTTCAAAAATTGCTAATCTCGCTGCAAGCAAAACAGTATCAAAAATTGGAGCTTCTACTCTATCACTTGAAGAATTAACAGATGATAAATAAATTTTATAAACATTCAAAAGATTTAATCCATAAAATTAAAAATCTTAAAAGTGAGGATAAAGTAATAGGCTTTACTAATGGTTGCTTCGATTTATTGCATAAAGGTCACTTAAAATTAATTGCAGAGAGTAAAAATTCATGTGATTTTTTAATTGTTGCTTTGAATTCAGATAACTCTATTAAAAGACTTAAAGGGATAGACAGGCCTTATGAAAATGAGCAAATGCGTATAGAAAGTATTGCTAGGTTAGTTGATGTAGATGCGATTATATTATTTGAAGAAGACACACCACTAAAGCTAATTAAATTATTTAACCCTCAATATATATTTAAAGGTTCAGATTATTCTGAACTATCAGTTGTTGGATCTGACTATGTTAAAAGTTATGGGGGTTCAATCAAAATTATTGAGTTAATGCCTGGAGTTAGTACAACCAAAATTATAAATGAGAAAAATAATGGGTAGTAAGGTCGCAATTTTCTCCTTTTATAGATTTACAAAAGTAAAAAATAAAAAAAAAATAGTCAATGATATAAAAACTATATTTAAAGATTACAATACGAAAGGCTCTATTTATATTGCAAATGAAGGAATTAATGGTTCGATTTCTGGAAATAAAAAAGACTTAGAAAAAATTTTAATTAAAATAAAAAAAATTTTATCAATAAGAAAGTTATCTGTAAAAATAAATTATCATGATCATATTCCATTTCATAAACTTAGAATTCGTGATAAAAAAGAAATTGTCACTCTAGGAAAAAAAGATTTAAAAATATCTCATAATAAAAATTCATATGTAAATCCCAAAGATTGGAATAGAATTATTAAAGACCAAGACTTTTTTATTTTAGATGTAAGAAATTCATATGAAACTGAAATTGGAAAGTTTAGTAATTCATCGAATTTAAATTTAAATAATTTCAGAGAATTTCCAGAACAATTTCAAAAACTCAACATGAACAAAAATACAAAGATTGCAATGTACTGCACAGGGGGAATAAGATGCGAAAAGGCTTCGATATATCTAAAAAACAAGGGATATAAAACTGTTTTTCAACTTAAAGGAGGTATTATTGATTATTTAAAAGAGAAAAGACATAAAACAAAAAGCAATTATTGGAATGGTGATTGCTTTGTTTTTGATAATCGAGTTTCGATTAATAAAAATTTAAGTAGAGGTAGATATTACCAATGCTATGGCTGTAGAAATCCAATTTCTAAAAAAGATCTTATGTCTAAACTTTATATTAAGGGCGTTAGTTGTCCAAAATGCTATTACACACGTACTTTAAAACAAAAAAAACGTTCAACAATGCGACAATTTCAAATTGATGTTGCCAAGAAATAATATGGAGAAAATAATTTTAAAAGATAAATAATATTTAAGATTTATTTCTTTTAGTTACGATTTTTTTTATATGATTTAAAAATTTATTCCATTCGTCAGAAGATATAATGTAGCCGATGCAATTCTTAGCGTCACAATTACAAATATGGTCTTTATAATCCTCTTTGTCGAAACTATAGCCGTAGTCGTATGTAAGTTCTTCATTTTTCATGATAGTTTTAATTGAAGTAATCCATATTTCATCGTTTATAATTTCAACTTCACAATTTGGTTCACAGGAATGATTTATGAACTTCGCTTTATTATATGACGGCGTCCCATCAATATCGTACTTTGAATTTAATTCAAAAATATAAACAGATCCCTTATCTTTTGAATTTAAATATTTCTTTATACGTTGTTCTGATCTTTTATTTCCCTCTGAGCGCCTAATTTTTTCTCCTCTATACTGAATTATTTTTGTATTTTTTGATATTTTTCTTGAAGCAAATGCACCAGTTCCATGTAATTTTGATTTTTTTATTGTGAGCATTTAAATACTATTTAAATTTACTTATTTCATAATCACACATCATTTGAATTAAACTTTTGAAGGACGTGCTAGGTTTCCATTTTAAAATTTTGCTTGCTTTAGAATAATTTCCTTTTAGCAGATTAACATCTGTCGGTCTAAAAAATTTTTTATCAATTTGAACCACTTTTTTTCCTGACTTTTGTTCAACCGCATATTCATTTAACCCTTTTCCTTTCCATATAAGAGAAAAGCCCAAATATCTTGCTGTTACATTTACAAATTCTTTTATAGAATGTGTTCTTCCTGACGCTATAACAAAATCGTGAGGTTTTTGTTGTTGCAACATTTGCCACATTGCATCCACATAATCTCCAGCAAAACCCCAATCTCTTTTGGTATAAATATTTCCAAGTGAAAGACATCCTTTTTTTTTGAATTTTATTTTAGTTAATTCTCTTACAATTTTTTTAGTAACAAATTCCTCCCCCCTTAATGGCGATTCATGGTTAAATAGTATACCCGCGCACGCATATAAATCATATGCCTCCCTGTATAAATTAATCATCCAATGCGCATACAATTTAGAAATTGCATAGGGACTTGTTGGGTGAAATTTTGCATTTTCATCTTGTTTAGTTGAAACTGTATTTCCATACATCTCTGAAGTAGAGGCTTGATATAATTTTGTATTAGGTGAATAATTTCTTATTGCTTCAAGTATACGTGCTACTCCCAATCCATTAACATCCGTTGTCATAAGTGGGGTTTGATAAGAGCTCCCTACAAATGACTGTGCTGCAAGATTATAAATTTCATCAAATTTACTTACTCTAATTACATTGGTAATATTACTATCTTCTGACAATTCAAAATCAATAATATTAATTTTTTCTCGAATATTTAATTCTTCAAGTCTCCACAAACTTCCACTGGCGGTTCTTCTATCACCGCCATAAACTATATAATTTTTACTAATTAAAAGTTTTGCAAGATAGGAACCATCCTGCCCAGAAATACCTGTTATAAGGGCTTTTTTTTTCATAATTTTCTGTATTTAGTTTGTAATAATACATTCAAAAAAATATTATACAAACTAATATATACTGATATAAAGAATTTAATTAATCTTCGCACATAAACATGGAAAAAAATATTTCTTTACTTGATTTGTTTAAAGAATTTTTCAGAATGAAGTATGTTATATTAATTACTCTAATACTCAGTAGTGTAATTTCTTTTTGGTACTTTGATAATAACCGGAATGTGGTTAAAAATAATGAACTATCTATCAACTTCTTAGATGAACTTAAAGAGAATGATTTAAGGAGCATAACAAGAAGGTACAATAATTTACTTTCTGTACTTAACCAATTTGAACGTGACTATATAAGTCTTGAGGAAATCAATAATGCGGAAATTTTACCTAAGTTTACTCAACAACAGAATGAAAGATTGGTTGCACTTTATTTAGATATATTATCTGACAGCTTTGTTGAGAGAATTGCTTTAGAAAGTGGTTTGATAGAAATAGACAGTAGTAAGTGGACGAGAAAAATTATTAATAAGAGAAAAAAAGACGATACCTATTACCTAAGTCTAGCGGGATATGATGCCTCTGAAGCTGAGTTATTTTTACTTAAAATATTTGAAAGATCAGTAGAAAAATTAATAATATCGCTTACTGGAATATATGAGGAGAGAATTACAAACGACCTAGATTTTTTAAATAGCTACGCTTCACTGTTAGAAAATAGAGTCTCAAATCTTAAAATTAGGGTCGATAATGAAATTCTTAAACTTGAACATAATAGAAATTTAGCTGAAAAACTCTCAATAGAACTTCCTAATAAAGAATTTAGAAATCAATTTGAACATAATTTTTTTCTAGGTACACAAGTACTAGATAATATGAAAACTTCTATGATTGAGTCCTCGGATTATAATTTAGAAATTCAAATTATTGAGAATCACAAAAAATTTTTAGCTAATATTATTTTCCAAATGGAAACATTTAAAAATAATATAGGTTTAGAGATTAAAGGTATTTATGATCTGGATAATATTGACTACTCTTTTACTGCTAGCACCTCAGACGGTACCTTTAATAAAATAATATTTACTCAAATTATTGTATTATTGGTATTAATAATGACAATAACTCTATACTTTATTGTGAAAGTCAATAATGTGACTTTTCGGAATGATTGAAAATACTAGACAAAAATATTCCCACCGGTAAATAGTACACCACTGAAATCCAATTATTAAAAAAATTATTTGAGGGTGCAAATGGCCATAGAGAAATTAATATACAAGTTAAAATACAAATCTGAAAATCATTAAGATATCTTTTTTTTGTAAACATTGATGTGAAGTGTTTTCCAAACAAGTAAAGTACAAATAAAAAAGATACGATCACAAAGCTTGAACCAAATAAACCAATCTCAGCCAATAACTGAAAATATGTATTATGTGGATGAGTACTGCAACCATTAGGCAAACTATATATTTCCTCATTGCATTTAACTCTAAATAATTTTGGTCCTACACCAAATAATGGATTACTATCAAACATTTTCTTAGCTGAAAATAAATGCGGTTCATGGACAGGTGAAAATACATTTAATTTTAAAAATTTTTCATGAATAACTGAATTTTGTTTTGCATTATCTTCAGAAATAATATTTGCAATACCAGTTTGATTTAGTGTTTGTGTAATCATTCTATCTTTTATTTTATTGTCATACATGGTGATGAATACAATTAGAACTAACGAGACTAACATTGTAATAACTCTCAAATACTTCCAGTTTTTTGAAAAAAGCAGAATAACAATGCTTCCTAAAATTAAATAAAAGAAAGCTGTTCTTTCACCAGAGTAAAAGATTACTATGTCTAAAATAACTAAAAATATTAAAAATAATGGTATAATTAATCTATTCGATTTTGAAAACAGTATACAGAAACCAAAAGCTAAAGGCATAAATCTCGATAGATATGACCCCAAAATAAGTTCATCGCCAAAAATACCACTTAACCTATCAGAACTTGCAATATTCATCATAGTGTTAAAGCCAAATGTTTTTTGAAGTAATGCATCTAAAATAACAAAAGCAAATACAGCAAGGAAATATTTGCCAAAATTATATAAATAATCTTTATCATTATCACATAAGTACCAAACGCATAATGTAAAGATTCCAAACCTAAAATAAAACAATGATGATTCTAGTGATAGAAGAATATCACTTGATAATAATGAGCGTAATAAAATATAAAAATAAAATATAAAAAATATTTTTGTTATTGTATGTTTCCAGTAGAAGTTAAGATTTTTTTCGAAAGATTTAAATATAAATAAAATACTCGCAATAGAAATAAATAAATCTGCGAAAAAAGGTCCAGTTATTATTCCAAAAGGGGTTAAGCTTACAAAAAACTTTATGTAACTATTATCAATTTTTAACACTTTGTTTATTTTTCGAAAATATAAATATAAAAATAGAATATATTATTATAGATAAGATAATAACGAAGATAATATTATTATGAATTATATTCAAAAAAATTGGCATTAAAATTAGCAAAATTATTATTAAAGTTGACATGTTATTCGAAAACTTACTTAAAACCAAATGATGCATATGATTACGATCACCTATAAAGGGATTTTGACCAGAAAGTATTCTAGTTATAGATAACCTAAATAAATCTAAACCTGGTATAAGCATAAAGATAACGATGTCATCTGCGAAAAAATTTTGATTTATATTGTATTCTTTTATAAAAGATATTCCAATTAGATAGGAAATTAGTAGGGAACCATTATCCCCTAGAAAAGACCTATTATTAAAATTAAGAAATAAAAAAAATAATAAAGAGATGCCTATAATCAAGTAAAGAAAGTTAAAATTATAGATTATTAATATAATTAATAATGTTAGTGCATATAAACCAGCTAGTAAATTTATTCCATCAAGCATATTGAATGAATTTATAAACAAAAGAATACACAATAATGTAAAGAGTGTTGCAAAATCATTAAGACTTAGATTCAGGTAGCCTAATGAAAATGATAACTCTTTAATCATTAATTGATTATCAGCTTGTATTGCTAACAATAAAATGAAACTCAATATAATTAATTTTTTATTTGCCGATAGAAAGTATTTGTCGTCATATAATCCAACTAAAAATACTAGACTTGAGATTAAAAAAAGAGTGGAATATGAGCTATATGAGGGTTCAAATTCTAAAAATATTTTTAAGTAATTGTTGTCTGGAAAAAAAAGAGAAAGAAATAATAAAAGCATTAAATTGATGAAGATTAAAATAC
>CACLWE010000016.1 GCA_902610585.1 uncultured Pelagibacteraceae bacterium
GTATCAACATTAGGAAAGCGTTTAAAAGGAAATACAGGTTCTTTAATTGAGATACAATTAGTTTTACCGATTTTAAATTTATCTTTATTCAACGGATTTCCCATTGCTGCACTGAGTGCTATTTTTACAATTGGATTGCCTGTGGCCTTAGCTACAAATGGCACAGTTCGACTACTTCTGGGATTAACCTCAAGTAAAAATATATTATTATTTTGAATTGCAAATTGTATATTTAGCAAGCCCTTCACATTCAGTGCAATAGCTAATTTTTTGGTCTGCTTTTCTATATCTTTAATGATTTTTTCCGACAATGAGTAAGGAGGCAACGTGCATGTCGAGTCACCAGAATGGATTCCTGCTTCCTCAATATGTTCCATAATACCCGCAATAATGACTTTTTTTCCATCAGACACAGCATCGACATCTACTTCAATAGAGTCTTTCAAATAGTGATCAATTAGAACAGGGCTTTTACCACTAACTACTACAGCTTCTTTGAAGTATTTTTTTAATTCATCTTCATTGTGAACAATTTCCATAGCTCTTCCACCTAATACATATGATGGCCTTATCACTGCTGGAAAACCTATTTTCTTAATTACTGAGTTAGCTTCTTTTTCAGAATATGCTATACCATTTGCTGGTTGTAATAGATTTAAGTTTTCAGAAATCTTTTTAAATTTTTCTCTGTCTTCAGCAGTATCAATCGACTCAGTTGAAGTGCCCAAAATTGGTATATTCTTTTTATTTAAATAGTCAGACAACTTAAGAGGTGTCTGGCCACCGAATTGAACAATAACCCCTAAAAGATTTCCCTTGCTTTTTTCCTTTCTAATAATTTCATATACATTTTCATTCGTAAGGGGTTCAAAATAAAGTCTGTCACTGGTATCTGGGTCGGTTGAGACTGTCTCTGGATTACAGTTGATCATGATTGTTTCATATTTTAATTCTTTTAGGGCAAATGAAGCATGACAGCAGCAATAATCAAATTCAACACCTTGTCCAATTCGATTTGGACCACTTCCAAGAATAATTACCTTTTTTTTACTTGTTGGACTGGATTCGCATGCGTCACTACTTAAAGAATTTTTAGCGTAAGTTGAGTACATGTATGGGGTCTTAGCTTCAAACTCAGCAGCACAGGTATCTATTCTTTTAAAGTCAGGAAAAATTTTGTTTTTGACACGTATGTTAAAAATTTTCTCTTCCTTAGTATTACAGAGCTGTGAAATTTTTTTGTCTGAAAATCCCAACGATTTTATTCTAAGCAATTCTTTAGCGTTTCGTGGCAATCCTTTTTTTAAAGTTTTTTCTGTATCAACTATCCTTTTTATTTGACCAATAAACCAAGGATCAACTTTTGAGGACTTATGAATTTGAACTATATTTAATCCAAAACGTAGTGCCTGAGCAACTAATAATAGTTTATCTGCAAGAGGTTTCTTAAGTTCAGATAAAATATTTTTCTTCGTGAGCTTTTTTTTATTCATACTTACAGTTACTTCGTCTAAGCCGTCTAAACCAGTTTCAAGCGACCTCATTGCTTTTTGCAATGACTCTGGAAATGACCTTCCAATAGCCATGACTTCACCAACAGATTTCATTGAACTTGATAGTAAAGGTTGCGTTAATTGAAATTTTTCAAAGGTAAATCTTGGAATTTTAGTGACCACATAGTCAATTGTTGGCTCAAACGATGCAGGTGTAACTTTCGTAATTTCGTTAGTAAGTTCATCTAATGTGTACCCAACTGCTAATTTAGCAGCAACTTTGGCAATTGGAAAGCCTGTCGCCTTAGAAGCTAAAGCAGAAGATCTGGAAACTCTTGGGTTCATTTCAATGATTACAAGCCTTCCATTTTTTGGATTAACAGCAAATTGAACATTAGAGCCTCCAGTTTCAACACCAATTTCTCTGAGACATGCAATGGATGCGTTTCTCATAATTTGATATTCTTTATCAGTTAAAGTAAGTGCAGGCGCTATTGTTATAGAGTCACCTGTATGAACTCCCATGGGGTCTACATTTTCAATTGAGCATATGATTATACAATTATCGTTTTTATCTCTCACAACTTCCATTTCAAATTCTTTCCATCCAGCTACAGACTCTTCAATTAAAATTTCATTTATCGGTGAGTTATAAAGTCCAGAATTTGCTATTTCCTCGAACTGTTTCTCGGTAGTCGCGATTCCTCCACCTGTGCCTCCAAGTGTGAACGATGGTCTTATGATGACAGGCAATCCAATTTTCTTTAGAGCCTTTTTTGCGTCTTTAAAATTTCTAGCAATCTCTGCTCTTGGGCATTCTAAGCCAATCTTAGTCATGGCTTTATAAAAACTTTCTCTTTCTTCTGCCTTTTTGATTGCTTTAAGATTTGCACCAATTAGTTCAACTTTATACTTTTTTAAAGTTCCATCTTTCGAAAGTTCAATTGCTATATTTAACGCTGTCTGACCACCCATTGTAGGTAGAAGTACATCTGGTCTTTCTTTCTTAATAATTTTTGCAACAATTTCAGGTGTGATTGGTTCGATGTATACTACATCAGCAGTATCAGGATCAGTCATTATGGTTGCAGGATTAGAATTAATTAGAATTACTCTATACCCCTCTTCTCGTAATGCCTTACAAGCCTGTGTTCCTGAATAATCGAACTCGCATGCTTGTCCGATTATTATTGGACCAGCTCCTACAATTAAAATTGATTTTATGTCCTTTCTCTTAGGCATTTTGATTAATCATTTTTTTAAATTCTTGAAAAAGATAATGACTATCGTGCGGTCCTGGGCTTGCTTCTGGGTGATATTGAACCGCAAATATATTTTTTCCTTTTCTAATACCTTCAATGCTTCCATCGAATAACGATTTGTGAGTTATTTTTACATCTTTTGGAATAGATTTTTCAGTTACTTCAAAACCATGGTTTTGAGATGTGATCTCTACTTTTTCCGTTTCAAGATTTTTAACCGGATGATTAGCCCCTCTGTGACCTTGAAACATTTTTTTTGTCTTTGCTCCTAATGCTAAAGAAATAAGTTGATGGCCAAGACATATTCCAAATAATGGGATCCTTGACTCGATAAGTTTTTTTATAATTGGAATCGCGTATTTTCCTGTCGCTTTGGGATCACCTGGACCGTTTGAGAGAAAAATACCATTAGGACTATAAGATAGTATTTTCTCTACAGAGGTTTTAGCTGGAACTAAAATAACTTCTAAATTTAAATCTAATAAGCAGTTTAATATATTTTTCTTAATTCCATAATCTATTGCTACAACTTTAAGTTTTGAATTTTTTTTAGATTTATAAATTTTTATATCTTTGCGTGATACATCAATAGCAAGATCAAGTCCATTAAGGCCTTTCCATTTTTTTATTTCTTTTAAAAAAGAAGCAGTCTTTTTATTGTTTATTGGACCTTCGATAATACCGCCTTTCGGCGCACCTTTAGAACGGATTCTATTTGTAATTAGCCTGGTATCAATATTGCAAATACCTGGTACATTGTTTTTTTTAAGCCAAGCATCAAGATGAAGGATAGATCTATAGTTTGAAGGATCAGAAATATCACAGTTAATTATGATTCCTTTTGCATAGGGTTTACTAGATTCGTTATCATCAAGATTTGTACCTACATTACCAATGTGAGGAAATGTGAAATTGATTATTTGTCCTGCATAAGAAGGGTCAGTTATTATCTCTTGATAGCCTGTCATTGAGGTATTAAAACAAACCTCTCCTATTTCCATTTTTGGAGAGCCAATTTTTAGTCCATTAAATCGGGAGCCATCTTCTAGAATAAGTTGACCTTCAATAGGCTTAGGTCGAGCTGTTGAGAGATCTTTTTTCAACCTATTCGCATTAGCCATATGTAGTGATTCTAGATTTATAGAAATTTAGTGCAAATGGGGAATTCATGCAATAGTTAGATAAGATAATAAATATTAGATCTATTATTGCCACAATATATCTGATGATGTAGTTTCTATGTTTATCTCAAATGAAAGAAAACATCACAACCGAATTATCTAATGCGCTCAAAAATGGGGATAAAGAGAGAATCCATACATTAAGACTAGTACTAGCTGCTATTAAAGATAAAGAAATTGCAAGTCGATCCTCAGGAGAAGACTCCACTATTTCAGATGAAACAATTATTAGTCTTCTGAAAAAAATGGTGAAGCAAAGGAATGATTCGATTGATATGTTTAAAAAAGCTGGACGAGATGAACTTGTAGAGAAAGAAAATAGTGAGATTGATATAATTAGTGAGTTTCTTCCTAAGCAACTTGGTGAAGAAGAGACTATGATAGCTTGCGAAGAAGCGATTGGCGCAACCGAAGCAAAATCACTGAAGGAAATAGGAAAAGTGATAAAATACTTGAAGGATAATGGCTCACCAGCTCTTGATCTTTCTTTAGCAAGTAAATTTATAAAGGAAAAACTTCAAAATTTATAGATACTTGATAGCTATCCCTAGTAGTGCTCATGTAATATATTTTATTTATGCCTAGATATTCAAAAGAATTTATCGGAGAAATTAAATCAAGATTACGCGTTTCAGATGTTGTTGGAAAGTTTGTAAAACTTACTCAAAGAGGAAAAGAGTTTGTTGGTTTAAGTCCTTTTAAAAATGAAAAAACACCTTCATTCACTGTGAATGATGAAAAAGAATTCTATCATTGTTTCAGCAGTGCTGAACATGGAGATATATTCTCTTTTTTAATGAAATATAAAAATATGTCTTATCCAGAGTCAATTGAATACTTAGCAAGCCAAGCAGGTTTGAACCCTGAGAATGGCATCATTCGAGATCCAAATTATGTAGAACGAGATTTTTCAAGTTTAAAAAAAATTATTAACGAAGCAAACAAGTATTTTAAGGACCAGCTAAATGCTAGTTCAGAAGCTCAAAAGTATATTGATAAAAGATCTATCGAAGAAAGTATAATTAAAAAATTTGAATTAGGTTATTCTGGTAATGGGAATAATGGTTTATATGACCATTTAAGGAAAAGAGGGATGAATATTGATGACGCAGTCTCTATCGGTCTAATTAAAAAATCGAATAAGACAAAAGGTCAATTTTATGATTTCTTTCGTAATCGATTTATGTTTCCAATTAAAGATTATAAATCAAACATTATTGCTTTTGGTGGTAGGACTTTAGATAATTCAAACATAAAATATATAAATTCATCAGATAGTCCAATTTTTAAGAAAAGTTTTCAACTTTATAATTTAAATCTTGCAATTGAAGAGAATAGAAAACCAAGAGATTTAATTATTGTTGAAGGATATATGGATGTTATTACTTTATATCAAAATAACTTTAAATCTTCAGTAGCACCATTAGGTACAGCGCTAACAAGCTCCCAGCTTGATCGAGCCTGGAAAGCTTGTCAAAATCCTATAATAATGTTTGATGGAGATGAAGCGGGACAAAAAGCAGCGCAGAGAGCCGCATTACTTGCACTAAACAATTTGTTACCTGATTATTCTCTTAGATTTTGTTTATTGCCTAAAGATTATGATCCTGATGACTATTTAAATAAAAATAGCTCATCAAGCTTGCAGGTTGCCATTGATAATTCTCTATCACTATCTGAATTTATCTGGAATACAGAATTTGAAAAAGAAGATATTTCTATACCTGAGAAAAAGGCTGGTTTTGAAAAAAGAATAAGAATACTTACTAACAAAATAAATAATAAAACAGTACGTGAATACTATCATAAATTCTTCAACGATAAATTAAGTGATTTAAAATTTAATAGAAATATATCCAGCGATATTAATTATAATAAGAAAAAAAATATGATTTCTAAGGAAATACTTTTAAGCGACAGGGTTAAAAAGCAAAGCCATGAATCTGTTGTTCGTGAGAAAATCATATTAATCTGTTTAATCGAAAACCCTTTCTTGATTGCTAATCACTCAGAAGAACTAGGGAAAATTTGCTTTAATGATCTTAATTTATCTTCATTGATGTCTGAAATTCTAGAATTCTCGGCTTCTAATGTTGATAAAGAGCTTGAAAACTTTGACTTAAAGTCTTATTTAACCGACAGGGGATTTAATCAGGAGATTACATATATATTTCAACCAAAACTATTAAGTACTTATAGCTCTATAATTAAGAATGAAAAGGTGGAGGTGGAGAAGAGCTTTATCAGTCTATTAGATTTACATAAGAACCTAATTGATAAAAATGACTTAGACCTCGCGTTAAATGCTCTGGAAGAGAAAATGGACGAGAAAAGTTTTGAAAATTTTATGAAAATAAAAAAAGAAAGCATAAGTAAAAATTAAATGAAAAAAAGAGGTAGAAAAAAGAAGCAGGTCAAACTTGATGCTGAAGTTTCACAATCACAATTAAATGAACAAGATGGACCTGTATTAGATTTAGAAAAATCTATAATAAAAAAACTTATTAAACAAGGTAAGAAAGATGGATATCTCACAAATGAGTTAATTAAAAAGTCTTTCCCAGAGGATAAGTTTACTTCCGAGCAAATTGAACAGTATACTACAAAGTTGTCTCAAGTGGGTTTCGATATTATTGATTCAGACGACTCTGACAATGATGACGATAAAGAAGATGATGTAGCCGCAACAAAATCGGGTACTGAAAAAACTGATGATCCAGTCAAATTATACCTTAGAGAAATGGGTACAGTTGACCTGCTCTCTCGTGAGGGCGAAATAGCAATTGCAAAAAGAATTGAAGCTGGTCAAGAAGCGATGATATCTGGATTATGTGAAAGTCCACTAACGCTACAAGCAATACTTGATTGGAGAGATGATATAATTGACGAGAAAATTACTCTCAGAGAAGTAATTGACCTAGAGTCTCTATTTGAAGAGTCTCCTAATAAAAAAGAACTAAGTAAGAAAATAAAAGAAGCTAAAAAAAGAAAAGAACAAGAAGAAAAAGAAGAAATAAGAAAAAGAAAAGAAGCTGAAAAAAAATCTTCAACATATGGGGATGATACTGAGCCTATGATTGAAAGTTCTTCAGACCAAGTAATAGAGGAATATGAAGATGCTGATGATGAACTAAACGTATCGATTGCAATAATGGAGGAAGAATTAAAACCCCAAATACTTGAAACTTTTAAGAAACTAAATAAAAGCTTTAAAAAGTTACAAAAGCTTCAAAAAGATAAAATTGCTTTTCAAGAAAAAGGTAAAGAATTTCCTTCAAGATCAGAAAAAAGTTATCAAACATCGAAGTTGGTTGTTGTAGATTTGATTAAGGGCCTACAAATAAATACAAACAAGATTGAAGAATTAATTAATAGACTATATGTGATAAATAAAGAGATTGTCTCTTTAGAAGGAAAATTATTAAGACTTGCAGTTCAGTACAAAATATCAAGAGATGAATTTTTAGACAAATACATTGGAAATGAAAACAATCCATATTGGTTGAGAAAAATTACCAGACTTTCTGGTTGGGAAAAATTTGTTAAGCAGGAAAAAAATAACATTAAAAGCATTATGAACGAAGTTAGAGCTGCAGCTAGTAATATAGGCTTAACTCTAAATGAGTTTAAACGAATTGTGAGTAATGTCCAAAAAGGAGAAAGAGAGTCGAGTATTGCTAAAAAAGAGATGATTGAGGCTAATCTACGTTTAGTAATATCAATTGCAAAAAAATATACTAACAGGGGTTTGCAATTTCTAGATTTAATTCAAGAGGGTAACATTGGGCTTATGAAGGCAGTTGACAAGTTTGAATATAGGAGAGGTTATAAATTCTCAACTTATGCAACTTGGTGGATTAGACAGGCAATTACTCGATCAATCGCGGATCAAGCAAGAACAATACGTATTCCAGTTCACATGATAGAGACCATCAATAAAATAGTGAGAACGCAAAGATTACTTTTAAATGAAATAGGTAGAGAGCCAACACCTGAGGAAATTTCAAAGAAATTGAATATGCCTTTAGAGAAAGTGAGAAAAGTATTAAAGATAGCAAAAGAACCAGTAAGCCTTGAAACTCCAGTTGGAGATGAAGAAGACAGCCACTTAGGAGATTTTATCCAAGATGAAAATGCAGTAATTCCAATCGACGCTGCGATTAACTCAAACCTAAGGCAAACCACCACGAAAATACTATCCTCACTGACTCCTCGTGAAGAAAGAGTGTTAAGAATGAGATTTGGGATTGGTATGAATTCAGATCATACACTAGAGGAGGTTGGACAGCAGTTTTCAGTCACAAGAGAGAGAATAAGGCAGATTGAAGCAAAAGCGCTGAGAAAACTCAAGCATCCAACTAGAGCAAAACTTCTTAAAAGTTTTTTAGATAAAAACTAGTTTGTAAGACTTTAATTCTGCATATATAAAAGTATTTCCGGGCCCATAGCTCAGTTGGTTAGAGCCCTCCGCTCATAACGGAGTTGTCCTAGGTTCGAGTCCTAGTGGGCCCACCATTTTTTCTGGAAAAGTTTTATGATTCCAATATTAAAAAAAATAATAATTAATACATTGAAAATTATATTGCCGTACTTTTATAATTACTTAATTTTACGTCGAACTGAAAAAACATTACCTGAGAATTTTATTGCTCACTTAAAAAGACTGCCAAATGATTCTCTTGCAATCGATCTCGGTGCCAATGTAGGTCTAATTTCACAAATAATGTCTAAATATATTAATCAGGTTCATTCCTTTGAACCTAATATAGAAGCATATTCAATATTAAGACGCACGACTTTAAATAATAAAAAAATTAAGATTTATCCTTTTGCTGCTGGTATAAAAAATAGAATGAGCAAACTTTACCTCCATAAAGGATCTGATAAATCTAAAGCTGATCTAACTCAGGCTAGTAGTTTATTATTTTCTAAACCAAATGTAGATGAAAATATTTTTTATGAAGTTAAGGAAATTGATATTGCAGAATTTGTTAAAAGTTTAAATAAAAAAATAGATCTTATTAAGATTGACGTTGAAGGGTATGAAGTAGAAATAATTAATCACTTACTTGATGAAGTTGATTTCTCACGGATCGGATTTATTTATTGTGAAACACACTCAAGAAATTGGGATGAAAGAAAAATTCCACTTGATCATTTGCGAGATAGAATTGTGAAGTTAGGCCTTACAGATAAATTTGACTTAAATTGGCACTAAAAATATATTATTATATAGTAGATAATATGGGTAAAATACTCATAACGGAGTTGTCCTAGGCTCGAGTCCTAGTGGGCCCACCAAAAGTTATCTAAATACCGTTTTAAGACTAAAATTTGATTTAAATAGATACAGCTATATCTATATAAAATGGCTTCTAATAGAACAGATTTAATAATTTTTCATAGAAATTTAAGAACAAAAGACAATGAGGCGTTATATCATGGATCTATTAGACAAAAATATAGATGTATTTATATATTTGATCCTAAATATTGGCAGGGGAATGGAAAATCAATTCGGCAATTGTATTTTTTGAAAGATTGCTTAATAGAGCTGGATCAAAATTTAAAAGATCTGAATTCAAAACTTGAGATATTTATTGGAGATTATAAAGAATTTTATAAATCTCTGGTGAAAAGTAACGGTCAATATAATTTATATTTTAATCATTCTACTGATATCAATTACTATAATTCCCAAATTAGTAGCCTCATTAATAATGCAATTAAGAAATATGGTGTCAATATATTTAGAGATTTTGGAGTTCAAAGAACTAATAATAATCGCGATCAATGGTCAAAGTTATGGGATGCTCAAATGAATGAAAATATTTGCGATAACCCAATGCCTAATAAAGATTTTAGAATTGACAAAAAATTTTTTACAATATCACTTGATAAACTTATTAAAATTAAAATTGACTCACATCAAAAAGATTTTATTAAAATTCAACCCGGTGGATCTGAAGCTGCTGAAAAACTACTAAATACTTTTTTTCAAGAAAGGTGTCATAATTATAGAATAAAGATGTCAAGCCCTATGGATGCTGTTGATCACTGCTCAAGGCTGTCTTCACACTTCGCATTTGGAACAATTTCTATGAGATATGTCTATAAAAAATTAAAAAGAGAATTATTATCTTCTGAATATAAATCAGACTTATATTCATTTAAAAAAAGACTTTATTGGCACTGCCATTTTATCCAGAAATTAGAAACTGAGCCAAACATAGAATTTAATAGTATGCATGCAATGTGTGATACACTCAGATTAACTGAAAACAAAGAATTAATTGAAAAATGGATTCTGGGTGAGACTGGTTTTCCTTTTCTCGATGCGTGCTTACAATACCTTAGAAAATATGGTTGGATTAATTTTAGAATGAGAGCGATGATTATGTCTTTTGCCTCATATAATCTCTGGCAGCCTTGGCAAAAAACTTCTCCACTTTTAGCGGAGCTGTTCGTTGATTATGAGCCTGGAATACACATAAGCCAAGTTCAAATGCAAAGTGGTGTAACTGGAATTAATCTTCCAAGAATTTATTCAGTTTTAAAACAAAGCATTGATCAGGATCCTGAAGCAAAGTTTATTTTAGAGGAATTTCCTCAACTTAAACATGAGAATATTGAAAATATTCATAGCGCTAACATAAAATCAAAATATCCCGAAAAAATTGTCGACCCTAAATTATCTGCTGACTTTGCTCGGAATGAAATCTGGAATATTAGAAAAAGTGATCAATTTAAGAGTATAGCGAAACAAGTCTATCTAAAACATGGAAGCCGACTTGGAAGAAGAAGTAGATGATAAATAATATTATTAAAATTTTAATAATTATCTTTTTGATGCTTACAATGAATGTTAAAGCTGACGATAATTTAGAGACTGTTGAAATAGGTCAAAAATATTATGCAAAACTGCTTGAGTCGTGGAGTAGTATATTTCCTGACAAGAATAGAAACGCCGCTGGTCCAAAATTTTTTAATTTTGCATTAAAACAGAGTTTAGCGATCGATGATTTCATAGAGTACAATAAACTTTACTGCGCTGTATCTGGTTCATTAATTGATCCAGGTGAAATTCCTGATTTAGTAAAAATTTATGAGGAGGAAAGTAACAAATTAATGTGTGGAGAATATTATAGATGTTGTTTACCTTGTTCATGTGATCTTATGAAATACGCAAAGACCAGAAAAGTAAAATTCACTTTCGATAAAACAGATTTTGAATTAAATGTTTTAACAATTAAAGATCCGTGTCAAAAGGATAACTTTCCAATTGAAGTAAATAGAAACTACTTCTGCAAGGAAAACAAACTTGATAAAAACCAAGTATTTACAGTAGATGACGATCTTGTTATCGGACTATTACACAATGCAGCAGAATGTACCGAGAGCCAACTTATTTCTATTGCTTCAAGTGAAACGACAGGACAATTTTGTGAATTTAGAAATAATCAGCCAATTGAGGAAGTAAAAGGTGGTATGGGAGATATTTTTATCCAGATGGCAAACTAAGGAGCCGTTTCTTGCCTGATTTCTATAGTTTGATTTAAATCAAATTCACCAATCTCTGAAAAAGTGCCATCCGTCCAAGTAACAACTATCTTTTCTATAATCTCTCCATTTCTAATACCATAATGAGCTATTGGCTCCATCTGGCAAAGATATCCTGAGCCTGCATCTATAGTTTTTGCATGAGTTCGTTGATTTGTATATAGAGTTACAGTTCCACCTCTTGCAGGGGCACCAAAAATATTTTTTGGCAAAATCCTGATCCATTTATGGTTTTTTTGCACATTAGCCCTAAACAATGAGAGTGGCTGTTCAGCTGTTTCACCATGAGAAATTAATAATTCTAATACACCATCATTATTAATATCAGCTACTGCGGCACCTGTACCTAACCCATTGGGCTCTAACGCTTCATTGAGTTGTAACTCTAAAAATTCACCGTTGTCGTTAATTCTAAAAAGCTTATTCGGCTCTCCAATGTTGTTAAAAAATATTTCGTCATACCCGTCATTATCAAAGTCAGCAGATATTACTGTCCTCACTTTTGTTGGAGATCTAAAATCTTCATTAGCTATATCTATGAATTTGTCATTATTTTTGACATAAGCGCGGTGATATCCTCTCCAATTTCCATTAATAATATCCAACTCTCCATCATAAAAAATATCTGATAGTGTGGTGCCACGTCCATTTTGCAATTCATCATCAATTCCATACTTTTTTGCAACTTCGATAAATTTTCCATTATTATTTACATACAGAAAATTTGATCCACGTTCATTAGCTGCAAAAATATCACTCTTTTCAGATATAATATTTCCAACAATAACTGCTCTACCACCTGTAACCCTATTTATTTGTAAATTTGGTGCTTGATCAACTATTGTATTGTTTTCAAGTTCGTAAAAACGTGTAGGCCCACCATAGTTTGAAACATATATTCCGTATTTACCATTTCCTTGACGATCCACGCATGCAACTGATCTGCCAGCGGTATAATTTAGGTCCTTCTTATTCTTTTCTAATGAAAATAAGTCATTTAATTCACTATTTTCAAAATCTAGAAGTCGATCTGAATACAATTTATTTCCACTGTATGTATCTGTATTAAGAAAATAAATCTCTTCATAACCGTCTTGATCAATATCGCAAGCTACTACTCCAATAGTTCTGCGATTAGAGTCAGAAAAGCTCTCGTCTTTTATAATATTTTTCAGTACCCCATCTCGATAACTAAGAGCAAGATTATCTGTACCAAATCCAGTAACGACTAGTTCATAGTTGCTGTCGTTTGTGATATCAGTCACTGAAATACCGTAGCTTAGACGTTCATCATTATCTTCTATAATACCTGTTATATTTTCAAAAAAATTGGCTTTAGCAATGTTACTAATAATTATTAGAACAAGAATATAAATAAAAATTTTACTGATATTTTTTATATTACTGTACAACATTAAAACCCTCAAATAGAGGATTGCTAAGATAGAGATCTTTATTAGTTCCTGCACCTTTGTGAGCTTTTCTGAATGACTCAGATTTTGTCCAAGATATAAAATCTTCTTCACTTCTCCAAGTACTGTGAGATGCATAAAGAGTATGATCGCTGAGAGATTTACCTCTTATAAGATTAAAACTAAGAAATCCTTCTACTTCATCAAGATAGGACTCCCTATTTTTCCAGAGTTTCTCAAAGGTGTCTTCATTCCCTTTAATAATTTTAAATCTATTCATTGCGATATACATAATAAACTAACTATGCTCACACATGTCTATTTCAATAGCTATTTCATATTGACAAAGTATACTTAGTTATGAGTTTAAAAGTGGAAAAATTAGGCAAACATTGTGGCGCTCAGATCTCAGGAATTGATTTAAAAAAAGACCTATCTGAAAGTCAAATTAAAGAAATAAGAGAGCACTGGCTGAAACATCATGTGCTGAGTTTTCCAGACCAAGCGTTATCTGATGATGACCTAGAGCGTTTCACCCTATGTTTTGGATCTTTTGGAGATGATCCATTTATTGCTTCAATTCCTGGAAGAGAAAATATAATTGCTGTAAAAAGAACAGCAGATGAAAAAGTTCCAATTTTTGCAGACAATTGGCACACTGATTGGAGTTTCCAAAAAAATCCACCAGCAGGAACGTGTTTATTTGGAAAAATAATCCCATCAGAAGGCGGTGATACGTTGTTTGCGAACCAACATTTAGCATTAGAACGCATGCCCTTAGAATTAAGAAAAAAGTTAGAGGGAAAAAAAGCAATTCACTCAGCGCTTGTACCTTATTCACCGGGGGGTGGTTACGGTGATAAGGATAGAGAAATGGGAAGAAGCATGGATATAAGAGCGTCAGATGAAGCTTTTGCTCAACAAATACATCCTATTATTAAGAATCATCCTGAAACACATAGAGAGGGTATTTATGGTACAGTTGGTTATATCATTGGCATTGACGGAATGGATAATCAGGAAGCGATGAAATTACTTTTAGAACTGAGTGCTTGGCAGTGCAAAGAAGAATTTGTTTACCGTCACAAATGGAAGAAGGATATGTTAATTATGTGGGATAATAGAAGTGTTCTACACCGAGCAACTGGCGGTTATGAAGGGCAAGAGCGTCTTTTACATCGAACAACCATTGCAGCATACGGATTATAAATGAAAATTGATTTAATATATTTCAAAATGAGAGCTTTAGCTGAAGCACCACAACTGCTCATGCATTATGCTGACATAAAATATAATTATATCATGTCATGGGATTACTATGACAAAGAATGGCAAGAAGTAAAGCCTCAGATACCCTTCAAACAACTTCCAATGATAGTTGTTGATGATGAACACGAGATTTGCCAAAGCATAGCTATACTCAATTTTATAGAGAATATAGCCGGCCTAAAACTAAAAGATCCTGTTAAGGAAGCTCAAGCGAATGCTATTTTACAGAGCGCACAAGAATTATTTTTACCTCTTAATCCTGCAGTTAATTTTGCAGTGGGAGAAGATTTTGCCAAAAGAAGAGAAGATATGTTGCCATTTCTTCAAACAAGATTTGGAGAATTAGAAAAAATTATAAATTTAAATGGAGGTAGGTTTTTTATTGATGATACTCCAAGAGCATGTGATTTTGCAGTTTTTCACCATCTTGATCTATCAAGAAAACTTGATGGAAAGATAATAAAAGAATTTCCAAGATTAGAAAAATTTTTAGATGATATTGCCTCACTTTCATCTATTGAAAGCTATTTGTCCGAAAGACCTGAACTCATTGATGTAAGTATCGAGCCAAAACTTGTCATAAATGGAAAAGTCCATCCTACTGGAACAGTAAAGACATAGTTTCTAATTTTTTCTTGCTTCAATAACCATATTACTAGCATTTTTCTTAACGACTTTACAATTCTTGAACCCTGCTTCATTTAAAACACTAATTAATTTTGAAGGACCCGCTTGCGCACCAAGAGCCAATCCAACTTCTTGAGATTTTGAAGTTGGTACACAACCAATTGTTGAAAAACAATAGTACATTTGACCAAATAAATTAAAATTATCTTCAGGATTATCATTTGCTGTTGGTTCGATTAAAATTACTGAACCATCATCTTCCAGATGGTTATAAGCATATTTCGCTGCTCCAACCGGATCACCCATGTCATGCAAACAATCAAAAAAAGCAATATAATCATGATTACCCTCATAACTTTTTGCATCAGCAGTTGAATACTCAATACGACTTTCGAGACCTGCTTTCTTTGCCAA
>CACLWE010000017.1 GCA_902610585.1 uncultured Pelagibacteraceae bacterium
TTTGGGGATTGCAGAGAAATTTAGTTAATAATTTAATTATCGGTGTGAGTGAGGGCTTTACAAAGAAACTAGAGATGAACGGCGTTGGATACCGAGCAGCCTTAAAAGGCAAAACTCTTGAATTATTGCTAGGGTACAGTCATCCGATAAACTACGATATTCCTGAAAATATTACTGTTACAGTTGATAAACAAAATAATATTGAGATAAAGGGTCCTGATAAGCAACTTGTTGGACAAACTGCTGCTGAAATTCGAAATTTTAGGGGACCTGAACCTTATAAAGGCAAGGGCATTAAGTATGCTGATGAATATATAAATAGAAAAGAAGGTAAGAAGAAATAATGTTATCTCCAAAAAAACAAAAAAGATCAAGTAGGGTAAGGTTCAAGCTAAAGAAAAACAACAGGTCTCGCATGAGACTTACTCTCTACAAGTCATCACAGCACTTGTATGCTCAAATCATTGACGATAATAAAGGTATTACGATTTGCAGTGCATCAACTCTAAAATTAGAAAAAAATAAAAATTCATGTAATATTGCAAATGCAAAATTACTAGGCAATGAACTTGCTAAGTCTGCAGCTAAAAAGGGTGTAAGAGATGTTTACTTGGATCGTGGTTCAAATTTGTATCATGGAATAGTAAAAATGGTTACTGATGAAGTAAGATCTGGTGGTATAAATTTATAGGAAACAATATGGTGAAAGAAAACAAAAACAAAGATCAAAACGGTGTTGATATTAAAGACAAACTTGTAGCAATTAACCGTGTTACAAAAGTTGTTAAAGGAGGAAGGCGATTTGGATTTGCAGCATTGGTTGTCGCCGGTGATGAGTCTGGTAAAGTTGGTTTTGGCCATGGAAAAGCAAAAGAGGTTCCTGAGGCCATTAAAAAAGCAACAGACTCAGCTAAAAAAAGTTTGGTTAGAATACCACTCAGAGAAGGAAGAACATTACACCATGATATAGTTGGAATACATGGTTCATCACGCGTTGTAATGAGATCTGCGCCTTCAGGTACAGGTATTATTGCTGGAGGATCAGTTAGGGCAGTATTTGAATTGTTGGGTATACAAGACATTGTTGCAAAGTCAGTTGGTAGCTCAAATCCTTATAATATTATTAGAGCGGCTGTAGACGGACTTAAACAGCAAAAATCACCAAAGATTATTGCAGCAAGGAGATCTAAAAAAGTTGGTAACATTACTTCAGCTAGAGAAACGACATGACACAAAAACTAAAAATTACATTGAAAAAGAGTACCATTGGTTCTCAAAAGGAACAAATAGCGACAGTAAAAGGTCTAGGACTTAAAAGAATTAATAGCAGCGTCATAAGAGAAGCAACACCTGAAACATTAGGAATGATTAAAAAAATTAAACATTTAGTAATTACGGAAAATAGTTGAATGAAATTAAATCAAATTGATAAAAATAAAACGTATAAATCAAAAAAGAGAATTGGTAGAGGCATAGGCTCAGGTAAAGGTAAAACCTCCGGAAGTGGACATAAAGGACAAAAAGCTCGTTCCGGCGTTGCTATTCATGGTTTTGAAGGTGGGCAGATGCCCTTACATAGAAGATTACCTAAATTTGGTTTCTCAAATTTTACAAAGAAACAATATTTTGAATTAAACCTCTCTACACTGCAAAAATTGATAGATAAAAATTCTATTAATGAGTCTGAGATTATAAATATTGCACTCTTAAAAAAGTTACGTATTTTAAAAAATAAAGATAAAAAACTTCTTAAAATACTTGGCACAGGTGAACTAAAATCAAAAAATATTATTGAATGCAGTAAAATAACTAAGTCTGCAGAAGAAAAACTTCAAAAACTTGGTGTTGAATTAAAAATAAGTAAAACAATATAGCGAAATGGCTTCAGCAGCTGAAAAATTAGCATCAAACTTTAACTTTAGTGTCTTTTCCAAGGCTACTGAATTGAAGAAAAGAATTTGGTTCACTTTAGGTGCACTAATAATTTACAGATTTGGTACATATATTCCCTTACCTGGAATAGACATTGAGCAATTAAAACTTCTTGTTGAAACTAATCAAAGTGGAATTCTAGGCATGTTTGATGTTTTTGCAGGTGGAGCTATAAGCAGAATGGCTATTTTTGCATTAGGTATCATGCCATACATATCTTCATCAATAATTATGCAACTTATGACAAGTGTATCGCCTCATCTGGCAAGTTTAAAAAAAGAAGGTGAGCCTGGCAGAAGAAAAATTACTCAATATACAAGATACGGAACTGTCTTACTTGCTTTATTGCAAGGATATGGGATTTCTGTTGGGTTAGAGTCCGCAGGAAAAGTTGTTACAGACCCTGGACTATTTTTTAGACTTTCAACTACAATTACATTAACTGGCGGAACAGTTTTCTTAATGTGGCTTGGAGAACAAATAACCAGTAGAGGTATAGGAAATGGAATATCGCTGATTATCTTTTCTGGTATTGTAGCAGAGATACCTAGCGCATTAATTAATACATTAACTTTGGGTCGTCAGGGAACAATTTCAACTCTTACACTTGTATTGCTTTTAGTGATGATTGTAGCTGTAGTTATCTTTATAGTTTTTATGGAGAGAGCTCAAAGAAGATTAATAGTTCAGTATCCAAAGAGACAGATGGGTAATAAGATGTTTGCTGGAGATAGCACCCACCTACCTCTTAAGCTAAATACTGCAGGAGTAATACCAGCAATATTTGCTTCATCTATTCTGTTGCTACCAATTACAATTGCAAATTTTAATGTATCTACAGAGCCAGGAATGTTAAATGATATTGCAGCACTACTTGGTAGGGGCCAACCTGCATATATGCTTATGTATGCCGCAGCCATTATATTTTTTGCATTCTTTTATACCTCAATTGTATTTAATCCAGTTGAAACAGCTGACAACTTAAAAAGACAAGGTGGTTTTATTCCAGGAATTAGGCCAGGTGAAAAAACTGCTGAGTATATTGATTTTGTCTTATCTAGAATAACAACCATTGGGGCATTATATTTAGCATTTGTATGCATACTTCCAGAAATTCTAATTGCACAGTACTCAATTCCATTTTATTTAGGAGGTACATCACTACTCATTGTTGTGGTTGTAGGCATGGATACTGTAGGACAAATTCAAAGCCATTTGTTTGCATATCAATATGAAGCTTTAATAAAAAAATCTCGCCTAAGAGGCACAAGAAGGTGAATTTAGTTTTATTGGGACCCCCAGGAGCTGGAAAAGGAACTCAGGCAAATTTAATCTGTGAGAAATATAAATTAAGCCACTTATCTACAGGTGATCTACTTAGGATAGAAATAGCTGATAAAAGCGAGATAGGAGTAAAGGCTAAAAAAATCATTGATGAGGGAAAATTAGTTTCTAATGATATCATAATTAATGTTATTAAATCATTTTTTAATAATAATAAAAATTCAAGTGGATATCTACTCGATGGCTTTCCTAGAAATACAGAGCAGGCAAAGCTTCTAAATAAATTGATGTTAGAGCTTGAAGAAAAGATTTCATGTGTAATTCAGTTAGATGTTGAAGAAAAACATCTAAAAGAAAGAATAATATCTAGAAGTAAAGAAGAAGGAAGATCCGACGATAATGAAGAAACTCTCTTAAAAAGACTGGAAACATATTTCCATGAAACTATGCCTTTAATAAAATATTATGATGAATTAGGACTGTTAAAAAAAGTTAGTGGTGTAGGTGAAATTATGCATATAAATCAATCAATTAACTTAATTATAGATCATCTTTAATATGCTTGACCAATTAATTAATAATCATATAATCCCGCAATCTCTCAAACCAAAAATGTTAGGTCTTAATTAATGGCTCGTATTGCTGGAGTAAACATTCCAACCCAAAAGAAATTAGGAGTTGCTTTGACCTACGTATATGGAATTGGAAATAAGATTTCAAAAGATGTATGTTCTCAGGCAAATGTAGATGCAAGTACTAGGGTTCAGGATTTATCTGAAGCAGAAATAAAAAATGTTAGTGATGTTATTTCATCATCATTTTTAGTTGAAGGTGATTTAAGACGTGAAGTTTCTGGAAATATCAAAAGATTGAAAGATCTCGGTACATATAGAGGTGTAAGACATAGAAAAAATTTACCATGTAGAGGTCAGCGTACTCATACGAATGCGAGAACTAAAAAAGGAAAAGCTATTGCAATTGCTGGAAAGAAAAAGGTTACTAAGTAAATATGGCTGAGGCTAAAACTGTAAAAAAGAAAAAACAAAAAAAGAATATCATTTCTGGATTAGCATATATTAATGCTACATTTAATAATACAATGATTACCATTACAGATGAGCAAGGAAATAGTATTGCATGGTCGTCTGCGGGTGTAAAGGGTTTTAAAGGATCAAGAAAGTCCACACCATATGCTGCACAAATTGCAGCTGAGGATGCTGGCACAAAAGCTAAAGAATTTGGTTTAAAA
Source organism: uncultured Pelagibacteraceae bacterium (assembly GCA_902610585.1). GTDB lineage: Bacteria > Pseudomonadota > Alphaproteobacteria > Pelagibacterales > AG-422-B15 > CACNXQ01. The sequence goes on from CACLWE010000017.1 coordinate 4,466, forward strand.
AACTTACAAGTATTTGTTAAAGGACCAGGTGGAGGACGAGAGTCGGCACTACGAGCGTTACAAGCTGTTGGTTTCTATATAACTTCTATTAAAGATACTACACCAATTCCTCACAATGGTTGTCGTCCACCAAAGAAACGAAGAGTTTAATATTTATTAAAGGAAAAAAAATATGAGTATTATTAATAATTGGCAGGCATTAATAAAACCTTCAAAACTAAAACTAATCAGCGATGAGGACACTCAATATAAAGCAACATTAATTGCGGAACCACTGGAAAGAGGTTTTGGATTAACTCTTGGAAATGCTCTTAGAAGGGTGCTGTTATCGTCACTACAAGGTACTGCCGTGACAGCAATTAAGATAGATAATGTACTTCATGAATTTTCATCTATTGATGGGGTCAGAGAAGATGTAACGGATATAGTGTTAAATATTAAGTCTTTGTCTCTAAATATGCACTCTGAAGGTGTGAGAAAAATGAATCTTAATGTAACTGGTCCAGGTGAGATTACTGCAGGTATGATTAATACTCCTTCTGAAATTGATATTATAAACCCAGAGTTAGTTATCTGTAATCTTGATGATAATACTGAGTTTAATATGGAGCTTACCGTAGCAAAAGGTAAAGGCTACGTTGCGGCTGAACATAACAAACCAGAAGACTCTGCGATAGGTTTGATTCCGATAGATTCTATATTTAGTCCAGTTAAACAAGTTTCATACAGTATAGAAAATACTAGAGAAGGAAAAGTTCTGGATTATGACAAGCTAACGATGTCAATTGAAACAAATGGGTCAGTGTCTCCTGAGGATGCGATTGCTTTTGCAGCACGAATAATTCAAGATCAATTGCAATCATTTATTAATTTTGAAGAGCCTGAGGACATAAAGGAAGAGCCTGATGCGTTGGAACCTCAATTTAATAAAAATCTTTTAAGAAAAGTTGAGGAGCTTGAGCTTTCAGTAAGATCAATGAATTGCCTAAGAAATGATAATATCATTTACATTGGAGACCTTGTTCAAAAAAGTGAAATTGAAATGTTGCGTACACCCAACTTTGGTCGTAAGTCTCTGAATGAAATAAAAGAAGTACTTGGTACTATGTCACTATATTTAGGTATGGAAGTACCAAATTGGCCACCTGAAAATATCGAGGAAATGGCAAGAAAGATTGAAGATCCATATAACTAAAAATGAGACACGGAATTGCAAAAAGAAAGTTAAATAGGACATCATCGCATCGGATAGCGATGCTTGAGAACATGGCTGTTTCTCTAATCAAAAATGAGACTATTAAAACCACACTTCCAAAAGCAAAGGAATTAAGACCATTTGTTGAAAAGATTATCACTCTAGGTAAAAAGAATAAAAGTTCATCTAGGGCAAATGCTTTTAACTCGCTTAGAGATAAAGAAGCAGTAACAAAAGTTTTCGGAGATTTATCTGAAAGATTCAAAGATAGAAGCGGTGGCTATTGTAGAATTGTAAAAGCTGGTTATCGATCAGGTGATAATGCGCCTATGGCTTACATCCAAATTCTTGATCAAGAAAAATAATATCTAATTAATAATAAGTTGATTTATCTAAACATATAAATTTAGATGAAATCCAAAAAAACTATAATTGTTGATAATGCTTCTAACGGGGTGAGATTAGACAAGTTTTTAAAAGAAAGATTAAATATTCCTTTTTCATTACTTCACAAAGAGCTCAGAAAAAAATCAATCGAAGTAAATAATAAAAAGAAACTTGGAAGTTATAGAGTTAAACAAGATGATATTGTTGATATTTTTAAGGAATTCAAATTAATTCATCAAAATAAACCCTCAATTAAAATACCTAACATACTCAAGAGAAAAATTAAAAGTTCAGTAGTTTTTCAATCTGATAACTTTATTATTATCAATAAATGGGCTGGAATACCATGTCAGCGTGGATCAAAAATAAATCTATCAATTGATGATCTACTTCAATTTTTTAATACTAAAGATAGCCATCCTAAGCTAGTGCATCGGCTTGATAAAGACACAACTGGTCTATTGATAATTGCAAAAAATTCTGATTCAGCAAGGTACTTTCATAAAATTCTGTCTAACCATAAAATAAAGAAAACATATTATGCAATAGTCGAAAAAAAACCAAAAAATAGAGAGGGAATACTTAATGACATGCTTCCCAAAAATAAAAAAAATGTTTCCGCTGAAACTAAATATCAAATAATAAAAAAACTGCCTGGAGATTATTTTCTTTTGAAATTAAATCCTCAATCAGGTAGAAAACATCAAATCAGGCAACATTGTTTTATGAATGGTTTCCCAATCCTTGGTGATAAAAAATATTATATTGAACGCAATCAAATAAAATTTTCTAATTTATTTCTACATGCTGGCGCTTTAGAATTCATTGATATGAATAATAAAAAAGTCAAAATAGAGACTGAACTCCCAAATCACTTTAGAAAATACATATAAATTGATAATTCAGAAATATTATATAATATAGTTACTTCATGAGTGATATCATCAGGTTATTAGAAAAAAAGCGCGAAGAAGCTAAACTGGGTGGAGGAAAAAGACGAATTGACTCTCAGCACGCAAAAGGCAAATTAACAGCAAGAGAACGGATAGAGGTACTTTTAGATCAAGACACTTTTGAAGAGTACGATATGTACGTGGAACACCGCACTAATGACTTTGGCATGGCCGATCAGAAGTATGCGGGTGATGGAGTGGTTACCGGTAGTGGAAAAATAAATGGAAAATTAGTATACGTTTTCAGTCAAGACTTTACAGTTTTTGGGGGCTCATTATCTGAAGCTCATGCAGAAAAAATATGCAAGATAATGGATATGGCAATGAAAGTTGGAGCTCCTATTATTGGCATAAATGACTCTGGTGGCGCACGTATTCAGGAGGGCGTTGCTTCTTTAGCGGGTTATGCAGAGGTGTTTCAACGAAATGTTCTTGCCTCTGGAGTTGTTCCTCAAATTTCAGTAATTATGGGCCCATGTGCTGGTGGAGCCGTGTATTCACCCGCAATGACAGATTTCATATTTATGGTTAAAAATACCTCATTTATGTTTGTGACTGGCCCAGATGTTGTAAAGACCGTGACACAAGAAACTGTTACGCAAGAGGAATTGGGAGGCGCTAAAACACATACTTCAAAGTCTTCTGTAGCTGATGGAGCATTCAATAATGACATTGAAACACTCCAGGAAGTAAAAAGTCTTATTGACTTGCTGCCTTCAAGCAATAGGGAAAAATCTAAAAATATTAAAGATAGTTTTCAAGACCTTAGTCCAGATTACTCTTTGGATACCCTTGTTCCTGAAAACGCAAATAAACCATATGATATGAAGGAACTAATCAATAAAGTAGTTGATAATAACTATTTTTTTGAAATTCAGCCTGACTTTGCAAAAAATATAATCACTGGTTTTGGTAGAATTGAGGGAAGAACAGTTGGATTTGTGGCAAACCAGCCTTTAGTTTTGGCAGGATGTCTTGATATAGATTCTGGTAAAAAGGGAGGCAGGTTTGTAAGATTTTGCGATTGTTTCAATATACCAATTGTAACTTTTGTTGACGTACCGGGTTTCTTGCCAGGAGTATCTCAGGAACACAATGGTATAATTAAAAATGGTGCTAAGCTTTTATACGCTTATGCTGAAGCAACCGTCCCTAAAATTACAATAATAACTCGTAAGGCTTACGGAGGTGCATATGTCGTAATGGCTTCAAAGCATTTGCGGGGTGATATTAATTATGCATGGCCAAGTGCAGAAATTGCAGTTATGGGTGCAAAGGGAGCTACTGAAATTCTGTTCAGAAATGAAATTAAGGATAAAAAGAAAATTGACAAGAGAACACAAGAATATACAGATCAGTTTGTAAATCCATTTATTGCTTCAAAGAGAGGATTTATAGACGATGTAATAAGACCACATTCAACACGTCGTCGTATAGCAACAGCACTTGAAAATCTCAAAGATAAAGAATTATCTTCTCCCTTAAAAAAACACGATAATATACCATTATAATTAATGATTAAAAAAATTCTAATTGCGAATAGAGGAGAAATTGCGTGCAGAGTTATACGTACAGCAAGAAAGTTGAATATTAATACGGTAGCTGTTTATTCTGATGCTGATAAAGATTCTTTGTTTGTGAAACAGGCAGATGAGTCTTACCATATAGGAGGCTCTCAGCCAGTTGAGTCTTATTTAGATATTAATAAAATCATTAATATTACAAAAAAATCAGAGGCTGACGCAATTCATCCAGGATACGGATTTTTATCTGAAAATGCAGCTTTTGTTAAAAGACTGGCTAAAGAGAAAATAAAATTTATTGGACCCAATCCTAATGCTATAAAAAAAATGGGAGACAAAATTGAGTCTAAAAATCTTGCAATAAAACTTAAACTAAACGTAATACCTGGTCATACCGCTCCAGTAAAAAACTCAAAAGAAGCATTAAAAATCTCAAATAAAATTGGATACCCGGTCTTGCTAAAAGCATCAGCTGGAGGTGGCGGTAAAGGAATGAGAATAGTAAGAAAAAATAGTGAATTAGAAGAAAATTTTAATGCTGCAAAGAGTGAGTCAAAGAAAAGCTTTGGGGATGATCGAGTATTTATTGAAAAATATATAGAGCAACCAAGACATATTGAGATACAAATTCTTTGTGACAAACATGGAAATCAAGTTCATTTAGGTGAAAGAGAATGCTCAATTCAAAGGAGATATCAAAAAGTCATTGAGGAGTGCCCGTCGCCATTTGTAGATGAAGCAATGAGAAATGAAATGGCTGCACAAGCTTTAACCCTTGCAAAGGAAGTTAAATACGACTCAGCGGGGACCGTAGAATTTGTAGTAGATGCTAACAAAAATTTTTATTTTCTCGAGATGAACACAAGACTTCAAGTTGAACATCCTGTTTCTGAGCTTGTTACAGGCGTAGATCTGGTTGAACAAATGATTTATTGCGCAGATAATAAAAAATTAAATATATCACAAAAAGATATTAACCTTAAAGGCTGGTCAGTTGAGTCTCGTATTTATGCCGAAGATCCAACTAAAGATTTTTTACCTTCAATTGGTAGAGTGACTGAATACATAGAGCCATCAAAAATCGAGGATAAAGATCAAACTATTAGAAACGATACAGGAATAAACCCTGGATCTGAAGTTTCTTTATTTTATGATCCTATGATATCAAAGCTAGCGGTTCATAGTAAGGATAGAGCAACTGCAATAGACTTAATGATCAATTCACTGCAAAAGTATTACTTATCAGGAGTTGAAAATAATATTGAATTTCTGATTTCAATTTTAGATGACAAAAAATTTAGAAACGGCAACATAAGTACAAATTTTATCAAAGAAAAATTCCCTAAGGGTTACTATTCTAATCATAATTTAAGTGAATATAAGAAACACAGAATTGCAATTTTTGCCCAAGTTTTATTTATATTCCAATTACAAAGTAAAACACTAACTTTAAATGATTTTGTAATAAAGGTAGGAGAAGATTTTCTTAACCTCAAAGTTACAGAATCTAAGTTTGAAAAAGAAAGATTTTATGGAACCTTTAAAATTGAAAAAAAAGAGTATGAGATTGAAACGTCTATAAAGCTAAACGAGAGGTTATGTCAGGTAAGTATAAATCAGCAAATAGAGTATTTTAAATTAAATAAACTTATAAACCTTAACACTACGGATGTCAGTTACTATGATTGTAGATGTCAGACCATAGTTGTAAGTAAGCAACATGAAACTTACATAAGGCTTATGCCAAAAATAAAATTGGAAGATTTATCAAAAAAATTAATTTCTCCAATGCCTGGTCTAATCAAATCAATAGACGTATCTGAAGGACAAAAAGTCAAAAGTGGCGATCAATTGCTAATCATTGAAGCAATGAAAATGGAAAATATTTTAAAAAGTGAAAAAGACTGCGTAATTGATAAAGTACTGATAAAGCCAGGTGATAGCGTAGGCGCCGATGAGGAGCTTATTCTTTTTTCTAAATAGCCAAAGTTTTTAATTTGCTCTGAAAAATATCTCTATCCATGTAGCCTTGTCTAAAGTAGCGACGATTTTTAGTATCTTTATATGCACCTCTTCCATGTAAGACACGATAATTATCTAAAATTAACATGTCGCCTGGTCTTTGTTTAATGCGAATATTATTATTTTTATCCTTAATTAAATCCCATAACTTCCTTCTTGCATTAATATAATCGTCTATTTTTTTATTTTTATCGAATGGAATTAATTCAGTTCTATTGTTGTACCTTACTTGTATTACATTGTTCATATCATCCAACTCGATCAGCTTACATTTATTTTCTAACCAGGCGTTTTCATCTTTATATCTAAAAAAGGTATTGAAAGTTGTAAGCGTATTAAAGAATTTTTTATGTCTATCTCGCAAAATTTTTGCAACATTAAAGCCGTCAACTATTGTATTTTCTCCACCTATTGAAGCGTTTTCTATGCAGTGCAAAAAAATATAACCTTGTGTAGGGAAGCGATATGGATTGTCAGTATGGTTCTCTAGTGCTCTTGTTGTCATAGTTAAGTCATAGGCTTTTTTTATGTTTTTAACGTCAGCAATACCACCCCAATTTGTTTTTTTAACTGGCCCTATAAGTTTCATTAGTTCATTTAAACCATTCTTAGTTTTTGGAATATTTCTGACTAAGCAAAAACCAAATGTTTCAACAGATAATAAAATGTCAGATAACATTTTTTTATTTATTAGCAGAAAGTTAAATTTAGGAATTTTAACACTTTCTTTATTCCATAAAAATTTTTTGGACTTGAATTCTTCAGAT
>CACLWE010000018.1 GCA_902610585.1 uncultured Pelagibacteraceae bacterium
CTTTATTCAAAGTATAGATGATGATTTAGTAAACGATGGTGGCATTATGGATTTATGGGTGCGAGAAGCGAGGCTATTTAAGTATGGATCAGATAATCATGGCAATAAGTATTACAGAAATAAAAATGATAGTAAGAGATGGGTCATTTATAATGGCATTGTAGAGTCCACCTACGTTAGTCCAGAATGGAATAATTGGTTAAGATACACATCTTTGGCTAAGCCTTCTGAAAGTGAAAAGTATGATTGGCAGAAAGATCACTTGCCAAATTTAACTGGTACTAATGCAGCATACAATCCTAAAAAAATAAATGATAAGAATGAGAAATATTCAAAAGACAATGATTATAAAAAATGGAATCCTTAGAGGTAGTATATTTCTTAAATATATAATTTTATTTTTTATATTTCTTGTATCTAATCTTAATGCTCAAAATATTGATATTGCTCCATTAATAAATTTAGATGAAATAAAGCCTTCATATGATGAAGAGATTATGGAGTTGGAGGATACTATTCAATCTAACGGAAATATCTTTAGTAAAAATGAAAACACAAAGACTGATGCCCCTTATGCAACAATCAGTCTATTAAACAAAATTACTGCTGACGTTAAAACAATTGAAGTTAAATTAAAAAAAAACTATCTATTCGAAGAGCTTAAAATCTACGCAATAGATTGCTATAATAGTGAACCGTTTGAAAAGAAAGAAACTGCTGTCTATTTAAATATTTATAATCAGTCATCGATGGAAAAAATTTTTAATGGATGGATGATTAAGTCACTGCCATCAATTTCATCAATGGAACATCCTGTTTATGATATTTGGGTAGATAATTGTAATAAATTATAAGTTTTGTATATTTTTTTCCAGCCAATTAATTGCAACTCCACCTTTTTTAAATTCATCTGAGGATAGTATTTTTTTGTGTAGCTCAATATTTGTGTCGATTCCGTCAATAACAATTTCATTCAGAGATCTCAAAGCTCTTTTAATTGCATGGTTTCTTGTTCTTCCTGTTGCTATTAATTTTGCTAATAAGTTGTCATAATAGTGAGGTACTTTGTAGCCAGAATATATAAATGTATCCAGTCTTATGCCATTTCCTGCTGGTGGATGATACATTTTAATTCTCCCTGCGGATGGCTTAAAGTCTTTTGAATTTTCTGCATTTATTCTGCACTCTACCGAATGCCCAAGCGGTTTGATATTTTCCTGATTTGTAAAAATTTTGTCACCATGTGCTACACAAATTTGTTCTCTAACCAAATCTACTCTAGTTAACATTTCAGTTATTGGATGTTCTACCTGGAGCCTAGTATTCATCTCCATGAAGTAAAAATCCTTTCCATCGAAAAGAAATTCAAGGGTACCAAGTCCTAAATAACCCATTTTTTCCATTGCATTAACACAAGTGCTGAAAAGCTTTTGTTTTTTTTCTTCATCAATATTTGGCGCAAGCGCTTCTTCAACAACTTTTTGATTTCGTCTTTGAACAGAACAGTCTCTTTCATGTAAATGAAGAAAATTGCCGTGAGTATCACATATTACCTGCACTTCAATATGTCTTGGTGAGTCAATGAATTTTTCTATATATATTGAGTCATTTCCAAAGAAAGACAACGCCTCTTGTTTAATTATTGGCAATGCATCCTTAAGATCTTTTTCATCATTTACAACTTTCATGCCTCTTCCACCTCCACCAGCGCTTGCTTTTAGCAATAAAGGATATCCGATCGATATAGCTGTATTGACTGCATCGTTTTCATCTTTAATTTCATTTAAAGAACCTGGAACAGTAGGAACGCCAAATTCTCTCATAATTTTTTTTGCTTCAATTTTATCTCCCATCATTTCAATATGAGAGAACTTAGGTCCAATAAAGGTTAATTTATGATCATTTAGCATTTTTGCGAATGACGCATTTTCAGATAGAAAACCGTATCCTGGATGAACTGCTTGTGCTCCAGTGATTTCGCAAGCAGATATTATTGCATGCGGATTCAGATAACTTTTATTTACTTGGTTTGGTCCAATACAAACACTCTCATCAGCTATCCTAACATGCATGGATTCCGTGTCTGCTTCACTATGAACAGCAACTGTAGAAATACCAAGTTCTTGACAGGCTCTATTTATTCTTACCGCTATTTCTCCACGGTTAGCAATAAGTACTTTATCAAACATTTAACCAATAAGCATTAAAGGTTGACCAAATTCAACGGCTTGCTCATTTTCGACTAAGATTTTTAACACTTTGCCCTGTAAAGTAGATTCTATAGGATTCATTGTTTTCATTGCTTCAACTATGAGAAGTGTTTGACCAGATTTTACTTGGTCACCTATATTTACGAACTTATTAGCACCAGGCTCTGGCTGAAGATAAACAGTGCCAACCATTGGAGACTTTATTGCTCTTGGGTCGTTTTTAAAATTATTATCATTATCTTTCTGGCTTTCATTACCCTGAGCCGCAGGCAATGTTCCTTCTAGTGTTTGACCACGTGTACCCCTAGCTACACTTATAGAAAAATTATCTTCAGAATATGAAACTTCTGTTAAATTTAATTCATCAAGAATTTTAGCTAAATCTTTGATAGGTTTTGGATCTATAACTTTACCTGATTTTTTGCTCATTTAAATTATCTTTTATATTAATTTAATCATTCCTTCAACTGCGAGAAGGTAGCTATTTGGTCCAAAACCACAAATAACACCATTAACCCCTTTACTTATGAATGAGTGATGTCTGAAATTTTCTCTTTTAAAAAGATTTGATAAGTGAATTTCAATTTTTGGAATTTCAATAGTTAACAATGCATCAAGTATTGCAACCGAAGTATGCGAGAATCCACCTCCATTAATAATTAAACCCGAGCTGTTGATTTTCGATTTTTGTATACAATCAACTATTTCGCCTTCTGAGTTAGATTGAAAGAAATTCACATCGATATTTAAATTTTTGTTATTAAGGTGTTCAACTACAGAATTATGAATATCTATTAGTGTCATAGATCCGTAAATTTCAGGTTCTCTATTACCCAACATATTTAAATTAGGACCATCTATAAATTGTATTAATTTTTTATTCATTTGATTATTATTAATATTATCATCTATTAGAAACTTCTTTCTTTAATATTTCAATTAAATCATTTGATCGATACCACTCTGGAGAATATTCTTCAATATGTTTTAATGCTTTTAATGCAAATTCGTACGAAAGTTGACGTTCACCACTTATAAAATACCTTTCTGCTGTTGCATAATTTGCGAGTGGAATGGATCCCGTTTGAGCATATGCTCTTGAAAGTAAATACCAAGCATATGCATTAGAAGAGTTTAAATGAATGGATTTTTTTAGGTATTCAATAGCTTCCAGAGACTGCTTTTTCTTCTCGAAGTTTAACAGATAATTTCCGATCATCATAAAATATAGGTCATTCGCTTGATCTATCAGTTCAATTGCAGATTTTTGTGAATTTACTGCATTTATATAATCATTATTCGCAAAATAAATTTCACCTATGAGTTCTTTATAGAAGGGATTAGTGGGATTATTCCTAATAAGTTCTTTCATGTTATCAATGGACTTTGAATGGTCACCTTGAAAGTAACTTGAAACAGCAGTGGCATAAAGATCAACGTCGCTGGAGGAATTATAAACAGCTTCAGTTTCTAAATATGGATGAGTAAAACCATGAAGCTTAGCTTTTAATAATTCAAAGCGTTCTTGCATTTTAATATCACCATTAAATTTGCAATTATCAATGCTGTTAAGGGAAGAATTAATCCAAACTATTCTATTTTGTATTAAGGGATGTGTTGATCTATAACTTTGTTCATCTATTGAGTTATGTTTCTCTAATTTTTCAATTTTATTTAAAAAGTTTATTAGATATTTTCCATCAATTTCGCTTTTACACAATATATTTACAGCAGCTTGATCCGCTGCAGCCTCCTGAGTCCTGGAGTAAAATGTAAATCCATCATTGACGCTTGCTTGCCCGACCATGACTCCTATTAATCCTTTGTCAGTAGCACCTGTAATCATTCCAATAATACCTAGCAAATATATTGGAAATGCTCGATTTGATAAGTTTGATATTTCAAGTCTTGTATTAAATATATGACCGCCAATTATATGCGCTAATTCGTGGGCAATTACAGCTGCAAACTCTCTATAGTCATTCGCACTTATGATTATTTCAGTATTGATAAATATATTCTTTCCGCCAGTTACAAATGCATTAATTTGATCACTTTTTATAAAATATATATTAAAATCCTCAACTTTCAGATCATTTGTTTTTAATAATTTTGAAACAACATCGTCTGTAAACTGTTCCAATTCAGTATCTCTTATAATCTCGAGAGCTGATGCATGGGTAAGCAATATATAAAAAAAAAGAAAAAATTTGATGACAATCAGGCGACATCTCATTTTTTTGCCACCATCCAGTTTTCTTATTTTTGATTTCTTTTATGTTAGACTTTTGAGTTTTATTATTAATTGCAGTTTTTGATTTTAACAAGTTTATTGCTGTTGCTTTATTTTTATGTTGTGACCTCTCATTTTGACACTGAACTACGATACCCGTTGGTTCGTGAGTAATTCTAATTGCACTATCAGTGGTATTAACATGCTGACCACCAGCTCCTGATGCTCTGAAAGTATCAACTCTCATATCTTTATCTTGCAAATTAATTTCAACAGTTTCGTCTATATATGGGGAAATCCAAACTGATGAGAAACTCGTATGTCTTCTTGAATTAGAATCAAATGGCGAA
>CACLWE010000019.1 GCA_902610585.1 uncultured Pelagibacteraceae bacterium
GAAATCTTTCTGGATATACCTTTTGTTTTAGTAGAATTAGGCATAAGCACAGAGTATTTACCTGCCAAAGAAATATAAGAAGTTAAAGCCGCACCCTTATTACCCCTTTCTTCTTTCACTACTTGTACAAGTATAAGTTGACCAGTTTTTATAACTTCTTGAATTTTATAAGATCTATAAAGTTTTCTTCTGAGGCTTGAGGTATTTTTTCTACTGTAGCGTTTGTTTACTTCTTCAGTATTTTCAGTGTCATAATTAGAAGATGAATCATCTTTAACGTTTCCTACTTCTTCATCAAACTGGGTTTCAGAGCTGTTTCTTACTGGTATTTCTAAATTATCAGAACTTTCCGTCTGCTCGTTATGCTTTTCGAGGCTGTGATCTTCTTCAATTTTAGCTTCAGCATTGATCAAAGCCTCTCTATCAGCAACAGGTATTTGAAAATAATTAGGATGTATTTCACCAAATGCCAAAAAACCATTCTTTTCTGATCCAATTTCAACGAAAGCCGCCTGCAATGAAGCTTCAATTCTTGATACTTTTCCTAAATATATGTTTCCTTTTAGGTATTTTTTTGAAATTGATTCAAATTCAAAATCTTCTAAACCGTTATCTGATAGTAGGGCAAATTGTGTTTGCGTCTCATTCGAGCCGTCGATGAGTATTTTTTGTGACATTGAGAAAAACCTTTCAATTTAAAAACCACATTGTGTGGTGAAGAATATGTTTGTATGTATTTGTATTTATGATTCATATCTAATACCTTAACTATATGATTGTATTGATATATTTAGAAACTACAAAAATCAATGTTTTATTATATTCTATGATAGGGCAATTTTTTAGCTTTTTAAGTCAAACCAATGACATAATTTAGTTTAATATTCTCAATGGCATAATGACTCAAATTATCAAATATATCATTTTCGTTGGATTATTTCTTATTGTAATTACAGCAAGTACAATTACTTTCTTTTTTCTTCAATTACCAGACGACTCAAGTTTGCAGAATTATAAACCTAATGTAATGACTAGAATTCATGCGTCTAACGGAAATCTAGTAAAAGAGTTTTCGCGAGAATATCGTATATTTATCCCTGTAAAAGATATTCCATCTAATCTTATTAATGCCTTTATTTCAGCTGAAGATAAAAATTTTTATACTCATTTTGGTGTTGATCCTCTAGGTATTTTCAGAGCCTTTATTAAAAATAGTATCAATATTTTTTCAGATAAAAGACCTGAAGGCGCTTCCACAATTACTCAACAAGTAGCAAAAAATTTTCTTCTTTCAGATGAATTAAGTATCAATCGAAAAATAAAAGAAGGATTACTTGCATTAAAGATTGAACAAACTCTATCAAAAGATCGTATTATCGAACTTTATCTGAATCAAATCTATCTAGGCTCAGGCACTTATGGCATTGCAGCGGCATCTAACAGATACTTTAAAAAATCTTTAAGTGAATTAACCATTCCTGAAATGGCTTTCCTAGCAGCCTTACCAAAAGCCCCAAGTCGTTATAATCCAGATAAAAATTATGATTTAGCATTTGATAGAAGAAATTGGGTACTAGATCGAATGTATGCTAACGCATTCATAGATAAATATGAGTTAAGATCTTATAAAAAAACTCCTATAAATACGAATTTGAAAAAAAGTAACAGAGTATTTGCAAATGACTATTACCTCGAAGAAATTAGAAAAAAAATCATATCACTTTTTGGAGATGATTACTTATATAACGGAGGTTTATCTGTAAGGTCTTCTTTAAATACCGAGATACAAATAATTGCAGATAATGCATTAAAAAAAGGATTGCTTGAGTACGATAAAAGGCATGGATATCGTGGTCCGATAGCTAATGATATTAGTAAAAACTGGCATCTTGAATACGAAAATGAAAAAATTCCTCACGATTTTCTTTTAGCAAAAATTATAAATTTGGATCAGAAAAATAATGAAGCATTAATCGAGGTTTTATTAAATAAAGAAAAAGTTATCGGAACACTTGGGGTTTTTAAATGGGCAAGAAAAAGTTTATCTAATGGCTATGTTGGCCCTGAAATAAATAAAATCAGCGAAGTTCTAAACATAAATGATGTGATTCTCGTATCATATGAAAAAGATAATGTCTTTAAATTAGAACAAGTTCCAAAAATCAATGGCGGCATAATTGTAATGGACCCTTATACCGGTAGAGTTTTTGCTTTGTCAGGTGGTTTTGATTTCAATTTAAGTAATTTTAATCGAGCTATACAAGCAAAAAGACAGCCAGGCTCTTCATTTAAGCCATTTGTATATATGTCTGCTTTAGAAAACGGTCTTCAGCCAAACAGTTTAATTTTAGACGCCCCTTTTGTTGTGGATCAAGGTTCAGGTCTAGGTAAATGGAAACCTGAGAACTATGGGAAAAAATTCTATGGTCCTTCAACTCTTAGAAAGGGTATTGAAAATTCAAGAAACCTAATGACAATTAGAATTGCTCAATATTTAGGAATGGATAAAATTTCAGAAATTGCCGACAGGTCAGGTGTAATGAGCGACATGCCAAATGTTCTCTCAATGGCTCTTGGGGCTGGAGAAACATCTTTAATTGATTTAACAACAGCTTATGCATCTTTTATTAATGGTGGCAACAAAATTAAACCGAGTTTAATTGATAGAATTCAAGATAGGAGAGGCAAAAATATATATTTGGCTAATTTTTCACAATGCGATAATTGTAATGAACCTTACATTGAAGAAAACCCAATGCCAAATTTACTCAATATTAATGAGAAAATATATGATGAGGCTAAATCTTATCAAATGGTATCTATATTAAAAGGAGCAGTTGATAGGGGTACTGGTCGAAAAACAAAAATTAATGGTATTGAAATAGCGGGTAAAACTGGAACTACAAATAACAATACAGATGCATGGTTCATTGGGTTTACTTCAGATTTGATCATAGGTGTTTACGCTGGATTTGATAAACCAGAATCGCTCGGAAAAAGAGAGACAGGTTCATCTGTTGCGGTTCCTATTTTTAGAGATTTTATATCTAAATATTACCATGACAAGTCTATCTTGCCCTTTACCATTCCGAGTGGTATTGAGTTAATTAGGGTTGATTATGAAACAGGCAAAGTAACAAATAAATTAAATAATAATGAAAACGTATATGAAGCATTTAGTAAAAGTGATAACCTTGCAGTTGGTGATAAAACGTTGGTAGGCGCTGAAGGTTTTCAAATTATAGAAGTAGTCAACGAGGCAGAGGAGGAGTTTGTTATATATTAATTATGGAAA
>CACLWE010000020.1 GCA_902610585.1 uncultured Pelagibacteraceae bacterium
AGTAAAAGTGATTTTGCTGCCTGGATACTTGCTAGAAGAAAATACGTATCTTTGTTTGGGATTATTAGTTTTTTTTTATTTTTAAAAGATTGCATAGAATCTATATGGCTTGATATACCACGTAACGAAAGTTTTCTTTTCAGTTCTATAGCCTCTTTTTTAGGGCGTGTAATCAAAATCATCTTTAAGTGTATTTAATTGATTTATTTTCAGCTGTCCGACTTCTTTAATTATTTTGTTACCAAGTTCGATACTCAGATCATGATGCTGTTCAGCATGGCCAGTTAAAGCTTCTCTGAATAAACACTTGCCTTCATGATTAAATAAGTCGCATTTAATTTCTATTTTATTGTCTGTAATTTTTGCATAAACAGAGACAGGACTATTACAATTTGCTTTAATTATTTTCAATACATTACGTTCAGAAACACATTCAGTTTGTGTTGTAATATCGTTAATCGGTTTGAAAAATTCTGCCCAATCATTTTTTATTCTTGCTTGTACTCCAACCGCACCTTGACAAGCTGCTGGCAAGAATTTTTTATGATCCATAACTTCTGTGATCAAGTGATCCTGACCTAATCGTTTTAAACCAGCAGTGCTCAAAATTATTCCATCGTATTGCCTATTGATTAATTTTTTCAAACGGGTATCAACATTTCCTCTTAGTAATTTAATTTTTAAATCTTTTCTTAAACTCAATATTTGCGCTCTTCGGCGTACTGAACTTGTTCCAATAATTGATCCTGCGGGCAAGAACTCAAGTTTTTTTCCTGTGTTTGAAATAAAAGCATCTGATGGATCGTAACGTTTCATCCAACAGATGATTTTTAATTCCAAATTTTCGTCACTTGCAGGTACGTCTTTCATTGAATGAATGCCCAAATCGATTACTTTATTTAGTATTTTTCTCTCTATTTCTTTTGTGAAAAGTCCTTTACCTCCAAGATTATCAAGGCGTTCATTGCTATGTATATCGCCGGAAGTTTTAATTGTTTGAATTTCAAATACTACATTTTTTTTATGTGAATCAGATTTTTCAACCTCTTCGATGAGTAAGTTGGTTTGAGCTCTTGATAACTTACTTTCTCTGATACCAACTATACATTTTTTTACGTTGATCATAATTTCATAAGGCTTTGAATATTTTAACAGTATAATATAATAGAGTTTCTATCGAACTTAATATTAATTAATTATTGCTAGTGTGAAAAATCGTATAAGGATAATTGGAATTGAATCAAGTTGTGATGAAACATCGGTTTCAATAGTTCAAAAATCTGACAATAAAATTGATGTGTTGTCAAATATCGTAAAATCTCAGATTGATATTCATAAGTATTACGGAGGAGTAGTTCCGGAGTTGGCCGCTCGTGCACACTCTGATGTGATTGACAAGTTAGTGAGTAAAGCTCTTGATGAAGCAAAAACAACATTCAAACAAATCGATGCTATAGCTGCTACAGCAGGTCCAGGATTGCTTGGCGGACTACTTGTTGGTGTAGTAGCAGGTAAAACGCTTGCTCATTACTTGAAAAAACCGTTTATTGCTGTTAATCATCTTGAAGGTCATGCTCTTTCTATAAAACTTGAGCAAGATATTAATTATCCTTATTTGCTTTTGCTGGTTTCGGGTGGGCATACTGAGTTCACAATTATTAAAAACTTTAATTCCTACAAACGAATTGGAACTACAATTGATGACGCTTTAGGAGAAGCATTTGACAAAACAGCTAGGCTTCTAAA
This sequence comes from uncultured Pelagibacteraceae bacterium, assembly GCA_902610585.1. Taxonomy (GTDB): domain Bacteria; phylum Pseudomonadota; class Alphaproteobacteria; order Pelagibacterales; family AG-422-B15; genus CACNXQ01. The sequence continues at coordinate 1,747 of CACLWE010000020.1, forward strand.
AATGGGTTATCCGGGTGGACCAGAAATTGAGAAATATGCTGCACTGGGTGACGAAAACAAGTTTCGGCTTCCAATGCCGCTCATTTATGAAAAAAATGCTCATTTTTCCTTTGCAGGTTTAAAGTCTGCAGTTGCAAATATTGTCTCAAAAAATCGGTGTACAGAAAAATTTAAAAAAGATATGGCCGCATCATTTCAATCAACAATAAATAAGATAATTTTTACTAAAACTCAAAATGCAGTTCGAAAGTATAAACAATTAGTCAAATCTGAAAATGATTTAAAGATTGTTGTAGCTGGGGGAGTCGCAGCTAATAAGAGTATTCGCAAATCTTTAAAAGCACTTGAATCTATCGAAGATTGTAAATTTTTATTTCCCTCAATTAAGTATTGTACTGATAACGGCGCCATGATTGCACTAGCTGGAATTGAAAGATTTGAAAGAAGAAAATTTAATAAATTAGATTTTAAACCGCGGCCAAGATGGCCTCTCGATAAAAATGCTTTTTTCATGAAGGGTAAGAGAGCTGTTGAAGGATAAAGATAAATTTAAAGTAGGCATAATCGGGGCTGGTGCGTGGGGCACTGCACTTGCAAATATTATTTCAAAAAAAAATAAGGTTATTTTATGGGCGAAGGAAAAAAGTGTTTGCAATAATATTAATAAATTATCTGAGAATAAGAGGTATTTGCCAAAGATCAAATTAAGTAAAAAAATAAAATGTACGACATCAATTCTTGATGTTTCGAATTGTGAAATTCTATTTTTAGTTTCACCTGTTCAATATTTATCTACTAATTTGTTAAAACTTAAAAACAATATAGAACCAAAGGCGTTATTCGTTTGTTGCTCTAAAGGATTAGAAATGAATAGTTTGAAATTACCAAGTGAAATTGTAAATTCAATATTTCCTAAAAATAAGATTGCAATAATCTCAGGACCAAATTTTGCGGCAGAGATTGCAAAAGGCTTACCAGCTGCTACAGTCGTTGCCTCAAAAAGTGAGAGTGCTGCAAATAAAATTGCTCAATTGATTAAGTCTCCAACATTAAGACCCTATTTATCTGATGACATTATTGGTTCACAAATAGCAGGAGCTTTAAAAAACATTTATGCAATAGCAAGTGGGATTGTATATGGAAAAAAATATGGCGAAAACGCTGTTGCTTCAATTATATCAAGAAGTTTTGCCGAAATAAAAATTGTAGCCCAATCCATGAATGCAAAAAAAAGTACACTTGCTGGATTGTCGGGTATGGGCGATTTGTTTCTTACATGTTCATCTAAAGAATCTAGAAATTTTTCTTTAGGGATTGATCTGGCAAAAGGTAAGACACTTAATCAAATTATAGAAAAAAAGTTTTCAGTTGCTGAAGGGGTATTTACTGTTAGAGCACTCAAGAAATTATCTATAGAAAA
>CACLWE010000021.1 GCA_902610585.1 uncultured Pelagibacteraceae bacterium
TGATTGAAATGAATCCAGACGCTGCTGCTGAAATTATTGCTGGTACTGCGGCGTCAAATCCAGATGCTGCAATGGAATTTGTACAAGATATTATGGCATCCGATCCAAGTGGTGCCGCAGAATTTGCTGCAAGCATGGCAGAGGCAAATCCAGCCGCTGCTGCACTAGCTACAGAAGCAATTATCGAAGCCGCTCCAGAACAAGCAATTGAAGCAACTGCCGCGATGGCTGAAGTTGCACCTGCTGCTGCGGGAGCCGCTGCTGAAGTGATGGCTGAACTTGCGCCTGACCAAGCGGGTGATGCTGCTATGGCAATGCAAGAAGCTGCTCCAGAAGCTGCCGCTGCAATTGCCGGAGGCGTTGCACAAGGTAATCCTGAGGTTGCTGCAGAAGTAGCAACAGAAATGGCCGCTGCTGATCCAGAAGCTGCCGCTGATATTGCAACAGGTGTTGCTGTTGCTGCTCAAGCAAGTGCTGCTCAAGAAGTTGCTGCAGCTCAGGCTGAAGCACAAGCACAAGTTGCTGAGGCAACGGCAGACTTGCAGGCAGATTTAACATCTGACGATCCAAACGTAGTAGCTCAAGCTCAAGCTGCAATAGCTGAAGTACAAGCTACTGCCCAAGAAGCAATCGCTGATGCGCAAGGCGCTGCGGCAGAAGTTGCACAAGAATTAGCTGGCGATATTGCTGGCGCAATGATGGAAGCCAATCCTGAAGCAATTGGAGATATTGCTGAACAAATCGCCGAGTCAGCACCTGGTGCTGCTGAGGGAGTTATGGGAGCAATTGCAGAAGTTGCACCTGAACAAGCTGTTGAAGCAGCTGCAACAATGGCTGATGCCAATCCTGCAACTGCAGGCGCTGCAGTTGGAGCAGTTAGTGAGGCTTTACCTGAACTGGCCACAGAAGCTGCTGTTGCTATGGCTGAAGCTGCACCAAGTGCTGCTGCAAATATTGCTGCAACTGTCGCTCAAGCCAATCCAGAAGCCGCTACAGAAATTGCAAGTGAAATGGCAGCAGTCGCTGCTGGAAATGAAAACTTTTCTCAAGATGAAGCATTAGCTATGCAAACAGCAATTGCAACTCAAGTTGCAAGTGCAGCACCTGAAGCTGCAGCAGAAGTTGCAGGAGCAATGGTAGAAGCTATGACGGGCGTTGACGGTAATGCAAGTGAAGGCGCTCTTGCAGAAGCAGCTGCCGCAATGACAGCAAACGTTGCATCCGCAGCAACTATTGCTGATCCAGAAGGTGCAGCTGAATTGGCTGGAACTATGATGGAACAAATGGCCGAGATTCCTGGAATTGAACCTGAAGCACTTGCTGAAACTGGTGCTGGAATGACAGCTAACATGGCATCAGCTGCTGTTCAGGCAGATCCAGAAGGAGCTGCTGATTTAGCTGGAGCCATGATGGAAGTTATGGCCGACATTCCTAATGTACCAGAAGAATTTGATATGGCCGCACAAATGGCTGACATGACAACTGCAATCGCTACCCAAGCTACAGCTGCTGCACCAGAGCAGGCAGCGGAACTAGCTGGAGCGATGATGGAGCAAATGGCTGAGATACCTGGCGCTCCTGCAGATTTTGATCCTGCAGAACAAATGGCTGAAATGACAGCAAACATTGCAACAGCTGTTGCAGCCGCTGATCCTGAAGCCGCAGGTGAAATTGCAGGCCAGATGATGGAACAAATGGCTGACATACCAGGTGTATCACCGGAAGATATGGCAGACTTTAATGCAGACATGGCAGCACAAGTTGCGCAGGTTGCACCTGAAACAGCAGGAGAGGTGTTGGGAGCAATGGCTGCCGCTGATCCAGGCGCTGCCGCTGAACTAGCAACTGCAATGGCAGAAGCAAACCCTGCTGCAGCTGGTGAAGCAATGGCGGGACTTGCAGAAGCTGCGCCTGAACTTATTGCAGATGTTGCCGGAGCTGTTGCCGAAGCTGTACCAGAATTATCAGGAGCACTGGCTGCTGGAGTTGCATCGGGTAACCCAGAGGTTGCCGCTGAAGCCGCTCTTGCATTAGCAGAGGCAAACCCAGACGCTGCGGCACAAATTGCTGCAAGCACTGCTGCTGCAAATCCAGAATTTGCTGCTGAAGTAACAGCTGCAATGGCTGATGCCAACCCTGACGCTGCAGCTGACATGGCTGCCGCTGTAGCCCAATTTGCACCTGATGCTGCTGCATCTGTTGCATCTGAACTTATTTCTAATGACCCTGAAGCTGCGGGTGAACTTGCAGCTGCAATGGCCGAAGCAAATCCAGCTGCCGCTGGAGATATTGCTGGTGCATTAATGGAGTCAGCACCCGAACAAGCTGTAGCTGCTGCTGCAGCAATGGCCGAGGCTAGTCCTGCAGCCGCTGCATCTGCAGCACAAGGCATGGCTGCTGTCGTGGCCGATGCAGGTTTCTTTGATGGTGGAAACGCTGACATAGCAACTCAAGCCGCTGCTGCAATGGCAGAAGCCGCACCAGAAGTTGCTGCTTCAGTTGCTGCAGGTATTGCAAGTGGAAATCCTGAAATGGCCGCTGATGTTGCTGTTGCAATGGCAGAAGCTGCACCTGATGCTGTTTCCGCAATCGCAGGTGGAATGGCAAGAAGCGCACCTGATGCTGTTGGTGATGTTATCGGAGCAATGGCCGATGCCAATCCAGAAGCTTTAAATGATATTGCAACAGGAGTTGCACAAATTGCCCCAGCTGCCGCTGGTGATGCAATGGCTGCTGTTGTTGATGCTAACCCTGAAGCTGCAGTTGCTGCTGCAACTGCAATGGCTGCCGCTAACCCTGCAGCCGCTCAAGATATTACTGCCGCAATAATAGAGGTTGATCCTGGCGCTGCTGCAGATACCGCCGCTGCGCTAGCAGAAGCTGTACCTCAAGCTGCTGGGATGATTGCTGCAGGTGTTGCAGAGGCTGCACCTGAAGCTGCTGCGGATGTTGCCGGCTCACTTGCTG
>CACLWE010000022.1 GCA_902610585.1 uncultured Pelagibacteraceae bacterium
CAAAATTTAAAAATAAAAGAATTAAGATGATTGCATTTTACTCTGAGCAAGCTGCTGTTAATTTCTTTAATCTTATGACTATCAGTAAATTAGAAAAGAAACATGCGCTTGAATGTTGTTATATATGTATAAGTCAAAATGTAGCCAATTTTGTTTTTCAGGTTTTGCCAACTATTAAGAGAAACAAGGTGTATATTTCAAAAAAACCAAATAATTTAGCCATTATTTCACTTATTGAGACACTTCATAATCAGAAATAATGACATAATTTGAATGGGTTAAGCCTCATTTTTTGCTATTGACTTAATACAATTAACAATAGAAAATGTCCCGATCTGCGAGATTATCGAGTAGATTTAATATACGTATTATTAAACATTAAATAGGGGATACATAGATATGTTTAAATTTAAGAATCTAACAAAGCCGCTTGGCGCTTTGGTAATAATGTTTGCAAGTTCATTTGCATTGATACAACCATCATATTCTGAAACAGTTTCTTTTGGAGATTTCACTGGATCATTTACTAATACTGTTACTTCTGGTTTCTCAATGAGAGCTAACGATCCTAATTGTAAATATTTGTCAGGTAGAGTAATGGCAGCAAGTGCATTTGATGCTACTGGAACCGATGCAGCCTTGGGTAATGGAGGTTGTTCCGTTTCTTATACTGACACCTTTGGAAATGCAAGTACCCCTCAGTCAATCCCAGGTGCAAACGCTGATAATGGAAATGCAAACTGGAAAGGTGGAGATATAATTGACGCAACTCAATCTCTGTCTACTACTTTAGATGTATCAAACTCTGCAGGCTTAGGTCTTAATCTCAGTGGTATAATGACGTACAACCCTATTTTAGATTTTAACAAACCCTTTTTAACTACTTTCAGTGCGGATGCTGAAGACGAACTCGAAAGTGCTTTTGTTTTAAATAATGCATACATTACATCAAGTGCTCAGCAAGGTGATGTCTTTATTGATTACACTATTGGTAAGTATGTTGAGAGTCTTGGTGTTACAGGATTACTCCCAATTGGTGTTAATGTTGTGAACCCAATTGATTTATCAATTTTAAGAGCACCGGGTTCTAATATTAAAGACGCTCTTATTCCTCAAGAGATGGTAGGTTTTTCTATTAGTGGAGATAGCGGACCTACATTAAATGCTTACTATCAATTTAAACAACGTGAAATTGAATTAGATCCTTCAGGAACATTCTGGAGCAGTGACGTCCTCGGAACTGGTAACCCAGGATTACTTCGTACTCCTTCATATAGAGAAAGAGTAGCTGGCGGTTCAAATTATAATGATATGTATGGTCAAGCTTATTACAACTTCTATCAGGGCGATGCAACAGGTTGTGACTTAGAAGATGCACAAGGTTTCGGTCCAACTTCTGCAAGATACGCAGCGCACGTTGGTGCAGGTGGAAATATAGCTACATATTTAGCAAACTTCTCTTGTACTAGACAAGTTGATGGTACGGCACGTACACCTTTAACAATGGATGACTCTGATACAGACACGCAACTTGCATATTGGTTTTCTGGTATAGGCGCTGAAATGATTGGCGCCTCTAACATCGGTGCTACTATTGATGCCGTAGCAGCTGGAGCTGAGGATCAGGCATTGGATGCTGCATTCTCTGATGCAGCCGGTAGCGTCCTTGATAATAACTCAGGGGCCGCAATGGGTTTAACAGATGATGACATTATCAATGGCTTCACAATTGCTGGTGCAAACAGAGCAACTGCAAGCACAAGGCGTGCTACTATTCATATCAGACAAGCTCCAACTAAGAAGGCAAAAGACAGTGGTCAATTTGGTGTGAACTTTACAGGCTATGCTGACATTGGACAGGGCATTGATTATGGTATCTATTTTAGTAACTATCATTCAAATGCGCCTTACATACAGATGCTTCCTGTCAGAGGCTTTAATGCTGTAGACATGCTTGCAATAATGAATGATCCGGGCACTTTAAGATCTGCTAGCATTAGTAATACTGCTTTAGCTGCCGCTTCAGTTCAGATTAACGATAACTTTAAATATGGCGCTGAGGCAGTTTCATATCAGGTTGTAAATGCGACAGTCGGTGCCACAACTAGGGCGCAAAAAGACGCATATATTGGTTTACTTGATACTAATGGACAATCAGACCAAGGAAAAGCTTTCGCGCTTTACCAAGTTGCTGGACAAGATACAGCAATGGGATCTGCTGCGATGAATGCAATGGTTGCACTACAACCAGGTGACTCAACTCTTTATCAGGCTTATTATCCTGAAGATATTCAAGTAATGGGAGCAAGTGCTTCTACTGTACTTGAAGGTGGTATTGCGGTAGCAGGTGAAATTGCTTTCCGACCAAGTTTTCCTCTGCAAATTGCAGCTGGGGATCAGATATCAAACATACTAGATAGTACTGGTGGAACTGCGGTTCAAACATTTACAGTGCTTGCTGGATTAGCTGCGAATTCTACTATTCAAGCTTTAACTGTGAATGGAGCTGGTTTCAATACTCGTTATGCAGATGCACCAAATGTTAAGTGGTCAGGTATGGCGGATTGTGACATCTCATCATCTGGTAAAGCTTCAACTGTAACAGGATACAATGAGTGTGCGGGACATAAGGAACATGATGTGTGGACATTGGATTTAAATGCCACACAATCTTTTTCAGCAAGTCACCCATTCACAAAAACTCTAGGTGCTGACAGCGCTTTTCTATTTGCAGAGCTTGGAATGGTCAAAGTCCCTGATATCAACAATTCTGTAGGCGGCGTGGTTTCTTCTGGTCGTTTTGCAATTGGAAACGGCTATTGTGACGGCGTTCCTGGAAACAGAGCTGTTTACGAGAGTTTCGCTTTATTTAAAAATGGATTGTTAGGTGATAGCTATTGTGAA
>CACLWE010000023.1 GCA_902610585.1 uncultured Pelagibacteraceae bacterium
CTTTTGATCGCCTTTAGATTATCGATATTTTTACAGGCTCCATTTATAAGGGTATTTTTACCAGATCCTGATGGACCTAAGACGATAAAAGCCTTGCCGTTTCTTTTAATGCTTTGTTTCAATGTTTAGATCAATTTCTCTTACATTCAACTTTTTTCGAGAATATTCGTCATGAAAGATTCCAATAATTGATACGCCTCTATTAGATTTCGCTTTAATTAAATTGATAATTATATCACGATTTCTACTGTCAAGACTTGCAGTTGGCTCATCGAGTAACAAGTAAGGAAGGTCTTTTATAAAACCTCGTGCGATATTAATTCTCTGTTGCTCGCCCCCAGAAAAAGTTAGCGGAGATAAGTGCCACAAATTCTTCTCAATATTTAAGTCCTTTAAAAGTTTTATCGATTTTTTATAAGCATTATTTTTATTATCACCTGAATTTAATAATGGTTCCATTATTACATCTAAAGCAGAAATACGGGGTATCACTTTTAAAAATTGGCTCACATACCCAATTGAAGTTTTTCTAAGTTTAAGTATTTCCTGAGCCGATAGAGTGGCAATATTTTTATTATTTATAATTATAGCACCCTTATCAATTATATAACTTCCATAAATCATCTTTAAAATACTTGATTTACCTATGCCTGATGGTCCTTTAAGGGCTACAATTTCACCTGGATTAACCTCAAAATTTAAATTTTTAAAAACTGTTATCTTCGCGTTATTTTGGTTAAATAAAGTAAACGATTTATTAACTTTTTTTACCTCAATCATATTAAACTTGTAACACCGAACTTACTAATAGCTGTGTATATTCTTGCTGAGGATCTTCAAGTACCTGATCGCTTAATCCAGACTCGATTACAGTACCGTTTTTCATGACAATCATTTTATCTGCAAGTAATCTGATAACGGCTAAATCATGTGATACAATAATTACTGTAAGGTTCAACTCATTAACAAGTGATCTTATCAAATCAAGAACACGAGCTTGAACTGAAACATCTAGCCCACCAGTTGGTTCATCCATAAAAATAACATTTGGGCTTGTTATTAGATTTTTTGCTATTTGAAGTCTTTGAAGCATTCCACCTGAGAAAGTAATGGGTAGATCATCAATTCTACTTTTGTCTATTTCAACTTTATTCACCCATTTTGTTGCTAAGCTTCTTATATTTCCATAATGTCTATAGCCAACAGACATTAATTTTTCGCCTATATTACCACCTGCTGATACATTTAATCTTAATCCGTCACGTGGGTTTTGATGAACAAAAGCTAAATCTGTTCTAATAAATTTTCTTTTCTCTGACTCTGATATATTTAAAAAGTCGGTTTCTTTGTTGTTAATATTGAAAATTATTTTTCCTCTATCAGGCTCAAGATTGCCGGATAAGCAGTTAATTAAGGTTGTTTTACCGGAACCAGACTCACCGACAATGCCCAATACTTCACCTGGATATAGTGACATTGAAATATTTTTACATCCAACAATATTATCATAAGATTTGCTTAAATTTGTAACTTTTAAAAGAGGGATTATCATTTATTTTTTCTTTTATTACAAAAATCTGTATCTGAGCAAATAAAAGATTTATTTCCCGCATCATCAACAATAATCTCATCTAAATATGTATTCTTTGATCCACAAATATCACACGCGTGTTCAGCTTTAAATGGGTCAAATGGGTAGTCTTCAAAATCGAGACTTTTAACTTTTGTATATGGTGGAATAGCATAAATTCTTTGTTCTCTTCCAGCACCAAATAGCTGTATCGCTGGTGAGTTATTCATTTTAGGATTATCAAATTTTGGTATTGGGGATGGATCCATTATATAACGATCATTAGTTTTTACTGGATAAGCGTAAGCGGTTTCTATATGCCCATTTTTTGATATATCTTCATAGAGCTTTACGTGCATTGCGCCATATTCGGAAAGAGAGTGCATTTTTATTGTTTCAGATACTTTAGGTTCTAGAAAGGCCAAGGGTTCAGGGATGGGTACCTGATAAACAAATATTTGTTTCTTTTTTAATGGTGTTTCAGGAATTCTATGTCTAGTTTGTATCAGTGTTGCTTTTTCAGTAATTTCAGTAGTTTTAATATTTGAAGTTTTTTTGAAAAAATTTCTTATTGATACAGCGTTGGTAGTATCGTCAGCTCCCTGATCTATTATTTTTAAAGTGTCTCTTTTTGTTAAGCAGCTCGCAGTAACTTGGACTCCACCTGTTCCCCATCCATATGGCATAGGCATTTCTCTAGAGGCAAAAGGAACCTGATAACCTGGAATACATAAAGCTTTTATTATTGCACGTCTTATCATTTTTTTTGTATTCTCATCTAAATACGCAAAATTATATTCTTGATCAAAAGGTAGACCTTTGTCTACTTTGAAATCCTTAATCTTAATTACGTTATTTGTTTTTCTCATACTCTTTACGAATTCTTCTAACCAATTCCAGCTCTGATTGAAAATCAACATAATGGGGTAACTTTAAATGTTCCAAAAACCCAGTTGCCTGTATATTATCACAATGTGACAATACAAACTCTTCATCCTGAGCAGGAGCTCCGACAAACTCTTCACCAATTTCTTTCCACCTTAATGCCCTATCGACTAGGGCCATTGATACTGCCTTTCTTTCTAATTGACCAAATGTCAATCCATATCCTC
>CACLWE010000024.1 GCA_902610585.1 uncultured Pelagibacteraceae bacterium
GCGGGAGATCCAGGACAAGCTGCTGATATAGCAACGGCTATGGCTGCTGCTAATCCGGAAGCTGCTGCTGATATTGCAGGAGGTGTTGCTGAGTTTGCACCAAGTGCTGCTGGAGATGTTGCTGGCGCTATGGTTGAAGCAAACCCTGAAGCTGCAACAAATATGGCCGCTGCAATGGCTGAGGCGAATCCAATTGCTGCAGGAGCTGCAATGGGAGCAATGGCAGAAGCTGCTCCAGAAATTGCTGCAGATGCTGCAAGCGCAATGGTTGCTGCAAATCCAGATGCTGCAGGTTTAGCAGCACAAAGTTTAGCAGACGCTGCTCCTGAATTAGCAGCTGACGCTGCAACCGCAATGATGGAAGCTGCTCCTGATGCAGCTGGTGCAATTGCTGGTGGAGTTGCAAGAGGTGATGCTGATATTGCCGCTCAAGTTGCAACAGATATGGTTAATGCCAATCCAGAATTAATGGGAGATATTGCAGGAGGTGTTGCACAAATGGCTCCTGGTGCTGCCGGTGATGTAGCCGGTGCGATGGTTGAAGCAAATCCAGATGGTGCCGCTGATATGGCTGCTACTGTTGCAGAAAATGTTCCTGGTGCTGCCGGTGCTGTAGCTGGCGCAATAGCTGAAGCGGATCCAGCTCTTGCTGCTGAAGCTGCTGGTGCGATGATGGAAGCTAATCCTGCTGCTGCCTCTGCGGCTGCTGCGGGTATGGCGAATGCAGCTCCTGAAGTCGCAGGTGATGTTGCAGGAGCAATGATGGAAGTTGCAATGGCACCTGAATTTGCAACAGAGTTCGCTGAAAATGCCGCGACTGCAAATCCAGATTTAAGCCCAGATCAGCTTGATGCTCTCGTAGATAATTTTGCTGGAAATGCTGTTGGAGCAATTGCTCAAGGAATGGCAGTTGGTGACCCTGATATTGCAGGTGACATGGCAGGTATTATGATGGATGCTGCTATGGCTAATCCTGATATGGCTGAAAATTTTGTAGGTGAAATTGCCGGTGGTATGGCCGCAGGAGCTCCGCAACAAGCAGGTGAAATCGCTGTTGGCATGATGGAAGCAAATCCTGATATGGCAGGCGATATTGCAGGAGGAGCTGCCGCTGGTAACCCTCAAGTTGCTGCGGGTGTAGCAATGGAAATGGTTGGAGCAGATCCAAATTTAGTAAACGATATTGCTGGGGGTGTTGCTGAGATGGCGCCCGCCACTGCAGGAGGCGTTGTCGGTGCAATGGTTGCTGATAACCCTGATGTTGCTGCTGGAGTAATTGATGCAGCGATGACTGCAAACCCTGCTGCGGCAGGAGCTGTTGCAGGTGGAGTTTTAGCAGCTGTTCCTGATGGAGATGCTGCTGTTGGAATTATGCAAGATGTTGCGGCTGCAAATCCTGATGCAGCTGGAGCTTTTGCAGGTGGAATGGCACAAGCAAACCCTGCTGCTGCGGGTGAAATTGCTGGTAACCTTGCTGCAATCGATCCAGCTCTTGCTGGAGATATGGCGGGCGCAATGGCAACCGCTAACCCTGCTGCCGCAACTTTAGTTGCCGCAGGTGTTGCTGAACTTGCACCTGACGCTGTAGGCGCAATTGCTGGCTCAATGGCAGATGCGAACCCTGCGATAGCAGGACAAGTTGCTGCTGGAATGGCTCAGTTTGATCCAGGAGCTGCAGCTCAGTTCGCTGGAGATTTGGTTGCTGCTAATCCAGAAATGGCCGCAAACATTGCAAGTGGAATGGCACAATTAGCTACTCAAGGTGGAATGGCTGATCTCGCTGGAGAATTTATGGGCCAGATGGCAGCCGCTAACCCAGAGATGGCAGGAATGATGGCTGCAGGTATGACTCAAATGATGGGTAACCAGGGAGCAGCATTCATGGCTGACATGGGTGACGTGATGGGAGCTGATATGGCTGCGCAGCTGCAGTCAAACATGCAATCACAAATGGCTGACATGCAATCAATGATGCAAAATGCAATGCAGGCTGGTGACATGTTTATGGGGCCAATGATGACTGCAGACATGATGGGTCCAGCAGACTTTGGTGGAATGATGGACATGGATATGGGTATGCTTCCTGGTATGGATATGGGCATGGGACCTATGATGGGACCTATGATGGGACCAGATCCAATGATGATGGGTATGGGACCTATGATGGGACCAGATCCAATGATGGGAATGATGGGACCAGATCCAATGATGGGAATGATGGACCCTATGATGGGAATGCCTGGAATGGGCCCTATGATGGGACCAGATCCAATGATGCAACTTGGTATGGACATGGGTATGGACCCAATGATGATGATGAACGATCCTATGGCTGCGATGAGCATGGGCATGGATATGATGATGAACGACCCAGCTATGATGCAAATGGGAATGGACTTCTTTGGCGGCCCTGAAAACATGATGAATGAAATGATGATGGGCATGAACGATATGATGATGGGCGGAATGCCT
>CACLWE010000025.1 GCA_902610585.1 uncultured Pelagibacteraceae bacterium
TCAATTAAATTTACAAATGCATCATTTATGCTAGTGCCATCAAAATAAACATCAAGCAAACCTATTTCACTCATTGCAGATATTGCATGATTTGGAGCATTTAGACTTAGAATTGACTTTAGTTCATTCCATTGCCTTTCCTTAGAAACAACTGATAACTTATCAAGATTTGCTTTTATTGTTTTCATCACCTCTGCGTCAGGAGATATATCGCCAAATAATGCTAAAAAACGAAAATACCTTAGTATTCTAAGGTAATCTTCTTTTATTCTTTCATCTGGATTTCCAATGAAACGAACGACTCTGTTTTCTAAATCTGTTTTACCATCTTTAGGGTCTATTAAATTTCCACCCTTATCTAAATACATTGCATTTATGGTAAAATCTCTCCTTAAAGCATCTTCCTCTAAACTATTTGAGAATGAGACTTGAGCATGTCTTCCATCAGTAAAAATATCGTTTCTAAAAGTTGTAATTTCAAACTTTCTTTCATTAATTATTGCTGTAACCGTTCCATGATCTATTCCTACATCAATAAATTTAATATTTTCTTTATTGAGTATTTCGGTAATAGTCTTTGGTTTCAAAGAAGTAGCAAAATCAATATCTGTGATTTCCCTATTTAAAAGTGCGTCTCTGATAGAGCCCCCTACAACATAAATACTATTTTTTTGATAGGTTTCAAAAAGATCAAAAACTTGCGCAACATCGTTTTGTTCTAGGATTGATGAAAATCTACTCATAAGACAGATTATTTATATTATTTTAGAATTTGATAAAGATTAATCAACATTCCAGCAGTTGCTCCCCAGATATTGTAATCTTTATAAGGTAAAACGTAATAGTCATATTCATATTTTTTATTGTTTACCTCATATGTGGCACTTTCTTTCTTATGATTGTTTGAGTCCATTAAGAATTCTAAGGGGAGAAAAAATATTTCATCCACTTCATTTTGATTTGCCTTTAAATAGGAGTAATCAGATACTATAGATACAATTGGCATGATCCTGAATCCTGTGCCAGTTATATATACATCAAGATTTCCTAACACATTTACATCATCAGACCTTAAACCAACTTCTTCGTTAGCCTCTCGTAAAGCAGTTTCTATTGGAGACATATCATTTTTTTCAATTTTACCTCCAGGAAAACTAATTTGTCCTGCATGATCTTTTAAATTATCCAGTCTTTTAGTTAATAATATTTTTACTTCATTATTTGAATAACATATTGGTACAAGTACGGCTGATGGATTTAGTTTAGCTTTATCTTTTTCAGCTTCTGCTAGAGGGTGATGATGTCTTGTTAAAAAATCATTCGTAAGTATTTCAAAATACTCATGAGATATCTTCTCTGGACCATCAAATGAACCCCTCAATTTATCTAAAGGCATCATTCTTTTTCAACTTCATGAATGTTGAAACATTCACCCATACTTTCTATAACTAAGCATTTTTTATCATCAACTATCTTCTCCTCTGCAAGATCCACTAATTCATAAAAAACTGATCTAGATAAAAGTGCATGGAGATTTTTTCTGATCAGGATATAAGGTGACGGTTCTGAATTTTCTCCAATTTTAATTGTTAATGGATTCTCTTTAGAGAGAAGAATTTCTTCATTGAGATTTGTTTTAAATAGATAACCAGTTTTACTACTTACCTCAACTTTATTAAGGGACACAGCAACAAACGGTGCATCTTCAACCTGAATTCTAACTTTCTCAACGGGTGTAACTAAGTAGTAGCATGCATCTTCATCTAATCTTAATATGCTTGAGAAAAGTTTAACCATCGCAGGTCTTTTTATTTCAGAGCCCATGTAAAACCATTTTCCATTTCGTAAAATCTTCATGTCAATATCGCCACAAAATGGAGGGTTCCATTTTTCTACAGGCGGCAGTGATTGCTTATTTTTTTTGCTGAAACTATAAATTGTTTCTAGTCCTTTTAAATTTACTTTATTTAAGCCATAATTAATCATCATTTTGGCCCCTGTAACTGTCCAGATTTTACCAGCCAACGGTACTGATAGAGAAAGGCTTAAGAAACCATGTGCAATTGTGCTTTTAGTAGGAAGTTCTTTTTGGGCTTTTTCTTCATTAACATGTATCCACTGATGATCATCAGTTGCATCTGCGAATAAATTTATTCTATTTTGATCAATTGACATC